>NZ_BOOA01000024.1 GCF_016862995.1 Acrocarpospora phusangensis
GGGTGTTCCAGGAACCGGTGACGGTGTGGCCGGCCGGAAGCGTGAACGTGATCGTCCAGGAGGTGATCGCGGACGTGCCCGCCGTCACCGTGACCGGCTGAATCACGTACCCGTTGCCCCACGTGGTCTGCGTGGTGGCCACGACGGTGCAGGCGCCGCCGGTCCCGCCGCCAGTGGTGGTGAAGGTCACCAGCGAGGAGTTGCCCGACAGGTTCCCGGCTCCGTCGCGGGCCCGGACGTAGACCTGGTACTGCGTGTTCGCGGTCAGACCGGTCAGCGTGATCGAGTTGGTGGTCGGCGAACCGAGCAGCGGGTCCGTGGTGCCCTGCTCGCGGTAGACGTTGTAGCCGGCCAGGCCGGAGCCGCCGCTGTCGGTGGACGCGGTCCAGGTCAGCGTCGCGCCGGAGGAGGTGACGCCGGAGGCGGTAGGCGTACCGGGCGTGGTCGGAGGCGTCGTGTCGGTGCCGCCGCCGGTCTGGGTGGTGAAGGTCACCAGCTGCGAGTTGCCGGACAGGTTCCCGGCTCCGTCGCGGGCCCGGACGTAGACCTGGTACTGGGTGTTGGCGGTCAGACCGGTCAGGGTGATCGAGTTGGTCGAGGTCGTGCCCAGCTGCGGGTCGGTGGTGCCCTGCTCGCGGTAGACGTTGTAGCCGGCCAGGCCGGAGCCGCCGGTGTCGGTGGACGCGCTCCACGAGATCGTCGCCCCCGAGGCGGTCACGCCGGACGCGGTCGGGGCGCCCGGCGTGCTCGGCGGGGTCGTGTCGCCGGTCGGCGTGCCGTTGAGGCCGAAGAACTGGATCGCCAGCGCCGCCTGGCCGCTGAGCGGCAGGTTGTGGCCGGTATTGGCGATGCTGTACGCGTCGACCTTCAGGTTGCCGCCGCTGTCTCGGTACTGGGTCCTGGTCCAGTTCGGCTGCGGCGTCGTGGTGGAGGACGGCGTCTGGCTGAGGCCGTGCACGTTCGTCCACTGCTTGATCTGCTCGTTGAAGTTCGGGTACGCGAGGGTGGTGTCCTGGGTGCCGTGCCAGATCTGCATGATCGGCCGGGCCCCCGTGTATCCGGGGAAGGCGTTGCGCACCATGTCGCCCCACTGCTGCGCCGTCATGATCCGGTTGCCGCCGGAGCACTGGCTGTTCCACATCGAGCCGTCGGTGGTGGCGAAGCAGCCGAACGGCACGCCCATGAACGCCGCCCCGCCCTTGAACACGTCCGGGTACGCGCCGATCAGCACGTTCGTCATCATGCCGCCCGAGGAGGCCCCGGTGACGTAGACGCGGTTGGCGTCGCCGTTGCGGTTCTGGACGGCCCAGCGGACCATCGACACGATGCTCAGCGAGTCGCTGCCGCCGTTGTGGGTGAGGGTCTGGGGTGAGGACACGTCGAAGCAGCTGCCGCTGCGGGTCGCCGTGGGGTAGATCACCATGAAGCCGTACTGGTCGGCCAGGGAGGCGAACTGGGTGCCCGAGTAGAAGGCCTGGCCGGAGCCGGTGCAGTAGTGCACGGCCACCAGGATGGCCGGGTTCGCCGGAGCGTTGTCGGGCACATAGATGTGCATACGCAGGTTGCTGGGGTTCGTCCCGAATCCGGTGACCTCGACCAGTGACGCCGCCGAGGCCGGCCGGGCGAACACCAGGCCGGCGACGACCATCAGCATCGCCACGGCCGCGCGCGCGACGCCTTTCACCTTCGTCATTCCCTCTCCTTAGAAACGTTTCGCAGATAGCAGCGATCGCATTCGGCGGAAAGGTAGGCCGGGCGCGTGAACCGGTCAAGCGCTTGGCCACGCCGGCGGGACGCGCCGCTGGCCGGAGCGGGCGGGGGGAGAAAGTTTCAGGCCGGAGGGGCCGTGCTCTCGCGCACCACGAGGGTCGTGGCGAGCTCCACCCTGGTCTGCGCGGGCGGCTGCCCCGAGGCCAGGCCGACCGCCAGTTCCGCGGCGGCGGCGCCCATGTCGCTCAGCGGCTGGCGCACGGTGGTCAGCGGCGGCCCGCACCAGCGGGTGAACTCCAGGTCGTCGAAGCCGACCACGCTGAGATCCTGCGGCACCCGCAGGCCGGCCCGCCGGGCGGCCTCGAACACGCCGAGGGCCTGGAGGTCGTTGCCCGCGAAGATCGCGGTGGGCCGGTCGGGCAGGGCGAGCAGCTCGGCGCCCCTGGCCAGGCCGTCCTCGAAGGCGAACGCGCCGTCCCTGACCAGCGCGGGGTCGGCGGGCATGCCGGCCGCGTCCATGGCGGCCCGGTAGCCGTCGAGCCTGGCCCGGGAGCAGAGGAAGCCGAGCGGGCCGCTGATCTTGGCGATCCTGCGGTGGCCGAGGTCGAGCAGGTGGCGGGTGGCGGCCACGCCGCCGCTCCAGTTGGTCGCCCCCACCGAGGGAATGGCGTGGCCGGGGTCGCCGGTCGGGTCCAGGGCGACCAGCGGGATGGCGCTGGTGGCCAGCAGGCCCTGCTGCTGCGGGGTGAACCCGGCGTAGACCGCGATGACCGCGGTCGGGCGGCGGGACAGCACCTGCTCGATCCAGCCGCGCCCGGGAGCCAGGCGGCCGCGCATCTCGCTGAAGCCGACGGCCAGCTCGTGCTCGCGCGCCACCGACTCGACGCCGCGCATGATCTCGATGGCCAGATGGCTCTCCAGCACCGAGAAGACCACTTCCAGGATGGAGGCCGGGCCGACGGCGTCGGGACGGCGGTAGCCGTGCTCCCGCAGCAGCTCCTCGACCCTCCGCCGGGTGTCCAGGGCCACCCCGGCCCTGCCGTTGATCACTTTGGAGACCGTCGGCGCGGACACGCCCGCCAGCCTTGCGATGGTGGCGACCGTCATCTCGCCCCGACGACGCCCGCGCTGCCGCGCCTCCGGGTCCGTCGCCGTCACGCGCGAAGTTTACATGGGTCACAAGTGGGTTGCGGCGCTTGACTGGTTCGGAAAGTTTCTTTACTTTCTTGGAGCGGTTAGGAAGCTTTCCTAACCGATACGTGGCGCGGGAGAGGATGTCCAGGTGAACCAGCTGGTGCCCGGCACGCCCAGCCTGCTGCGGGCCATCAACGACAGGCACGCGCTGCAGGTGCTGCTCGACCGGGGGCCGCTGACCCGGCCCGAGCTGGGCGCGCTCACCGGACTGTCCAAACCCACCGCCTCCCAGCTGCTGGCCCGGCTGCAGGAGGCCGGGCTGGTCGTGCTCGACGGCATCCGCGAAGGGCTGCCGGGCCGTACAGCCGAGTTGTACCGCATCAACGCCGCGGCCGCGCACGTGGCCGCCCTGGACGTGACCCCGGCGGGCATCGACGTCGCCGTCGCCGACCTGGCCGGCACGGTGGTCGCCGAGCACCGGCTGCCCACTCCCGGGCGGGGGGCCGCAGGAGCCGGGGAGTCCGGCGAGAAGGGTGTGGTGGCGAAGGTCCGGGCCGCGCTCGCGGGGGCCGGTCCGGACCTGCCGCCGCCGCACCGCGTCGTGATCGGCATCCAGGGCGCGATCGACCCGGGCACCGGCCGGCTCGGGTACGCGGCGCACATCCCCGGCTGGCACATCCCCGACCTGCTCGGCGCGCTCCGCGACGGCGTCGGGGTGCCCGTGGACGTGGAGAACGACGTCAACCTGGTGGCCCTGGCCGAGCAGGCGCACGGCACCGCGCGCGGGCACCGCGACTTCGTGCTGCTGTGGGCCGACGCCGGCATCGGCTCCGCGCTGGTGCTGGGCGGGCGGCTGCACCGGGGCGCCACCGGCGGCGCGGGCGAGGTCGGCTACATGCCCACGGTGGGCGCGCCCACAGTCCGCGAGGTGGGCCGCCGCGCCGACCACGGCTTCCAGGCGCTCTCCGGCGGCCCGGCCGTGCTGCGGGTGCTGCGCGAGCACGGCCTGCGCGGCGCCACCCCGGCCGTGGCCGTACGGCACGCCGTCCGGGCGGCCGAGGGCGGCGGCAAGCTCGCGCCCGCCGCGCAGGAGGCGCTGCGCGAGGTGGCGGCCCGGCTGGCGATGGGCCTAGCGGCGGTGACCGCGGTCGTGGACCCCGAGCTGATCGTGCTGTCCGGCGGCGTGCTGCTGGCCGGCGGCGAGACGCTGCGCGGGCTGCTGGAACGCGAACTGCACGCGCTCTGCCTGCCCCGGCCGCCGCTGCGGCTCTCCACGGTGGCGGGCAACCCCGTCCTCGCCGGCGGGCTGCACCTGGCGCTGGACACGGTGCGCGACGAGGTCTTCAGTTCGACGAAGGTTGTTTCGGTTCTTCCTACAGGAGCACAAGGGTGAAACTCGCCGTGGTCGGGGGCGGCTCGACGTACACGCCGGAGCTGATCGACGGGTTCGCGCGGCTGCGCGGCGAACTGCCGCTCACCGAGGTCGCGCTGGTCGACCCGGACGAGGGCAGGCTGGCGCTGATCGCTGGGATGTCCCGGCGCATGCTGGCCAGGGCCGGGCATCCGGCGCGGGTGACCACCTGGACGGACGTGGCCGCGGGCGTGGCCGGGGCCGGGGCGGTGCTGCTGCAGCTGCGCGTCGGCGGGCAGGCCGCCAGGAACGTGGACGAGACGCTGCCGCTGGAGTGCGGCTGCGTCGGGCAGGAGACGACCGGCGCGGGCGGCCTGGCCAAGGCGCTGCGCACCGTGCCGGTGGTGCTGGACATCGCCGCCCGGGTGCGCGAGCACGCGCCGGACGCGTGGATCGTCGACTTCACCAACCCGGTCGGCATCGTCACCAAGGCGCTGCTGGACGAGGGCCACCGGGCGATCGGCCTGTGCAACGTGGCCATCGGGTTCCAGCGCAGGTTCGCCCAGCGGCTCGGCGTTGACCCGGCCAGGATCTCGCTCGGGCACGTCGGACTGAACCACCTGACCTGGGAGCGCAGCGTCCTGCTGGACGGCGAGGAGGTGCTGCCCCGGCTGATCGAGGAACACGCCGACGGGATCGCCGGCGAGATCGGGCTGCCCGCCTGGGTGGTCCGGGAGCTCGGCGTGGTGCCCTCCTACTACCTGCGTTTCTTCTACGAGCACGACGCCGTGGTGGCGGAGCAGAAGGCCAAGCCGTCCCGGGCGGCCGAGGTCAAGGCCATGGAGGACGCGCTGCTGGAGATCTACGCCGACCCGGCCGCGGACACCAAGCCGGAGCTGCTGAACAAGCGCGGCGGGGCGTACTACTCCGAGGCGGCGGTGGCGCTGATCGCGTCGCTGGCAGGCGACCGGGGCGACGTCCAGGTGGTGAACACCCGCAACGGCGGCACGCTGCCGTTCCTGGACGACGACGCCGTCATCGAGGTCCCGGCCGTCGTCGGCGCGCACGGCGCGACCCCGCTGCCGGTGGCGCCGGTGGAGCCGCTGTTCCGGGGGCTGATCGGCAACGTCTCCGCGTACGAGGAACTGGCCCTGGCCGCGGCGCGGCACGGCGGCGCGGCACGGGTGCGGGACGCGCTGCTGGCGCACCCGCTGATCGGGCAGGCCACGCTCTCCGCCGGCCTGGCCGACCGGCTGATCGCGGCCAACCGGGCCTTCCTGCCGTGGGCGGACCGGTGAGGACGTTACTGGCCGTCGACGGCGGCAACAGCAAGACGGACGTGTGCCTGGTCGCCGAGGACGGGACCGTGCTGGCCACCGGCCGGGGGGCGGGCTTCGAGCCGCAGAGCGCCGGGGTGCCCGCCGCCATCGACGTGATCGGCGAGATCGTCGGGCGGATGCTGCCGGGCGCGCGGGCGCCGTACGCCGACCACATCGCCGCCTACGTGGCGGGGGCCGACCTGCCGATCGAGGAGGAGCGGCTGCGGGCCGAGATCCTCGGGCGCGGCTACAGCGGCAGCGTCGTGGTGGGGAACGACACCTTCGCCCTGCTCCGTTCGGGTTCGTCCGCGCCGTGGGGGGCCGCCGTGGTGTGCGGGGCGGGCATCAACGCCGTCGCCGTCGCCCCCGACGGGCGGGTCGCCCGCTTCCCCGCCCTCGGCCGGCTCAGCGGCGACTGGGGCGGCGGGTACGGCCTGGCCGAGGAGGCCCTCTGGCACGCCGCCCGGGCGGAGGACGGGCGCGGGCCCGCCACCGGCCTGGCCGCGGCGGTCCGGGAGGTCTTCGGCACCCGCACGGTGGAGGAGGCGGTGGTCGCCTTCCATTTCGGCGAGCTGCCCCTGGCCCGGCTGCACGAACTGGTCGAGCCGCTGCTGGCCGTCGCCGCCGCCGGCGACCCGGTCTCCCGCTCGGTGGTGGAGCGCCTGGCCGAGGAGGTCACCCTGCTCGGCACGGTCGCCATGCGCCGGGTCGGCCTGCTCGACTCCCCGTGCGAGGTCGTGCTCGGCGGCGGCGTCCTCACGGCGCGCGACCCGCTGCTCTCCGGCCTGATCGAATCCGGCTACGCGGCGGCCGCGCCGCACGCCGTGCTGATCGTCACCGAGCTTCCGCCGATCGTGGGGGCCGCCCTGCACGGCCTCGACCACCTCCAGGCGCCGCCCGAGGCGCTCGCCCGGCTGCGCGGGCACTTCCAGCACGCCCCCGCGGGTCACGCCTGAAACGGGCCGCGCCCCTTCCCCTTGGGCGCGGCCCTGCTTTCGCGGCGACGGCCCTTTCGGGGCGCGCCAGCCTTTCAGGAGGCAATGGCCTTCATGGGGCGATGGCCGGAGGCCGGTGGTCGTAGGGAGTGCTCAGGACCACGGTGGTCCGGGTGGAGACGTTCGCGGCGGCCCGGATCTGGTTGAGCAGATCCTCCAGGGCGAGCGGGGAGGCCACCCGGACCTTGAGAATGTAACTTTCCTCGCCGGCCACGCTGTGGCACGACTCGATGGCGGTCAGATGGCTCAGCCGCTCCGGCGCGTCGTCGGCCGCCGCCGGGTCGATCGGCTTGATCGAGATGAAGGCGGTCAGCGGCAGCCCGATCTCGTCGTAGTCGATCAGAGCCGCGTATCCGCGCAGGACGCCGCGTTTCTCCAGGCGGCGCACCCGCTGGTGCACCGCGGAGACGGAGAGCCCGGTCTCCTTGGCCAGGTCGGTGAAGCTCATCCGCCCGTCGGCGGCCAGCAGCGTCACAATGCGGCGATCGATCTCCTCCACCGGCAAAAGGTACCGCCGCCGTGACCTCTCCCGGACACGGAAGTGGTCACGGCCTGATTCCATCGGCCCCCGGGCAGAACGGGCTCAGCCGGCTCAGTCGGCTCAGACGCCTCAATCAGCTCAGCCGGCTCAGCCGGCTCAGCCGGCTCAGTCGGCGATGAAGCTCACCGTGGCGACCTCGTAGCCCCTGGCCTTGGAGCCGCGCACGTGCATGACGACCGCGCCGCCCTCGTACGAGTACGCGCACGCGTAACCCCCGGTCTCCTTGCTGCAGCCCTGGTAGAAGTGGGTCACGCCGTTGGGGTCGTACTTGACCTGGAAGCGGGTGTTCACGGCCGTCTGGGTGGCGACCTCCAGGGCCCGCCGCCGGTCGCCGAGGACGTACGACCGGTGGAAGTGCTTGGTCACGGTCGCCGGGGACGCGAAGCGCGAGCGGTAGACGCGGGTCACCTTGCCGCCGGTCACGACCATGCCGAGGCCGTTCAGGTCACCGGGCACGTTCACGCTGGTGTGCTTGAACCGGCAGTAGTTGCCTTTGCAGCCGGCGAACTGGTCGGGCGCCTTGAAGCTGTACGCGAAGATGCTCTTCACCGCTCCCGGCGAGGCGACCTTGGCCGCCGCCACCTTGTCGTTCTTCAGCCAGGCGTTGAACAGCTTCTTCGCCACCGTGGCGGGAGGGGCGGCCTGCGCGGAGGCCGTCGCCGGAACCATCAGCACGGCGCCCGCCGCGACTGCGGCCCCGCCGAGAACAATTCGCTTGATCATGCCCAGAAGGTAGCGGTACGCGCTTGCACATGAGTTGACCGTGACTATCACCTGGATCGCGGACACTCTGGGCACGCTCCTCAATATCGGTCGAAAATATCGGTCGAAATGGCGATCGGAGGAGGGACGGATGCCCGAGGAGAGGCCGATCCTGGTCACCGGCGCCGCCGGGAGCATCGGCGGCGTGGGCCGTACCGTCGTCGAACTGCTCCGGCGGGACTCGCTGCCGGTCCGCGCGCTCGTACGCCGCGAGGACGACCGGGCCGAGGCGCTGCGGGCCATGGGCGCGGAGGTCGTGGTCGGCGACCTCACCCGCGCCCCCGACGTCGTCCGGGCGATCGACGGCTGCCGCCGCGTCTACTTCGGCATGAGCGTCTCCGCCGACTACCTGGCGGCGACGCTCACCACCGCCACGGCCGCCCGCCACTGCGGCGACCTCGACGTGTTCGTGAACATGTCCCAGATGACCGTCTCGCAGATGGGCCTGGGCAGCACCGGCGAGTCCGAGCACCAGCGCCACCACTGGCTCGCCGAGCAGGCGCTCAACTGGTCCGGCCTGCCCGTCATCCACGTGCGCCCCACCGTCTTCATGGAGAATCCGCTCTTCATGACCCTCGCCGCCGCCTCCATCCGGAAGGACGGCACCATCCGCCTCCCCTTCGGCTCGGGCCGTACCTCCCCCGTCGCCGCCCACGACGTGGCCGAATCGATCGCCGCCATCCTGCGCGCCCCCACCCCCCACACCGGCGCCGTCTACGAACTCACCGGCCCCGCCTCCCGCGACCTCACCGCCATGGCCGCCGAACTCTCCGACCTCCTCCACCGCCCCATCACCTACACCCCGCTCCCCCTCGCCGAATGGGCCGACCGCTACCTCCGCCCCCTCGGCTTCCCCCCGCACGTGTACGACCACGTCTTCACCATGGCCCGCCTCCACTCCGAGAACCGCTACGACCGCATCACCGCCGACATCGAACTCCTCACCGGCAAACCCGCCTCCGACCTCCGCCAATTCCTCCATCTCCACCCAGAACTCACCTGCTGAAAAGCCGCCGGGCGGGCTCCCGGTGCCACCTGGGAACCGCCCGGCGGGGATCAAGGAATCAGGGGGTGGTGCAGGTGTAGGAGGTGGGGAGGGAGGTGTTGCCGTTGGGGCGGCCGGCCTGGAAGCCGAAGGAGGTGCTGGTGCCGGCGGCGAGGTTGCCGTTGTGGCCGACGTTCCTGGCGGTGACGGTCTGGCCGCTCTGGGTGAAGGTGGCGTTCCAGGAGCCGGTGATGGTGTGGCCGGACGGGAGGGTGAAGGTTACCGTCCAGGAGGTTATCGCGGAGGATCCGGCCGTGACGGTGACCGGCTGGATCACGTAGCCGTTGCCCCACTGGCTCTGGGTGGTGCCGGTGACGGTGCAGGCGCCGCCGGTTCCGCCGCCGGAGGTGGTGAAGGTGCCGAGCGGGGAGTTGCCGGACAGGTTGCCGGCGTTGTCACGGGCTCGCACGTACACCTGGTAGGCGGTGCCGGCGGTCAGGCCGGTGAGGGTGAGGCTGGTGCCGGTGGTCTGGCCGAGCAGCGGGTCGGTGGCGCCCTGTTCGCGGTAGACGTTGTAGCCGGCCAGGCCGGAGCAGCCGGAGTCGGTGGAGGCGGACCAGGTGAGGGTCACGCCGCTGGAGGTCACACCGGACGCGGTCGGGGCGCCCGGGGTGCTGGGTGGCGTGGTGTCGGTGCAGGTGCCCTGCTGGGTGGTGAAGGTGACCAGGCCGGAGTTGGCGGACAGGTTGCCGGCGGCGTCCCTGGACCGTACGTAGACCTGGTACTGGGTGTTGGGGGTCAGGCCGGTGAGGACGGCGCTGTTGGTCGCCGGGGTGGCCAGCAGGGGGTCGGTGGAGCCCTGCTCGCGGTAGACGTTGTAGCCGGCCACTCCGCCGGTGCCGCCGGTGGAGGCGGTCCAGTTGAGGGTCGCGCCGGTCGCGGTCACGTTGGAGGCGACGGGCGTGCCGGGCGTGCTCGGCGGGGTGGTGTCGCCGCCGCCTACCAGCGGGGCGAGCACCGGGTACCACGCGTTGGACATCTTCTGGTCGCCGGCGGCGTTGGGGTGCACGCCGTCGTAGGTGTCGGTGGCGGTGTTGAAGCCGGTCCAGTGGTCGACCACGGTGATCGGCGAGGCGGCGGTGGTCTTGCCCGCCGCCCAGGACGGGATGGCGTTGTTGAAGTCGATCACGCGCTGCGGGCAGGGGCCGCAGGCGCTGGACGCCATCGGGATGATCTTCGCGACCAGGATCTTCATGTTCGGGTTGTTGGCCCGCATCTGGTCGACGAGCTTGCTGAACGCGGTGAGGATGGTCGCGGGCGCGATGTTGCTCCACACGTCGTTGGTGCCGAAGTGCATCATCACGACGTCTGGGTTGGTGGCCGACAGCCAGCCGGGCAGCTGGTTGGCGTTGGCGACGTTGGTGGCGAGGAACCCGCCGTGGCCTTCGTTCTCCCCGTCGTACGGCGCTCCGCAGCCCTGCGGGCCGAGCGTGCCGACGAAGTCGACGTTGGTGAGGCCGTTGCTCTGCAGGCGGTTCCAGAGCAGGGCCCGCCAGCAGCCCGGGGAACCGGTGATCGAGTCACCCAGCGGCATGACCCGTACGGGGGCCGCCTGGGCGGGGGACGAGAAGCCGAAGACGACCGTCCCCACCATGGTTAGCAAAATCGTGAGTAACGTGCTGACTTTCCGGCGCATGCGCACTCCTCTGATCGGCTCAGGCGATGCTAGGAGCCGGGCGTTCGGCCGGGCATGCCACGGCCATGGCCCGATGACGGCCACCTGCGGCTTCGCCGATACGGAAATGTAATTTTCGTCATTTCGGCCGAACGCTGTCGGACATAACCCCCGCTGAGCGCCCTTTCCGCGCGATGGCGACGATCTTCCCTGTTGCGGCTCGCGGATTCCGGCCGTAACTTCCGGGTGCCTTCCGCTGGGACGACGACGGAAAGGGAGTCCCATGTCGAGGATCGTGGCAATCGTGGCGGCGCTGGCGCTGATCCTGGCGGGGACCCCGGCGATGGCGGCGGCGGTGACCGTCCCCGTCGGAGCCCAGTTCACCGACACCTCGGGCGCGCTCGTGCACGCGCACGGCGGCGGCGTGCTGAAGGTCGGCGCGCACTACTACTGGTTCGGCGAGAACCGCAACGCCAACGGCACCTTCCGCTACGTCTCGGTGTACCGCTCGACGGACCTGCGCACGTGGGAGTTCCGCAACAACGTGCTCACCCAGTCCAGCGCGGCCGAACTCCAGGTCGCCAACATCGAACGGCCGAAGGTCATCTACAACGCGAGCACCGGCCAGTACGTGATGTGGATGCACAAGGAGAACGGCAGCGACTACGGCGAGGCGCGGGCGGCCGTGGCGGTGTCGGCCACCGTGGACGGCAACTACACCTACCTCGGCAGCTTCCGCCCGCTCGGGCACATGTCCCGGGACATCACGGCCTTCGTCGACACGGACGGCACCGGCTACATGATCTCCGCGGCCGACGAGAACTTCGACCTGCACATCTACCGGCTGACCCCCGACTACCGGTCCGTCGCCGCGCTGGTCCGGATGTGGGACGGCGACCACCGCGAGGCGCCCGCCCTGTTCAAACGCAACGGCGTCTACTTCCTGCTCACCTCCGGCGCCACCGGCTGGCAGCCCAACCAGGCCAGGTACGCCACCGCCACCAGCGTCACCGGCCCCTGGAGCGCCTGGCAGAACGCCGGCGACGGCCTCACGTTCGGCTCCCAGTCCACGTTCGTGCTGCCCATCCAGGGCACCCAGACCACCTCGTACCTGTACATGGGCGACCGCTGGGCGGGAGCCTGGGGCGGCCCGGTCAACGACTCCCGCTACGTCTGGCTGCCGATCAGCTTCCCCAGCGCCACCACGATGAGCCTGTCCAACGCCCGCCAGCTGACCGTGGACACGGCCACCGGCACCCTGTCGGCGACCGGCTCCGGGTTCGACCGCCTGACCGTACGGCATTCGGGGAAATGCCTGGACGTGCGCAACCAGTCGACCGCCAACAGCGGCGCCGTCGTGCAGTACGCGTGCAACGGCGGCAACAACCAGCAGTGGCGGATCCAGTCGATCAGCAGCGGCTACGTCCAGGTGATCGCCCGGCACTCCGGGAAGTGCCTGGACGTGAACAGCGCGAGCACCGCCGACTACGCCACGATCCTCCAGTACACCTGCGGCTCGGGCGCCAACCAGCAGTGGACGCTCCAGGACGCGGGCGGCGGATACCTGCGCCTGGCGGCCCGCCACTCGGGCCGCTGCCTGGACCTGCCCAGCAGCTCCACCGCCGACAACGTGCAGTTCCAGCAGTACGCCTGCCACTCCGGCAACCAGCAGCAGGTCAGCAGGACCGCGCTCTAAATCCGCTTGCTCCTCGTTTCGCCGGTGGTTAATCTCGTCGCGACCTCATGGAAGGAGCGCACCGATGACCGTGACTCGGCAGTGCCTCTCCTTCGGCATGGGGGAATTCCGCGCATCGTCCTGACCGATTCCCGCGCTGACCGATTCACCTGATCGTTCTCCCCTGCCGGCGGTTTCCGTCCGTCCCTTCCTGAGCAACGGAGTTCGATCTTGCGTGCCCATGTCACGTATCTCGTCATTCGCGGGGTCTCGGCCTTCGCCTTCACCACCTCGTTCACCCTCAGCCTGGTCTACCAGGTCCAGGCCGCCGGGCTCGGCCCGCTGGAGCTCGTCCTCGTCGGCACGACCCTGGAACTGGTCTGTTTCACGGCGCAGGTGCCGACCGGCGTACTCGCCGACCTTTACAGCAGGAAGTGGTCGGTCATCATCGGCTATGTTCTGCTCGGTTTCGGCATGACATTGGAGGGCCTGGTGCCCTCCTTCGGCGTCATTCTGGCCGCCAGCGCCGTCATGGGCGTCGGCTTCACCTTCGTCGACGGCGCCCAGGAGGCGTGGGCCGTGGACGAGCTGGGGCAGGAGCGCGCTCCGGCCGTGCTCGTCCGGGGCGGCCAGGTCGGGCAGGCGGCGACGGTGGCGGGCATCGGGGTCAGCGTTGCGCTGGGCAGCCTGAGCCTCTTCCTGCCGCTGGTCGTGGCCGGCGTGATCCTGCTGCTGTTCGGCCCGGTCCTCGCCGTGCTGATGCGGGAGCACGGTTTCCGCCCGGTCCCGCCGGATGAGCGGGGTTCGTGGGCGTCGATGCGCCGCCAGGCCGCGACCGCCGTACGGACCAGCCGCGCCGATCCGGCGCTGCTCTGCCTGCTGGCCGCGCTGCTCGGCGCGGCGCTGGCCAGCGAGGGCATCGACCGGCTCTCCCCCGCCCACTTCCTCACCGGGCCCGGGTTTCCGGCGGCGGCCACGCCCGTGATCTGGTTCGGCGCGCTGTCGGCCGCCGCGATGGCCGGGGCGATCGCCTGCACCGAGCTGGTCCGCCGCACCGTCGACCTCGCCGACGCGGTCAGGGTGGCCAGGACCCTGGCGGCGCTGCAGGCCGCGTGCGCCGGGGCGGCGCTGGTGTTCGCGCTGGCCGGCGACTTCTGGCTTGCCGCGTTCGCGTCGGTCTGCGTCGGCATGACCCGGCAGGCGGCCCACCCGCTGATCGCCGCCTGGCTGTCCCAGCGCACCGAGCCGGCCACCCGCGCCACCGTCTACTCACTGATCGGCCAGGTGGACGCCACCGGCCAGCTCGCGGGCGGCCCGCCCATCGGGCTGCTCGCCGAACGGGTCTCCATCCGGGCCGCGCTCGTCCTGGTGGCCTGCCTGCTCACGGCTCCCGTCGTGTTCCTGATCGCCATGGCCCGGCGGTCCCGAAAACTTTGGGACTCCAACTTCGGCCCGTACGAGGATGACCGTTTGACCCATTGACCAAATCGCCAAGTAGCACCTACGTTTCAAAGGCGAAAACTCTCGGATTATCTCCGAAAGTTTCGTCCCCACATGTGGAGGCGCCGGCGGATCGGCGCCCGCCGGCGTCTCCATTCAGCTACCGCACGACTGCCAGAACCCCCCTAGAACTGGGATGTGTAGGTCACCAGGGACTGGCGGTCCACCCGGGTCGTGGCGTTCCAGCAGGACACGTTGCGCACGAAGGCCTGGCTGCCGCTCGTGACCCACGTCGCCTGCAGGTTGCAGTACTCGGGACCGGACCCGAACGCCGTCGCCTGCACGTGGTCGCGGAGGACGCCCACCCTCGGGAAGATGACCATCCGCAGCCCCGGAACGCCCGCGGTCTGCACCGTGTTGACCCCGGCCTGCGAGTTGTAGTTGATCCCCACCGGCACGGGCGCGTACGGACCGGGGTTGGCCGGGTTGACGTCGAACGTGTACGCGAAGTTCTTCGGCGGGATGGCTCCGCCGGTGATCGCCCGCTCCCGCTGGTACGTCAGGTTCCAGCCGGTGTTGAACGGGGTGTTGACCCCGTCGTGACAGCGCACCTGCACGGTCTGCGCGACGGCGCCGGGCGACCAGGCGCCCACCTTGCAGCGGGCGGGAGCGCCCGGGTTCACCGAGGTCACCTGCAGGTTGCCCGCCGGAGCCGGCGCGCCCAGGCCGTTCAGGGTGACCGTCCAGACGCCGACCCCGGTGGGCACCACGGTGTTCGCGCCCAGCACCGAGTTGTAGGAGGCCGTGATCGCCGCGCCGTTGTAGGCGACGTAGCCGAACCCGTGCGTGCCGGCGGGGAGGGGCCCGCTGCTCGTCTCGTACATGACGGTGAAGGGCACGAAGCCGGGCACGCCGCCGAACCGGTAGCACCGCACGGTGACGAGCTCGTCGACGCCGACCGGCGTCCAGGCCTCGACCTGGCACCAGGCGGCCGTGTTCACGACCGCCGTGACGTGCACGACGCCGCCGCCGCTCGCGATCTGCGGGAACCGCACGAACGTCTGGCCGACCACGCCGGGCGTGACGCTGACGTTGAACCCGGCCGGCCAGCTGCCCGCCTGGTGGTTCGGGTCCGGGATCCCCGACGGGATGTCGACGAGCGCGAACCCCCACCGGTTCGGCACGGCCGCCTGCGCGGGAGCGGTCAGCGTGGCCAGGCCGGTCAGCACGAGGAGGGCCGAGACCAGGGTGACGAGAATCCTGCGGAGGGTTAATCGGATTTGCGACATCACGCATCCTCACTACTCGGGGAATCGGCCGGTGCGGGCCGCTGTGCCGTTCATAAGCTGGAAATCATCCGTTGAGAAGACTCATTTCACGCACTGACCGCCAACCCGGCTGTCAAGGGCCGGTGACATGCGAATTCGAGTTACTCGCCCTTTCGTTCACCGAACCATTCATCGGCCCCGTCGGCGATTGCGTGCCGCCGCTTCCCTTAAGGGGTCTGACCCGGGCGTCCACATGCTGGACAATTGGCCGCGCCCGGCTCCCGGGCCCCGCGTGGAAATGTATTTCGCCGCACTCGCCGGGCCTGCGGAAAGATCTCCGCCACCCCATATTCATCGAACTCCGCGACCGGTTTTCGGCCGCCCTTATCCCATACGGCCGCGACGAATCCCCGGCTTTTCGATACGGTTCTGTGAGCCAGGTCAGCCAGCAGCCCCCATTTCGATGCCGGGGAAGGAAACACCGTGGGACACGGCCTGCGTACGGCCCGGATCGGCACGACTCTGACCTTCGTCCTCGCGGGGATCTTCTCCGGCACCGTGGCCGTGCGGATGCCCGCGCTGGCCGGGAAGCTGGACCTGTCCGAGGGCCGGCTGGGGATGGCCCTGCTGGCCTGCGGCGTGGGGGCCCTGGTGAGCATGCAGGCGGCCCGGCCCCTGATGCGGCGGCTGGGCAGCAAGGGCATCCTGACCGCCACCGGGCCGAGCTGCGGGGCGGCGCTGGCGCTGGTGGGCGTGGCGCCGTCGTACCCGATGCTGCTGGCCGCCATGAGCGTGTTCGGGGTCGCGTTCGGCCTGCTCGACGTGGCCATGAACGCCCAGGGCTCCGCCGTGGAGGCCCGGTACGGCCGCCCGCTGCTGAGCGGCATGCACGCGGGCTGGTGTTTCGGCGCGATCGTCTCGGGCCTGGCCGGATTCGCGGCGATCCGGCTCGGGCTGACCTTCACGCCGCACCTGGCCGGGGTCGGCGTGGCGGGCATTCCGGCGGCGCTCGCCCTCGTCCCCACCTTCCTGGCCGACCCGCCCGCGCGCGAGGATCGCACGGGGTCCCGGCGCGGCCTGCCCCGGGTCGTCTACCTGCTCGGGATCGTCGTCTTCGCGGCGTTCACCGTGGAGGGCATGGTCGCCGACTGGAACGGCCTCTACCTGCGCGACATCCTCGGCGCGCCCGAGTCGGTGGCCGCCCTCGGCTACCCGCTGTTCGTGACCGGCATGCTCCTGGGCCGCCTGGCCGGGGACCGGCTCCGCGCCCGCTTCGGGGTCCGCGCGCACCTGACCGTCAGCGGCCTGGCCACGGCGGCCGCGTTCACGGTGGTCGTGACGGCTCCGGCCGCCGGACTGGTGATGCCGGTGCTGCTGGTGGCCGGGCTGGCGATCGCCCCGGTCATCCCGTTCGCGCTCTCCCTCGCCGGCGGCGCGGACCCCGCCCAGTCGGGCCCGGCCATCGCGCAGACGGCGGCGATCGGCTACGCGGGCCTGCTGCTCGGCCCGGTGATCATCGGCTTCCTGGCGGACGCGACCTCGCTGCGGGTGGCGATGGCGGTCGGCCTGGTGCTCGGGGCCGTCATCGCGGGCGTGTCCCGGTCGCTGCCCCGGGACACGCCGGCGCGTGCCGTGCGTGCGGTGGTGCGGCAGTCGGCGGCGGGCCGCTGACCTGAGTCAGCCCAGTTCCGCGCGGACGATACGCGCCGCTTCGGTCATGGCCTGGAGTTTGGCGAAGGCGCGGTCGCGCGGAAGGTACTTCATTCCGCAGTCCGGGGCGATCTGGAGCCGGTCGGGGGCGTGGAACTCCAGCGCCCGGCGGATCCGGTTCGCGATGGACTCGGCGGATTCGACCTCGGGGTCGCCCAGGTCGACGACGCCGAGGATGACGCCCTTGCCGGGGATCTGCTTGAGCAGGGCGAGGTCGAGGTCGGGCTGGGCCGTCTCGATGGCGATCAGGTCGGCGGCGCAGTCGTTGAGCTCGGCCAGGAACGGGTAGCCCGGCGGCCTCTCGTGCACGATCGCCGCGTAGCCGAAGCAGGTGTGCAGGGCGACCGTCCCGGACAGGCCGCCGACGGCGCGGTTGATGGCCTCGACGCCGTACTCGCGGGCGGCCTCCGGCCGGGCCTGCAGGTACGGCTCGTCCAGCTGGACGATGTCGGCCCCGGCGGCGAACAGATCCACCACCTCGGCCCGTACGGCTTCCGCCAGCGCCAGCGCCAGGGAGCGGCGCTCGCCGTAGAAGTCGTCCTGCGCCTGCTGGGCCATCGTGAAGGGACCCGGCAGGGTGATCTTGACGGGCAGGTCGGTGTTGCGGCGGAGGAACTCCAGGTCGCCGACCTCGACGGGCCGGGTGCGGTGGATGGGGCCGACCGCGCGGGGCACCGGGTTGGGGTGGCCGGTCCTGTCGATGGCCGTGCCGGGGTTCTCGACGTCCATGCCGGCCAGCGCGGTGGCGAACCGGTTCGAGTAGCTCTCCCTGCGGACCTCCCCGTCGGTGATGATCTCGATCCCGGCCCGTTCCATGTCCCGGATCGCGATGACCGTGGCGTCGTCCTGCGCCTCGGCCAGGAACTCCTCGGGAACGCGCCAGATCTCCTTCGCCCGGATCCGCGGCGGCAGCCGGCTGCCGAGCATCTCCCTGTTCACCAGCCATTCGGGCTGCGGGTAACTGCCGACCACCGTCGTCACCAGAGCGCCATCCGTCACCATGTGCTACCTCCCGCACCCGAGCCTGCCCGTCCTCCGCGATCTCGGCAAGGTCTGACTTATCGGAAAAAACGAGCTCTGGGACACCAGGTGGAACTGAATGGCACGCCTTCGGAGTAGTGCGGGGAAAAGCAGGGCTCCAAGGGGGATGGTCATGAAAGGTCCCGGCAGGCAGACGGACAGGGGGAAGGGCAGGCTCTTCCACCGGCACGAGTGGCGCGAGGTCGAGCGGATCGGCAACGTCGTCACCAGCCGGTGCCGGTGCGGGAAGAGCAAGACCCGGGTCATGTGAGCGCGAGCCGTGCCCGGCCGGGTCCACGCCGGCCGGGCCTCCGGCGTTCGTCAAGCGGCTCTCAAGCGGCCGAAGTCCGGTTGAAAGTGGTCCGCCGTACACATGAGTCACCACCTCATGTGAAGGGATCACTCCAATGCGTAGCACCTCCCGCGCCCTGCTCGGCCTCGCCGCGACCGCCGCCACCTTCACCGCGGCCTTCTCCGTGGCACTCACCGGCCCCGCCGCCGCGGCGGCGTGCGACCCCGCGCTGGTGGCCCCCCAGGGCAGCCTCATCGGCGGCATGTGGCGCTCCAACGGCGGCGAGAACAGCGTGTACGGCTGCCCCGCCACCAAGGAGTTCGGCTACGCCGACAAGGCCGGCTCCTGGCAGCGCTTCGCCAACGGCAAGATCGTCTGGTCGCCCGGCCTGGGCAACGGCACCCTGGTCCGCGTCTTCGCCAAGGGCAACACCATCGTCTTCAAGTGGAGCGGCCTCGGACGCGACTGGGACTTCTTCAACGTGCGGTGGAGCAAGGACGGCGGCAGCGCCACCCAGGTGCGGGTGGGCCGGCTGACCCCGTGGAGCGGCCAGTACCTGATGTCCCCGTACGTCAAGGACGGCATCGGCACCACGACCAACGGCCACGAGATCAACAAGTTCGCGTTCATCGTGCAGGGCTGCGACCGCGGCACCTTCGGCTCCGACTGCGGACCGTGGAGCATCCCCACCTCCATCAGCCTCGCCCACTGACCCTCACCCGAGATATCCGGAAAAGGACCCCCGATGTTCTCCCCGCGCGCCCTGCTCGCCGCCGCCGCGACGGCTACCGCCCTCGCCCTCCTCGTCCCCGCCCCCGCGCAGGCCGCCACCTGTGACCCCGCCCTGATCGCCCCGGAAGGCAGCCTCATCGGCGGCCTGTGGCGCTCCAACGGCGGCGAGACCAGCGTGTACGGCTGTCCGGTCACCCGGGAGTACAACTACGCCAGCGTCAAGGGCTCCTACCAGCGCTTCGCCAACGGCAAGATCGTCTGGTCGCCCAACCTCGGCGGCGGCGCCCTGCTGCGCGTCTTCCCGAAAGGCCGCAACGTCGTCTTCAAGTGGAGCGGACTCGGCCGGGACTGGGACTTCTTCAACGTGCGCTGGGTCGTGGACGCCCACCTGGGCAACGGCACCCAGCAGGTGAAGGTCGCCCGTACCACCCCGTGGAGCGGCTCGTTCGTCCTGCCGAAGAACGCGCCCCGCGAGTACGACAACACCTCCAGCCACGGCCGTACGACTGACGTGTGGCGGTTCCAGGTGCAGGGCTGCGACCGCGGCACCTTCAGCTCCGACTGCGGCCCCTGGAGCATCACCACCAGCTTCGAGGTCTGACCCCAGGGTTCCCGGCCAGGGTTTTCCCTAGGCCGACGACCGATCCGGATCCGCTCCCCCGCGCCTAACGTGGACGGCCACAGGCGCGGAGGTGACATATGAGCAGGCCGGACGGTCCCGGCGGGGAGGAACAGGAGATTCCCCGCGAGTACGGCGCGGGCACCGCGGAGACCGCCCACCGCGAGCACGTCCCCGCCGCCCCGAGCCTGATGGCCGACTCGATCATCTCCCGCCCCCTGATGGAGCGCATGGCCGAGGCGGAAGGCCGCCAGCTGGGCGTGGTGATCGAACTGCGCACCTCGCACCCGGGCGGCGTGCAGGGCGCCTACGACCAGGTCAACGCGCTGATCGAGGAGGTCGCCGGGCGGCAGGCCCGGCCCGTCGGCTCGTACCTGGCGGTGGCGCTGACCGCCGACGAGATCCGCGAGCTGGTCGACCGGGACATGGCCACCGGCCGGAACGCCGCGCAGCCCGGCCTGGCGCTGCCGGGCGCGCCCCGCTGGTCCATCCACCGGCTCTGGCCCAACTTCGAGGTCAGCGCGCTCACCCACCGCAGCGTCATCACCACCAAGTGCGCCGCCGCGCACCGCACCTTCGAGGCCTCCGGCGAGGACATCGTCTGGGCGGTGCTCGACTCGGGCATCGCCCCGCACCCCCACTTCGACCTGCACCGCAACCTGACCGAGCTGCCCGGCGTGCGGCACCGCAGCTTCGTGCCCGGCAAGACCCACGCCGAAGCCCTCCTCGACGAGTACGGCCACGGCACCCACGTGGCCGGCATCCTCGCCGGCGAGTCCGTGGGCGACCACACCAAGCCGCTCGTCGCCGCCGCCTGGTTCCAGGACGAGCGCAGCGCCGTGTCCGGGCAGCTGGACGTGCGGCGGCTGGAGGTGGAGTCGTTCCGCGGCATGGCGCCCCGCTGCCGCCTGCTGTCCTGCAAGGTACTCAGGGACGACGGCACCGGCGACGTCACCGCCGTGCTGCAGGCGCTGCAGTACATCAGCGACCTGAACGCGGGCGGGCGCGACCTCAAGGTGCACGGCGTCAACCTGTCGGTCGGCTACCCGTTCGACCCCAGCTGGTTCGGCGCCGGGCTCAGCCCCGTCTGTCGCGAGGTGGACCTGCTGGTGCGCAGCGGCGTCGTCGTCGTGGTCGCGGCCGGCAACACCGGCTACGGCTTCGCCCAGGACACCCGCAGCCGCGCCGTACGACTCGGGCTGGACATGACCATCAACGACCCCGGCAACTCCGACCTGGCCATCACGGTCGGCTCGACGTCCTGCCGCCCGCACGTGAGCGGGGTGTCGTACTTCTCCTCGAAGGGGCCGACCGGGGACGGGCGGCCCAAGCCCGACCTGGTCGCGCCGGGCGAGCGCATCGTCAGCGCGGGCGCGGGGGCGCTGCTGCGGCGGGCCACCGGCACGGTCCCCGACGCCATGTTCGTGGAGGATTCGGGCACGTCGATGGCCGCGCCGCACGTGTCCGGGGTCATCGCGGGCTTCCTGTCGGTGCACCGCGAGTTCATCGGCCGTCCCCGCGAGGTCAAGGAGACGCTGATGCGCTCGGCCATCGACCTGGGCCGGGACCGGTCGTTCCAGGGCGCGGGGCTGGTCGACGCCATGCGCGCCATCCAGCTGGTCTGAGGAGGGAGAGAGCGGTGCGATTCCCGTACGCGAAGGTGCAGTTCCGCTCCGGCGGAGAACCCCACGACCCGGCCGAGCGGCAGCGGGCGATCGACCTGGTCCGGGCGCCGGGCGTGACGGACGTCCTGGTGCTC
This sequence comes from Acrocarpospora phusangensis, assembly GCF_016862995.1. Classification (GTDB taxonomy): domain Bacteria; phylum Actinomycetota; class Actinomycetes; order Streptosporangiales; family Streptosporangiaceae; genus Acrocarpospora; species Acrocarpospora phusangensis. The sequence continues at coordinate 20,988 of NZ_BOOA01000024.1, forward strand.
TCGCACGGCTGGAACAACGACATGGCAGCGGCCGAGGATCTGTACGAGAAGCTGGCCGCGAGCCTGGACTCGGTGCCGCGCCCGGCGGGCATGCGGCTGGTCGTGATCGGGGTGCTGTGGCCCTCGGTGCGGTGGGCCGCGGACGGCATGCTCGCGGGCGGCGGCCTGGCCGTGGAGGGCGGCGCGGAACTGCTCCGGGCGGAGATCGCCGAGACGGTGACCGATCCGGAGCGTGCCGCGGCCCTCGACGCGCTGGTGTCCGATCTCGGCACCGCCGAGGCGCAGGAGCGTTTCCTGGAGCTGCTCCGTGAGGCGCTGCCCGCGTCCGCTCCGGAGGACGAGGAGCCGCCGCCGTCGCTGCTGACCGTGGGCGACGCGGCGACCGCCTTCGCGCTGGCCGCCGAGCCGCTACCGCTGGCACTCCTGCCGGAGGATCCCGGCGGCGCGGCCGGGCTGCCGTCGTTCGGGGACGTGTTCAACGCGGGGCGGCTGCTGCTGAACACGACGACGTACTTCACGATGAAGGAGCGGGCCGGGACGGTCGGGGGGACCGGGGTGGCCCGGCTGCTCAACGAGCTGGCCACCGTGGCGCCCGGGGTGCGGCGGCATCTGGCCGGGCACTCGTTCGGCGCCCGGCTGGTGATCGCGGCGGCGCAGCGGCACGCGCCGGTGCATTCGATCACGCTGCTGCAGGGGGCGTTCAGTCACTTCGCGCTGGCCACGGACTTTGAGGGGTCGAAGGACGGGCTCTTCCAGAATGTGCTGTCGCCTGGGCGGCTGGCGGGTCCGATGCTGATCACGCACAGCGCGCGGGATCTGGCGGTCGGGCTGGCGTACGCGATCATCTCCCGGCTGGCGCGGCAGAACGCGTCGGGAGTCGGGGGTCCGGACGATGCGTACGGGGGGATCGGGCGTAACGGGGCGTTGCGTACGCCGCAGGTGGCCGCGCCGCCGGACGAGCTGCTGGAGGTCGGCGGGACGTACGAGTTCAGGCCGGGGCGGGTCTACAACCTGCGGTCGGATCCCTTCGTCGTCAACCATGGAGCGGTGACCGGGCGTGAGGTGGCCCACGCGATGGTGCAGGCGATGACGGTCTGACGTTCCGTCATCCGTGGTGGGTGAAGGCGGCCCAGATCGCGAGTGCGGCCAGGTTCTCGGGCTGGTCGCGGACGTCGGGGGCGAGGGTGTCGAGGAGGGTGCGGTCGCCGTGCAGCATCCAGAGCTGGGCCAGGCGCAGAGCCTCCGCCGGATGACCGGTTTCGCCCAGGTAATGATGAAAAATCGTCATCATGACGCCGGTGCGCCAGTCGTCGTCGATCGTCCAGCGGGAGCCGACCACGTCCGCGGCTCCGGCGGCGATGAGGGCGGTCGAGAGCGTGAGCGCCTCGTCGTAGTCCTTGTCGGACAGGTCCGTCAGGCAGGCCGACAGCACGACCAGCGAGCCGGGGGCGGTGGCTTCGCGCAGGATGCGGCGGACGGGGAGTTCGCCGTCGGCCAGCAGGAGATGGGACAGGGCGGAGGACGCGCCGGACGCGCCGTGGCCGGCGTAGTGGAGCACGGGAGCGGTCTTCAGGGCGGCCAGGACGGCTGACGCGGTCGCTGGAACGACGGCCGGGGCAGGGCCCGCGGAGCCGGCGGCGCTCGCGGGATCCGCGCCGACGGCAGTCCCGCTGGGGGCAGTCCTCGCGGGGGCAGTGCTCGCGGGAGCAGCGTCCGTGGAAACAGCGCCCACGAGAGCAGTCCCGCTGGAGGGGGCGCTCGCAGAGCCAGAGTCCGTGGAATCTGCGCCCACGGGAGCAGTCCCGCTGAAGGGAGCGCTCGCGGGAGCAGCGTCCGTGGAAACAGCGCCCACGGGAGCAGTCCCGCTGAAGGGAGCGCTCGCGGGGGCAGTCCCGCTGGAGGTAGTGCTCGCGGGGACGGTGCCCTTGATTCCGCCTGGTTCGCGCCGCCAGCGGCCGAGGCGGAGCGCGTCCGGGTAGCTGGTCCGCCGGATGCGCTCACACTCCCAGCGGCCCCACGGCAAGGCGGCCCCCGCAGGATCAGCGACGATCACGACGGGCTCGCCGCCAGCCGTCTGCCCAGCTGACGCGCCGGGCGGATCGCGGGGCGCTTCCAGTCGATCGGCTGACACATCGACAACGCGGGCGAACTCGCCGGGCTGACCGCTGGACCTACCCGGCCGGCCGACGACCCCACCGGACCGATCGGCCGACTCTTCGAGCGGATGGGCAGCCCCGCCGGACGCCCTCGTCGCCTGGGCGGTCGTGCCGCGCCGGCGGGTGACCGTGCCGAGTTGGCGGGCGGAGGCGGCGTAGGAGATGAGGGCTTGTTCGCAGGCGTAGTGACCGTTCCAGTGGGCGGCGTGCCAGGGGACGGCGCCGGCCGGGCCCCAGGGGATGAGGACCAGCCTAGGTGGGTTGTGGTCGGTGTGGAGGCCGTGGAGTAGGGGGGCGATGACGTGGTCGCCTGCCCAGTTGGAGACGGTTTCCAGGGCTTGTTCCCAGGTCTGGCGGGCCTGAGTGGAGTCGCGGTCGGCTCGGAGGGCGCGTTCGGCGGTGGTGAAGGCGTGGATGGGGGTGCCTGGGCGGGTGTCCAGGCCGGGGATGGCGATCTGGGTGACTTCGCCGGTCTGGTGGATCAGGACGGCGCGGCCGGTGCCGTACTCGGAGAGGGGGAGGAGGTGGATGAGGGCGTCCCAGCCGCCGGTGCGCAGGCGGGCGGCCACCTCGGACGCGCCGGGGGCGGAGAGAAGGCGGTTCTCGCCGGGGGTGTCGCGTAGTGCGCGTAGGGCTTGGGCCCGGAGGGAGCTTGGGACGTCGACGCCGAGTGTGCCGGGGCCGGAGGCGAGGGCGGCGTCCCACTGGCCGGCCAGGTCCGCGGCGCCTGCCGCGCGGAGGAGTTCCGCAGTCTCCGTGACGAGGGTGGCGGCGTGCAGGACGAGTCCTCGCCCCAGTTCGAGTGCCTGTACGGCGGCTTCGTCGTCGCCGTCGGCCAGTGCCCAGGAGGCGACTTCGACGGCGATCACGGCTGCCTCGGTGGACATGGGCAGCGAGCGTTCTGCGCCGCTTTGCAGGAGGAGGTCGCCGAGCCGTACGCGGAGGGATTCCAGGCCGGCGGCCACCGAGCCGGGTTGGTCGCCGCATCGGCGGTCGGCGCGGCGGCGGCGGGAGCGGCCGAGGTTGATGAGGACGCGTCCGGCCCAGCGCGCGCCCGGTTCCGCTCTGGCGCGCGCGGCGGCTCGTTCCAGCAGTTCGACGGACTCGTCGCGGTCTCGGCGGCCGCCGTCCCAGCCCCGGTACATCAGCGCCATGCCGAGCAGGCCGTCCACCGGCAGGTGCGAGAGGAGGTGATTGTCCGGAAGTGTCATGGCCCGCCGGAGCAGGTCGATGCCCTCGTCCATGGCCTGTTCGTCGCCGGCCAGGCCGCGTCCCACGTGTACGACGCCGTGCTGGGCGGCGTCCAGCCGGTGGCCCGGCCGTCCGCCCTCCGCCGGGTGCGTCATCGGAGGCGGCTCCAGCAGGCGGGCCGAGGTCAGATCGCCGTCCAGGGCGTCGGCGAAGGCCTCGATCATCGTGATCAGCTTGGCGTGCGCCTCGGTCTGCACGGCCGGGCCAAGATCGCGGATCGCGTCCCTGGTGGCGTCGGGATCCTGCGTCAGGATGGCCCGGTGCACGCGGACGAGACCGCGCATGGCGGCCACCATCGAGCGGTACTCCTCGTCCTCGGCGCGTGGCGAGCGCTCCAGCAGATCGCAGCAGCGCTCCGCCCGGTCCAGGAACTCCAGCGCGTTGGTCGCCACGTATCGCTCGATGAACAACGGCATGGCGGCCACACAAAGCATCTCGACATGCTCGACGTCGAGATCTCCGACGGCAGCTTCACCGGAGGCGGCTTGATCGGATGCGGCAGAGCCCGAGGCGGCTTCACCCGAGCCGGTCAACGCAGAGACAGCATCGTGCGAGACAGCTGGGCCGGAGGCAGCTTCACCGGAAGCGGCTTGATCGGACGCGGCAGAGCCCGAGGCGGCTTCACCCGAGCCGGTCAACGCAGAGACAACATCGTGCGAGACAGCTGGGCCGGAAGCGGCTTCGCTGGAGGCGGTTGAACCGGAGGCGGTTGAACCGGAGGCGTAGGCGGACGGGGTGGTGGTGGCTTTGTCGATGAGGGCGGCTAGGTGGTGGGCGGCGGTGGTGAGGTGGGAGCGGTTGTTTTCGGTGTAGGCGCGGGCCGCCTCGAGTGTGGCGAGGGTGAGGGGGTCCTGGCCGGGGCCGAGGGCGGCGATCAGGCGGGGGAAGTCGGCGGGGACCTTGTCCTGGAGGTTGCCGCTGACCATCGAGAACAGGGCCAGGACCATGGGCTCGCGGGTCGGATGTGGGGTTTCGAGGAGTTCGGTGAGGAGGCCGAGGGCTTCGCCGAGAGTCTGGCCGGCGGTGGCGGACTGGCGTACGGCGGCGAGGGCGCGGGCCAGGGGCAGCGCGACGAGCGGGCGGCCGGGATGCGGGACGGGTAGTTGTTCCAGGGCTCGGCGTAAAACCTGCGGACCGGGTTCGGTGGTGCGGGCGGCGGCGTCGAGCACCGCGCGCACGGCGGCGAGGCGGTGCCCGTCTTCCGGGTCCATCGGCCGGGCGCTTTCGGTGACGTCGGCCGCGTCCGCCGCTGCCCCGGTGAGCAGGCTCATCGTGGCGTACGTGAGCTGCGTCTCGATGTCCTCCGGCGCGAGGACGGCCGCCCGGCGCAGGTGCGAGATGCCACGTTCGACGGCGTCGGGGAGGGTCTTCCCCGGGGCCGCACCCATCAGCGCGGCGACGGCGAACTCGGTGCTGGTGCCGTCCAGCAGGAGTTCGGCGGAGAAGCGATGCGTCCTGGCGAGCAGGGACACCAGCTCGTCGTGCCGCCCGCCGGTCATGGTCAGGCAGTCCTCCAGGTCGCGTACCACGAAGGTCACGGCACCGAAGTCCGCCTCGGCGGCGGCGCGGGCCAGGAGCAGACGCGCCCGGTGGAGGATCAGCTCGATGCGGTCGGGATCACGCGGGGACATGCGGTCGATCAGCTCGTTGACGCGGGGCAGATCGTCTGTCATGGCCCGTCCGATCGACTTGAGCTGACTCCAGGTTCATGCCAGGTTCATTCTGAACGCTACTCACCGATTATGTGGCGGAGAATATGGGCGAGACTCCATCATCTGATGCCGTTCCCTACGACACCCCCGCGCAGCCTGGCCTCATGAGACTCCTCCTGCGGCTCATCGCCATCCCGGGCCTGACCCTCGCCCTCGCGCTCACCGCCTGCTCGTCCGACTCCGGCAGCTCCAGCTCCGGCTCGGACACCGTCGCCACCGACACGAACACCGACACGAGCGACACGACGAACACCGACACCGGCTCGGACACGTCCGACACCTCGGATTCGTCCGACACCACTGACACCGAAGACACCACGGACACTGAAGACACGACGGACACCGAAGACAGCTCAGACGTTACGGATAGCGACGACTCGGATGTCTCGTTCCCCCTGTACGTCGGCGCGACCGGCCTCCAGTCGTTCACGCAGACCGCCGGCCAGCCCCAGTGGCAGGCCGCCCAGCAGAACCGCGCCGCCAACGGCAGCTTCCGCTTCGACGAGGATGGCACGTTCCACTACGAGACCGTGGACGTCAGGACCGACCTGATGCCGGTGACCGGCTCGTACCAGATGGATGGCGGGATCATCTCGTTCTCGGGGTCGTCGTCGTACCAGACCGAGGTGGCCAGCGGCTCCCTGGAGGTGACCGGCACGTACGACATCGACGGCGGCACCATCGCCATGTCGTACATCACCTCCAGCGGCATGGCCGCCAACGTCAACGACACCCAGTTCGCCACCTCCGGTCTCGCCTCCTGGGAGGCGACCCTGGACGTCGCCGTCCGCTGACCGCCATGGAACGCTCCCGGATCGATGTGTCGAACAAGTGCGATTTCTCAAACCTCCCGACATAAGCCGCCACTGCCGAATCCCGGGAACCGCCATTCCCGCGCTCCAGGGAATAACCTGATCTCGTGACTGAGCGAAGCTCCAGTGAGATCCACGGGGATCTGCGCGCCTCGGACGCGGACCGCGAGGCGGTGTCGGAACGACTACGAGTGGCCGCCGGCGAGGGCCGGATCACGCTGGACGAGCTCGACGAACGGCTGGAGGCCGTGTACGCCGCCAGGACGTACGCCGAGCTCGACGCCCTTATCCTGGATCTCCCGCGGGGCCGTCCGCTGCTCCCCGACGCCGAGGCGCTGGTGCTGGAGACCCGGTCGGGGACGATCAGGCAGGTGGGCCGCTGGGTCGTACCCGAGCGGATCACGGCGAAGGTGACGATGGGCACGATCACCATCGACTTCACCGAGGCCGTGTGCCATCACCGTGAGGTGCGGCTGGAGGGCACCTGCGGCTCCGGAAAGATCATCCTCATCGTGCCGCGCGGCTGGGTCGCCGTCGTCGACGGCATGGTCACCGGCATGGGCCACGTGATCAACAAGGCGAGCGGCGCCACCGACACGGACGTGCTGACGACGCTGCGGCTGAGCGGCAAGGTCGGCATGGGCCGCATCCAGGTCAAGTACCCGGGGCGCTGACAGCTCCGCCGAACAGGGCAGACCCGGAACTGGCCGAGGCCCATCTCCGCCGACGACATCCTGTCCGTGGACGCCGCCGGGATGACGCCCTCGCTGCCGGCCTTGACCCCTCGGCCCGAATGTCACATTTCTCCGCCACGAATCGTCCTAGCAGGAAAACAACCGGCTGGACGATCTGGAGATACGACAATGACCTCCCCCATTCTGGTCACCGGCGGCACGGGCACCCTCGGGCGTCAGCTCGTACCACGCCTGAGAGCGGCGGGCAGCGAGGTGCGCGTGCTCAGCCGCCGCGCCCACGCGCCCGAGGACGGCGTCGAGTACGTGACCGGCGACCTGATCACCGGCGCGGGGATCGACGACGCCGTGGCCGGAGCCGAGACCATCGTGCACTGCGCGGGCAGCGGCAAGGACGACGAGAAGGAGACCCGCACCCTGGTCCGCGCGGCGTCCCGGGCGGGCGCCCGCCACCTGGTGTTCATCTCCGTCGTCGGCGCCGACCGCGTCCCCGTCGTCGGCCGGGCGGACCGCACCATGTTCGGCTACTTCGCCGCCAAACGCGCCGCCGAGGACGTGATCGCCACCTCCGGCGTCCCGTGGACGACTCTGCGCGCCAGCCAGTTCCACGACCTGCTCTTCACGGCGGCCCGGCAGCTGGCGAAACTGCCGATCGTCCCCGCGCCGGCCGGCTTCCGCTTCCAGCCGGTCGAGACCGCCGAGGTGGCCGCCCGCCTGGCCGAACTCACCCTCGCGGAACCCGCCGGCCTCGTCCCCGACATGGCCGGCCCCCGCGTGTACGCCACGACGGACCTCATCCGCGGCTACCTCCGCGCCACGCACCGCCGCCGCCCGATCATCCCGATCAGGCTCCCCGGCCAGGCCGCCCGCGCCTTCCGCGAGGGCGCCAACCTGGCCCCCGCGTACGCGACCGGCAAACGAACCTGGGAGGACTTCCTGGCCGAGCACGCTGGGGAAAACGGAAACCAGAGGTGATGATAGAACCAATGTGACGATTGAGGGCGTTTACCAGGAAGGCGGGGGCTATGCGGACAAGTCCGCTTGGGGGTACGGGCTTGTCGGTGACACCCCTGTGTGCCGGAACGAGCATGCTGGCGCGCGCGGAGCAGCCCGTCGCGACGATGCTGGAGGTGTTCGACGGGGACATCACCTTCGTCGACACCTCGAACGAGTACCCGGACAGCGAGCTTCGCATCGGCGAGGCGCTCCGGGCCAGGGGCGGGCTGCCGGAGGGATTCGTCCTGGCCACCAAGGTCGACCCTGACCCGGTGAGCGGGGACTTCTCCGGCGACCGGGTACGCGCGTCGGCGGAGGAGAGCCTGACCAGGCTGGGCCTGGACCGCCTGCCGCTGCTCTACTTCCACGACCCGGAGCGCATCGGCTTCGAGGAGGGCATGGCCCCCGGCGGCGCGGTGGAAGCGCTGGTCGCGCTCCGCGAGGAAGGCGTCGTGGACCATGTCGGCGTGGCCGGCGGACCGGTCGGGCTGCTGCGCCGCTACGTCGCCACCGGGGCGTTCGAGGCCGTGATCACCCACAACCGGTACACGCTGGTGGACCGTTCGGCGGAGCCGCTGCTGGCCGAAGCGGCGGAGCGGGGCATCGCCGTCGTGAACGGCGCGCCGTACGGCGGCGGCATGCTGGTCAAAGGCCCCGACGCGCACCCCGACTACGGCTACCGCCCCGCCGGCGAGGAGACCCGTAACCGCGTACGCGCCATGCGGCGGATATGCGAGGAGCACGGGGTTCCGCTCGCGGCGGCGGCCCTGCAGTTCTCGCTGCGGGAACCCCGGATCGCGTCCACGATCGTCGGCATCACCGCGCCCGGACGCGTCGCGCAGACCCTGGAACTGGCCGGATGGCCGATCCCCGACGAGATGTGGGACCAGCTCGAACCGCTCGCGGCGCCACGTGAGGACTGGCTCAACTAGCAGGAGGGAAGCATCATGCGCGCACGGTTCGGGATAGTCGGCACCGGGTGGCGTTCGGAGTTCTTCGTACGACTGGCCAGGCAGCTGCCCGAACGCCTGTCCGTGTCGGGCGTCGTGACCCGGTCGGCCGAGCGCGCCGCCGAGGTCGAGGCCACGTGGGGAGTCCCGGCGTTCCGCTCGATCGGGGACCTGCTCGCGGCGGAGCGCCCGGAGTTCGTCATCCCGTCGGTCCCCTGGCCGGTCACCCCCGAGGTCACCAGGGAACTGGTCGGATACGGCGTCCCCGTACTGGCCGAGACGCCACCGGCCGCCGACCTGGAGGGGCTGCGCGATCTGTGGGACGCGGTCGGCGCCAGCGGCCTGGTGCAGGTGGCCGAGCAGTACCTGCACATGCCGGGCCACGCGGCGCGGCTGGCGCTGGCCCGCGAAGGCGTCATCGGCCAGGTGACGTCCGTGCAGGTGTCGTCCACGCATCTCTACCACGCCGTGTCGATGATCAGGCACCTGCTCGGGGCCGGCTTCCAGGAGGCCGTGGTCACCGCCCGGTCCTTCACCGCGCCGCTGGTGGACCCGCTGTCCAAGGACGGCTGGACGGGCGACGCCACGCCGAAGCCGGCCGCCACCACGATCGCCACCCTGGAGTTCGAGGCGGGCGTGGGGCTGTACGACTTCACCGACAACCAGTGGTGGAACCCGCTGCGCGGACGGCGGATCGTCGTCCGCGGGTCGAACGGGGAGATGGTGGACGACCGTGTCGTGCGCATGGCCGACCCGCGCACGCCGGTGGAGTCGCACCTCATCCGGCGGCAGACCGGGATCGACCTGAACCTGGAGGGCTTCGACCTGGACCACATCAGCTTCGACGGCCGGGTGGTCTACCGCAACGAGTACCAGGGCGCGCGGTTCTCCGAGGACGACCTGGCCGTGGTCAGCCTGCTGTGCCAGATGACGGCCTGGTGCCGGGGCGAGGCCGCGGCACCCTATCCCCTGGCCGACGGCTGCCAGGACCACTTGATCAGCCTGGCCATCGGTGCGGCGCTGCGCTCCGGGACCACCGTCGCCACGGGCCGGGAAGCCTGGGCCGGGTAGGACGCAACACGACCGAAAGTACTCCGAAATTTTCGGGATAACTTAACGCTCCCTAACCGACCGCAAGACACTTTCATCGGCCATCGTCAGGCTTGGTCATACAGGCGAGGGCTCCTACCTGGCGGAACACCTCCGCGAAAAGCGCTTAACGAGATCAAATTACCGAAATGTTTCCCAGTGTTACCGAAAGTTGTTGACAGTCTCACGGAGCCAGCACATACTTTCGCCAACCTGGTCCGCCGATAGTCGGCCGCACGGCGCCCACCCGCCACGTCGTGCGAAAACCGATGCCCGGCGGGCGTCACCCTGTGTCACCGATTGCTCCCGTCGGGTCGTATCGCGCTGCCCGGCCGCCCTCGGCCGGCTTTCACGGTGAGGAAGCACGTACATGAACGACTCCCCCGCCCCTCCCACGCGTCGCGGACGCACCAGGCTGTTCATGGGCATCGCCTGGACGTCCGCACTGATCCTGGTCACCTTGATGCCCGGTGTCGCCCACGCGGCCGTGACCACGAACCAGACCGGCACGAACAACGGCTACTTCTACTCGTTCTGGACCGACAGCCAGGGCACGGTCTCCATGGAACTGGGGTCCGGCGGCAACTACAGCACCCAGTGGAGCAACACCGGCAACTTCGTCGCCGGCAAGGGCTGGAGCACCGGCGGCCGCAGGAGTGTCAGCTACTCGGGCAGCTTCAACCCCTCGGGCAACGCGTACCTGACCCTGTACGGATGGACGCGCAACCCCCTGATCGAGTACTACATCGTCGACAACTGGGGCACCTACCGGCCCACCGGGACGTTCCGGGGCACGGTCACCAGTGACGGCGGCACGTACGACATCTACCAGACGACCCGCACCAACGCCCCCTCCATCGAGGGCACCCGGACCTTCCAGCAGTACTGGAGCGTCCGGCAGTCGAAGAAGACCGGCGGAACCATCACATCCGGCAACCACTTCGACGCCTGGGCCAGCAGGGGCATGAACCTGGGCAGCCACGACTACATGATCCTCGCCACCGAGGGCTACCAGAGCAGCGGCAACTCCAACATCACCATCGGCGGCACCGGTGGCGGTGGCGGAGGCGGCGGTGGTGGCGGAGGCGGTGGTGGCGGCGGCGGTGGCGGCGGCGGTAGCTGCACCGCGACGCGCTCCGCGGGCCAGCAGTGGAGCGACCGCTACAACCTCAACGTCTCGGTCTCCGGCGCCAGCACCTGGACCGTGACCGTGAACGTGCCGTCGCCCGCCAGGGTCCTGTCCACCTGGAACGTCAACGCCAGCTACCCCAGCCAGCAGCAGCTGGTCGCCCGCTCCAACGGCAGCGGCAACAACTGGGGCATGACCATCCAGCACAACGGCAACTGGACCTGGCCGTCGGTCTCCTGCACCGCAGGCTGACCCGGATACCGGGGACACCACACCTGTGGCGCGGCGGCCCGTGTCCGCCGCGCCACACCGTTGCCCGGAACATCCGCCTCAGGCCACGGGCAGCCACACGTCGCCGTCACCCGCCGTACGGGTGAGATGGAACTTCCAGCAGCCCGCCTTGGGGAAGACGAATCCCGTCCCCCACTCCTCGCCCGGACGTTCCCAGTTCGAGTCGCCGTGCTCCTCGGGACCCCACTTGAGCTGGGCCGCCGTACCGTCGGGAAGGGTAGCCGCCACGGTCAGCGGGCCGCTTCCCGTCATCCGCCAGACGATCTTCACTTCCTTGCCGGCCGGGAACGGCGACGGGGCGAACAGCAGCGCCCACAACTCGACTCCCCGTGCCACACCCTGGACCTCGGGCATCCCGATCTTCGACGGGGTCGGCGGCGCGCATGTCCCTTCGGCACTCGGATCAACACTCGGATCAACACTCGGAGAAGCTTGCGCCGGGGACGCGGCGGCGGGCGTCCCCGGCGCGGAGTCCGGTGCGCAGGCGGCGGCCAAGCAGGCCGCGAGCAAGAGGGGAGTCAACCTGGACGGGCGTCCCGCGAATCGCATCATTCCCGTATTACTCCGCATACCGAGCCAGCGTTCCACGCCCCGCCACGGCCGGAGAGCGCGAGGTGAGTCCGGGAAACCGAAGAGCTCGGCGCGGACATCAATGTCGAAATCTCGGCCGAATCGCCCCGAACCTCACGCTTATTGGCTCACGTCGCCCAAATCACCGCAACAGCCAATAGGCCCGGCGTCGGCTAGTGGGCCGCCGTGTACGCTTCGATGACGGTGGCGGCGATCCTGCCGCGCTCGCTCACCGGAAGGTTGTTGGCCCTGGCCCATTCCCTGATGTCCTGGGACTTCTCCCGGCTCAGCTTGCCCTGGCCGACGCCCACCCGCCGCCCGCGGACCTGCCGCCCCTGACGGAGCAGCCGCCCGTTGGCGATGTAGGGCGCCAGGAATTTCTCCAGCTTGTCCCTGTTCTCCTGACTGAGGTCGATCTCAAAGGTGTCCTTGCCCCACCCGAACTGATAGGTGGTGGCACCCGCAGTGCCGTCCAGGTCATCAGTGACCTGCTCAACGATGCGCTTGGTCATGATCCGCTCCACTTGCTGTGCGATATATGCAATACCCTAACGGCCCAACCGGGCTGACCAAAAATCCCCGGAGCATTCTCTCGCCTAATCATGAAATCGTGACAAAAGCCCCCATCACGCTCTCCAAGATGTGCGGACGAGAAAGCCGCCAGAAGGCCGCCTGATCAGGAGACCGCGCGCGGCGGCGGCAGTCCGCCGGGCAGCCGATCGCCGGCCGCGGCGGCGACGGCGTTCCTCAGGTCGCGGATGCCGGCCCTGCCCCGGTACGGGTGCACGTTGTTGGTCAGCAGCACGACCGTCAGGCCCCGGCCCGGATCCACCAGCAGGGACGTGCCCGTGAACCCGGTGTGGCCACGCGCGTCCGGCAGCGGCCCGGACAGCGCCGGGTCGCCGATCCGTACGCCGAGGCCCTGCCGGAACTCCGCGCCGATCACGCCCTGGTCGCGCATCATCTCGGCGACCGCGCGCGCCGGGAGGACTCCCGCGCCCCCGGTGCGCAGCATCTCCCCGAAGCGCAGCAGGTCCGCCGCCGTGCCGAACAGCCCGGCGTGCCCGGCGACGCCGCCGAGCGCGTACGCGGTCTCGTCGTGCACCTCGCCCCGTACGCAGCCGCCCCGGCCGGCCTTGTACTCGGTGGCGGCGATCCTCGGCAGCAGCCCGGGACCGGGCCGGTACATCGTGTCGGCGAGCCCGAGCGGCCCGGTGACCCGGTCGCGGACGAGCACGTCGAGCGGGGCCCCGCCCGCGATCTCGGCCACCCGCCCCAGCGTGATCATGCCGACGTCCGAGTACGTGTACGCGATGCCGGCGGGCGTGGACGAGGGCGTGGAGAGGATCAGATCCCACCGGGCCCGGCCCGGCGGAGCCGTACCGACGCGGCGGCCGGGAGGCAGACCGGCGGTGTGGGTGAGCAGGTGCCTGACCGTCACCGCGGGCCGGTCGGCGTAGTGCGCCGGCAGCCAGGTCGCGACCGGGTCGTCGAGGCCGAGGCGACGGTCCTCGGCCAGGGACAGCACGACCACCGTGGTGAACAGCTTGGTGACCGAGGCCAGGTCGAAGACGGTGTCCAGCCCGGCGGCGGGACGCTCGGGCGCGAGCGTCTCCGCCGCGTCCGTGTACCGGACGAGTTCGCCCGCCGCCACGGCGGCCACGGTCACCCCGTCCACCGCGACCATGGCGACGGCCGCCGACGCCACTCCCGGCACGGCCGCCCCGAGCAGGTCATCCAGCATGCGGCGTCACGCGTTCAGCGCGGTGTCCAGGCGTTCGCCCGACGCGGCCAGCAGGGCGCGGGCCCCGCCCGCCGTCACCTTGCGTTCGATCATGACGACGGCGGTCTTCAGCTCCAGTCCCGCCGCCTCCAGGGCGGCCCTGGCGTCGGGCAGTCCCGCGCCGGTGATGTCGCTGACGATGCGGGCGGCCCGGTCGGCCAGCTTGGAGTTGGTCGCGGCCATCTCCACCATGTGGTTCCCGTACGTGCGCCCGGTTCTGATCATCACGATCGTGGAGATCATGTTGAGGACCAGCTTCTGGGCGGTGCCCGCCTTGAGGCGGGTGGAGCCGGTGACGATCTCGGGGCCGACGACGACCTCGATGGCGTGGTCGGCGGCGGCGGCGAGCGGCGTGCCGGTGTTGCAGCAGACGCCGCCCGTGAGCGCGCCGGCGCGGCGGGCCTCGGTCACGGCGGTGACGACGAAGGGGGCCCGGCCGCTGGCGGAGATGCCGATGACCGAGTCGCGCGGGCCGACGGCCTCGGCCCGGACCACGGCCGCTCCGGCGCCGGCGTCGTCCTCGGCGCCCTCGACGGACCGGACGAGCGCCTCCTCGCCGCCGGCGATGATGCCGCGTACCAGCCCGGGGTCGGTGCCGAAGGTGGGCGGGCACTCGGAGGCGTCAAGCACGGCCAGCCGCCCGGACGTGCCGGCGCCGACGTACAGGAGCCGCCCGCCGTCGGCCATCCGGGCGGCGATCGCGTCGACGGCGGCGGAGATCGCCGGGATGGCGGCGGCCACCGCGCCGGGCACGGCCGCGTCGGCCGCGTTCATGCGGCGGGCGATCTCCTCGGTGGGGAGCGTGTCGATCCGGCTGTTGCGGGGGTCGCTCTGCTCGGTGACCAGCGCGCCTAGCGATTCGGTCATGACACCTCCTGGTGGGCGCCGAGGGCGCGGCGGTAGAGCCAGAAGACCCGCTCGACCCTGGCCCCGACCGCCTTGGCGTAGAAGTGGATGGGATCGACCCAGCCGACCTGGGCGGTCGCCAGGCCGGCGGCGGCCTGCTCGGCCAGGCAGCGGCGCAGCAGGACCCGGCCGACGCCGAGCCCCCGGCCCGCCTCGGCGGTGCCCATGGGGCCGAACCAGAGGGGCCGCGAGCCCCAGGACGCGAACGCGATGATCCGCCCGTCGCGGGTGGCGTAGTGGCAGCCGGCCGCCTGCTCGGCCTCCCACGCCCAGCCGCCGTGCCATTCCCGCCGGACGAACTCGGCCACCTCGGCGCGCTCCCCCGGCGGGGCGGCGTGCACCGTGATGCCCTTGCCGGCGAGGGCGGCCTCGTCGGCGCCGGAGGAGAAGTCGCGGGACAGGTCCACGGTCATGTTGCAGGCGATGTCGTACCGCTCGTAGCCGAGGCTGCGGGCCAGACACAGGGCCGGGGTGTAGCGCACGTCGATGCCGGGCCAGGCGTAGCAGGGCGGGTTGGCAGCGAAGCTTGCCGTCTCGGCGCCCTCGGCGCGCAGCCAATCCTCGGCGGCCCCGACCAGCGCCCGGCCCAGACCCCGTTCCCGGGCGGCCGGACGCACGGCGAGCAGGTCCAGGTGCCCGGCGGCGGCCTGCCGGTCGGAGATCGAGGCGAACACGACGCCGTCGAGGTCCGGGGTGGCGAGAGCCGTCCACCTGCGCCCCGGCGGGGGCGCGGCCAGCCGGGCCACCAGCGCCTCCGCGGCGTCGGCGTCCAGGGTGAGCGCGTCGCGGGCCAGGTCGCCCGCCGCGCGCGGGTCCGCGAGGGTTTCGATCATGCGCAGGCCTCCACGGGGATGACGCTACGCGGCCGCGGGTGGAAACACGCGTGTTCCTGCGGCGTGCCGCCGCCGTTGCCGAGCGACGGCCGCTCCGCCTCGCACTCGTCGGTGCGGAACGGGCATCTGCGGGCGAACAGGCAGCCGGTGTCCACGTGCCGCTCGTCCAGGGCCTCGGTGGGCTCGACCCGCTCCGCGCCCGGCCGCTCGACCCCGCGCAGCACCGGGATCGCCGACAGCAGCGCCTGCGTGTACGGATGCACCGGCGCCGAGATGACGGTCTCGGTCGGCCCGCGCTCCACGACCTGGCCCCGGTAGATGACGTAGAGCTCGCCGTCCTCGCCGATGTACCTGGCGGTGGCGATGTCGTGGGTGATGAACAGCACGCTGACGCCCAGCCGCTCGCGCAGGTCCTTGAGCAGGGCCAGGATGCCCAGGCGCAGCGACACGTCGATCATCGACACGGACTCGTCGGCGACCAGCATCTCCGGGTCCACGGTCAGCGCCCGCGCGATGACGACACGCTGCCGCATGCCGCCGGACAGCTGGTGCGGGTAGCGCGGGAGCACGTACCCGGGGTCGATGCCCACCAGGGTCAGCAGCTCGCGCGCCCGCTCCTCCGCCCACGCCTTCGACCGGCCCGTCTGCCGGGCGCGCAGGGCCAGCGGCGCGTGCAGCGTCTGGTAGATCGTCCGGGTGGGGTTGAGCGCCGAGTACGGATCCTGGTGGATGAGCTGGATCCGGCGGAAATGCGCCTGCCGCTGCCGGTGGCGCAGCCCCGACATGGGCGTGCCGTCGATGACGATCTCGCCGGAGTCGCAGGTCTCCAGGCCGGCGACGATCCGCCCGAGCGTGGTCTTCCCGCAGCCGGACTCGCCGATGAACGTGACGGCCCCGCCCTTCTTGACGTCGAAGTCGACGCCGCGCAGGGCCTGGACGTCGCGCCCGCCGAGGATGTGGCCGCGCTGCTTGTAGGTCTTGGTGATGCCGGTGCCGGTGATCACGCGTACTCCTTGCGCCGGGGCGGGGACACCTGGTGGCCGACCGCGTGGCAGGCCACGGTGCGCTCGCCGCGGGTGACGGGGGCGGGGTCCACGGTGTCGCAGACGTCCATGCGCAGCGGGCAGCGCTCCCGGAACACGCAGCCCTCACGGGGCATGGTGCCCAGGGTGGGCGGCCGTCCGGGCAGCGCCCTGGCCTCGTCGATGTCGCCGGACAGCCGGGGGATGGCCCGGATCAGGCCCTGCGTGTACGGATGCTGCGGCGCCCCGAGCACCTCCGTGGTGGGTCCGTGCTCGACCACGCGGCCGCCGTACATGACGGCGAGGCTGTCGGTGACCTCGGCGGCGACGCCCATGTCGTGGGTGATGATCAGCGTGGTCAGGCCGCGCTCGTGGTGCACGTCGCGGACGATCCGCAGGATGGTGGCCTGGGTGATCATGTCGAGTGCGGTGGTGGGCTCGTCCAGGACGACCAGGTGGGCGTTGAGCACGAGCGCGAGCATGATGCCGACCCGCTGCCGCATGCCGCCGGACAGCTCGTGCTGGTGGGAGTCGAGCACCCGGGCGCCGTCCAGGCCCATCCGGCCGAGCAGTTCCCTGGCGTCGCGCACCAGGGCCTGGAGGTCGGCCACGTCGTGGGAGCGGCCCAGGTCGAGGAGCTGCTTGCCGACCGTCTTGAGCGGGTTGAGGGAGTTCTGCGCGGCCTGGAAGACGTACCCGACCTTGCGGCCGCGGACCTGGCGCAGGTCCTCGCCGTCCAGTTTGACGACGTCGCCGAGGCCGTCGATCTCGACGCTGCCCTCCTTGATCCTGCCGGGTGGCTGGACCGCGTTGAGCAGGGACAGCGCGAGGGTGGACTTGCCCGAGCCGGATTCGCCGACGATGCCGGTGATGGTGCCGGGCGCGAGCGTGAGGCCGACCCCGGCGAGGGCGGGCAGTTCACCGGCGGGCGTCTTGTAGACGACCGTGAGGTCGCGGACGCGGACGCCGGGCGCGAATGATTCGGTCATCTGCCCTACTCCTCACGCAGCCGTGGGTTGAAGATCTCGTCCATCGCGTCGACGACGAGCACGATGCCCAGCGTCAGCAGCAGGATCGCCAGCAGCGGCGCCAGCAGGTACGGCAGCGCCGCCGCGCTCGTCAGCGCCCCGCCGCCGAACACCGCCAGGTTGAGCATCACGCCCCAGTTGTTGGCGTCGAACGGCAGCACGCCCAGGAAGAACAGCCCGACCTGCGCGTAGATGGCCCCGGTGACGGCGATGAGCATGTTCATCGCGATGTAGGGGGCCATGCTGGGCAGCAGTTCCCTGCCGATGATGTGCCGGGTCGGCAGGCCGAGTCCCCTGGCCGCCTCGATGAAGCCGCGTTCGCGCAGGGACAGGGTCTGGGAGCGGACCGCGCGGGCGATGCCGCCCCAGCCGAGCACGCCGAGGACCACGCCCATCTCGATCGGGCTGGTGAACTTCCACACGGTGGACAGCACCAGCAGCAGCGGCAGCCCGGGGATGGTCAGCTGCAGGTCGGTGAGGCGCATGAGCACGGTGTCCCAGCGCCCCCGGTGGAAGCCGGCGAGCAGGCCGATGGTGGTGCCGAGGGCGACCGTGATGACGGCCGTGGCCAGGCCGGCCAGCAGGACGTACCGCGTGCCGGTGACGACGAGGGCGAGCACGTCGGTGCCCTCGAAGTCGGTGCCGAAGGGGTGGGCCCAGCTGGGCGCGGCGTACAGGGCGTTGTCGTCGCGCGGCAGCGGGTTCGGGTAGAGCAGCGGCCCGGCGACGCCCAGGAAGGCGAACAGGCCGACGATGGCGACGCCGGCCATCCGGCTGGGCTTGCGCCGCAGCACGCGCGCCACGCCGCGCCAGAAGTTGCGGCGCGGGCTGACCGGGGCGGGGAGCACCTGCGGTGCCTGGGTCACGGTCATGCGGCGCCTCCCGCCCGGACCCGGGGATCGATCACGGCGTAGAGCAGGTCGGCCGCGATGTTGGCCACCACGATCGCCACGGTGATCACCAGGAAGGTGCCGCCCATCAGCGCGTAGTCGCGCGCGCCGATGCTGTTGACCAGCAGCAGGCCGAGCCCCGGATAGTTGAAGATCGTCTCGATGAAGATGGCGCCGCCGAAGAGCATGCCGAGCGACAGCGCCAGGATCGTGAACAGCGGCAGGATCGCGTTGCGCGCGATGTAGCGGAACAGCACGCCGCGTTTGAGGCCGCGCAGTTCGGCGGCGAGGATGAAGTCGTCGCCGAGCACGGTGGCCACGCTCGACTTCATCGCCAGGATCCAGCCGCCGTAGCTGGCCAGCGCGTACGTGAGCACGGGCAGGGTGGCGTGCTGCACCAGCGAGGCGATGTACGGCGCGTTGAACCCCGGATCGAACTCGATGTCCACCGGGCCGCCCGCGGGCAGGATCGGCCACAGCGTGGTGAAGATGGCCGTGACCAGCAGCCCGATCACGTACTGCGGCACGCCGTGCAGCAGCGAGCCCGAGATGGCGAGCGCGTCGCCGAGCCTGCCGGAGCGCTTGATCGCCGCGTAGACGCCGAGGGTCACGCCGAGCAGGAAGCTGAGCAGCGTGCCGCCGAGCACGGGCAGGACGGTCCATTTGGCCGCCGACCCGATGAGCGTGGCCACGCCGGTGCCCGGGGTGCTGAGCGACTGGCCCAGGTCGAAGTGGATCAGGCCGTTCAGGTAGTCGGTGTACTGGCTCCACAGGCTGCCGGTGGGCAGGAAGCCGTACAGCGCGGCGGTGGCGCGTTCGGCCTGGTCGGGGGCCATGCCCTGTTCGATCAGCTTCTCGTACTGCCCGCGGACGGGGTCGCCGGGGATGTTGCGGATGATCAGGAAGCTGATGGTGGTGACCACCCAGATCATGGCTGTCCCGCGGGCCAGATGGCCCGAGAGGCGCCGTGCGACGGTGTTCATCGGCCTGCCTTCTTGATCATCCCGAGTTGCATCCACACCCCCGCCGGGAGCCGCAGCACGTCACTGTCGGTGCGCGGCCAGCCGGTGTAGCGGGTGGTGCTGACGAACTGGGTGTTGACGTAGTCGTAGAGCTGGATGACGGGCAGCTGCTCGTTGGTGAGCTTCGCGAGCGTGCCGACGATGCGCCGCTGCTCGTCCGGGCCGGCCACGTTGAGCCGGTTGGTGAGCGCGCCCGGGTTCACCCCGCCGACGGTCTCGGGGCCGCCCATCCAGTTGCCCTGCGTGCCCGGCGGCACCCGGGTGAGCCGGCCGGCCAGGAGCTGCCACCCGTTGGCCGACCCGTAGATCCGCTGGTAGATGTTGTACGGCGAGGGCCCGAGCGCCATCAGCCAGAACCCGATGTCGTAGTTCCCCGCCGCCAGCTCGTCCAGGTAGAGCGTGTAGTCCGCCGCCGTGAGCACGGCCGCGTCGACGCCGTAGTCGTTGAGCTGGCTGGTGATGGCCTTGGCGGCGGCGACCCAGTCGGAGAACGACGCCGGCACGTGGATCTCCACCCGCCACGGCGTGCCGTCCGGCTTCAGCCACCTCCCGTCCTTCTTGGTCATCCCGGCGGCCTCCAGCTCCTTGGCCGCCTTCGCCGGATCCACCCGGTACGGGTCCAGCCCGGCCATCCCGTCCCCGCCCAGCCAGGACTTGGCCGACGCGGCGTGGATGCCGGTGGTCGTCTGCGCGGGCGTGCCCGCCTCTGGCGAGGCCACCTTGGTGACCTGGGCCCGGTTGATCAGGTACGCCAGCGCCCTGCGCACGTGCACGTTGTCGTACGGCTTGCGCGTCTGGTTGAAGGCGAGCGAGACCGCGACCGGCGAGAAGCCCTTGACCACCTCGTTGCCGTCGGTCTGGCGGATGCGGTTGAGCACCCCGCTCGGCGTGGCCGTGAAGGGCGCGCTGTCCAGCGTGCCGGCGATCAGGTAGTTCCAGATCTGCTGGTTGCCCGTGTAGTTGAGCACCTTGACCCGCTCGGGCGCGATGTTGCGGCTGGCGAAGAAGTGCTTGTTGCGCACCAGCAGCGCCTCGCCCGGGTTGACCCGCTCCAGCACGAACGGGCCGGCCGAGACGTCCTCGGCGGGGGCGAAGGAGATGACCTTCTGCGCCAGCCCGGTGACCTGGGCCTTGGCCTTCTCGGCCTCGGGCCCGGTCCCCCTGGCCGTCTTCAGCGTGGTCCAGAAGCCGGGGGGCAGCAGCTTGCCGAAGACGTGCGCGGGCACGACGACCGTGGACAGGACGTTGCGGAGGAACAGGTTGCTCTTGCTGGCGCCCTGCGTGACCTTGAGGGTCTTGGCGTCCACCACGCGCACGTCGGCCGCCGAGCCCGCCGCCTTGGGGTCCACCGCGTAGGCGGTGCCGCCCTGCGTGTAGGCGAGGCCGATGGAGGTGCGCACGTCCTCGCTGGTCACGGGCTTGCCGTCGGACCATTTGGCGTCCGGCTGGAGGTGGATCACGACCTCCCCCTGGTCGGGGGTGGCGGACCAGCTTGCGGCGAGGCCGGGGTAGAACCGGTTGCGGTCGACAGGGTCGTTCTTGGGCCACGCCAGCGTCATCGCGTCGTAGCCCAGGAACGTGTTGCCCTGCGGGTTGAACGGGTTGATCGGCGCGGTGGCGTCGATCTGCTTGGCGCCGTCGACGGTGGTGTAGACGCCTGAGCCGGCGGAACTACCGACGCCGCACGCGGTGGCGGTAGCGATCAGCGACATGGCCGCGATCGCCGCGAGTCGTCTCATGAACTACTCCATGGTTGCCGGTTGCCAGGACGATACGGGCGGCGGGCACGCAGCGTCAATAATTTTCGTCCGCATCGGCCGTTATGGAGGAATTCTTTACCTAGGGGCCTCTAGCTGCGGATACGTCTTCCACCGTACCTGTCCAACGCACCCTTCGTGACCCGCAGAGCGGCCTCGGAGGTCTCGAAGGTGCGCTGGGCGACGCCGACGAAGATGCAGTCGACGATCAGCAGCTGGCTGATGCGGCTGGCGAGCGCGCCCGGCCGGAAGGCGGTTTCGCGGCCCGCCGAGACCAGCACGTGGGCGGCCAGTCCGGCCAGTGTGGAGCGGGGGTTGTTCGTGATGGCGACCGTGGTCGCGCCGGCCTCGCGGGCGGTCCTGACCGGCTCCACGACGTCGGCGGTCTCGCCCGTGCAGCTGACCCCGACCCAGACGTCCGCGGGCTCGGCCAGCGCCGCGGCCGTCAGGGCCAGGTGCACGTCCGTGAACGGGTGCCCGGCGATGCCGATGCGCATCAGCTTCTGCGCCATGTCCGCCGCCACCAGGCCGGACGCGCCCACTCCGGCCACGCTGACCCGCCGGGCGCCGGTCAGGGCGGCGACGACGGCGTTCAGCCGCTCGGGGGCGAGCTGGGCGGCGGTGTCGGCGAGCGCGTCGGCCTCCGCCCTGGCGACCTTCGCGATCACGTCGGCGAGCGGGTCGCCGGGGGCCAGGTCGCCCGGCACCAGCCGGTCCTGCTCGCCCCGCCCCGACGCCGCCGCCAGCGCCAGCCGCAGCTCGGAGTAGCCGGAGAAGCCCAGCGCGCGGGCGGTGCGCACGATGGTGGCCTGGCTGGTGCCGGACGCCGCGCTCAGCTCGGTGATCGTGCTCCTGGCGACCACCGCGGGATCGTCGAGGATCAGCCGGGCGATGGACCGCGCCGACGGGGTCAGCGACGGCAGCACGGCGCGCACGCTCGCCACCAGGTTCGCGGCCGTGGGTCCGCTCATGGGGGTCTCTTCTCTGTACGGGGGGACGGTGCGGGGGGTCTTCACGGAGGTCAACTGGTGAGCCATCGGGCGGCGGCACGCGCCGACACGCGGGAGTTCCCGTGGGTGGCCAGGTACACCGCCCCCGCGGGCGGCC
The DNA here is from genome assembly GCF_016862995.1 of Acrocarpospora phusangensis. Classification (GTDB taxonomy): domain Bacteria; phylum Actinomycetota; class Actinomycetes; order Streptosporangiales; family Streptosporangiaceae; genus Acrocarpospora; species Acrocarpospora phusangensis. The sequence goes on from NZ_BOOA01000024.1 coordinate 42,984, forward strand.
CCGGCAGGCCCATCTCCACGACGACCGCGTCCGGCCTAGCCCGTACGGCCTCGTCCAGCAGGTCCCGGATCCAGGCGTAGCGGGCGGCGTCCTGCACGACGACCACCACCGGCCGGCCGTGGTCGCCCAGGTCGGGCAGCGGCTCGCCGGCCCTGACGGAGATCCCGCGGGTGCCCGGCAGCAGCTCGGCGAGGGCTCCGGCGAAGCCCGGCGGCGCGACGGCGTCCACCGCCTGGCTGGTCCGCGCCGACATCTCCACGACCAGCGGAGCCCGGACCAGCACGGGCCTGGCCGCGCCCGCCGCGATCGTCACCCGCAGCCCCGCTTCGGCGGCCGTCAGGCCCAGGTCGTCCTCGGGGTCGTCCGCGGGGTCGGCCGCGGCGGCGGCCCTGGCGGGCGCCTGCCCGGCGTGCCACTCCACCAGGGACCGCACCCGGCCCGCCGCCTCCGCCAGCCGTTCCTCCGGCAGGCGTCCTTCGCGTACGGCGGACACGATGGCGTCCCGGAGCGCGTACACGCTGGACCCGTCGGGCGCGGAGACGCCCGCGCAGACGGCGTCGGCCCCGGCCAGCAGGGCGCGGACGGCGATCTCGCCCGGCTCGTGGTAGGCGGCGACGGCCCGCATCTCGATCGCGTCGGTCACCACCATCCCCCGGTAGCCCAGCTCCTCCCTGAGCAGCCCGGTCAGCACGGTACGGCTCAGCGTCGCGGGCACCTCGTCGAGCGCGGGCACGAGCAGATGCCCGCACATGATCGCCTGTACGCCGGCCCGGATGGCGGCCCGGAACGGCGGCAGATCCCGCTCTTCGAGGACCTCCCGCGACACGTTCACGGTGGGCAGCGCCAGGTGGGAGTCGGTCACCGTGTCGCCGTGCCCCGGAAAGTGTTTGGCGCACGCCGCCACCCCCGCGCCTTGCAGGCCGCGGATCCAGGCCTCGGTGTGCCGGGCCGCCAGGTGGGGGTCGGGTCCGAAGGACCGTACGCCGATGACGGGGTTGTCCGGGTTGGCGTTGACGTCGGCCACGGGCGCGTAGTCGAGGGTGATCCCGGCGCCGGCGAGCAGGCGGCCGATCCGGCGGGCCACCCTGGTGGTCACCCCGACGTCGTCGGCCACGCCGAGCGCCCGGTTGCCGGGCCACGAACTGCCGGTCCGCGCCTCCAGCCGGGTGACGGCCCCGCCCTCCTCGTCCACCGCGACGATGACGCCGGGGCTCTCCCCGCGGATCGCGGCCACCAGGCCGGCCGCCTGGCCGTGGCCGGCGAGGTTGCGGGCGAACAGGACGACTCCGCCCAGGCCGTCCGCGAGGGCCCGGCGCAGCCAGTCGGGCGGCTCGGTGCCGTCGAAGCCCGGCTGCAGAACGCTCATCGCCATCCGCTCAAGACTCACGGACGCTCCCGATCACACGCCGGTGCAGTTCGGCCGAGGGGAAGGCGGCGCGCAGGGCGAGGGCGGCGGCCCCGGCCGCGCCGTCGCGGGACGGGATCGGCCGGACCTCCTCGCCGATCTGCTCCCGCACCAGGCGGGCCAGCTCGGTCGGCTGGGTCAGCAGGGAACCGGCCAGGACCAGCGGTCCCTCGCCGGGGCCGAGCGCGCGTGCCGTGGCGGTCAGCCGTCGCGCGGCGTCGCCCAGAATGGCGGAGGCGACCGGATCACCCTCGCGGGCCGACGCGTCCACGAGCGGCGCGAAGCCGGCGAGCCAGGCCGGCCCCGACTCGGCCACCCGGGCGTACACGGTGGAAACGATCTCCCCCGCCGTCCTCCCGAGCGGTTCCAGCCGTTCAACCAGCGAGGTCGCCTCCCCTCGCCCGTCCAGCGCCTTCAACACTGCCTGTACGGCCTGATTCCCGATCCACACGCCCGATCCTTCGTCGCCGACCAGCCAGCCATGACCGTCCGCGACCCGCACCACGCCCCAGTCCTCGATCCGCGCCGCGACCGCGCCCGTCCCCGCGATCAGAACCGAGCCGTCGGGCTCCGCCGTGGCACCGGCGAACGCCACCAGCACATCCGCCACGACCGAAGGCCGTCCGGACAGCCCGGCCGACCGCCACGCCTCCCCGGCCAGCCGCCCGGTCCGCTCGGCCCCCGACCCGGCCAGGCCGAAGACCCCGCCGACGACCCGCGCCGGATCAAGCCCGTCCAGCGCGGCATGAAGCGCCGCGAGCAGGTTGGCGGCCGGATCGGCGACCGAATTCACATTCGTCCCGCCCGCGAGCCCGCGCCCCGCCACCTCTCCCGTCTCACTGACGACGACGCACCGCGTACTGGTGCCCCCGCCGTCCACCCCGATGATCAAAGCCGTCACAGCCGCTCCCCGTGCAGATACATTCCAAAAATCTACAAGAGCCTGAAGATTTCCTACAACGGGACCCCCCGTCCAGGCGCGTTGTACTTTGCTCTGGTGAAGACAGGCACGCACTGATGCCGGCCGTCGCGTGGGTCCGGCTCGGCGGTCCCGGCGAGGTCACGTGGGCGCGGGCGGGCGACGCCGCCACCATCGCCGTCGGCACCGCCGGCCGCCATCTCTTCCTGCGCCGCCGTACGGCCGCCGGGTGGCGGTGGGAACGCCTCGGCGTCCCGCCGGGCACCGGAGAGGTACGCGACACCGCGCTGATCTCCATCGACGGGTCCGACGGCCTCGTGCCGGTCGTGGTCGGCGGCGACGTGAAAGTCTGGCTGCACCAGCCGGGCACGGCGGCCACCCCGTGGACCGCCCTCTCGGGACCAGCCCCGGACGCGGACATGTCGGACTTCAACGAGTGCGGGGACATCGCCGCCGGCGCCATCCGCCGGAGTTCCGGGCTCAGGCACACGCTCGTGGTCAGCAGTCCGTCGGGGAGGCCGTGGTTACGCCAGGGCGTCGAACCGGACGACGTCTGGTTCCGCATCGCCGCGGAGTCCGACTTCATCGTCTGGGGGCTCGCGACGGCTTTCGCGTCCGTCGCGCCGGGATCGCCGCCGCTGCCGCACATCTTCGCCATCGGCAGCGACCGCGACACGTTCGAGTTCAAGTTCCAGGTCGCCGTACCGGAGAACTCGCTCTGGACGTGGTTCGATCCGGTCGATCCGGTTCCCGGGTTCGTGCCCGGGGTGACGGCGACCACCTTCCGGGACGCGGATGGGCGGCTCCAGGCGTGCGCCGTACCTTCCTCGGAGTTCACCGCGGACATTCTGATCGGCTCCGGCCGGCACTGGGAGTTGATCGATCTCGGGCAGCCGCCGGGTCCGGGCGACTCCGGCTTCGTCCTATCGGCCGTGGTCGCGGCCAAGGGCGCCGACCCCGCGCCCGGCGAACCCGTCGTCATGGTCCGGGCCGGTGACCACATGTGGACCCGTACCCTGACCGGCGGCTGGCGGGACCTCGGCAGCCCGTCGCCCGGTGTCGCCGTCGACCCGGCCTCCGCGGTCGAGATCGGCACGGCCGACGGTGAGGCACGCGTGCTGACCGCGGCCCTCTCCCGCGACGCCGACCTGTGGACGGTCGAGTCCGGCGCCCAGGACGCCCGGTGGGAATCCCACGGCCTCCCCTGCTCCGTGACCTCGATCGTCGGCGCCTACCACGACTCCCCCGACGAGGACTCCTCGTCCCTCCCGGTCGCGGTCCCCGTCCTCGACGAGCACGGCGCGCTCTGGAGCGGCCGCGTGCTCGGACGCCCCGACGCCGGCTTCAGCAATCCCGGCGACGGCTTCATCGACCCGGGCGACTTCTGGACCTTCCACGGCCGCCCCGCCCCGGACGTCACCAGCACCGCGGGCATCGGCATCTTCGCCTTACCCAAGGGCACGCCGCCCGGCGGCACCTGGATATTCACGATCGGCAGCGACGGTCACCTCTGGGCCAGGACCTCCGGCGGGAACGGCTGGGCCTGGGTCGACCACGGCGCCCCCACCGGCGGATCGGTCAAAGCGGGCGTCCCGCCGATCTCCGTCAGGCACCCGCCCTCCGCCTTCCCCATGGTCCACGTACTCGCCGACGACGGACGCCTCTGGATGCGCTCCTTCTCCGGCGACACCTGGATCTGGACCGACCGCGGCGCACCCCCCGGCCAGCTCATCTTCTCCGTGATCGGCGCGACCCCCGTCAGATCCACCGCCGGCCTCATCGGCCGTTTCGCCCTCGCCGCCGCCATCACCGGCGACGGCCACCTCTGGATCAACCTCCACGACGGCACCGACTCCACCTGGACCGACCTGGGCACCCCCAGCCCGGCCGAGAAGCTCGTCGCCGGCATCGGCGTCTCCACCGTCGCCCTCCCCGACCCCGGCGTCACCGTGGACATCGTGGCCGTCGGCTCCCCCAGCGGCCAGGTCTGGTCCCACCGCTGGTCCACCACCGGCACCTCCCGGTGGACCCCCCACGGCCGGCCCGGCGACGCCCGCATCCACGCCGCCCTGGGCACCCTCCAGGACCCCGCCGACCCCGCCGCCACCCTCATCCCGGTCGTCGGCAACGACCGCCAGATCTCCCTGACCTCCTCAACCGGCACCCCCTGGTCCCGCCTCGACCCCCCACCCTCCGCCACCACCATCCTCAGCGGCAGAATCCACAACCTCCTCCACGGCCTTCCGTGCATTCTCGCCCTGGACAACAACCGCCGCCTCCACGTGACGCCGCTCCATTAACGCGAAATCGCCCCACCGCTTGCACACAACTTAATTGTCGCTTGCAGAATTCCTGAGGCCTGCTGGGTTCCAATTCTCGGAACGGAAAGGAACGCCATAGCTAATAAAGCAGGCAAACAGAAAAGAAAAGGATCTACATCATGAGCAAGCGACGCATTGTGACCGGGCTGCTGGTCGCGGGGGCCATGGCGGGTGTGTTCGGCGCGGGCGCCGGGACGGCGAACGCGGCCGCGCCCGGGTACGCGCAGCTTTCGATCGTCAAGTCGGGCAGCCAGTGGCTGGTGACCGTCTCCGGCCAGGCGCCGACGGGCAGCGCGGGCAACTACAGCTTCAGCCTGTACGGCAGCGACGAGTGGTTCGACGAGCACATCTACTGGGGCGGCCGGTACTCGCGCGGCACCACCGACGCCAACGGGTACTACTCCATCTCGGTGAAGGTGTCCGGTTCCACGCTGAACGAGGACTGGGGCGGCGACGAGGTGTACGCCAAGGTCACCCACATGTCCTACAACGGCAAGACCCCGGTGCTCCGGTCCAACACGGTCCGCGGCTCGTACTGAGCGTATTGAATATCGCACCGATATGGCCGCCCTCGAAAGGGCGGCCATATTCGCGTTTCCGGGGACGGTTATTCGAGCGCGGTCGTGTAGCAGACCGCCGTGCCGTCCAGGACGAGGGTGCCGTCCTGGCGGATCACCGTGGTGCGGAGTTTGGTGACGGGTTTGTCGAGGCGTACCTCGACCACCTCGACCGCGCCGGTGATCTCGTCGCCGGGGCGTACGGGGGCGAGGAAGTTCCAGTTGACGTTGAGGAAGACGCTGCCGGGACCGGGCAGCCGCTCGGCGACGACGGCGTTGAGGATGGCGGTGGTGATCCCGCCCTGGACGATGATCTCGCCGAAGCGGGAGGCCGCGGCGGCCTTCTCGTCGTAGTGCAGGGGGTTGCGGTCGCCGCTGAGCCGGGTGAACAGCTCGATGTCGGCGGCCTCCACCACGCGGGTGAGCTCGGCGCGCTGGCCCGGCCTGGGAGCGCCGTTGGTCCACACGGTCATGGATGCACCTTTGTCCTTCCTGTCGCTGCGGGGTGAGCGGGGGTCATGTGCCGCTGGAGCCGTACCATCGCGATCGCGCCGGCGAGGGGGCCGATGCCGAGCACGGCGACGGCGGCGCGCCAGCCGGCGGCCTCGGCGAGCAGCGGGGTCAGCTGGATGGTGAGCACGGTCAGCAGGAAACCGGCCGCCGTCTGGGTGGTGAGGGCGGTGCCGACGTAGCGGGGGTCGGCGACCTCGCTGACGCAGGCGGAGAAGAGGCCGGAGTCCGCGATCACGGACGCGCCCCAGACGATCAGGACGGCGGTGACCAGCAGGGGGTGGCCGCCGAAGACGAGTGCGGCCAGCAGGCAGCAGGTGCCGCTGGTCACCATGGCCAGCGCGGCGAGCCGGGCCCGGCCGACGCGGTCGCCGAGCCGTCCGGCGAGCAGGCATCCGGCCACGCCGGCCACGCCGATCGCCAGGAAGGCGGTCACGCCGGGCGGCAGCGCTTCCGCGTCGCCTTGGCGGGCCGCCTGGCCTGCGGCGATGTACGCGGGGAGCCAGGTCCAGACGGCGTACAGCTCCCACATGTGCCCGAGGTAGCCGAGGTTGGCCAGGCGGGGGCCGCGGTCCCGGAAGAGGGCGACGATGTAGCGCGGGGCGAAGGGCGGAGCCGGGGCGGCGTACGGGCCGGGCCGTACCGTCCGGGCGGCGAGCAGGGCGCCGGCCACGGCCAGCGCGCACGAGACGTACAGGACGGACCGCCAGGGCAGGTCGGCGACGCCGGTGATGAGCTGCGGCAGCGAACTGCCGAGCGTGAGCGCGCCGACCAGGGCGCCGAGGGCGAAGCCGCGGCCACGGTCGAACCAGGAGGCCATGAGTTTCAGGCCGGGCGGGTAGACGCCGGCCAGGGCGACGCCGGTGGCGAAGCGCAGCGGCACGGCCGTGGCCAGGCCGTCGGCGAAGGCGGCGACGCAGGCGGTCGTGGCCGCGCCGGCCAGCGCGGACCCGGCGACGAGCCGGTGGGCGGGGACGCGGTCGGGCAGGCTGAACACGGCGGCGAGGACCGCGCCGGTCACGAAGCCGAGCTGCACCGACGCCGTGAGCCAGGTGGCCTCGCCCTGGCTGATGCCCCACTCGCCGCGCAGGGCGGGGACGACGGCGGAGGCGGAGAACCAGGTGGCCATCGCCAGCACCTGGACGGCGGCGATCAGCGCGAGCTGCGTACGGGCGGGCCCTTCCAGCCGCGTCACGGCGGCGGCCGGAGTCCGCGGAACGTCGGCACCCGTGTCGCCATGATCCGATCCTCGCAAAACGGTTAAGCGAGGCCAGACGCCCCACATTCCGCCAAAGAATAGCCCTCACCCGGTTGCCATCGGGTTGCCGCACAAGCGCGGGTTTTCTGTGGTGATTTGCTACTCTCAGCATGGCGGAACGCCAGGCGGCCGCCACCCGGAGGCAGGAAGTGACGCCCGTCAGAGTGCGCCTGCTCGGCCCGGTCGACGTGACCGTGGACGGGGCTCCCCAGCCTGTCCCGGGACTGCGGCGCAAGGCCGTGCTCGCGATCCTGGCCCTGCGGCAGGGCGAGGTGGTCAACGCCGACCGGCTGATCGAGATCGTGTGGGACGGCCGGCCCCCGGCCACCGCCATGAACACCCTGCAGAGCCACGTGTCCTACCTGCGGCGCGCGCTGGGCCGGCCGGGCGCGATCGTGGCCAGGCCGCCCGGTTACATGCTCGACCTCGGCGAGGACGCCACCGACGTGCGCCTGGCCGAACGCCTCATCGAGCAGGCGCGCGCCGCCGCCGACCCCGCCGCACGGGTGGACCTCCTGGACCGCGCCCTGGAGCTGTGGCGCGGCCCGCCCCTCGCCGACGTCGGCGACCTGCCCTGGTTCGGCGACGAGGCGGAACGCCTGGAACGCGTACGCCGGCTGGCCGAGCAGGCGCGGGTGGAGGCCAGGCTGGCCCTCGGCGGGCACCTGCGCCTGGTGCCGGAGCTGGAGGGCCTGACCGAGCGGCACCCGTTCGACGAGGACCTGAACGGCCTGCTCATGCTGGCCCTCTACCGCAGCGGACGGCAGGCGGACGCCCTCGCGGCGTTCCAGCGGCTGCGGACCCGGCTGCGGGAGGAGCTCGGCATCGACCCGGGCGTCCCGCTGCGCGAGCTGGAGTCGGCCATCCTGCGCCAGGACCCCGCCCTCGACCACGCCCCGGCCGTCGCCGCCGAGCACGCCCCGGGGCCGTCGCTGGTGGAGCGGTCCGCCGAGGCGGAGCTCATCGACCGCGCCCTCGACCGGGCGGCGCGCCGGAAAGCCGGCAGCGTCCTGATCTTCGAGGGCCCCGGCGGCATCGGCAAGACCAGCATGCTGGAGTACGCGCGCGGCCGGGCCGACCTGCTCGGCTTCACCACGACCTCCGCGCGCGGCAGCGAGCTGGAGTTCGAGTACGCCTGGGGCTGCGTCCGCCAGCTCTTCGAACGTTTCGCCGGCTCCGCCGCCCCGGCCGCGTCGGCGTTCCTCCGCTGGCCGGACGCCGAGGACGCCCCGCGCGGCGAGTACCCGATCATCAACACGCTGTTCTGGCTGGCCAGCGACCTGGCCTCGCGCAGCCCGCTGCTGATCGTCCTCGACGACCTGCACTGGGCCGACCCCTCGTCCGTACGGTTCCTGGCGTACCTGGCGGCCCGGCTGGACGATCTGCCCGTGGTCGCGATGGTGGCGCTGCGGCCGGGGACGGAGCAGGTGGAGCAGGTGGTCTCGGTGCTGGCGGGGCTGCCGCACTCGGTGACGCGTACGCTGCCGCCGCTCACCCCGGCGGGGTCGGCGGAACTGCTATCGGAGGTGCTCGACGGCGGCGCGGAGGAGGAGCTCGTCGCGCGGTGCCACGAGGCGGCCCGCGGCAACCCCTTCCTGCTGCGCGAACTCGGCCGGGAGCTGGCCGCGCGGGAGCAGGGCGACCCCCGGCCGGAGAGTTCGCCCAGCATCGCGCGGTTCGTGGCCAGGCAGCTGCGGCACCTGCCGCCGGCCGCCACGGGCGTCGCGCACGCCCTCGGAGTGCTCGGCGACGACGTCGGCAGCGGCGAGCTGGCGCAGGTCACGCGTACCTCCCAGCAGGAGGTGCTGGACCTGCTGTCCGCCCTGGTCGCCGGCGAGCTGGTGACCGCGCGGGGCACGCCGCCGCGGTTCTCGTTCGGGCACCCGCTGATCCGGGCGGCCGTGTACGACGGCATCCCCCCGGGCACCCGGGCCGAACTGCACCTGCGCGCCGCCGGCGTGGCCGGGCGGGACCAGGACCCGGTCAAGGCCGCCACCCAGCTGTTACGGGTGCCGCCGGGGATGGGCGGCCAGGACACGGTCGCAATCCTGAACCGGGCGACCGACCTCAGCCTGGCCAGCGGTTCCGCCACCGGCGCGGCCGCCTTCCTGCGGCGCACCCTTCAGGAGGACCTCGGCGAGCGGCGGGTTCAGGTGCTGACCCGGCTCGGCATGACCGAGGCCCTGGTGGACATGGCGCAGGCGATCGAGCACCTCTCGCACGCGCTCGCCCTGGAACCCGACCCCGAGGAACGTGCCAGGATCGCCTACATCCTGGCCTCCACCCAGTGGCTGGTCGGGCGGCCCCGGGAGGCCGCGCTGGTGTGCCAGGCGGCGCTGGAACGGGAGCGCGGGATCTCCGTCGGAACGCGGCAGGCGCTGCAGGCCTGCATCGGCATGGTCGCCACCGGCACCCGCCACGGCGGGGACCTGGTCGCGCTGCACGGCTCCTTCAGCGGCCAGCGGCCCGACTCCTCGCTGGGCGGACTGCTGTTCGAGGCGAGCCTGGCGCTCCGCGAGATGTTCCGGAACGAGCGGGCGTCGGCCGAGCGGCGGGCGCTGCGGGTTATCTCCGACGACCACGTGACCGGGGAGGCGCTGGCCGAGCCCATGCTGACCTGCGCCTGGTACGTGCTGGTCGCCTGCGACAACCCCCGGCTGCTGCCGACCGTGGAGGCGATGCTCGACCACAGCCGCAGGACCGGGTCGCTGCGGAGCGCGGCGCCGGGGTACACCTACCGCGCCGCGTACATGCTCTCGCGCGGGCACCTGGAGGAGGCGGTCCGGGACGGGTGGCTGGCGTGGGAGGTGTCCAAGAACGGCGGCGTGGACGTGGGGCTGTCGTTCATCAGCGACTGGCTGATCCCGGCGCTGGTCGCCCGCGGCGAGATCGGCGCGGCGCAGTCCGTCCTCGACCAGGTCAGGACCGCGCACGGGGCCGGTGTCAGCCGGGCCATCTACGCCAGCGGCGAGATCGCGCTGCTCATGGCGCAGGGGCACACGCAGCGCGCGTACGAGACGGCGCTGGCCACCCGGGACGAATGCCGGACGCTGGGCATGGTCAACCCGGTGGTGCCCGACTGGCTGGCCCAGCTCGTCCGCTGCCTGCTCCTGCTCGGCCGGCCCGAGGAGGCCCGCGCCGCCGCCCAGGACCTGTACGCCGCCGCCCAGACCTGGGGCACCCCCCGCGCCACCGGCCGCGCCCTCCGCATCATGGCCGCCACCGAGTCCGGCCCCCGCGCCCTCGACCTCCTCACCGAATCGGTACGCCTCCTGGAGGACACCGACATCCGCCTCGAACACGCCATTTCCCGGTACGCCCTGGGCGAGGCCCTGCGCCACGAGGGACGCCTCCCCGACGCCCAGGCCGAACTGCGCACGGCCATCGACCTGGCCCGTTTCTGCGGCGCCCGCCCGCTCCAGCACCGCGCGACGACCAGCCTGGCCATGGCGGGCGGCCACGCCGGGCCTCCGGCGGACCTGACCCTCACGCCGACCGAGCAGCGCATCGCGGACCTGTCCGCCGACGGCCGCTCCGACCGGGAGATCGCGGAGGTCCTCTACCTGAGCGTCAGCGCCGTACGCGACCACCGCGAGGCCGTCACACGCAAACGCGGGTGAGTCACCGGGCCAGCTGGCCGATGACCTGCTCGCCGAACAGGCCGATGGTGTCGAGCATGCGGCCGTGGTCCACGGCTCCCGCGCACGCGACGAAGACGACATGGCCGACGCCGTGCTCGTCCCCGAGGGCGGCGACCCGCTCCCCGACCTCGTCGGGCGTGCCGAGCAGCATGGCCCCGCTGTCGACCAGCTCGTCCAGCGTGCCGGCCCCGCCGAGCCAGTCCCGCACGTACGGCATGGCCTGCCGGCCGGTCTTCCGCGCCTCCTCGTGGGTGGCCCCCACGGCGAGCAGCCGGCGGAGGGCGACGCCGCCGCCCGGCCGCCAGCGGTTGAGGTAGACGTTGCGCCCGTGGCGTACCGCGGCCTGGCTGTAGGTGTCGCAGACCTGCCGGATGCGGCCCGGTTCGGTGGCCGACGTGACGAGCGTGCTGCCCACCCGGGCCGCCCACTCGACGTCGCGGCCGCCGGTCATCATGGTGAACAGCGGCGGGTGCGGCGCCTGCAGGGGCTTGGGCACGGTGCCGACGCGGGTGATCCGGCCGCCGTCCACGCCGGCGCCGAGCCGGTCGGAGATCGGGTGCGGCCAGGTGATCCCCGGCGTCGGGACCTGGATGTACCTGCCGTCATAGGACCAGAGTTCCTCGGTCCAGGACAGCCGCATCACCTCGAACCACTCCTCGAACAGGCTGCGCTCGTCGGCGACGGGGCCGCCGAGCACGCCCCGGGACCTGGTCCCGTGGCCGAGGCTGAAGCCCACGTCCAGCCGGCCGCCGGTGAGATGGTCGGCGACCGCGATGTCCTCGGCCAGCCGCAGCGGGTTCCACAGCGGCAGGGCCAGCCCCAGCTGGCCGAGGCGCAGGCGGGTGGTGTGCTGGGCCAGGTAGACGTTGACCAGCAGCGGGTTGGGGCTCACCTCGTAGCCCTCCACCTCGAAATGCTGCTCGCCGAGCATCAGCGAGGTCCAGCCGGTCAGGTCCGCGGCGACCGCCTGCTCCCGCAGCTCGGCCACGGCCGTGTTGTACGGCTGCGGCTCCAGGCCGAGCAGCCCGGTCCCCAGCCGGTCGGCCGGTCCGACCGTCATCGGATACAGCAACGAGAACTTCATGCCGCCATTCATGACGCCATGGTGGCGGGCGGGCCTGAAGCTCCCCTGACACGCCGCTGAAACGCGGGCGCGGCAACCCGGCGGCAACAGGGCCTGTCTATCCATGTCACAACAGAGCCCATTTCCCTGAGGAGATCGCTGACATGAGCACCGCCTCCCCCGTGGCCGCCCGCAACGGCGTCGACGTACCCACCCTGTTCGCCACCATCGACGCCGTGCGCGCCCAGCCCGAGCTGGCCAAGTTCCAGTTCAGGGCCACCAACACGTGGGTCAGCGGCACCCACAACCGCTCGTCCATCCAGGGCTTCTTCGGCGCCGGCCAGGAGGACGCCAGCCGTACCGAGCCGTTCGCGTACGACGCCGACCACCCGGCCGTGCTGGTCGGCACCGGCAACGGGCCCACGCCCGTGGAGTTCCTGCTGCACGCGATCGCCGCGTGCCTGACCGCCGGCGTGGCCAACATCGCCTCCGCCCGCGGCATCACCCTCACCCGGCTGGAGTCCACGGTCGAGGGCGACATCGACCTGAACGGCATCCTCGGCCTGTCGGAGGAGACCAGGAACGGCTACGAGCAGATCCGGGTGACCTTCACCATCGAGGGCGACGCGTCGCCGGAGCGGCTGCGCGACCTCGTCGAGCGGTCCCGGGCCAGGTCGGCCGTCTACGACGTGCTGACCAACGGCGTCCCGGTGTCCATCGACGTCAGCGCCTGAAACCTGGTCCGGGGGGGATCCGTCATGACCGCTCGCCGCGCCGCCACGCGCGTGGACACCGTCGTCGTCGGCGCCGGGCACGCCGGCCTCGCCGTCAGCAGACTGCTGTCCGAGGCGGGCCGGGACCACGTGGTGGTGGAGCGCGGCCGGGTGGGCCACTCGTGGCGTACGCAGCGGTGGGACTCCCTCCGGCTGCTCACCCCCGCCTGGCTGACCCGCCTGCCGGGCTACCGGCACGGCTGGCCCGACGAGGACGCGTACCCGGCCGCCGCGGACGTGGTCGCCTGCCTGGCCCGGTACGCGGCCCTGTCGTCGGCGCCCGTACACGAGCAGACCACCGTGCTGTCGGTGCGGCCGGGCGGCGACCGGTGGCTGGTGGTCTGCGACAACGCCGAATGGAACGCCCGCCACGTGGTCATCGCCAGCGGGCACAGCACCCGGCCCGTCCCGCCCGCGTTCGCGGCCCGCGCGGCGCTCGGCGTCCAGCAGTTGAACCCGCTGGTCTATCGCAGTCCGTCGGCGGTCGCGCCGGGGCGGGTCCTGGTCGTCGGCGCGTCCGCGTCCGGGGTCCAGATCGCCGACGAGCTGGCGGCGGCCGGACGGGAGGTCACTCTCGCGGTCGGCCGGCATCGGCGGGTGCCGCGCCGGTACCGCGGCCGGGACATCCTCTGGTGGCTGGACCGGGCCGGGCAGCTGGATCGCGCGATCGAGCAGATGCCGGACCCGGCGGCGGCCAGGAACGAGCCGTCCTTGCAGCTCACCGGCTGCTTGGGCGGCCGGGCGGTGGATCTGGCCGCGCTGGCCGAGCGGGGGATCAGGCTGACGGGCCGGGTCCTGGACGTGGACGGCGCCACGGTCCACCTGGCCGCCGACCTGCCGGCGACCGTGGCCGACGCCGACCGCCGCATGCACCGCCTCCTCCACCGGCTCGACGCCTTCGCCGCGAGCCCCGAGATGGCCCGGCTGGACGCGCTCGCCGCCGGTTCCGGGGTGGATCGGCGGGACGCCTTCGAGGCCGGGATCGGCTCCGCGGAGCGGCCCCCGCCAGTGCCGCTCCCGGCTCGTCCGCCGGGGCGGCTGGACCTGCGCGCGGAAGGGTTCGGCGCGATCGTCTGGGCCACCGGGTTCCGGGGCGATTACACGTACCTGCACGTGCCGGGACTGGTGCGGGGCGGGCAGCTGCGGCAGCACCGCGGCGCCACTCCGGCGCCCGGGCTGTTCGTCATCGGCCAGCGGTTCGCGCGCAGCCGCCGGTCCGGCTTCATCGACGGCGCGCGTCTGGACGCCGCCGAGATCGTCGCCGCCGTCGTGGGCCAGCCGCTCGCCGTCGGCTGACGCACGGAGATTCGCATGTACCGAGGAGGTCCGCATGTACTGCCCCATCCGGTATGACGCCGTGGTCGTCGGCGCCCGTTGCGCGGGAGCGGCCACGGCGATGCTGCTCGCCCGCGCGGGCCTGCGGGTGCTGGTCGTCGACCGGGCGGGACCCGGCACCGACACGCTGTCCACGCACGCCCTGATGCGCGGCGGTGTGCTCCAGTTGGCCAAGTGGGGACTGCTCGAAGACGTGATCATGGCGGGCACTCCGGCGATCACCCGCACGGCCTTCGACTACGGCGTCCTGTCCGCCGACATCGCCATCCGCTCCTCACCCGGCGTCCCAGCCCTGTACGCGCCCCGCCGGACCGTCCTGGACGCCCTGCTCCTCCGCCACGCCGCCGAGGCGGGCGCCGACGTCGCGCTCGGCGTGGACGTGACCGGGGTCCGCCGGGACCGGCACGGCCGGGTGTGCGGCGTCACCGGCCGGGAGCGGCGGCGCGCCTTCGACGCGTACGCGCCGATCGTCATCGGCGCCGACGGGGTGCGCTCCACCGTCGCCAAGGCGGTCGCGGCACCGGTGACCAGGCGCGGCCTGGGCGCGGGAGCGCTCTGGTACACACACGTGACCGGTCTCCCCAACGAGGGCTACCGCTGGTTCTACCGCCCGGGCGCGACCGCCGGCCTCATCCCCACCAACGCCGGCGCCACCTGCGTGTTCGCCGGCATGCCCGCCGCCCGCTTCGGCGAATCCCGCCGCTCGACCCCCCGCCAGGCCCTCGCCGACGCCTTCGCCCGCGCCGCCCCGAACGCCGCCACCGAACTCCGCGCCGCCGTCCCCGCCGGCCCCGTACGCGGCTGGCCGGGCCTCCTCAACTTCACCCGCCAGGCGTACGGCCCCGGCTGGGCCCTGGTCGGCGACGCCGGCTACTTCAAGGACCCCCTCGGCACCCACGGCATCACCCAGGCCCTGCGCGACGCCCAGCTCCTCGCCGACGCGATCGTCACAGGCCACGGCGGCACGGAACCACTCGAATCGTCCCTCACCCGCTACGCCCGCACCCGCGACGACCTGTCGGCGGACATGTTCGCCGCCACCGACGCCCTGGCCTCCTACGACTGGAACCTGGCCGAGGCCCGGCACCTCCTACGCCACCTCTCCGCCGCCATGAGCCGGGAAGTCGAATTCCTGAGCCCGGTCCCCCTGGCCACAGCCGGCCGTCACAGCGCGGAGTAGGCCGTCGATGCGGTGCTGCAAGCCTTCGACGTCCAGGTGGGAGCGCGCGTCGGCCCAGGTCTGCGGGTCCACCATGGCGCGGACCAGAGCTTCGGTGTCCGCGTGGGACGCGCGTTCGCAGGCCGGGACCGGCGCGGTGATCTGCTCGCGGACGCGACCGGCGGCGCCGAGCAGTTCAGCGGCGAGCATGGCGTCGCGGAGGCATACCGTCGCCCGGGCGAGCGCTTCGAGCACGCTGGCCTGCCGCCAGCGGTCGCCGAGTTCGCGGTGGAGCCGCAACGCGGTGGCCAGGCGGCGGAGCGCCTCCCGGGGCCGGCCCTGGCTGAGGTCCACGAGGGCGAGCAGGTTCTCCGCCCAGGCGATGCCCTCCTTGAAGCGTACTTCGAGGAACATCAGCAGAGCCTGGGACAGCCGCCGGGAGGCTTCGCCGGTCCGGCCGGTGTAGAAGGCCGCCGCGCCCAGGTCGAGCAGGCACCAGGCGAGCCGTTCCCGGTCGCCGACCGGGTTGAACAGCCGGGCGGCCCGGCCGGAGCGGCGTTCGGCCGCCGCGAAGTCGCCCGACAGCCAGGACGCGAAGCCGAGGAGTTGTGCGGTGTGCCCGGCCGCCCAGCTGTCGCCGCGCCGCTCGGCCGCCGCGAGCGACCGCAGGCCCAGCTCGATCGCCTGATCGTAGTCGCCCAGTTCACGGCAGACCGCCCCGAGCAGTTCCTCGGCACGCGCCACCCCGCGCTCGTCGTCTTCCGCCTCGGACAATTCCATGGCTTTCCGGGCGAACGTGTCAGCCTCCGGATAGTCGCATTCCAGCGCGGCCAGCCGGGCCGCCGACCAGTACGCCTTCGCGAGCACCCGCCCCGGCACACCCGCGGTCGCCGCCTCCAGCGCTCCCCGCAGCCAGTCGCGTCCCTCTCCGTACCGGCCGCGCAGATAGTGGTAACGCCACAGGGATGCCGCCAGCCGCAGCGCGGACTCGGGGTCCTCGCCGGTCAGGCAGGCGACGGCGGCCTGGAAGTCCTCGTGGTGCTCGGCCAGTTCCGCCATGACGGCGGCCACACCCGCGCCCTGCAGCCGCCGCTCCGCCTCCTCCGCCCGGCGCAGGTAGCAGGCCGCGTGGTCCCGGCGCGCCTGAGCGAACTCCTCCGGACGGGCGGCCAACTGCTCCCGCGCGTAACCCCGTACCGTCTCCAGCATCTGATAACGCACCCCGGACGGCGTGTGCACGGCTTTGAGCAGCGACTTGTCCACCAGCCGGCTCACCGTCCGGATGATCGCCGATTCGCCGTGCACGGCCGCGGCCGCCTCCAGTGTGAACGTGCCGCCGAGGACGGAGAACCTCCGCAGCGCGCGGCGTTCCCCTTCGGTGAGCAGCTCGAAGCTCCAGTCGACGGTCGCCCGGAGCGCCCGGTGCTGCGGCCGCGCCCCCCGCGGCCCGTCGACCAGCACGGCGTACGGGTTCCCGAGCCCGCGCGCCGTCGCCGCCAGCCCCAGCAGCCGAGCCCTGACCGCGGCCAGCTCGACGGCCAGCGGCAGCCCGTCGCACCGGGCGCAGATGACGGCCACGGCTCGCGCGTCCGCCGGGGAGAGGTCCTCGATGTTCCCGATCCCGGCACGCTGCGCGAACAGGGTGACCGCGTCGTACCCGGCGAGATCGGCGGCAGTGCGGACCAGCGCCGGATGCGGCATGCCCAGCAGCGGCACCTGGCGGACCACCTCACCGGGCAGCCGGAACGGCTCCTGGCTGGTGGCGAGGATCTTCAGCTGAGTGCACCGGGTGAGCAGCTCCCGCACGATCCGCGCGCACTCCCCGACGAACTGCTCGCAGTTGTCCAGAACAAGAAGAACACGGTCCCCGGAGACCCGCCGCACCACCCGCTCGAATACAGCCCCATGAGACGCCGCCTCGGCACCTTGGGCCCTTGCGGTCATATCCACCGCACCGGGCGACACCCCTGCGCCGAGGGCTGCCGCGATCACGCCCACGACGCCGTCCTCACCCGCCGCCGTGGCGAGATCGGCGAAAGCGACCTCACCGACGCCCTCCGCCGCGCGTGCCGCGGCGAGCGCCAGCCGGGACTTCCCGCATCCGCCGAACCCGGTCAGCGTCACCAGGCGGGCCTCGTCCAGCGCGGCCCTCGTCGCCGCGATCTCACCGGCGCGCCCGACGAGCGTGCTCATCTCCTGCGGCAGGGCGGGCATCCCGGCCACCGACGCGGCAGGCGGAAGCCGCAGCAGCGCCCGCGGATCGGTGACCCCCCGCAGGACGCCCGCCTCGACGTGCCGCAAGCCCTCCCCCGGCTCGGCGCCCAGCTCGTCCACCAGCACCCGGCGCGCCCGCCGGTACATGCTGTGCGCGTCCCCCGACCGCCCGCTCACCTGCAACGCCACGATCAGCAGCTCCCACAGCCGCTCCCGCAGCGGATGCTCCGCCACCAGCCGTTCGATCTCCGCCGCCGTCGTGTCCCGCAGCCCCGCCGCCAGCCTCGCCGCGAACAGCCCCTCCTGCGCCTGAAGCCGCAACCCGTCCAGGTAGCCGGCCTCCGCCGCCGCCCAGCCGTACACCACACACCCGGACAGCGCCTCCCCGCGCCACAACGCCAGACCCCGGCCGAGCCCTCGCGCCGCCTCCGCGTAACGCCCCGACGCACTGTCGCGCAGCCCGCCCGTGACCACATCCTCGAACCGGTCCCGATCGACCCGTACGGCGTCCGCCGCCAGCGCGTACCCCGGATCACGCCGCTCGATCACCCGCCCGCCCTCCGGCTCGGCCAGGGCGGCCCCCAGCTTGGCGATGTGCGCGTGCAGCGTACGCATGGCCGTCGGCGGCGCGTCCTCCCCCCAGAGCCCGTCCACCAGCTGCTCGCCCGTGACCACGCCCCCGGCCCGCAGCGCCAGCAGCGCCAGCAGGCTCCGCCGCCGCGGCGGCAACACGACCGCCCGCCCCCCGCACCGCACCTCCAGCGGCCCGAGCACGTTGATCGCCCAGGCGCCGTTTCCGTCACCACGCCCTGCTGGCAGGGTTGTCGGCTGCCCCATCCCCGTACTATCGCCCCGGGTGCTGAAATTCCACTGATGCGGCACTGGAACCCGCTCGAAGGAGACCCGGATGACACATCAGGTCACATCCGCGAACGCGACGCTCCGCCCGACCGCCGTCCTGGCCGCGACCACGACCTGGCACGAGTTCCCCGACCTGTGGCCCCACCTGCTCGACGAGGTGCACGCCAACGTCCACTGGACCGGCACCGCCCGCAAGGGCCGCAACGTGATGCTCTACAAGAACGACATCCCCCACGTCGAAATAGGCGTGGAACTGGACCAACCGGCCACCGTCTCCGGGCGCGTGATCCAGTCCGCGCTGCCGGCAGGCGCGGTGGCGATGACCGTCCACCGGGGACCGTACGGGGACCTGGGGACAGCGCACGAGGCGGTGCTGCACTGGTGCGCCGACCACGGACTGCACCCGGCGGGCCCTCGCTGGGAGGTCTACGGGCACTGGACCGAAGACCCGTCCCAACTGGAGACCGAGGTGTTCTACCTGCTCTAGGAAACGATTTCTGAATATGGTGAACCTTCGCCGAAAACATCAATGGCGTCACCGGCCCACGACATCCGGCCCGGTCACAAAGATCCAAAGATCAAGCGTGAAATCCTGAACACAGTAGCATTCTCCCCATTTCATCCTTGACAAGCTAATATCGCCACGCTCATGACGGCGATCGCCCAGATTCAGATCCGGCAGGGGCGGGCAAATCCCTGCGCGATCTGGAACGCACCCGCCCGCACCTGCACACCGCCACCCAGGCCGCGTACGCGCTGGCGCTGGCCCTCTCCGGGGACCTCCAGACGGCCGAGCGCTTCGTTCCGGCCTGGAAGAACGAACAGGACGCTTCCGTGCTGCTTCGCGTCGCCCGCGTCCTGGAAACGATCGCACGCCGCCGCCTGGAGGAGGTCAGCCGGGAGGAGGCCGGCCGGGACGTGATCCGCCGGGAAGAGGCCCGCCTTGAGGAGGCTCACCGGCTGGCCGTCCGCGCTACGGCGGCGGACGCCAGGCCCCCGCTGCCTTCCCATCTTCTGTCACTGGAGGCGACTGAGCGGTTGACCAGGTGAGATGACCGTTTGGCCACAGAATCCGCCGGGTCGCGTATATGCCTTTTCCGGATGCCGGATGCCGTAATCTTTGACGGTGCCACGCACTGATGATCTTCGAGGCGAGGATTCGGACAATACCGTCGAATCCCAATCCTCGCCGGAGGGCAGCCGAACGGGCTCGCCTAAAAGCCCATCACTGCTTTCCCTCTTGTCCAATAATCGGCGCTTCAGGCATTACATGACGGGATCCGTCCTTTCGATGACGGGAACACGGACGTTGGGCGTCTGCTACCCGTTGCTCGCTTTCACCCTCACCGATTCGGCGACCTGGTCCGGTTGGGCGGTCTTCGCGCTCACCTTTCCCGGCCTGTTGTGCTATTTGCCGGCGGGGACGCTGGCCGATCGATTCGGCCACCGGGAAGTCATGATCTGGAGCGAAGCGCTCCGCTGCGCGCTGGTCGTCGTCGTGACCGTGGCGATGGTCACCGGACAACTCGGCATCGGCCTGCTGCTGGCGATCGCCTTCCTGGAAGGCGGTCTCTCCGTCGTCTCGGGGATCGCGGAGACGGCGCTGCTTCCGCTGGTCACCTCGGACGAGGAGCTGAACAAGGCCCTCGCCCTCCACGAGACGACCATTCACGGCGTCGTCCTGGCCGGCCGGCCGTTCGGGGGGTTCCTGTACAGCGCGATGTCGGCGGTTCCCTTCCTGATCAGTATCGCGACGTTCGCCCTCTCCGCCTCGGCCATATTCAGCGTGCGAGAAACCGGGCCCAGACCTGCTCCCCCTCGCAGGAAGATTCTCGACGAGATCCGCGCGGGCCTGGTGATCACATGGGATGACGGATTCCTCCGGTCCGCGATGTTGCTGACCGCCTTGACCAACATCGCCTTCCACGCCCTGGTCGTGATCTTCATCGCGGAGGGGGACGCGCTGGGCCTCCATCCCGTCCTGTTCGGGCTCATCCTGGCCGCGTCGGGCATCGGGGGAACGATAGGCGCCTTCATCTCCCCTTCCAGACTGACCATCGTCCAGCGAATCACCCTGCTGACCGCTCCCTATGAGCGGATCGCCCGTTTCACCAGCAGAATCGGGCTCACCGGCCGGGGCCGCTCGATGATGCTGGTCCATCTCTGGATCTGCGCCTGCGCGCTCGCCCTCACCCCCGTCTTCGCGCTCAGCCCGTACGGCTTCGCGTTGGCCATGCTCTTCATCGGCCTGGCGGGCGGCCTGAGCAACGTCACCATCCGTACGGTCTTCGCCCAGGTCCCCGCGCAGGACACCGGCAAGGTGGTCAGCGTCTTCCGTCTGGGCAGTTTCGGAGCCGCCGGATTCGGCTCACTGCTCGGAAGCGTGCTCTTCGAGAACTTCACGCCCGCCCAATCGGTTTGGACGCTCATCGCCATGGTGGGCATCACCACGCTCGCCGCGACCTTCATCAATCCGCTCAGGAGACACCTCTCCCCGGCCTGGGCGCACGCCACTCCCCGGCGGAACCACCGTCATCGCGTAGCGGGCGGGGCTGACGCCGAGGATGCGTTTGAAGTGGCGGGTCAGATGCGGCTGGTCGTAGAAGCCGGTCTCTACGGCCACGATGCTCGCGGGCAGGCCCTGGAGCAGCAGGCGACGAGCGCGGTCCACGCGGCGGGCGGTCAGGTACTGGTGGGGAGCCATCGCGAATTCGCGGCTGAACGCGCGGACGAGGTGCGTCGGATGCCGGCTCAGCAGCTGAGCGGCCTCGTCGAGAGTGAGGCCTTCGCGGATGCGGGAGTCGAGGAGGTCGCGAAGCCGGTGGGCGAGGCGGGGGTCGGTGCCGGCGTGGGGGTGTGTGCGGGAGAGGTGGTGGAGGAGGCGGTCGCGGATGAGGGTCAGGGTGGTCTCGGCTTCGAGTTCGTCGCCGGGGGAGGTCAGGGTGTGGTGCAGGTGGTCGATGCGGCCGCGCAGGGTGGGGTCGACGATGGCGGGGTGGTCGACGGCGGGGCCGATCAGGTGGTCGGCCAGTTGGGATCGGTCCAGGTAGAGGACGCGTTTGCGGAAGCCGTGGCCGTCGGCGGCGCGGCCGTTGTGCGGGACGTACGGCGGGAGCAGGGTCACGAGTTTGGTGAGGGCGCCGTGTTCGTGGCGGTCGAGGTCGTAGCGGACCGCGCCTGAGTCGATGATCAGCACGGTCCAGGAGGAGTGGACGTGCATGGGGTAGGCGTGCTCGGTGAAGCGGGCGTGCAGGACTTCCGCGATTCCCTTGACCGCTGGGCGCCACGCTTTGACGAGCTCGTGTCGGGCCGCCATGCCAGGATCGTACAAGACGGGCGGGGTACGGTCCGGGCAGCGTGCAGCCATGGAATCTGAGACCGTGCGCTTCGACACCAAGATCGCTGTCCTGTTGCGGGACGACCTTCTGGTGTGGCAGCGGCTGAACGTTACGGCCTTTCTGGTGGGCGGGGTGGGCGCCGCTGTACCGGAGGTGATCGGCGAGCCTTACCGCGACGCCGATGGCGGGACCTATCTGCCGATGTTCCGGCAGCCGGTGCTGGTGTTCGAGGCGAGCAAGGAGCAGCTGTCCGCGGCCCACGGCAGGGCGATGTCCCGCGAACTGCCGATGTCGATCTTCACGTCGGATCTGTTCGGGACCGGTCATGACGCCGCCAACCGGGCGGCGGTCCGCGCGGTCGGGACGGCCGCACTCGACCTGGTCGGGATAGCCGTCCATGGCCCTCGCAACGCGGTGGACCGGGTGACGAAGGGAGCACGCATGCACCCGTGATCGCCTCAGCCGGACGGGCCACGTGGCTGGCACGGCCAGGCAGAGGGAAGGATCGGACCCAGGGCGCGCGTCCTCCCGCTGTCCGAGGAACCGGCGCTCGCCTACCACTTCATCGAACTCGAGGGCGCGCGTCTCCCCTGCCGGATGGTGCGCGTCGCTCTATCCAGCGCCCCCAGATCGCTGCCCCAGGCCACCAGCGCGCGTGCTCCCGGTCGACTGGGGCGCGTTGCCCCGGTTCGGGGGGCTGCGGTATCAACGGGCATGGGATCGATCGTGATCGACCTGGCTGTCGGGCTGCTGGCCGTCTACGTCGTCTTCTCCCTGCTGATCAACGGCATCGTCGAAGGCATCGTGAAGTTCCGGGGGCTGCGTGGCCGGTTCCTGTGGGAGCACCTGCGCGACGAGCTCGATCCGCAGCGGCCGGCGGGCAGTCCCGCGAAGCTCTGGCGGTGGCTGGCGGGGCTGCCGCTGGTCGGGTCGATGGCGGGGCACAGTTTCCGGGAGATCCTCGATCCGTACCGGCCGAGGGCGGCGCGTAGCACGATGCGGTTCGCGCGCCAGTTGGTGATGGGCGGCAAGGACCACCGGCCGTTCTTCGAGCAGGCCGGGAGCCCGGCGATGGAGGAGCCCGTGGCGCTCGCGGATCTGCTGCACCAGCGGCTGCGCGCGATCGACGATCCGGAGCGCGGCGGGCGGAGCGGGATCAAGCGGATCTCGCCGAACCTGTTCGCCCGCGCGATGGCGGAGATCGTGGAGGAGCTGGGCGGGGCCGAGCAGGCGGTGGTCAGGCTGCGGGCCGGCGGGAACCCGTTCTCCCGGTCACTGCATCTGATCAGGCAGAAAGCGGGCGACGATGTCGAGAAGCTGCACCAGGCCATGGAGGAGTGGTTCACGATCCAGGACCAGTTCGTGTCGGGGCTGTTCCGGCGGCATCTGCTGCGCGTCATCATGGTCGTCGCGTTCGGGCTGACCTGCCTGTTCGCGGTGGACACCCTCGCCTACGTCCAGGACATCGTGAACGACAACGCGCTGCGTGCGCACCTGGCGTCCGACGGCGGGATCGACGACGCGGCGGTGCCGAGCATGATGCCGTGCCCACCCGGCGGCCCGGCCGACGTGTGCGTGGCGATGGAACTCGGCAGGCCGGCCCTGATCGAGGTGTTCGCGCACTCCCCCGTCCGCCTGACCTTCCCGCCGTACGGCCCGCCGACGCTGGTCCTGGACGTCGAGGGCTGGTGGGATCGGCTGACGGACTCCAACCACTGGCTGGGCTACGGCGTGACGTTCGTGGCGCTGGCCATCGGCTCCAGTTTCTGGTGGAACGTCGTCCTGTCCATCGTGGGCATGCGCCCCCGCCGCTGACTTCCGGCGGGCCTCAAAACCGGCCGCGCGCCGTGGAACAACCAGGAAACAAGATCGTCCGCTCACCTTAACAAACCGGTCATATCGTGCGAACCACTCGGCGCTCCTGATCATCGCAGGGGCTCCACCGGTTCGTACGAGTAAGGCCCTCCCTTGAGCAATCTCCTCCGCCGCGCGCGAGGTCTCGCCGCGGTACTCACGCTCGCCTGCCTGCCTTCCGCCCTCGTCACGGGGACCGCTTCGGCGGACCCCACGCCCGCCGACACGGTGGCCTCCGGGCCGCAGTGGTCCGTCACCCGTGTCGCGGGCGGTTTCCGCGTCACCCTCGAACTCACCGGGGAACTGCCCGTCATCGGCAGCGCCCCCATCCTGTCGGCAGACGGCAAGGTCCTCGGCCCGGCCACGGAATCCGCCGACGGGAAGTCCCTCTCCCTCGTCACCACCGACTCCTCGGTGCTGGCGGCCACCTCGGTGACGACCGACATCCCGGCGTCGCCGGAACAGCCGTCCTCCGCCCGTACGGCCCCGGGCGCGACGGCCGCCCAGCCGTTCGCCCCGCTGAGCGTGCTGCAGACCGACCCGTCGGCTCCCGGACCGCACCACGTCTCCGAGGGCGTCTACGACTTCGGCGACCTGGCGATCCCGCTGCTCAACATCGGCGGCGTACGCGGCGAGCTGACCGGCAAGATCTACCTGCCGGACGGCCGCGGCCGCAAGCCCGTCGTGATCTTCTTACACGGCCGCCACGCCTCGTGCTTCGGCTCGGGCGCGGCCAACCCGGCGCGCTGGCCCTGCCGCCCCTCGCCGGACAGCCCCTCCCAGCGTGCGACGATCCCCAGCTACCTCGGGTACGACGCACCCGCCCGCGCCCTGGCCGGCAACGGCTACGCGGTGGTCTCCATCTCGGCCAACTCCATCAACGCCAACGACAACCAGCTCGCCGCCGACTACGGCGCCCAGGCCCGCGGCCAGCTGATCCTCGACACCCTCACCATGCTGGAGCGGGCCGACGACGGCGACCCCGTCGTCTACCACGACACGTTCACCAACCGCGACGTCACCCTCGCCCAGGCGCTCACCGGCGACATCACCCCCGCCGACCTGGTACGCGCGTTCGACCTCAACAACGTCGGAATCATGGGCCACTCCCGCGGCGGCGAAGGAGTGGTCGCGGCGGCCACCCTCAACGACGCCCTCCCGCTCTGGCAGCAGCACGGCATCAAGGCGGTGCTCCCGCTCGCGCCCGTGGACTACGACCGCATCTCCCTGCCGAACGCGGCGACGGCCACGATCCTGCCGTACTGCGACGGAGACGTGGAGAACCTGATGGGCCAGCACATCGTGGACGACTCGCGGCACAGCTTCGACGACGACGTGCTGCGCTCGGCGGTGCTGGTGATGGGCACGAACCACAACTTCTTCAACACCATCTGGACCCCCGGCGGCTGGCCGTCGGGCACCGCCGACGACTGGGTGTCGCTGGCCACCGGCGCGAGCGACCCGGTCTGCAACCCGTCCGCCCCGGGTACGACGCGGCTCACGGCCGCCCAGCAAGTGCAGGTGGGCGCCACGTACATGGCGGGCTTCTTCCGGCTCACGCTCGGCGGCGAGAAGCAGTTCCAGCCGCTGTTCGACGGCTCGGCCGTGACCGCGCCCTCCACGTCCTTCGCGGGCATCTCGGTGGCCGCGACGCAGCCGGCGAAGTCGCGGACGGACATCGCCACCTTCGAGCGGGCCGACCCGGCCGTGCGAGTCTCCGGTGACGCGACGGCCGGCACCTGTGTGAACATGGGCGGCAGCGGCGGCGTGCAGCTCCCGCAGACGCTGCCGCACTGCACGACCACGCTCAACTCGGCGGCCGTGCCGCACTGGTCTCCCGCGCTGTGGGCGTTCAACATCCCGTCCTCGCCGATGCTGCACCTGACGTGGACGTCGCCGAGCGGGCAGGTGTCCGTCGCCGTCCCGCCCGCCGCCCGCGACATCAGCCGCTTCGAGCAGCTGTCGGTGAAGATGGCCGCGGACGAGTTCGTCGCCACCGGCACCGACGTCGTCGTCAGCGTGCTGGACGGCTCGGGGAACACCTGGTCGTCGCCGGTCTCCGCGCTCAACCCGGCCGCCGTCACCCGCCTGCCGGGCGTCAGCTCGCCGTGGCTCCGCAAGGTGATCCTCCAGCAGGTGACGATCCCGACGTCGTCCCTGATCGGCGTCAACCTGACCGACGTCCGCGAAGTGCGCTTCTCCGCCGGTACGGCCTCCGGCGGCGTCTACCTCTCCGACCTCTCCGCGGAGAACCGTTCGGTCGGCGCACGCTCTCCCCGGCAGCAGACGGCGGTCAACCTGGTGGCCGCCAACGTCGAGGAGGGCTCCGGCCCGGGCAACGCCGAGATCGCGGCCGTCCTGTCGGCGCGAACCGGCCACCCGGTCACCGCGTACGTCAGCGTCTTCGGCTCGGCCACCGGCCGGACCGGCATCAGCATGCGCGAGGTCGCCTTCGCGCCCGGCCAGATCTGCGTGCCGGTTCCGGTGACGACGCTCGGCGACCAGCTGCCCAGCTCCACTCCCGCCACGTCGTTCAAGGTGTCGGCGACCAACGTGGCCGGCGGCGTCATGGGCGACAAGGGCTTCACCACCTTCACCGTACGCGAAGACGACGGCGTCACCGGCGGAACCCCGGCCCCCCAGGTCGGCGTGCCGGGCGACGTCTGCGCCGAGTACGCGGCGTCGCTGAAGCCCGGCTACCTGCACGTCGCGGGCGTCGTGACCGCCGGGGCGACGTCCACGCTCAGCGCGGACGGCTACCGGGCCGGTGAGAGCGTGGAGTTCCGCCTGGACTCGACGCCGCTCGGCCGCGCGGTCGCGGACGGCGCCGGCGCGGTCTCCTTCACCGCGGCGATCCCGGCGGGCACCCCCGCCGGAAAGGTGACGCTGACGGCGACGGGCGCCGGTTCCGCGTACACGACCACGACGAAGATGAAGGTCCGACCGGCTCCGTGACGCTGAGCGGTGCGGCCGGGCAGACGTCCCGGCCGCACCGCTCAATCGGCAGTCTTATCCACCGGGGCCGCGCTGCGCGGCGAAGAAGGTCCAGATGGTCGTCGTGGCGGCGAACGCGTTCGAGGGTTCGTCGAGGCCGAGAGCCTCGCGGAGCGCCGAGTCGCGGCCGCCCGGCCACTGGTGGCCCGCTCCCGACACTGTGACCAGGTCGACGGCGCGGCCGTTCGCGCAGGTGGCGGTGGAGATCGTGCTCGGCCCCTCGGTGCGTACGGCGGCCGCGCCGCAGCCTCCGGCCGTACGCCATCGGGTGATCAGGTCGGGCACGGGCGGGCCGTCGACGGCGACCTGGCCGATGCCGGGGCTGCCGTCGTACCGGACGCGCCGGTCGGTGAGGCCGTGGATGTGGATCAGCGAGGACCGTCCCGGCTGGGGGCACTGTCCCAGGAGGGTGCCGGCGACGGGGGCGATGGCGGCGAACAGGTCGGTGTCGCAGGCCAGGCGGTAGGAGAGCATGGCGCCGTTGGACATGCCGGTGGCGTACACGCGGGAGGGGTCGACGGGCAGGTCGCGCCGGATCACGGTGACGACCGCGGTGACGAAGGCCACGTCGTCGATGTCCTGCGCGCCGGGTTTGCCGCAGCAGCCCGCGCCTACGTTCCACGCGCGGGAGAGGCCGTCGGGGTAGGCGACCACGAACCGGCCGGTGTCGGCCATGGGGTTCCAGCCGTAGTCCCGTTCGGCTTGCGCGCCGCTGCCGAAGGCGCCGTGCAGCATGACCACCAGGGGCGCCTCCGCGGGCAGTTCGCTGGGGCGGTACACGTGGAATGTGCGGGTCTGGCCGTCGACCACGATCGTGTGGTCCGAGCGGCCGACGGGGATGACGTCACCTGCTTCGGCGGGCACGCAGGCGACCGCGCCGGCCAGGAGGACGAGCGCGCTCAGCGCCCGCGCGAACCGGGGCATCGTGTCGGTCCCTTCGCCTGCGGCGGGCCCGCCGGAGTCACGGCGGGCCTGGACTCCATCATGCGCCGAATCCCTCCGCCGCGCGGGGACAGCGGATCGCGGTCACCTGCACGTGCGCACCCGGATACGCGGTCGGCCCGGAGGAGGTGCGCGCCTCAGTCCCTCGGGTCGCCGGCCGTGCGTGGGCCCGTGAGCAGGCGGAGCGCGAGCCGTACCGGGCTGTGGCGGGTGGCGCGGGCGAAGGTGGTCTCGCCGAGGGCGATGCGGCGGAACTCGCGCCAGCCGACGGGTGTGCGGGCGAGTAGCGCGTGCATGATGCGCGGGTGGCGCTCGAAGGCGGCGAGGAACGTCGCCCCGGCGCTCATCTCCTGGGCCAGGGTGGATGCGATCCGCTCGGCGTACTCCGCCTGAAGCCACTCGGGGTCCTTCTGGACGGCCTCGGCCGCGAGCCGCCCCGCCATGCTCCCCGACCGGACCGCGAAGGAGATCCCCTCCCGGGTCCACGGTTCGAGCAGACCGGCCGCGTCGCCGCACAGCACGACCCTGCCCTTGCCCAGCGGCGACCGCGGCGTACGGCACCTGGTCAGATGCCCGGAATCCTGCACGACCTTCGCGTCCTGCAGTCCCTGCTGCCGCAGGAACGCGGCGAGGTAGTCCCGCGTCTCCCCGGGAGCGCCCTTCCGCGCGATGACCCCCACCGTCAGCCGCTCCCCTTTGGGGAACACCCACGCGTACGACCCCGGAATCGGCCCCCAGTCGAGATGGATGCGGTTCCGCCACGCGTCCGCGTGGTCCCCCGCCTCCAGCTCCACTTCGAGCCCGAGGTCCACCTGGCTCAGCTCCACCCCCACGAACCGGCCCGTACGGCTGGCGCTCCCGTCCGCCCCGACGACATGCCGCGCCCGCACCGGACCCCGGTTCGTCCCCAGGACGACCGTGTCGCCCTCCTCGGCGATCGACGTCACGGTGGTTTCCAGCCGCGCGACGGCCCCTTCCCGGACCGCCCTGGCCAGCAGCGCGTCGTCGAATTCGGCCCGATCGACCAGCGAGAGGATGCGCTTCCGCGACTCCCTGCGCAGCACGGACTTCCCGTCCCGGCTGAAGGTCGTGGCGAAGATCTCCTGCCGGACCGGCACGTCGAGGTCGCCGGGCAGCGATCCGAGCGTCTGGCCGATGAGCCCTCCCCCGCAGGTCTTGTACCGGGGAAACCGCGACCGGTCCAGGATCAGCGTGTCCGCCCCCAGCCGGGCCGCCGCCAGGGCCGCGCTGCTTCCCGCCGGACCCGCGCCGATGACGACGACATCATGCGCAACGTCATGCGCAACCGAGCTGTCCCGTGCCATCCCGTAATACTCTCAGGCTCCCGAGGCCCGGGACGCCTCCGCGGAGCGGGCCCGGTAGGCGGCCACGTTGGTGCGATTGCCGCAGTATTCGTACGAGTGCCACCGCCGGGTACGGCTCCGCGTGGTGTCGTAGAACACCTCCTGGCACTCGTCGTTGGCGCAGAACCGCAGACGGGACCAGTTGCCCGCCGACACCAGGTCGGCGACCTCGCGGGTGATGCGCCCGGCGACGGGATCCCCGGTGACCTGCCGGAGCTCCACCCGGCCGGGCGTGGAGAAGTCCTGCAGGAAGGTGACGGCGGAGGCGCGCCCGGTCAGCGCGGCCCACGCGCCGGGGTCGTCGGCTCCGACCAGGCCGAGGAGGTCGGAACGCAGCGCGCGGACGAGGCCGAGCCGCTCCGCCGAAATCACCCCGTCGTGCCCGAAAGGACGCAGCACCTCCGCGGCCCGCGCGGGATCGTCCAGCTTGTCGCCCAGGTTCGCGTACGGGCGCGAGTTCAGCAGATCCACGAGCGCGACCACGGCATCGGGAACCGCCCCATCCCGATCGGTTCGCGTCGCCATCCCCCCAGTATAGGGCGACATGGTCTTTATCCGAACGACCTTTACATGCTCCGACGCCCGCCGACCCGGCCGAGGCGCTGCGGGAACTCGGCGGCGCGGCGGCGATCATCAGCTCCACGTCCACCGGCGCGTCCAAGTCGGGGCTGCTCCCCGGGCTGGCCCCGCGCGGCCGGCTGGTCGTCGTGGGGGGCGGGTTCGACCCGATCTCCGTACAGCCCGCCGACCTGCTCTTCGGGACCCGCTCGATCGTGGGCAGCCTGGTCGGCAGCTCGATCGAGAACGAGGACAATCTCGCGTTCGCCCGGGATCAGGGCATCCGGTCGATGAACGAGGTCATGCCGCTGGCGGAGGCGCCGAAGGCGTACGAGCGGATGAAGTCGGGGCGGGCGCGGTTCCGGGTGGTGCTGGACACGACCGCCTGACGGTACGCGGGTTCAGAGGCGGACCCAGGCCGTGACCACGGACGTCCCGTCGGCGGGGGTCACCCGCAGCCGGAACGGGCCGTGGCCGGCCAGGTCCACCGCGAACCGGCCCGACTCGTCCGTTCTGAGCGTGGTCTGCTCGTCGCGTCGCTGCACGCCGACGTCGGCCGGGCCGGGCGGCAGCAGCCTGCCCACCAGCCTGCTGGCCGTACCCGTGTCGGAGACCTCCATCTCGACCGTGACGGCGCCCGACTCGAAAGTGAGCGCGCGCGGCCCGGCCGGGCCCCGGACCAGGGCGGCGGAGCTCTCCCAGAGCGAGTCGAAGGTGAGCTGGGCGAGTTCCGCGTCGAGCGCGCGCACCGCGAAGGCGTACATGGCGTGGTCGAAGAGGGTGAGAGGGACCGGGTCGAAGCGCTCGGCGGCGCCGCGCAGTTCCTCTTCCGGGCCGGTGTATTCGTCCATGGCCTTCATCCGAATTCCGGGAACCCTTGGATTCCCCGCTGGGCGAGCAGGGCGCCGAGCTTGCGCAGGCATCGGGCCCGGTTGGGGCCGATGCTGCCCACGGCGATGCCGAGGCCCTCGGCGATCTCGCGGTAGGAGGGCCGGGGCGAGGCGATCAGGATGCGCAGCAGGCGCTGGCAGCCCTCGGCGAGTTCCTGGAAGGCGCTCCACAGCAGTTCGGCGCGGTCGAGGTCGGCGGCGGCCTCCTCCGCCTCGATCATGACGCTCTCCGGCGTCTCCTCGGTGACCTCCAGGGAGACGAACTCCAGGTCGCCGAAGGACGACGTCCTGCGGTTCTGCTTGAGCACCAGCAGGGCCTCGTTGCGGGTGGCCCGCGCGAGCCAGGCGCCGACCTTCGCGGGTTCCCGCAGCCGGGTGAGGTTCTCCGCCAGCCTCAGCCAGATCGTCTGGCAGACGTCGTGGGCGTCATCGTGGGTGAGGTAGGCGCGCGCCACCGCCCAGACGAGCCCGCTGTGCTGCTGGTAGAGCTCCTTCCAGGCCGCGGCGTCCCCGCTCGCGGCCGCCCTGACCAGGTTCGCGACGCCGTCATCGTCCACTGTCGTCCTTCCCGGAGGGAGGCGGGTAGTCAATGATATGACGCCGTACGGGCCTCGATCGGAGCCCTTTCGATCAGAGCCACAGACCGCTGAGGTCCGGGATCGCGAGCCGCCCCTGGAGCAGGTCCTTTGCGGCCTCCCGTGACTTCTTGCCAGTTCTGGTCATGTACGCCGCGATGAGGCCGGTCACGATCGGTGTCGCGAAGGACGTCCCGCTCCACTGCGCCAGCGCGTCGGGGAGGTCGAGCTTCTCGCCCTTGGAGATCGGGGCCACGCAGGGGCAGCCCAGGTACGAGGGATTGTGGGGGTGGAATCGGCAGGTCGTGCGGGCGTCGTAGTCGTAGGAGTAGGTTCCTTCGATGAAGGCGTTGACCATTCGCTCGCCGGGCGCGTACACCGACACCCAGTCGCCGTAGTTGCTGAAGCAGGCCCTGCCCCGGCCGTCCGCGCGCAGCGCGCCGACCGACACCACCATGTCCGGGATCGACTCCGCCAGCGCGGCCGGCCAGAACGGCTCGTCCTTTCCGTCGTTCCCGGCCGCGGCGACCAGGAGAGTGTCGGGGTGATCCGCCAGGTCGCGGCGGAAGTCGGAGAAGCCGAGAAGAGGCTTGTCGTGATCGGTGCTGGTGCCGGCGGGGAGGCAGATGATGTCCGGCCACCCCATGGCCTTGAGTGTCCGCATGATCACAAGGCACACCTGATCCTCCAGTCCCGCGCCGATGATCTTCATCGCGTCGGAGACATACACCGTGGTTGCGGGCGCCACGCACCGCAGCACACCTGCGACGAATGTGCCGTGGCCGGCGTGGGGCAGGATCGAGCCGTCGTCGACGTCGAGTTCCGCGCCCGGTTTGAGAACGTCCCCGTCCACCTTGGGAATGGGCCGGGGACCGTTGATCTCCGCCAGCCAGGAGTGCCTGTCGTAGCCGTCGACCAGACCCGTGTCGAAGACCACGACCTTGACGCCGCGTCCATGGGGGAGCGCCGAGAGCGGAGGGTTGAGCGGTCCGATGCGCGGCACCGGTTCGTCGGCCGAGCACAGGTTGCCGGTGGCGACCGAGATGAAGTGCACCGGTGTGGCCTCGATGTCCTCTTCTCTGTTGAGAAGTTCGATGACGTGGTAGATGTCTCGTCTGCCGATGAAGAGCCGGCGGACCGAGATCAGGTCCCGGTCCTCGTCCGGCAGCAAGGCGACGTGAACCGGCTCGCTCGCGTCGTCGCGCCTGATGACGCGGATGGCCCGGTCCACGTTGTCCCGGTGCACGAGAACGTGCTCCGAGAGATACGCGTAGGCCGCCGGAATCCGCCCGAGGCCGGGATCGTCCGCGCCCTTCGGTCCCGCCAGCGCGCAGCTGTCGCCGGGCAGGGCGTTCAGGGCCTTCGCGGCCACGTTCAGATCGTTGAGCTGCTGCCAGAACCGGGTGTCCGCAGTGTCGTGTGAGCGCATCGCCGATCCTCCTCGAGTGAGACGCTGGTCACACTTTGATGAGAAATTTCGCCCACGTTTGATACACGTGGACGCCCGATGGCCCCCGATCTAGGATCGATCCATGTCTGGGGGAACGGCGAAGGATCGCCCCGCTTCCCGGGTCCCGGACGATCCGCATGACGTGCTGGCCTTGGTCTTCGCCCGCCCCCGGGAGGCCATGGCGGTGGCGCGGGACATGCTCGCCGCCGGGCTCGGGCCGTACGAGACCTCGATCGCCCGGCAGGCGCTCGGCATCCTCTACCGCGAGTTCGGCGACCTCGACGCGGCCCTCGGGGAACTCCGCCAGGCCGTACGGCTCGCGCGCCGGACCGGCTCGGCCGACCGGGAGGCCGACGTGCTGGCCACCCTCGGCATCGCGCTGGTGCACCGGGGCATGGCGGCGGCCGGGCTGAAGGCCCTCGACGAGGGGGTGGCGCGTTCGGCGGGGCGTACCTGGGCGCGGGTGCTGTTCCGGCGCGGCGGCGCGCTGTGGATCCTCGGCCGCCACCAGGAGGCCCTCGACGACCTCGGGCGTTCCGCCGCCTGGCTGTTCGAGGCGGGCGACACCCTCTGGGCGGCCCGCGCGGTCAACATCCGCGGCAACGTGCACCTCGCCCTGGGCTCCATCGAGCAGGCCCGCGCCGACTTCGAGACGGCGCAGCGCGTGTTCGCCACCACCAACCAGGTCCACGACTCGGTCGGGGCCATCCAGAACCAGGGCCTGGTCGACTTCCGGTCCGGGGACCTGCCGGCCGCGCTGGCCAAGTTCGACGAGGCCGACCAGGGCTTCCGCCGGCTCGGCACGCCCATGTTCGAGCTGCCCGCCGACCGCTGCGCCGTGCTCCTGGCGGCCGGCCTGGCGCGTGACGCCCTTCAGCACGCCGATTCGGCGCTGGAACATCTCGCGCGGCTGCGCGGCCAGGCCACCCGGCGGGCCGAGCTGCTCCTGGTCGCGGCGCGGGCGGCGCTGGCCACGGGCGACGCCGCCGTGGCGCGGGAGCGCGCCCACCAGGCGCACACGCTGCTGGCGCGGCAGGGACGGCCCTGGTGGACGGCGCACGCCAAGCTGATCCTCCTCCAGGCGGACTTCGCCGGGACGGCCGCCTTGCCCTCGTTGCTGTCCGCCTCGGCGCGGCTCACGGAGCGGCTCGCCGCGCTGGGTTCGCCCGACGTGTGGCAGGCGCACCTGATCGCGGGCCGTACCGCGCTGGCCTTGGACCGCCGCGCGGTCGCGGAGCTGCACCTGTCCGCGGCCGCCCAGGCCCGCAACCGCGGCCCCGCCATGTCCCGCATCGCGGGCTGGCTCGCCGAGGCCCTGCGCGCGGAGGCGGCCCGGCAGCCCCGGCGGCTGCTCCACGCCTGCCACCGCGGCCTCGCCCTCATCGACGCGCACCGGCTGACCCTCGGCTCGGCCGAGCTGCGCGCCCTGGCGAGCGCGCAGGGCGCCGAGTTCGCCGCCCTCGGCCAGCGGCAGTATCTGCGCTCGGGCCGCACGGGCGACCTGCTCACCTGGACGGAACGGTGGCGGGCGACCGCGCTCGCGGTCCCGGCCGTACGGCCGCCCGACGACCGCGAGCTGCAGGCCAGGCTCACGGCGCTGCGCCAGACCGACGCGTCGCTGGCGAAGGCCCGCGCGAACGGCTCGGCCGCCGCCGCCACGCTCGACCGGGAGCGGCGGCAGCTCGAAGCCGAGATCCGCACCCGGACCCTGCGACTGCGCGGCTCCGGCCCGTACGACGGGCAGGCTCCGGACCGCCGCCGCGTCCTGAACGCTATCGGCGACACCGGCCGGCTGATCGAACTGCTGGTCGTCGACGGCGACCTGCACCTGCTCCTGTGCGGCGGAGACCGGGTGCGCCGGTACGAGATCGGGCCGGTGTCCGCCGCGCTCGCCGAGATCGAGTTCGCGCGCTCCCGGCTGCGCCGCCTCGCGTACGAGACCGTCCCGCCCGCCCACGACCTAGCCGAGGCCGGCCGCCGGCTCGACGCCGCCATCCTCGGTCCCGCCGCCCGCCACCTCGACGGCGACCCCGTCGTGGTCGTGCCTCCCGGCATCCTGCACGCGACCCCCTGGGGGCTGCTGCCCTCCCTGCGCCGCGGGCCGTTCAGCATCGCCCCCTCCGCCGGCTCCTGGCTCCGCGCCCGCGCCGCCCAGCCCCCCGCCGACGACGCCGTCGTCCTCGTACGCGGCCCCGGACTCCCCCACGCCGACGACGAGATCCGCTCCATCGCCGACCTGTACGGCAAAGCCACCGTCCTGGAGAACGGCTCCGCGACCGCCCCCACCGTCCTGGCCGCCCTCGAAGGCTGCGCCCTCGCCCACGTCGCCGCCCACGGCACCTTCCGCGCCGACAGTCCCCTCTTCTCCGCGCTCCACCTCGACGACGGCCCCCTCACCGTCTACGACTTCGAACGCCTCGGCCGGGCCCCGTACCGGCTGATCCTGTCAAGCTGCGACTCCGCCCAGATGGCCGCCGTGGGCGCCGACGAACTCCTCGGCCTGGCCGCCGCCCTCCTCCCCCTCGGCACCGCGGGCATCGTGGCCAGCGTCGTCCCCGTCAACGACGCCGTCGCGGCCTCGTTCATGGCCGCCCTCCACGCCCGCCTGCGCCTGGGCCGTACCCTCGCCGAAGCCCTGCACGAAAGCCGCGGCCCCGACGTGTCCTTCATCGCCATCGGCGCAGGCTGAGCCGCCGGCGCTCTTATCCGATATGGATGGCACTTATTTTGTAGTCGTATTTGTGTGGGTTGAATTCGCTATACTCGAGTTCCAGGATCGCCGCGAATTCTTCGGACGCCCATGGCAGACGGCCATACTCTGATGGATTGGCCAGAAGGTCTCCGCAGGCCTGGGTGCCGATCGTGTAGATGCCGCAGAAGACGTAGATAAATTTCCCCGGTGCCCAGGGATTGCGGTACCTGGCCGCCAGCGCATAGTCGCGTTTGATCGCGACTGGATCGTCCGGATCCGGTAGTGCCATCGGATCATTCGCCGTCCAGCGCCTGCCCCGCAGATCGGCGATGTACCGCTGCCCGTGTTCGTCCACTCCGAACCGATGGCCGATCGCCGAACTGAGCCCCATCGCCTGGTCGAGCACATAACGGGTGAACGCGTTCGCGAAGGGAGAGCAGATCAGGATGATGTTGGTCGCCAGGTATTCCCCCAGCTCCCTCATGGCAGCGATGTCGGCCACAATGAAGGAGCGGAGGCTCATGAGCGTGAGCGCGTTCTGCACCTGCGTGGCCGCGTGAATATCGCAGGACGTGTGATAAACGTATCCCTCCTCTTCGTTGATCTTCGAAGAGAGGATGATCGGAACATTGTCCGAGCCGGGAAGTTTGAAAAGACGCTCGACGTGAATCAGGTCGGACGAGGACTCCAGCAGATCCTCCAGAAAAGCCTCCAGCTTACCGGTCGCGGAATCACCGGGCCATCGGCTCAGGTCGATGGCGGTGACCCCGCGGCGTTTCAGGTCGTTCACTTCGTAGTCACTCGGGGACAGGAGCAGCGCGTAGTGCCTCGGGGTCATCTCCCCCATGGAGGCGAGGACGTGTTCATAGATGCTGTTGAAGTCAGGATCACTCAGGCTGTAGCCGACGAACAGGAAATTGAATGATGAGAGGTCGTGGCGGAGCGCCTGAGTGAGAACCGGACGGTCGTATTCGAAGCGCGCGTACTGGGCTCGGGTCAAGACATAGCTTGAGGCAAAACCCACGGACCCGTGAATCTTCCGGACCTGCGGGGATCCCACTCGCCGCTCCATGTAACGCCGCGCCGTATCGTCATCCAGAACCAAATCGAAAGACCGGTGTGCCGCGAGCAGGGCGGTTTCGAGCAGGGTATCGAGATTGGTGGTGTAGAAGAGGTCGCAGGGCAGGCGGGCGAGCAGGGTGTGCGGCCTGGAAAACGGCACGGTGGGTCGCAGCATACGATCCACCCTGATGCACAACGATTTCATGCCGAACTCGTTCGCGTAGTACTGCGGAATCACCGGCAACAGACTCGGCGAGTAGCCCCGATCCATGTCAGGGGCGATGCCCAGGTCGGCCGCCAGTTCGGAGACCAGGGCGTTCCAGTCCGGCAGGCCGGCGGAGAGTGAGACACCCGCGCCGATGAACAGCGCGGCCCTTCGTTCCCGCAGGGCGGCGACGAGGTCGCCGGGGAGGGCGGGCGGGACAACCATATCTCTTCTCCAGGCGTAGGGACGCGGCGCTAGGTACGGCTTTCCGCTTCAGCCAGGCGAGCCAGCCAGCTGGGAAACCTGTCGGGGAAACGATCGGCGAAGAACGTCGCGTAGTACTGCATGAGGTCCTGCTGTTTCAGCTCGCAGCCCATGCAGATGTCGAACGTGGGGCGCTGGTCCCGGGTAAGGGCCACGACAGATTCAATCGAGGAGTTGGCGGGGATCGTGCCAAGCACGTTGGTGAGGTTGATTTCCTGCACACACGGCAGAATCTGGCCGTTGGCGTTCACATGGAGGAACATATACAGCTTGTGGCAGGAGTCCACGGCCAGCCCGGCGGATCCCCGGACAGCGACCGGCCGCCGGTTGTAGCCGCCCAGTGCCTGTTCCTGTTCGATCTGCCGGTCCAACTCCAGATAGCCACCACGGCGGTGCATTCCCTTGATGGCGACATGGGGGGCGCCTAGCGAGGCCCAGAACGCCCTGATGTCGTCTGCGGAGGTCTGGTCGGTTTGCACCGTGGTCAGGCTGAACGGATATCCCGAACTGTTCAGCGCCGACAGTAGCCGCTGAATGGACTGGAACTTCAGGCCGCCCATCAGCGCCTCGTAACTGGCGGGCGAATAGCCGAACACCGATATCTCCAGCAGATCCAGACCGGCGTCGAAGTACTTGTCGAGCGAACCCTCGGTCATCCTGGAGCCATTCGTGGTGATCTTTATCACCAGATCCGGCCTGGATCGCCGGGCGACGTCGATCATGTCGACGATACGCGGATGGAGAGTGGGCTCGCCGAAGCCCACCAGGGAGAGCATGGGAATAGGGGTGGGCAGGATGGTGTCCATGATCCCCATGTAGGTTTCCCAGCTCATCATCCGCAGTTTGCGGGTCATGGATTCGCGGGGGCATATGGCGCACGTCGCATTGCAGGCGTTCGTCGGCTCAACATGCGCGTATACGTAGTACTTCCGGCAAAGCCTACGCAGGTAGGAAAGAGCGTCCGGTGTTCCCAGCTGATCTGACATCCTGCAGCACCTTATGTCTTGGTCATGTCTTGGTCATGTCTTGGTCGAGTTGTCCTTGTGATCGGGTGAGCCATTCGCGGGAACAATGCGGCTGGGCCTCACCGGCAGTCCCGCGGCCCGGTAGACGGCGTCTATGAGATGGAGATTCCTAACCGACGTGCTGGGGGGTGTCAGATTCGGACTGACGCCCCGGATCGCCGCAACGAACGCTTTGAGCTGGTAGTAATACGTCGTCCGCTCGGACGGGTACGAGGTCGCCGTTGAGCTCAGAGCCGTGCCGGACATCCGGATCGCTCCGGAGCGGTGCCCCGCGAAGGGATTTCTGACAGTCATCCGCCCGCTGGCACCCTCAATCTGGGCGTACCTACCGGGGGGAGCGGTCGACAACATCGACGCCGTCAGGGAGGCTCGGAGGCCGCCGGGGAAGAGCAGCTCCGCGTCCATCCTGCGATCGATCTCGGGCGCGGCCACGGCGGCGTTCGCGGTGACCGCTTGCGGGTCGCTCTTCATGATCATGTTGATCAGGGAAACGGCGTAGCAGCCGACATCCATCATGGCACCGCCGGCAAGCCGGAAATCCCAGCGTATGTCGTGTCTCCTGAGCAACGGAAAAGCGAAACGGACGTGCAGCTTACGGAGCGGGCCCAATTCAGAGAGGTTCGCAAGGATGTCCTCGGCCAACGGATGGTAGCGCCAATGAAATGCTTCCATCACCACCAGATCAGGATGTTTCGCCGCCTCGTCCTCGATCAGCAGAGCCTCCTCGTGGTTGGCGGCAAGAGGCTTCTCGCACAGTACGTGCTTTCCCTCGCCGAGGGCTCTCAGCAGAAACTCCGCGTGCAGCGCGTTGGGCAGTGCGATGTACACGGCATCGATGTCCGGGTCCGCCAGGAGTTCCTCATA
Source organism: Acrocarpospora phusangensis (assembly GCF_016862995.1). Classification (GTDB taxonomy): domain Bacteria; phylum Actinomycetota; class Actinomycetes; order Streptosporangiales; family Streptosporangiaceae; genus Acrocarpospora; species Acrocarpospora phusangensis. Next base: position 81,077 of record NZ_BOOA01000024.1, read on the forward strand.
GCCGCCGTAAACCGTGGCGATGTTGTAAAGTTCCGCGAAGAGCCGGCCGCGGCGACGATCACGCGACGCGATCGCGGTGACCTCCACATCGGAAAGCCGCCCGGCAGGATCCAGGATCCCTGCGGGAGCAATTCTGGCAGCACCGAGGACGCCCAATCGAAGGTGTTGTCGACTCATATTTTTCTCGGATTCCGATCCATGCGATCCAGTTCCTGTCCGGCGAGCGCCTCTGACGGCGGCGTCCTCGACGGTTTGGCGGGACGAATAGGATCTTGATTATCCTGGGAGGGTCGCACCTGGAGAAGCTCCTTTTGTATCGGCGGCCGGTATGTTTTGGGTCGGAGGTGGAACGGATTGTGGAGAACGTCGACCAGCCAGCGCCCACGCAAGCGCAAGAAGTCATCGAATGGTGCCTGCGTGCCCTAGCCGGCCGTGGCCTCCTCACGTCGGCGGCCTCGATCGCCCGGCAGTTGGACCGGAATGAAGTTCAGGTGCGTAAAGTGCTGAAAGGGGAACGGCCCCTGAAGCCGGATTTTTTACGCGATCTCGGAGTGCTGTCCGGAATTCCGGTGTCGGAGCTCTTTCAGGCCATCGGCTGGCTTCCCGAATGGGAGGTGACCGGGGCGGGCATGGCCGAGCTCGCGCACGGCATGAAAAGCGCGATCAGGGCGCTGGAGAGTGCCCAGCCCTATCTCGCCGGGCTGATCCGGACGGTGCCCGCTGCCCCGTTCACTGCCGCTGAACTGCTACTGAGCGATGTAACCGCGGCTGAGCGCTTCGACGTACGGCTCGCACAGGTCGTTTCCGGACTGCGCTACCGGGCGATCACCACCATGCTCGCCGAATTCTCGCCACAGCCCGGGGTCCGGCCTCTGGCCGAAGACACGCTCACCCGGATGGCAGGGGCCGCGGGAGTCACCTGGCGGCCGGGGGACGACGGCTGTGAGGGGGACTTCGGGTCGATCCGGCTGGAGCTCATGGCGCGCACCAACCTCGGACTCAATGACGGACAGGAGTACACGTGGCAGGGCGGCGCAAGTCACCGTACGTGGAAGAGCGCCGCCAGAGCGTGGCCGGCGCACCTGCTCGTTCAGGACACGATCGGCGGACGGCAACTGCCACCCGGCAGCGATCCGTGGGGTGATACGGGGCAACGCACGATCGTGATGGTCGGTGGGCGGCACGGCACCGGCCCGGCCGCCGCCCTGCTCGCCGAAGCGCTCGGCTGGCAGTACGTACTGGTACGGCCCAACCTCGCCCTGACGAGAGAGGGTCACGTCCAGGCCGTGCCCGTGGACGCGGTCAGGACTCGCGGACGGAGCTGGCTGGCGGTCGCGGACCATATCTCGGCTCAGCACTCGGCCGGACGTCCGTGGAAGGCCGTCGTGCTCGTCCGTCCCGCGGCCTTCGAGGCCGACGATCCGGATTTCCCTGAGCGCGGACGCGGCGAGATCGATCCGGCCGCGCTGCGCGCGCTCGTGGAGAGCCCGGCGCGCGTGATCTACGCGAGACCGCCAGTGGCATATCTTCGCTGGTGGGCGGAGCGGACTGCGGGTGACCATACCCCGGGAGCGTATGACCCGGTCAGGGCGGCCGAGCGGCTGCGGCTTCTCTACGCCCGAATCGAGAGCGGGCTCGGTGATCGTATAGCCGGGCGTGATCTGTTCCTGAACGTTCCCGGCCCCGAGGGTGATCTTTTCCCGTTCGCGCCACAGGTTCCTGATGAGGTGTTCGATCAGACCGTCCGGGTCGCGTGGGCAGCCCTGGGCTGGCTGTCCGAAAGCGCCAAGGTCCCGCCCACGTCCCGGCCCGGACGGCTCTGGAGCTGGCAGGCGAGTCTCCGTACGGATCCGGACGCGCTTCTGCCCCGGTTGACGATCATTGGGTAATTCGACGGGCTGGACGACGTCCCAGGCCCGGTCGGCGACGGATTCGGCTGACGTGCGTACCTGCCAGGCCGGCGCGGGGAGACGGTCGCCGAGTCCCTGCGCGAAAGCCGCGGTCCCGACGTGTCCGCATCTCCATCGGCGCGGGCTGAGTCTGCGCGCCTTCCATTGACGCCGCCTCGGTGGGTGGCCGACAGTCGGGTCGTGGAGAAGTCGCCGGGGAAGTCGGGCGGGCCGTTCTGGCCGTGGGATCTGCGCTGGGCGATCGTCGCGCTGCCGGTGCTCCTGATCGGGTTGCTGAGCGTGGTGGCGCTCATCCGGGTGATCACGGGATGGCCCGGCGCGACCAGTGAGGGTCTGGTGCTGGCGGGCATCCTGATCCTCGCGGTGCTCCCCCTCCTGCTGGTCCTGCTGGGTGTGCTCGCCGATCGCGGCGGCTCGGTGGAGGCGCTCGGCCTGCGGCTCCAGTTCGCCGACTCGCAGCCCATGCAGCGGGAGATGATCGTTCCGCCGCATCTGGGCCTCCAGGCCGGCATTCCGCTCGCCGACAGCGGCACCGGGCAGATCCTCACCACGCTTCGCGAGGCCGTACGCAACGACGTGGCGGTCGTCGACCTGGAGGACGGCACCGCCTGGTGGGAGACCCGGCTGCTCGTGCTCTGCTCCGGCGCGGCGCGCCTGGACCGCCCCCGGGCGGTGGCGTTCCTGGCCACGTCGGGCGGGACGGCGGGGGTCTTCAAGGGGTGGGCGACGCCTCGGGATCTGCTCGACGGCCTGCTCGCCAAGCGCCCCGACCTGGCGCTCGCCCGCGACCGGGCCATGAGCATCAGCCGCCAGTGGGAGCTGGCCGTGCCGGAACCGGCGTTGCACGCTCCCGTTCTCCCCTTCCAGGTCAGCCCGGCCGCCGCCCAGGGAGGCATGGTCATGTTCGCCGGGCGGGACGGTTCGCCCAATCCCCTCGGGCCGGAGCAGATCCTGGCGCGGGAAGTAGGCGCTCTGGAGCAGAAGGGCGAGCACGGGGTCATCACCGTCACCCGGTTGGAGGAGCTCTTCCACCAGTCCCTCCGTACCACCGCCATCGACCTCGACGCCCCAGCGGACTGGGTGCCCACCGTCTTGTCCAGCGTGGATTCCTTCGTCGGACTCTCCCACAGCGGCCGCTACGCCGGTCTGCTTCCGCGGGATCAGGCGGTCAACGAGATCCTGCGGGCGCTCGTTCCGCCGTCGTGAGGCGTCAGGTCTCCCGTACCGCGCGGAGACAGCGGTTCCCCAGCGTGCGAAGGGCCTCGGTGAGTTCCGGGGGGCCGCCGGCGAGGGTGAAGTCGGCGTTCACCGAGGTGATCATCCAGGCCAGGTCGGCGGGGGTCTCGGCGCCGAGGTGGAGGAGGCAGCTGTGGTCGTCGACGGGCTGGACGGCGCCCATGCCCGGCCAGACCCGCTCGGCGACGGATTCGGCTGACTCATGGAGGGTGACCGTCGCGCGTACGGGCCAGGCTTGTGCGGAGAGGCGGTTAGCCAGGTACGCGGCGACGTCGCCGTCAGGGGGTGGTCTGGGGGTGAAGCGGGGGCCGGTGGGGGTTCGGGGGGTGAGGCGGTCCACGCGGAAGGTACGCCAGTCGTCGCGGGCGGTGTCCCAGGCGACGAGGTACCAGTGGCGGCCGAAGCTGACCAGGCTGTGGGGCTCGGCGGAGCGGGTGGTGGCGCCGCCGCGGAGGTCGGTGTAGTCGAAGCGGAGGCCCTCGTGGCGGCGGCAGGCGTCGGCGATCGTCATCAACGTGTCGGGGTTCACGGCGGGTCCGGGGGCGCCGACGCGGACGGTCGCGGTGTGCAGGGTGTTGACGCGGTGCCGCAGCCGGGAGGGCAGCACCTGCTCCAGTTTGGAGAGCGCCCGCAGGGACGTCTCCTCGATGCCGGCGACGGAGCCGCCCGCGGCGGTGCGGAGCCCGACGGCCACGGCGATCGCCTCGTCGTCGTCGAGCAGCAGCGGCGGCAGGGACGCGCCCGCGCCCAACTGGTAGCCGGCGGTGCCCTTCGTGGCGTGGACCGGGTAGCCGAGCGCGCGCAGGCGTTCCACGTCCCTGCGGACCGTACGGGTGGTGACGCCCAAGCGGTCGGCGAGGTCGGCGCCGGACCAGTCGCGGTGGGTCTGGAGCAGCGACAGCAGCTTGAGCAGGCGGGCGGAGGTCTCCAGCATGCCGTCCAGAATGGCAGACGCTTAGGACCGTACCTGTCCCAGGAGGTTCAGGGCTTGCTAGAGGCTTTGAGGCTTGCTGGGGCTTGGGGCCTTTGGTAAAGGCTTGGAGACGGACACGCCGACCGGGTGTTCGCGGGTGTGGCTATGGGGGATGTGGGCGGTCAGCCGCCGGGGCCGGTGTTCTGGATCGGGGCGCCGTCTCCGGTGGTGGGGAGGTCGCCGCGTTGTACCGGGCTTGTGACGGCGGTGAGGTTTCCGGGGCTGTCAGGTCGGCGCGGCGCGCTCCGGCTCATAGTGCCAGGTCAACGGATACGTCCCGCTTCGCCCCCGGCGCACGGACAAGATCGGCGCGGCTACACCCCTCGGGAGGCCGCGAACGCCGAGTTTCGATGGGCACTCACGCCCGGTCGCTGGGCCGGCGGCCGTGCCAGGTATAGGTGACGTCCGGTTCCCCTGGTTCGTCGTCGAATCCGGAGACGGTGAAGCCGTGCCGTTCGTAGAAGCGGCACGCTTCCGTGTTCCGCTGGAAGGTGTGCAGGCGCAACCCTTCGGGTCGGGCGCGTTTGGCGCGGACGATCAGGTCGGTGCCGATGCCCTGACGTCGCAGGGCAGGAGTCACGAACAGATGGCCGAGTTGGTCGGGGCTGAGCGTGGCGAAGCCGACGATTCGGCCGCGTAGTTCGGCGACCCAGAGTTCGTGGCTCCGGCCGCACGCCAGGAAGCCGTCGATCCATTCGGAGGTTCCCGCGTCCGGTTCGGTCTTCCGCAGGTACGGCTTGGCGGCAGTCGCGGCCAGATACACCTCACGGACCTCGACGGCGTCTCCAGCCCACCCTCGCCGGATCAGCGGCAGGGCGTCGTGCAGGACGAGCTCGGCCATCTTCGCCAGCTGTCGATACGGTTCCACGGCGGGCAGCTGGTGCACGCCAGCGACACATTTCCGGAGCACCGACCGCGTGTCGCCGGTCAACTGGCCGCCCGAAAGGAGATATTTCCGGATGCAGTCAGAAATGTCCGCTGCTAGGGCGTCGACATACGGACGGGGCCTGCTGGTCCACAACGACTGGACGGTCTGATACATCGCTTCGTGGGCGTCCGGCCCGTACCAGCGGAAGCCGGATCGATAGCGGTGTTCGTCGGAGCGAAGGCCGTACCCCCGCTGTTTCTGCGCCCGGCGGCGGGTGGCGAATGCGGCCATCTCCCGTAGCCAGGCCGCGCGGCTGGATTCCAGAACCTCCAGGGCCTGCGGCAACGGCACCGAGCCGGTGATGTACTGCCAGGTGGCGGTGAAGCCGAGGGGCATGTGCCGTTCGACGGCACCGCGAAGGGCCATGCGCCGCAGGCCGTACGGCAGAGTGTGGTCGCGCACGCGCCGGGCGTGGGTGGCGAAGCTCATGACGCGGCCTGCTCTGCGTCGAACGATGTTCGTGACAAGTTTATGGCGGCCCGCGCGATCCCGGATCGAGTAGCTTCGGCCGCATGGCGCCCGAGGACTCCCCGAATGTGCGGCTCACCGAGCGGTACGAGGAGAGGGAGCGGCGCGAGCAAGTCGTCCGGCAGGCGCGGGCGCGGCTCAAGCAGGCGTGCAGGGCCGCCTACCAGGACATCCCCGGTTCTTCCCAGCAGGCCGCCCAGTCGCTGGGCCTGTCGGCGACGACCGTACGCCAACTGGCCTCGGACGGCGAGAAAGGATGGCGCGAGCCGAGCATCGCCACCTGCCGGAAGATCGACGAGTATCTGCGCCGGACGACCGCGGACCCCGGCCTGACCGCCCTGCGTGAGGAGTTCGACAGGGCGGTCCTGCGGTTGAGAGCCGCGGAGAAGGCCCTGCTGGCGGCGGAGAGCGCGGCGGAACTGGCGGAAGCGGCCCGGGACCTGTACGCCGGGGAGCTGGAAAGCTACCTTCTCGCGCTGTCGGAGTCGCTGGGCGAGACCCAGCGGTGGACGCCGTACCAGGACCTGGAGCAGGGTTTCGAGCAGCGGAAGGTGAAGGTGGCCGCCGGCGCTCCCGAACGGGACGAGAACGGCAACCCGCGGTACGGCCCGGCCCGCGCGCCCTTCCGGGGCGAGGTGAGCTGGGAGCAGGCCGTCAAGCACGTGCCGATCGCGGTGCTCCTCGCCGACGCGGGCTACGGCAAGACGTGGCTGCTGCGCCACCACTGCCGAGTGCTGTGCGAGCGCGCCCTCCAGCGGTTGCGTGCGGGCGCGGATCCGGAGACGGTGGAGATCCCGCTGTGGGCGCACGCCGCGGACCTGGCCAGGCGATGGGACGAGGACCTGCCCCCACGCGACTGCGTCGTCCGGGCGGCCATGATGGCGCCGCGCGCGCGTGGGTTCTCCCCCACCGCCGAGTTTCGCGGCTTCCTCGCCGGACGTGTGAGCGCCGCGTCCACACGCGTCCTCGTCGACGCCTGCGACGAGATCTTCAGCGATCGGCTGCGCGGCGCCCTGGGTGAGGCGCTGTCGTGGCTGGGCGGGCTGGCGGCGCCGTCCGGACTCCAGCTGATTCTCACCTCCCGGCACGCCGGATACGCCGACCCGTTCCGCCCCGGCACGGCTCACCGGCCGCGCTACTACTACCTGGGCATTCTGGACGAGCACCAGGTCCGGCGGCTGTGGGCCCGCTGGTTCGAGTTCCGCTCCCTGCCCGTCCCGGAACGACGCCTGGACGCGGTGTTCGCCCCGGGCTCCCCGTTGAGCGCCTTCGTGTGCGTCCCGCTCATCGCGGCGTTCTGCGCGTGGGTGGCCGAGGACGAAGCGGTCGAGGGCACCAGGGCCGGCCTGTACGGCCAGGTCGTCCGCAAGTTCGTGGCCCAGGTGTGGAAGGCAGGCACTCGCGACGCGGGAAACCCGGCGATCGTGCTCCGCCAGGATCCCGCCCGGCGGTCGCAGGTCCACGCGGCGCTGGAGGCGCTCGCCTGGGACATGGCGGCGGGCGGCCCCGAATGGCGGGACGCGGTCGGCGCGGCCGAGTCCGAGAACGTCCTGGCGGCCACCGGGCTTCCGGCGTCGGCGGGCGTGAGCCGGACGTGGGAGGTGGTCCGCGTGGTGGGCATCCTGGTTCCCGCCACGTCGGACGAGACGGGCTCCGGGGAGTCGCCCCTGCTGTGGATCCACCACAGCCTGCACGAGTATCTCGCCGCCCGGCGGCTGGTCACGCGTACCGAGGACGAACTGCGCGAGCTCCTCGCGGACCGCGCCTGGCTGAGCCGGGAGTGGGGCAACGTCCTGGACTTCGCGCTGGGCCTGGAGGCCGTTCCTGAGCACGGGGACCCGCGGGCCACCCGGGTGCTGCGGGATCTCGCGACCGGCGGCGGGGACGGTCTGGGCTGGTTCGCGACGGTCTTCATGACCGCCACGGACGGGGTCGCGCCGGACCGGGAGCTGTGGTCGCCGGTGATCGAACGCACGTGGCGGCTGCAGCGGGCGGGTTTCGCGTCGCTGGCCACCGTGGCGCGGGTCCTCGCGCTCACCCCTGGAAGCGATCCGGACGCGCTCGTCCCGTCCTTGTTCGCCCGCGTGAGCCCCGGCGCGAACGTCCAGGAACTGTGGGACGCCCTGGCCTGGTCCGGTCCCGCGGGGCGGGCCGCGCTGGCGGAGGTCGTCCGGACCGGGCAGGTGACGGCCGGGGCGCTCACCGCGCTCCACCGGGTGGACGGCCAGGCGGCCGTGGCCGCGCTGCGCGACCGCGTCGCCGGAGGGCTGCCCCTGTCCGTCGACGCCTCCCCGGTCCTGCGCGAACTCGGCGACGACCGCCTCGGCCCCCTGCTGGGCGCCTACCGCGCCGAACCGTCCTCGGTCGGCTGCGCGCAGTCGCTCGGCTGGACCAAGCTGCCCCGCGCCCGCGCCGAGCTGATGGAGCGGCTGCGCCGCCCCGATCCCGACCCGCTCGTACGGCTGGCCGCGGTCAAGGGCCTGTTCGCCTGGTACGGCTACGAGTTCGACGCGGAAGGCCTCGACCTGCTCGTCCGGCTGGCCGCCTCCGATCCGGACGCCGACGTCGGCCTGCAGGCGCGGGTGACCCTGGAGACGGTCGCGACCGGGGTCCCCTGGGTGCGGGAGCGGATCGGCGAGACCCTGCCGCGAATCCACGGCGCCCTCGCGGAGCCGCCGGCCACGAGTCCCGGGGAGATCGCCGCACACCTGTATCCGTTCAACCCCGCGACGTACGGCACGCTCGCCCGTCTCGACCCCGCCCTCGTCACCGGGCCGGTGGCCACCGCCCTGGAGCGCCTGGGCGAGCAGGCGCTCCGCGGCGAGGTGGGCGACGACCCCATCGTCCTGATCGCCGGGCTGCTCGGGCCGGCGTTCGTCGACCGGGCCTTCCAGGCACTCCACGAGGCAGAGTCGCCCCACCTGGAGCACCTGGCGTTGGCCGTCGGCGAACTGATGCCCGCCAGCCCGCAGGCCTTCGAAGCCATGGCCGTCTACGCCGGACGCCACCCCGGCCTGCTGGTGGAGGCGGGGCTGCGCGCCCACGGCTCCGACCGCGCGCAGCGCGTCCTCACCCTGCTGCGGTTGCTCGTCTCGCTCGAGGAGCGACGCCGCAAGGCGGTGGAGATCTGGGCGCCCACCGCGCGGGCGCTGCTCCTGGAACTCCCGCCGGCCGAACGGCGGGAGTTCCGGACCCTCTGCGCCCAGGTGACCGTGTATCTCACCGATCTGCTCGAGCCGGAGTGATCAGTCCAGCAGCGGGACGACCTCCCGCCGCCACAGACGATCGAGCCGGTCGCGCAGGCCGTCCGGGATGAGGGGATCCCGGAAGTGCTTCTCGGCCAGTTGGAACGCCTTGCTGACGTAGGCCTCCGCGTAGCGGGGCAGGGTGGTGAACTCGGGGTTGGGCGCGGCGGCGGCCCGCGCCATCGCCTCCGACTCGGGCGCCATCCCCGGACCCCACTCGGGCAGCCGGGGCAGCCGCGCCAGGCGCTCGACGACGCCGTCGTACCACACCTGCCGCAGGCCGTCCGCGCCCGGCAGGCGGGGCAGCGTGAGCTCCGCCGCCATGGCGACGCCCTCCGCCACCAGGACTCCGGCCCCGAACTGGATCCGGTGCGCCAGATCGGGCCGGCCCTCGTCGAGCAGGGCCGCCATGTGGTCGAGATGCGTCCCCACGTGCACGCCGAACCAGACGGCGGTCTGCTCCGCCGACAGGATGCACGGCACGGTCACCAGGCACGGCCCGCCGCCCACCAGCATCCAGTTGCGCCAGGTCAGACCCGCCAGCCCGGACACGTCCCGGCACGGGTGCGGCCGTGCCGCCGCCCGCCAGGGCATCGTCTCGGCGAGCGCCGACTCGACCGCGCGGGCGTCGGCCACCAGGGGTCCGCGGGACGTCGCGGGCGTACGGGCCAGCCGGTCGGCCAACCGGGCCAGTTGGACCGCGTGACGCCGCACGACCGATGACGGTGCCGACGGAACCAGGTCGCGGGGCCGTTCGGCCGGGTACGGCGTGCGCAGGGGACCCATCCGGGTGCGGAGGGTGCGCAGCCGGAACGCCAGGCGCGCCTGGACCGGGGGCAGTCCGGCGGCCGCGTCGTCGACCGCCGCCACCAGGTCCATGTCCCCGGTGGCCCGGGAGCAGACCAGTAGCTCGGCCAGCCCGCGCGCCCGCCAGTCGGCGGCCTCCGCCCCGGCGGCGGGGACGTCCAGCGCCAGGGCGACCTGGTCGCACGCCTTCACCGGGTCACCAGCCGCACGCGCAGCAGCAGGCGGCCGGGGTCGGCGAACGTGGTGCGCCCGTGGAGCATGCTGCGGTTGTCGCAGATCAGGACGCTGTCGGTGGCCAGGGGCAGCTGCACGAGCCGGGGGTGCGTCTCGACGTGGTCCCGGAACGCGGTCGCGACGTCCGCGAGTTCGGAGCCGACGTCCAGGTTGTCGAACCGCCAGCGGATCGCGCCGTCCGGCTCCAGCACCGGGCGCGGCGTGTCGCGCTCGCCGCCGAAGACGCGGGGCGGAACCCAGCGCCACTGCGGACGCCGCAGCGCGCCGAGGATCCCGTCGTCGAGGCCCGCCACGGCGTCGGCCGCGTGGAGCAGGCGGGACAGGCCGCCGTCGCGGGCCGGGCGTACGCAGAAGAGGGCGAAGAGGGGTTCGGGGTCGGCGCGGTAGGCGGCGTCGGTGTGCAGGAGGGCTTCGCCGTCGCGTCTGCTGAAGGTCTCGCCGGGGTCGGTGGTGGCCGGCTGGACCGGCCAGACGGCGCGCCCGCCGTCGCGGCTGGACGGGCTGCCGAACAGTTCGGCGATCGTGGTCACCGCGGCGTGGTCGATCTGGTGGCCGTCGGTGAAGCCCGCGCCGGGCAGGACGGTCCAGCCCTGGGTGGCGAGGCGCTGCCGGGCGGCGCCCAGCGACGTGGTGTGGGAGTCCATTTGCCGTCTCCTCGGTCCGGGAGGCACCGGGTGGGCCTCCGTCTGGATCGAGGAAAATCCGTGTCGCGGGGCGTTCCGGGGCGTGCGACGGGTCCGCGACGGCTTTCCGCGGTTCCCGGGCGGAACCAAGATCTGGCCGGGGGTGCCGGGAATCCCCCAGAATGAGCTTGGCACGCACGGCGGCGGGGGCGAAATGACGGACGCGGACATCGATCTGGCTCACGCGTCCCGGCCGGAGCGGCGGGCGGAGCTGGACGCGATCCGCGCGCTCGTGGTGGTCGGGCTGGTGTTCTTCCATTCGGCGCTCGTGTTCGACGCGCGCGACGACTACTACGTGAAGAACGCCGAGACCACCGACGCGACCATGATCGCGGCGGGGCTTGGTGTGGTGTGGGCGATGCCGACGCTGTTCCTGGTGGCCGGTCTCGGCGCGTGGCACTCGCTGCGGCGTCGCGGGACCGCCGGGTTCGCCTCGGAGCGGCTGCTGCGGCTCGGCGTGCCGCTGGTCTTCGCGACCCTCACGATCATCCCGGTGCCGCAGTGGCTGCGGTTGCGGGCGGATCCCGCGTACCGGGAGTCGTACCTGGAGTTCCTGCCGCGGTTCTTCGACGTCCGCCTGGATTTGTCGGATTTTCCGTTCGTCGTGGCGGGTGAGCAGTTCGAGACCGGGCACCTGTGGTTCGTCGTGATGCTCCTCGCGTACGCGCTGCTGCTCGCCCTGGCGCTCCGCTGGCTGCCCCGCGAGCGCGCCCACCGCATCCGCGACCGTCTCGCCCAAGCCCTGGGACGGCGCGGGACGATGCTGCTCCCCGCCCTCCCGATCGCGCTGATCACCGCCCTGCACGGCATGGAGGAGCCCTACGCCGGCTGGAGCCGCTGGGCCTACCTGCTCTTCTTCCTGTACGGCTTCGCCCTCGGCGGCGACGACCGATTCCGTACGGCCATGCGCCGCGACGCCCCCCTCGCCCTCGCCGCCGGCCTGATCCTCCTGGCCACCGGCATGCCGGCCTTCCTGGCCGTGACCCAGACCCCGGGCGCGGACCCGTTCACCGACCTGACCCCCCTCGCGATCACCGGCCGCGTCCTGTACGGTGCGGCGGGCTGGTGCTGCGTCGTCGCCGTCGCGTACGGCGTGGTCCGCTGGGACGCGCCGATGGCGGTCAAGTACCTCGCGATCGTCACGTCCTCACTCGTCCTGACCGTCGCCGCGTACGACCTGCTGGTACGCCGCACGCGGCCGACCCGGTTCCTGTTCGGCATGCGCGGTTAACGCCGCGGCGTCACGACGTACAGCCGCCGTCCCTTGCCCAGGACCACCGCGCACGGCAGCGCCTCCAGCAGGAACGCCGCCTTCCCTCCGGTGACGGTGTCCCCGTCGGACGGCGGGTCCCAGCGGGTCCATCCGCCGCCCGCCGAGGACGTCACCCAGACCTGCTGGTCGTAGCCGACCACCGCGACCGAACAGCCGGTGCCGTCGGGCATCGTGCCGACGGCGTCGCGAACGCGGGCGTCGCCGGGACGGCCGTGCGCCGTCCAGCCGGGTGCCCCTCCGGGTGTCCATCGCCGGGTCCACACCTGGCCGCTCGGGGAGCCGACGACCGCGATGTCCAGCGCGGAAGAGCCGGGGACGGCTTCGACGCCGATCCCGGCGGCGATCCGCTCGGCGGAGTTCGGGGTGCCCAGGTCGGTCCACCGGAACCCGCCGCCGTCGGGGACGCTGGCCCAGAGGTGGCCGTCGCCGGTGACGGCCACGACCACCGGCACGTTGGACGCGGGGAGGGTGGCCGCGCCGACGAGCGCGAAGATCAGCTGGCCCGCGGGGGTCTCCCGGTCGGTCCACCGCCATTCGCCGCCGATGCGGGAGCGCATCCACAGCCGGCCGTCGTCGGCCAGCACGTGCACGATCGGCCCCGCGACCGGCGGCACTCCGGCCTTGATCGACCGTCCGGCGGGCGCGCCGTGGTCGACCCAGGTCCGGCCGTCCGCGGAAGCCGTACGCGCCCAGAGCCGCCCGTCGCTTCCGACCACGAACGCCCAGGCGGGCTGCTCGCTCCCGCCGCGAACGGTGTGCACGCCCACACCTCTCGCGCAGGTGACGCCCGGCGCGGGCGTGCCGTGAGAGATCCAGGAACTGGACGAGTCGTAGAAGCCGTCGGACGGGTTCCCCCAAACCCGGCTGTGCCACAGCGCGCCGTGCTCGTCGATGGCGTACGCCGCGATCGGCAGATCCCAGGTCTCGGGCTCGGGAGCGTCCGTGTAGGAGCCGACCACCGAGACCAGTGAGCCGGGGCTGCCGTGCGCCTCCCACCGTACGCCGCCGCCGTCCGACTCGAACGTCCACAAATCGGAGTCCCAGGACACACCGGCACCCCACAGCCCGGCGGCCGTCTCGTACGCGCCGGCCGGGCTGACCACCGCCACATCGCCCGGCGTCGTCCCGAGGTTCCGCCAGGCGCCGGTCAGCGTACGCGTCCAGAGCTCGTGACCACTGCGTGCCACGATGACGGGCTCGTCCCCGGGTCGGGGGTCGGGCCCTTTGGCCGCCACCACGGCGGCCCCGGCTCCGCGCGGGTCGGGCGGCACCCCCAACGCGACCCACCGCCAGTCCCGCCCCGACCCGACGACCATGCTGATGCTCGTCGGATCGCCGGTGCCCAGGATCGCGCACGCCTGGAGCCGCCCGCCGCCGTCCCGAAAACTCCCCGCCGAGACCACGACGACGCCCTGCCCGTTGGGCGCCGGCCCGCCCGGATCGACCCACGTCCAGACGGAGTTCTCCAGCACCCCGATCCGGAGCCGGTTCTGGTACGTCTCCCGATCCTGCACCCGCGCGAAAATGTGCAACTGCGGCGGCGACCCGGCGGCCACGGACGCGAACGCCGTGTCGAGTTCCAGCCCGATCCAGTCGTCGTCGGACGTGATCCGGAACCAGACGCCGTCGGGGTCCACGCCCTGCCGCATCCACGGCCGCCCGCCCGCGCTACAGGCCACGAGCGTGTGCCGGAACTGCCCGCTGCCGCCCGCGGCCAGTTCACCGGCCTCCACGAAGTGCGGCATGCCCGGCTCCGGAGCCGGACCGGCCAGCCCGACCCACTCCCCCGCCTGGTGCAGCCAGACCTTCAGGTCCCCACCGAGCACGACCGGAACGACACCGTCAACCGTGGTGATCAGGGCCGCGTCGATGACCTCCTCGGCGGTCGGCGGCACGCCGGCACGCTCCCACCGCCACCCCGCCTCCGTACGCCGCCGGAGATGCAGATGCCCTCCAGCGGTTCCAACAGCGATCACCGAGGTATCGCGGCCGGCCCTGGCCCACAGGACCCCGCCGGGACTGCCGAGCCCGGTCCACGCGACGGCCGCCATCAGCGGACTCCTGGGCGAGGAAGCTTCATCGGGAAGGACCTTCCACTCGACGGGGTCAGGGAGCGAGGGTGCCGGGGAGCTGGCTGCGATGCTCGATGTTCAGCTTGCGATAGACGCGATACAGATGACTGTGCACGGTCCGCACCGATAAGTGCAGGCGTTCGGCGATCTCCCGGTCGGACAGCCCACGGGAGGCGAAGCCGGCCACCTCGTACTCCCGGCGGGTGAGGAGCGCGGGCGGTGAGGAGAGGCCGGGCGTGCGGGCGCCCTCGCACCCCGCGGACAGCTCCTTGAGCCGGGCCGACGACGCCATCGCCGACCCGGGTCTGCCTTCGGACTGGTGGATCAGGCTCGCGGTGGCCGCAGCCTCGGCGGCCCACAGCACGCAGCCGCCCGCCTCGGCCTCCCGGGAGACGTCGTCGAGCGCCACCGCGTCCCGTTCGGCCAGGGCGGCGGCGTTCCTGGCCATGAGCCCTTGCAGCGTGCTCTGGCAGGACGAGGCGAGCCGCCGGAGATCGTCGGCGACCGTCGCGGCGGCGCCCAGACGGGCGGCGTCGTGCAGCACCCAGGACGCCATCAGCAGCGACCCCACCCGTTCCAGCTCCGCGCCCTGGGTGAGCGCCAGGTCCACGGCGGCGGTGAGATCGCCGTCGGCGTACCGGGCCCAGACGGAACCGCTCCGGCGTGGGGCCGCGTACCCGCCGGGAAGGGCGGCGCGCAGGCGTTCCATGGCCCTCGCCGCCCGGTACGCGTCCCCGAGCACGGACTCCGCCTCGCTCAGCGCGTCCAGGCCCCACATCTGCGGGCTGGCCACGATGCCGTGGATGGGCATCACGGCGAGCGCCTCCCGCAGCCAGCGCCGCGCGGTGGCCGGACGGCCGGAGAGCAGCAGCACCTGCCCGAGATCGTGCGCCCAGTAGGCACGCCACGTCGCGGCGGTCCCGGTCGCCGCCGCGTCCAGCGCGGACCGGCCGAGTTCGATCGCGTCGGCGATCCGGCCGTCGAGTGCCAGGGCCTGGAGCAGGGCCATGCGGATGAGCTCCGCGCGCGGGCTGTCGAGACCGTCCAGGGCGCCTTGGGCGAGGGCGATGGCGTCCCGGGTCCGGCCCGCGCAGGCGAGCGCGCGCACCTGGGTGACGGCGAGCGCGGCCAGCACCTCGGGGTCCGCGGAGTGCCGTTCCAGGATGCGGTCGGCGAGTTCCACCGACTCGCCGATGTGCCCGGTGGCGAGCGCCTGGGAGGCTCTGCCGATCTCCAGTCGCAGCCTGGCCCGCGGGTCTGCCGTCGTCCGCGCGGCGGAGGCCAGGGTGTCCCTCGCCTCGCCGACCTCGCCGCGGATCAGGTGGACGCGCGCCCGCGCCGTGAGCACCCTGGCCCGGGACGCGTCGTCCGGCGCGTCCGCCTCGATCTCCCTGGCCAGTTCGATGGCGCGCGCGGACTCGCTGAGGTAGGGCAGTTCGCGGACGAGCGCCAGCCGCGACTCGAAGGATCCGTCGGCGTCGACCGCGGCCTGCAGCAGGCGTCCGGCGAGTTCGTGGTCCAGCGCCTCCGACGCCTCCCGGGCCGCCCCGCGGAGCAGGGCGGGGTCGGCGGCCACGCCCGCGTCGACCCGCCACACCGCGATCCTGACCCGGTCCCGCCGCCGGCGCGCGCCCGCGGCCTCGACCGCGCCGGCGAGTCGTCTGCGGTGGTCTCGGGCCCGCAGCGGCGGAAGGGTGGCGCGTAACGCCTCGCCGTACAGGGGGTGGACGAGGGCGACCAGGTGGCGGCGGCGGTCGGGGACGGTGGTGAGCAGCCGCTCGGACTCGAGTTCCGCGATCACGTCGGGGGTGATGAGACGTTCGAGGAGCTCCGCGCCGACCGGTTCCGCCAGGGCGACCAGCTCGGCCGCCGCCCGTACGGCGGGAGGGAGCCGGTCCAGGCGGGCCGCGATGGCGGACGGCAGGTTCGCGTCCTCGAAGATCGGCTGGAGGAGCCGCCAGACGCCGTTCACCTCGGTGAGGGTCGCGGCCTCCACCAGCTCACGGAGCAGGAGCGGGTTTCCGCCGCTCAGCCGCAGCAGATGGGCGGGCAGCGCCGACTCCACCTGACCGCCGAGCGCGGCGGAGAGCAACTCGGCCGTGTCCCTCTCGGTCAGCCCTTCCAGCGCGATCCGCGCCAGGTCCCGCCACCATCCCGCGGCCTCGCCCCGCACCGCCAGGATGACCGGAACCGAGGCGCCCGCGACGAGATGCCGGGCCAGGGCGTCCGACGCCGGATCCAGCAGGTGCGCGTCGTCGATCACCAGCGCGCCCGAGCCGGCGATGCGGGCGGCGGCCCCCGTCAGCGTACGGGTGAGCTCGCCGCCCTGCGGCGGCAGCAGGTGCGCGAAGGGCAGCAGCGGGATCCCGCCCGGCGTGGCGAACACCCAGTTCACCGCGACCCCGCCGACCTCGGCCCTCGACCGGGCCTCGGCGAGCAGGCGGCTCTTGCCGATCCCGGCCGAACCGGTCACCACCAGGCCGGGGGCGGCGCGTCCGGTCATCACCGCCACGATGCGATCGAGTTCGCGCTCGCGCCCCACCAGTGGCCAGGAGCTCATAGCGGCACAGTACTGCGCATGCCGTACGCCGAGAATGCAGTAATCCACTACCGATGTGCGCGCTTCCGCGTGGTCACACAGTGGTGCCATGACATACGACGTGGTGATCGCGGGCGCCGGTGTGGCGGGGTGCACGGCCGCGATCCTGTACGGCAGAGCCGGCCTGCGGGTCGCGATCATCGAGAAGCATCACAACATCTCCACGCACAAGGCGCTGTGCGGGCATTTCGTGCTCGGCGGGGCGCAGCCGATGCTGCGGCGTACGGGCCTGTGGGAGTCCATGGTGGCGGCGGGGGCGGCCGTGGGCGGGATCGCGCGCTGGACGGCGGCCGGGTGGTCCGTGCCCGGGCCCGGTCTGCCCGAGTGCATCAGCCTGCGCAGGGAGAAGCTGGACCCCCTGCTGCGTACGCTCGCGGCCGGCACGCCCGGGGTCGATCTCGTGCTCGGACGCGCGGTGACCGGCCTGCTCGAATCGGGCGGGCGGGTCACGGGGGTGCGGGTGGGGGACGAGGAGATCCCGGCGCGGCTCGTCGTCGCCGCGGACGGGCACCGGTCGCCGGTGGCGCGGCTCGCGGGAGTCGCCGAGGACGTGGCGCCCAACGAGCGGTTCGGCTTGTGGGCCTACTATCGCGGGGTCGTCCCACGCGGGCCGGCCGGGAACCACGTGTGGTTCCTCGACCCGGATGTCGGCATTCTCGTACGGACCGATCACGACCTGCACATGCTGGTGGCGTTCCCGGCCAAGACCCGCCTCGACGACTTCCAGGCCGACCGGGCCGGCGCGCTGGAGCGGTTCATGGCGTCCCTGCCCGATGCGCCGGATCTGTCCTCGGCGGAGCGCGTCTCCAAGGTGATCGGCACGAACGACTACCCCTGCGTGAAACGCGAACCCACTCCGAGGCCGGGACTGGTGCTGGTGGGGGACGCGGCCATCACCGGCGACCCCACGCCGGCCGTCGGCTGCGGGTGGGCGTTCCGGGGCGCCGAGTGGCTGGTGGAGTCGACGGCTCCCGCCCTGCTCGGCGGCGGAGACCTCCAAGCCGGCGTCGCGGCCTACCGCAAAGCGCTCGGCTTCGTCATCGACCATGACCGGTACGGCCGTCGGGACGCGCTGGCCCGGCCCTCGAACCCCGTGGAGAAACTGATCGCCCGCGCGGCTCTCCGTGATCCCGAACTCGCCCGGCGCGTCTATCTGTTCGCGATGCGTTCCATCCCGGCGGGCGAGTTGATCAACCCGCGGACTCTCGTCCGGGCCGCCTGGACGTTGGCCCGGACATCCCCGTAGGGTTCAGGCAAGATCGCTTCATGTTGGGGGCTCGGGGATGACGCGGAACAGGGACCTCTACCTCGCGGCGGCCGCGTCCGCGGCCGACCTGCTCGCCGCGCCCGAGGTGGCCGGCTCCTGGCACGAACCGAGCGCCCTGCCCAAGATGAGCGTCCAGAGCCTCGCCGGCCACCTGGCCGGGCAGGTCTTCTTCATCCCGAAGATGCTCGCAGAACCCGTGCCCGCGGAGCCGGTCATCCCGATCCACGAGTACTACGCGCGGGTCAGCTGGATCGGGTCCGATCTCGACGATCCGTTCAACGAGCTCATCCGTACCAGCGGCGAACGGGACGCGAGCGACGGTCCCGCGGCCCTCGCCGCCCAGGTCGCGGCGACCGTCCAGGACCTGCGCGCCGTCCTCCCCGCCGCCCCTTCACGTCCGGTACGGCGTTCCACCTGGGGCGACTGGTCGATCAGCCTGGACGACTTCGTGACGAGCCGGCTGCTGGAGGTGGTCATCCACTCCGACGACCTCGCCTGCAGCGTGGGCATCCCCACCCCGGAATTCCCCGCCGAGGCCGTCGAAACCGTCGTGGACCTGCTGACGCGCATCTCCCTCCGCCGCCACGGCGCGACCAGCGTCCTCCGCGCCCTCAGCCGGGCCGAACGCGCCCCCGACACGATCTCCGCGCTGTAACTCCCTGGCTCAGGCGGTGCGGGCGTCGTAGGTCGCGCGGCTGGCGAGCACGTCGTCCATGTGCGTCTCGGCCCAGGTCTTGAGGCCGCGCATCAGCTGGTGCAGGGAGAGGCCGAGGTCGGTCAGCTCGTACGAGACCGTAACGGGCACGGTCGGCGTCGCGGTGCGGGTGATGAGCCCGTCGCGCTCCAGGGAGCGCAGCGTCTGCGTGAGCATCTTCTGGCTGACGCCGGCCAGCAGACGGGCCAGCTCCGAATAGCGCATCGCCCGGGGCTCGCCGGCGCAGTCGGCGCCCAGCTGATGCGAGCCGCCGCCGCCCAGCGCGGCCAGGATCAGCGCGACCCATTTGTCGGAGATACGGTCGAGCAGCTTGCGGCTAGGACACACCGCCAGGAAAGCGTCATATTCCGCCTTGGCCTGTGCCCTCTTCTGGGCCGCCGTCATCGTCGCCATCGACCGCTCCTCCAACCCGTGGGTGCCTTACGCACTCCGAGGTGCCTACTTCCTGCCGGGAAGCTACCTATCCAGAATGATGCAGCGAACCGTTTTACACCACCCGGCTCAACAGGGAAGACAGAGGAATGAGCACGCTCTCCACTTCGCTACCCGGCGGCACCTGGACCCTGGGCGACCTGACCGTCACCCGGTTCGGCTACGGCGCCATGCAGCTCGCCGGTCCCGGGGTCATGGGTCCGCCCGCCGACCACGACAGCGCTCTCGCCGTCCTCCGCGAGGCCGTCGAGCTCGGAATCACCCACATCGACACCAGCGACGCGTACGGGCCGCGCGTCACCAATCAGCTGATCCGTGAAGCGCTGCATCCGTACCCCGAACCGCTGCGCATCGTGACCAAGGTCGGCGCGACCCGCGACCAGCAGGGCGGCTGGCCCCCGGCCCGGCAGCCCGAAGACCTGCGCCGCGCCGTCCACGACAACCTCGAAGCCCTCGGCCTCGACGTGCTCGACCTGGTCAACCTCCGGCTCGGCAACGCCCAGGGACCCCAGCCCGGCTCGGTCGCCGAGCCTTTCGAGACGCTCGTCGAACTCCAGCGGCAGGGCCTGATCCGGCACCTGGGCGTGAGCAACGCGACGGCGGAACAGGTCGCCGAGGCACAGGCGATCGCGCCGATCGTGTGCGTGCAGAACATGTACAACCTCGCCTACCGCCACGACGACAAGCTGATCGACGAACTCGCCGAGAAGGACATCGCCTACGTGCCCTTCTTCCCGCTCGGCGGCTTCAGCCCACTCCAGTCCTCGGCGCTCTCGGCCGTGGCCTCCCGCCTGGGCGCGACGCCGATGTCGGTCGCCCTGGCCTGGTTGCTCCACCGGTCGCCGAACATCCTGCTGATTCCCGGCACCTCATCGACGGCGCACCTGCGCGAGAACGTCGCCGGCGCGGGACTCTCCCTGTCCGGCGAGGAACTCGCCGAACTCGACAAGATCGGCTAGGCCTCCGGGCGCTCATCCCCCGAGACTCCAGGCCCGGAGTGTACGGTCCTCCGTCGCGCCCGCCACGACGGCATGACCGGCGAGTTCGGCCAGCGTCACGAAGGGCGCGCCGCCGGTCGTGCCGTCGGGGCCCGAGCCCAGTTCGCCGATGACCTCGCCGTTTTCGAGGTTCCAGATTCGGACGGTGATGTCGCCGCCTGCGGGAGCGTGGGCCACGACCGCGACAGGCAGGTCGCCGCGGTGCCCGGCGGCGAGGGCGGCGGCGCCTCGGTCGTCGGGGCTCCGGTCGCTGAACGTCCACTTCTTCCGGCTTCTGCCGGTGGCCAGGTCGTGGACGCGGAGGGTGGCGTCCAGGTGAGTGGAGACGAGGACGGGCTTGCCGTCCAGCTCACCGCAGGCGAGAAGTTCGATGCCGCCGATGTTCCCGGTACGGAACGAACGCCGCAGCCTGCCCGTGGACAGGTTCCAGAGGCGGATACGTTCGGCTCCGTCGCCCGTGACGAGCACGTCTTCCTGGCCGAGACGGCCGAACGCCAGGCCGTGGATGCCCTGGAAGTGGTCGGTGATCGTGGCGCCGATCTGCTTGCCGGTGGCGACGTCCCAGAGGCGTACGACGCTGTGGAGGTCGCGCAGGCTGTCGTACTTCTGCGAGACCGCGACCACCCGGTCCCCGGCCGAGACGGCGATGACGCGATCACCCGCCCGGCGCGACGCGAGTTCCGCGCCCGTCAGGCTCCACATCCGCATCCTGCCGTCAGCGTGACCACTCACCACCACCGGAGTCCCGCCACTGGTGCCGGCCGCCACCGAGGTAACCGCACCGCCTCCGTCACCCAGCCGAGTCGGCGACGTGGCTGTGGCCGCGTCCCACGCGAACACGATTCCCTTCGACGTGCCGCAAGCGACGATGGACCCGGCGGCGGCGACAGCCGTCGGATCGCCATCTCCATCCGTCAGTGAGACAGGCCCTTTGACCTCCGAACCGAAAGGCCCAGCCACCGCAACCGGAGTCGGGACCGGGGTGGGCGTCGGTGTCGAGGTGGCGTTCGCAGCCGGGGAAATCCCAGGCGATCCGGAAGAAAGCGTGGTCAAGGATCCACTGCCCTCCTTGCCGGTGCCCGATCCGAAGATCTCCTCCCGAAAGATGGCGAAAGCCGAAATCGCCACCGCGCCCACAGCCGCCGCACCGCCGATCACGACCCGCCGACTGATCTTCCCGACCGGAGGCGGCGCGGTAACCGCGTCCCGCACCGACGCACCCGTCCCCTGGTTCGGCCTGGGGACAGGCGCGGCGGCTGGCCCAGGAACCTGGCCGGCAATCGAGTCGGGGATCGGGCCGGCCTGTCTGATCAGCTGTCGGAGCAGGTCGGTTGCGGGTGGTCTGGCCGAAGGGTCTTTGGCGAAGCACGCCTGGATGGCGTCCATCAGGTGGGGCGGCACCCCGGAGAGATCCGGTGCTGTGCTGAGAATGCCGTTGATCAGGGCGGGAACCGTATCGCCCGGGAACGGCTGGCGGCCGGTCGCGGCGAACACCATCGTGCCCGCCCAGCTGAAAATGTCGGACGCGGCCCCGACGCGCTCACCCCTGAACTGCTCCGGCGACATGTACGCAGGCGTCCCGATCGGCCCCGACGCCAGCGTCGTCGAATCGAACGCCTTCGCGATGCCGAAGTCGATCACGATCGGCCCCTCCGGCCCGACCAGCACATTGCCCGGCTTGAAATCACGATGCACGATCCCGGCTTCGTGAATGGCGGCAAGCGCCGTCATCGTAGATATCGCCAGACGATCCAGCGCGCTCCCCGCCCGAGGCCCAGCCGACCGCACGACCGCCTGCAGCGTATCCCCGGCCACGTACTCACTCACGATGTACGGCTGCTCCCCCAGCAACCCGACATCCAGCACAGCCGCCGTACAGAACGCGGCCACCCGCCGCGCCGACTCCACCTCGCGCAGAAACCCCCTGGTCGCATCGTCATCCCGGCTCACCTGACTGTGCAGCAACTTGACCGCGACCACCCGCCCGGCCTCGTCAACCCCCTGATACACCACTCCCTGGCCACCGGACCCAAGCACCCCGACCAGCCGATACTCCCCAATCCGCTCAGGATCCCCCAGCCGGAGCGGGCGAACTTCCGGCATCCCACTCCCTCCTCCGGCCTACTCGGGCGATCTACACGATACGACCGCAACGCCCCGCCCGCTCAGGGACCTCCTGAGCGCCGGCCATCCCGGCGCCAACGCAATGCGGACATGAGGGACGAGCCGCGACATCGAACCGCGAGCGCTCAATGGAAGATCGGACATTTCGCGGACCAAGCGGACGCCCGGTCGCCTCCACGACGCCGCACCAGGCGCGAGTCGACCGGTCAGCTCACCAGGTCGACGGCCGTGCCGTGGTCGCGGGCGGCGGAGACGAAGTCCGGGGGTGCGGCGGCGCCGGTGATGAGGAGGTCTAGTTCGGGGAGGTCGCAGATGGGGGCCAGGCCGATGCGGCCGAGTTTGGCGGAGTCGGCCAGGACTACCCGGCGGCGGGAGGCGTTGATCATGCGGCGTTTGAGTTCGGCTTCGAGGAGGTTGACGCCGGTGACGCCGGAGTCGAGGTGTACGCCGTGGCAGCCGAGGAAGACCGTGTCCGCGTGGATGCGCTCCAGCATCGGGGCTCCCAGGGGGTCCACGAGGGAGTGGGTGACCGGGCGGAGGGTGCCGCCGGTGACGAGGACGGAGAAGCGGGGGATGGCCGGTTCGAGTTCCACGGCGACGCGCAGGCTGTTGGTGAAGACGACGAGGTCGGAGAGGTCGGCGCGGGCGACGAGGGCGCGGGCCAGGAACGTGGTGGTGGTGCCGGTGTCGATGATGATGCTCTCGCCGTCGCTGACGAGGGCGGCGGCGTGCCGGGCCAGCTGGGCCTTCTCGATGGCCGCGTCGCCCAGCGCCACCTCGTACGACGACTCGGCCGGCGGCGCGGACCTGACCTGCATGGCGCCGCCGCGGACCCGCCGGACCACGCCCTGGCGGTCCAGCAGTTCGAGGTCGCCGCGGATGGTCACGCTGGACACGCCGAAGATCTCGGCCAGATCGGTGACCCGGACGAACTCGTGCTCCTGCACCAGGGCCGCGATGCGGTCGCGCCGGACCGCGGCCGCGACGTCGGTGGCGGACGTCTCCGGCGGAGCGGCGTCCCTCATCGGCCCGCCTCGCCGTGCGTGAGGCCGGCGGGCAGGTAGGCCGCGTGCGCCTGGATGAGTTCGTCGCACACCGCCTCGATGGCCGCCAATGGAAGGGTGGCCGAGGTGTTGGGGTCGAGCATGGCTGCCTGGTACACCGCCGATCGTCGTTCCTCGAGGGCCGCTGTCATGGTCAGCTCTACCACATTCAGGAACGTGCGGTTGAGCGCCGCGAGCTGCACGGGCAGCGGCCCGACCGGCACCGGCCGGATGCCGTCGCCGTCCACGAGGGCGGGCACCTCGACGCACGCGCTCGGCGGCAGGTTGTCGATCAGCCCGTCGTTGGGCAGGGTGAGCTGGACCTCGCGCGGCGTGCCGGTGAGCATGGAGTGGATCACCTCGGAGGCCATCTCGAAGTGTTTCCACCGGGCCAGCACCGGCTCGCCGGAGGCCAGCGCGCCGCGCAGCCGCTCGTACGCGTCGAGTTTCCTGGCGCGGCGGCGCAGGCTCTCGTTGAGCGGCAGGCCGAGCCGGACGACCTCCTTCTCGTGCGGGAGGAACCAGGGCACGTACTCGGCGGCGTGTTCGCTGGACTCGGTGGGGAAGTAGCCGAAACGCCGGTAGATCTCGGCCCTGGCGTGGCCGCGTAGTTCGGGGTCGCCGTCCATCACCAGGTCGAGGTCCTCGTACAGGGAGCGGCCGCCGCTCTCGAAGCGGAGGACGAACGCCTGGTGGTTCATCCCGGCCGTGCGGAAGTCGATCTCGCCGAGCTCGCGGCCGATCAGGTCGGCGAGCAGGGCGTGCGTGTCCCGGACGGAGTGGCACAGCCCGGCCACCCGGCGCAGCGGCGTGCCGGTGAGCACGGCCCCGCACAGGGTGGCCATCGGGTCGGTGTAGCTGAGCAGCCACGCCTGCGGGCACAGCCGGGTCATGTCCCCGGCCAGGCCGAGCATGACGGGGATGGCGCGCAGGCCCCGGAAGATGCCGCCGAGGCCGAGGGTGTCGCCGACGGTCTGGCGTACGCCGTACCGGCTGGGGATCTCGAAGTCGGAGAGCGCCGCGTCGTACCCGCCGACGTCCATCTGGCAGATCACGAAGTCGGCCCCGGCCAGGCACGCGTCCCGGTCGCCGCCGGCCTCGATCACGGCGCCCGCGCCCGTCTCGGCGTCCAGCCGCCGGGACAGCGTCTCGGCGGTGGCGAGGCGGCCGGGGTCGATGTCGTGCAGGGCGACCCGCAGCGTGCCGGCGAGTTCGGGGCTGGACATCAGGTCGGAGAGGATCTTGCGCGTCAGTTCGACGTTCCCCGCCCCGATGAAGGCCAACTTTGCCATCCGAAACCTCCTGAAAGCAGGAGACTACCGTTTTGGAAAGCGGTGCGTCTCGGTTCACTTCACCAGCAGCCGGTCCGAGATCCGGCCGGCCGGGCGCACGTACGGCCCGAAGTCGACTTCGCGCCCGTCGACCAGGAAGCGGAGCCGGTCGAGCCTGCTGATCTCCGGGTCGCCGGTGAGGAAGGCCACCAGGGCCCGCCGTTCCGGCTCGTCCAGCCAGGCGATCGGGTCGGAGACGGCGCGGAACCCGCAGATGGCGGCGAGGTCGGTGAGCAGCCGCTTGCACTCGTCGTCGAGCAGGTTGTAGCGGGTACGGAAGAACACCGGGTCCGGGTCCACCTCCAGCAGCGGCCGCAGCCACAGGCGGTGCAGCGACGCGATGACCGCGTTGCGCGCGCCCGCGCCCGAGTAGTCGTCGGACCGTTCGCTGTTGTCCCAGTACGGCGCCACGTCCGGGCTCGCCCGTACCCCGTCGAGCACGCCGATCGACGGGATGATCGGGGCGCCGCTGCCGAGCAGGTAGGTGTCGTCGCCGGCGACCTCGCGGATCAGCTCCACGGCCTCCCGGTACGCCTGCTCGCGCGGCACGTCGCCGTGGCGTGCCCCCGACAGCGCCGCCGCGTACGCGAAGTCGAGCTTGAGGTACCGGTAACCCCAGTCGCGTACCCGCGCGAAGGTGGCCGCGAGGTGGTCGCGGGCCTCCGGCAGGGTGGTGTCCAGCGCGAAGTAGGAGCTGCCCCAGTTGTACCCGGCCGGTTTGGGGTCGCCGGCGGCGTCGCGCAGGAACAGGTGCGGCCTGGTCTGGAAGATCTGCGAGTGCGCCGGCGCGATGAAGGGCGCCAGCCACAGCCCGGGAACGAACCCGTGGTCCCGGATCCGCACCGCCATGTCCGACATGCCGGACGGGAAGTCGGCGCCGGCCTCCCAGTCGCCGACCGCGGCCTGCCAGCCGTCGTCGAGCTGCACCACGTCGAACGGGTAGCCGCGCAGGTCGTCCAGGACCTTGTGGATGAGCGGCTCGGTGATGTCCTCGAAGAAGGAGTACCAGCTGCACCACACGTTGCCCGCCCGGGTCGTACGGCGGCCGAGCCGTTCGCCGAGCAGTTCTGCGTACCGGGCGAAAACGGTCTCCTCGGGGCCGTAGCCGAGGAACCAGTCCGCGCCCGGATGCTCCGAATGCCCGGCCAGCAGCCGGTCGTCGGCCTCCACCCGGGGCACGTCCAGGCCGAGACCGCCGAGCAGCAGCACGTTCCCGTCGCCCGCGTCGAGCGCCCCCACGGCGCTGCCCGCGTGCCGGTACGGACTGTCGTTGTCGATGTCGTCCGCCGTCAGCATGCGCTCGGACCCGGGAATGCGCAGCGGCGGCCCGCCCAGCGGCCACCACGCGGTGGGACTGTAGGAGTTCCAGCCGTGCCGGTAGAAGTCCACCGCGCCGAAGGGGTGCAGGATGCGGACATCCCCGGCGGGCACGATCAGCCCTCCCGTCACGGCACGCGGCTCCCCGGGGAGCACCGCGGGCAGCCGGTGGCCCCCGAACTGCAGAATCGTCTCCATCGCCGTCCTTATCGCGAGGCCGGGCCGGTACGGTCGCACCGGCCCGGCGGGGGTTACTTGAGGATGTCGGCCACGCGGGCGTCGAGCTGCTTGAGCGCGTCCGCGGGGGCGACCTTCAGCTCCTGGATCTGGTCGATCACCGCCTGTGCCTCGGTGTTGATCTCGTTGGCGCTGCCGGTGATCGGGTAGTACGACAGGCTGTTGGGGTCGGCCGCGATGTCGGTGAACGCGGACACGTCCACGCCCTTCGCCCGGTGCGTCTCCGCGGCGGTGGTGGCCGCGGTCTTGATCGCGGGGAACACCACGGCGCGCTTGGCCACCAGGTCCTGGCAGGCGGGCGAGCCGATGAACGAGACCCACTGCCAGGCCTCGTCCGGGTGCTTGGTGCCGGCCGTGATGGACGGGGCGAGGCCGTTGATGATGGTCTTGCGGCCCTGCGGGCCCGCCGGCAGCGGCGCGAACGCGAACTTCTGCTCGGTGCTGCCGGCCCAGGTGCCGATCCGCCAGGATCCGTCCGGGACCAGGGCCGCCTTGTTGGTCTGCATCATCGGCTCCAGGCCGAGGCGGCCGGCCTCCTCGCGCGGCAGCACGTACCCGGCCTTCATCTGCTCCTGCCACCAGGTGATGGCCTCGGCCAGGCGCGGGTCGTCCAGCTTGTAGTCGGTGCCGAACGGGTTCTTGTCCAGGTACTGGAAGCCCATGGAGAGCGGCATCCAGGACCACTGGGTCTGCCCGACGACGCCGCCGCCCTGCTCCAGGCCCCAGCCGTACGTGGCGACCTTGGTCTTGTCGAAGCCGGCCTCGTCGCCGCGCTTGCCGTTGGCGTCCACGGTGAGCTTCTTGATCAGCTCGCCGAAGGTGCCGCCGTCGGAGGGATTCCAGGTGAGGTTCTTGAGGCTGGCCGGGTCGATCCCGGCGTCCTCGATGTCCTTGACGTTGTAGACGAGCGCGATCGTGTCCCAGTCCTGCGGCAGGCCGTACCGTTTGCCGTCGCGGACCCAGAGGGAGGCGAGGTCGCCGGTGTAGCGGGTCAGGTCCACCTTGTCCCTGGCCACGAAGGGCTCGATGTCCAGCAGCTGGTTGTTGGCGGCCAGCTCGGGATAGTACGCGACGTGGTTGGTGATCACGTCGGGGGCGGTGCCGGAGACCAGCGACGTGGTGATGCCGTTCCAGTAGTCCTCCCAGCCCTGCTGGGTGATCTTCACCTCGATGCCGGAGGAGGCGGTGAACGCGTCGGCGCACTCCTGGTAGGCGGGCAGCTGGTTGGGGTCCCAGAGGCTGTAGGTGAGGGTGACCTTCTCCTTCGCCGCGGGGGTCTCGGGAGCGGTGCCGCCGCAGGCGGCGGTCAGGACGGCGAGCGCCAGAAGGGCCATCGGCTTTCTGATCATGGTTCTGCCTTCACTGGGTTTCGGGGGATGGTCGGCTCCCGGCACCGCGTACGGCACCGGTCAGGGGATCCGACGGGGGTTTACTTGATGCCGGTGAACCCGATCGAGTTCACGAGTCTGCGTCCGAACACGATGAGCAGGAGGAGGACGGGGATCACCTGGAGCGAGGCCGCGGCCATCAGCCCGGCCCAGTCCGGCGAGGAGGTCGGCGAGGACTGCGCGAACACGCCCAGCGCCACGTTGAGCAGCCGCACGCCCTCGTCCTTGCCGACCAGTTGCGGCCACAGGTACTCGTTCCACGAGAACACCGCCGTGATCACCGCCAGCGTGGCCAGCGGGGCGGTGCTCATCGGCAGGATGATCCGCCAGAACACGGCGATCTTCCCGGCGCCGTCGATGGTCGCCGCGTCCTCGATCTCGGGCGAGATGCCGAGGAAGAACTGCCGCAGGAAGAAGATCGCGAACGGCGTCATCAGCAGGTACGGCGCGAGCAGGCCGGGGAACGTGTCGAGCCAGCCGAGGTCCCGGACCAGGGCGAAGTTGGGCAGCACCGTGAAGATCGGCGGCACCATCAGCCCGGTCAGGAAGACGGCGAACAGGGTGTCCCTGCCGCGGAACCGCAACCGGGCGAAGGCGTACGCGGCGGTGGCGCTGAAGCCCACCTGCCCGGCCACCACGGCCAGCGTGAAGATCACCGAGTTCCGCAGGTAGAGCCAGAAGTCCACCTCGGCCCCGCTGCCGCCGGCCGCGATCGACTCCTCGGCCGTGGCGTGGCCGAGCACCCGGGAGTAGTTGACCAGCGTCGGGTCGGCGGGGATGAGCGAGTAGTCGCCGTTGAAGATCGCCCGGTTGCCGGTGAACGCGGTGCGCAGCATCCAGACGAACGGGTAGAGCGTGACCAGCAGCAGGAGCGCCAGCGCCGTCCAGGCGAGGATCCGGCCGGGCCTGAACCGGCGGCGCGCGCCGGAGGTGTGGTGTGCCATCGTCGCCGTCCCTTACCGGAGGTCCGAGCTGGAGGCGCGGAGCATCCGCATCTGGGTGGCGGTCAGCACGATGAGCAGCACGAACAGGGTCGCCGCCATCGCCGCCGCATAGCCCATGTGGAACTCGTTGAACGCCTTTTGGTAGATGTAGTAGTAGATGACCCTGGTCGCGTCGGCCGGGCCGCCCTTCGTGGTCACCGCGACGGTGTCGAAGATCTGGAACGAGCCGATGATCGACACCACCAGGACCAGCACGGTCACCGGCCGCAGGAGCGGCAGCGTGATCCGGCGGAACAGCGTCCACTCCCCCGCGCCGTCCACCGCCGCCGCCTCGTACAGGTTGCGGGGGATCATCTGCATGCCGGCGAAGAACAGCAGCGCCGTGTAGCCCATGTTGCGCCAGGTGTTGACCAGCGCGATCGTCGCGATGGCCTGGTCGGAGTCGCCGTAGAAGGACTGCGGCTCGAATCCGAGCACCTGCAGGATGTGGTTCACGAAGCCCACGTTGTGGTCGAGCATGAACAGCGTCACGATCGCCACCGTGACGTTCGGCACCAGCCACGGCACCACGATGGCCGCGCGGACCAGCACGGACCGGGTGAGCCGGTCCATCAGCACCGCGATGGCGAGCGCGAGCACGGTCTGGGTGCCGATGTTGATCACCACGTACTCGGCGGTGATGCGCAGGGCGTTCCAGAACTTGTCGTCGGCCAGCATGGCGCGGTAGTTGTCCAGGCCCACGAACTCCGGGTCGGAGAGCAGGTTCCAATCGGTGAGGCTGATCCAGAAGCCGCGGAGCGTCGGGGCCAGGTAGAACACCGTGAACCCGATCAGCGCCGGCAGCAGGAACAGCCAGGCCACCACGGGGTCGCCGGCCGGCTTCCCGCGGCGTGCGCCCGGCGGCGCCGTACGCGCGGGGCGGGGCCTGCCGACGGTCAGCGTCACGAACCCACCACCTGGATCCGCAGCCCGCGCTCGCGCAGCGCGGCGAGCGCGTGCGGGTCGGCGGACGGGCCGGTGATCAGCAGGTCCACCTCGCTGATCGGCGCGACGGCGGCCAGCTGGATCTGGCCGACCTTGGAGCCGTCGGCCACCACGATGCGTTGCGCGGTGGCCCGCAGCATGCGCTGTTTCATCTCTGCCTCGGGAAGGTTGATATTGGTGATGCCCGCCTCCGGGTGCACCCCGTTGCAGCCGAGGAAGACCGTGCAGGTGTTGATCCGGTCGAAGACGTGGTGGGCCAGCGGGTCCACCAGCGAGTGCTGGAGCCGCCGCAGCGTGCCGCCGGTGAGCACCACGGTCAGGCGCGGGATGGCGCTCTCCAGTTCCAGCGCGATGTTGAGCCCGTTGGTGAACACCACGACCTCGGCCAGTTCGGTGCGCGCCGCCAGGGCGCGGGCGATGAACGTGGTGGTCGTGCCGACGTCCAGGGTGATGCTCTCGCCGTCGTTGACGAGGGCGGCGGCGGCCTCGCCGATCAGCGCCTTCTCGATCGCGGACGTGCTGAGCGCCTCCTCGAAGGAGGGCTCCTCGCGCAGCCGGTTGCCGACCGCCATCGCGCCGCCCCGCACCCGGCGGAGCATGTTGCGCCCCTCCAGGGCGTCGAGGTCGGCGCGGGCCGTGACGTCGGAGATGCCGAAGGCCGTGCTGAGGTCGGCGACCCGGACGAACTCCTGCTCCAGCACCATCGCGAGGATCCGCTCCCGCCGCACTTCCGCGGGAATCGGCTCGAACACGTTCGACATGTCGGCAATCTTCGAAAACCTTCGCTTACTTGTCAATAGGAAAGTCCGTTGTTGCCGTTACGAAGGAGTAACGGGAAGCTGATCGCTTTGTGTGCATATATCGTGCTTCCGATGCGAAGGCATGCTGCCGCAGGGCCAGCGGCTGCGTGGCCCTGCGGCAGGCTGTGTACGGCT
>NZ_BOOA01000025.1 GCF_016862995.1 Acrocarpospora phusangensis
CCGTGCCGGAACTGAGCGCCGACACGACGGGGAGCGACTTCTTGCGGTTGGCCAGGTCGGAGTGGACGGGCTTGCCGGTGACCTTCGGGTCGCCCCAGATGCCGAGCAGGTCGTCGGCCAGCTGGAACGCCAGGCCCAGGCGGTCGCCGAACGCGCGCAGATGCTCGATCTGGGCCGCCGTGCCGCCGCCGAACAGACCGCCGAGCGCGCACGCGCACGCGATCAGCGCGCCGGTCTTGCCGCTCGCCATGGCCAGGCACTCGGGCAGTTCCACCTCGGCCCTGCCCTCGAACTCCACGTCCGAGCTCTGCCCGCCCAGCAGCTCCTGCACGGCCGTGTTGAGCTCCGACACCGCCTCGTGCGCGAGCGGGTGCCCGCTGGTGGCCAGCACGTCGAAGGCCAGCGCCAGCACGGAGTCTCCGGCCAGGATGGCCTGGCTGACCCCGAACGCGCTCCACGCCGTGGGCCGGTGCCGCCGGGTGGCGTCGCCGTCCATCACGTCGTCGTGGAGCAGCGACCAGTTGTGCACCAGCTCCACCGCGACCGCGGCGGGCACGGCGACCTCGGCGTCGCCGTTCACCGCCTCGGCCGCCAGCAGGGTCAGCGTCGGCCGCACGGCCTTGCCGCCACCGGCCTCGGCCGGGACGCCGTGCGCGTCCCACCAGCCGAGGTGGTATCCGGTGATGTGGCGCATGAACGGCGGCAGCCGGTCCACCGCCGGGCCCAGGGCCGGGCGCAGCAGCGCCCGCCCCCAGTCCAGCACCGCGCGGGAGTCCGGCACCGCGTGGGCCGGGCGCCGTTCGATCGACTCCCCGGTCGTGGTCATCAGTGCCCGAGCTCCACGTTCTCCAGCACGCCGAGCGCGTCCGGGATCAGCACGGCCGCCGAGTAGTACGCGCTGACCAGATACGAGATGACCGCCTGGTCGTTGATCCCCATGAACCGCACGTTCAGGCCGGGCTCGACCTCGTCGGGCAGGCCGGTCTGGTGCAGGCCGACCACGCCCTGATCGTCCTCCCCGGTGCGCATGGCCAGGATCGAGGTGGTCCTGGACTCGCTGATCGGGATCTTGTTGCACGGCAGGATCGGCACGCCCCGCCAGGCCGGGACGTGGTTCCCGTTGAGATCCACGGGGTCCGGGTAGATCCCGCGCTTGGTGCACTCGCGGCCGAAGGCGGCGATGGCGTGCGGGTGGGCCAGGAAGACCTGGGTCTTGCGGCGGCGGCTGAGCAGCTCGTCCAGGTCGTCGGGGGTGGGCGGGCCGCTGCGGGTGTGGATGCGCTGCTTCAGGTCGGCGTTGTGCAGCAGGCCGAACTCGCGGTTGTTGACGAGCTCGTGCTCCTGCCGCTCGCGCAGCGCCTCGATGGTGAGGCGCAACTGCTGCTGGGTCTGGTTCATCGGGTCGTTGTAGAGGTCGGCGACCCGGGTGTGCACCCGGAGCACGGTCTGGGCGACGCTCAGCTCATACTCCCGGGGGGAGACCTCGTAGTCGACGAAGGTGCCCGGCAGGGACGCCTCGCCGTGGTGGCCGGCGGCGACCGCGATGGCGGCCTGGCCGTGCCGGTCCTGCGGGCGGTCGGCCGTCGACTGGTAGGCGTCCACCTGGGCGCGCAGCGTGTCGGACTGGGCCAGCAACTCCTCGAACGCCTGCCGGGGCAGCGTCAGCACGGTTCCCGAGGTGGTGGCCTTGACCGTGAACGGCCACGTGCCCGGCCCGAGCAGGGACTGGTCGCCGAAATGGTCGCCGTCCGCCAGGGTGCCCAGCACGGACTCGTCCCCGTAAGGACCCACGCCGAGTTTGTCGAGTCTGCCGTGCGCGATCAGCACCACGTCCTCGGCGGGGGAGCCCGAGGTGACGATCACGTCGCCGGCCTGGAAGTCGTGCTGCACGAACCGGCTCGCCAGCGCCTCCAGCGCGTCCACGTCGTCGTAGCCGCGCAGCAGCGGCAGCTCGCACAACTCCTGCGGGACCACCCGGATGGAGGCCCCCACGTTGGTGAAGGTCACCCGCCCGTCGCCGACGGTGTACGTGAGCCGCCGGTTGACCCGGTAGGCGCCGCCCCGCACCTCCACCCACGGCAACACCTTCAGCAGCCACCGCGACGAGATGCCCTGCATCTGCGGGACGGTCTTGGTGGTGGTGGCGAGTTGGCGGGCGGCGGTGGTGCCCAGGCTCAGCTGATCGTTCTGAACGGTCACAGCACTCCTCAGGTCGCGCAGCGGGGTGGCCCGTGATTCCGGGGCCCTTTTCTTCCCATCCCGGTGGATTTCACCTCCGGGTCCTGCTCTCAGCGGCCGATGGTCTTCCGTGGTCGAATTCAGTGATCACAATGGGCGTCGAGGATTTTGCCGGGCATTACCCGTCTTTAGTTCGCCCATTACGTCTCCGGTCCGGTCCAATAATGGTCGTCGATCATTCTGGTGTCAAATTCGAGTTCCCATTCGAATTCGCTAACCATATTTGCAGCAAAATAAACGGCATTGCTGTGAATGTCGCATATTGGGAACGATTTTCGTAAATGGGCGCGCGGGGTTGACCTGGCCGGGTGCGGGGTGCTGACAAGGTAAGTAAGGAAGCCGCAAGGGTTTCCGCAAGGTTCGGCGCGGACGCTGGCGGGAGAGGGCGCGTCCGGGGGGAGCGCCCGCGTCCGGACGCTGGACCGAGGGGGCTGCAGAAACAGGATGCGGAGTCAGGAACCGAGCCGGGCCCCGCTGGGGCCCGAGGCCCGCGGGCGGGTCACACGAGGGAACCGCAAGACCGTCCTGGTGGTCGTGCACACCGCCGCGTCCGGCCGGCGCCTGCTGGAGGCGGTCCAGCTGGTCCAGCCGGACCCGCGGGTCCAGGTGCTGTTCACGCTCGCGGAGGACGCGTACGGCGACGGGGAGGCCGAGTTCATGGCGGGGCTCGGCGGGGTGCCGCTGCCCTGGCGGCGGGCGGTGGGCGAGCCCTTCGACCTGGCCGTCGCGGACGGTCACGGACCGGTGCACGAGCTGCGCGCGCCGCTGCTCGTGCTGGGTCACGGAGCTCACGGAGCTCACGGAGCTCACGGAGCTCACGGAGCTCACGGAGCTCACGGAGCTCACGGAGCTCACGGGACCTACGGCACCCACGGCGACGGATCCGGCAGGTTCGCCCCGCGCGCGCCGGGCCGCCGCGTGGCCTGCGGGCACGGCGCGTACGGGCCGGACGCGCAGCGCCTGCTCCGGGACGGCGCCGTCGTCCCGGACGCCATCGTGCTGCCGCACCGGGCCGACCTGGGCCGGCTGGCGCGCGAGTGCCCGCAGGCCCTGCCGGTGGCCGAGGTGGCCGGCGACCCGGTCTACGACCGCCTGGCTATCAGCGTCCCCGACCGCGAGCTCTATCGCCGGGCCCTGGACGTACGGCCCCGCCAGAAGCTGGTCGCGGTCGGCTGCGCCCCCGGGCCCGAGTCCCTGTCGGCCGCC
This sequence comes from Acrocarpospora phusangensis, assembly GCF_016862995.1. Taxonomy (GTDB): domain Bacteria; phylum Actinomycetota; class Actinomycetes; order Streptosporangiales; family Streptosporangiaceae; genus Acrocarpospora; species Acrocarpospora phusangensis. The sequence continues at coordinate 3,445 of NZ_BOOA01000025.1, forward strand.
GCCGACCTGATGAGCCGCCTGGTACGCCAGCTGCCCGCCAGCGAGTACCGGGTGGTCGCCCTGCTGCACCCGGGAGTCTGGTCCGCGTACGGGTCGTGGCGGGTGCGGGCCTGGCTGGCCGACAGCCAGCGCCGGGGGCTCCAGGTCGTGCAGCCCAAGGACGACTGGCTCGGCGTGCTCGTCGCGGCCGACTTCGTGGTCGGCGACCACGGCCCCGCCGCCCTGTACGGCGCCGCCCTCGGCCTCCCGGTCCTCCTGGCCGGATCGCCGCCGGAGCACGCGGTCCCGGGCACCCCGCTCGGCGAGCTGGCGGAGATCGCGTCCCGGATCAACCGGCACCAGCCGCTGGCGGTCCAGCTCGCCAGGGCCGCCGCCGCGCGCGGGCCCGAACAGCGGCGGCGGGTGACGAACATGCTCACCTCTGCTCCGGGACGGTTCCACCGCAACCTCCGGCGGCTGATGTACCGGCTGATGAACCTGCGGCAGCCCGCGTGCATTCCGGTGGCCACCCCCGTTCCGATGCCGTTCCTGACGCCGTACTACGGCGGCTGACTAGAACGCGGCATTGATGACGAAAACTCGCAAATATGGTTTCAACGGGATAAATCGGGTAGGCGAAGTAAATGGGGGAAGGAGGGACCATGTATGTCAACCAGAAGGAGTCACAGTCCACCGCCGAGCTAGTACAGCAGGCCTCCGACCAGGTATCCCGCCTCATCAAGGATGAGATGCGCCTGGCCAGGGCCGAAGTGGTGGGCAAGGGGCGCCAGGCGAGGACCGGCGCCGCCCTGTTCGGCGCCACCGGTGTCACGGCGCTGCTCGGGGCCGGCGCGCTGGTCGCCTGCGTGATCATCGCCCTGTCCATCCCGTGGCCGGCCTGGCTGGCCGCCCTGGTCGTCGGCGCCGCCCTGATGATCCTCGCGGGCATCATGGGCGCCGTGGGCAGGAGCCGGGTCAAGGGGGCCATGCCGCCCAAGCCGACCCAGGCGGTGAACGGTGTCAGGAACGACATCGACGCGGTCCGCTCCGGCGTCACCGAGGGGAGGGCGCATCGATGACCCGCCCGCACCACCGGACGGGGTCCGAAGACGTCGCGGCCATCGCCGAGGACGCGGAGAGGACCCGGGAGGAACTCGGCCGCACGGTGGCCGCCCTGGCCGCCAAGACCGACGTCAAGGCGCGGGCCAAGGAGAGCATGAGGTCCAAGGCCGTGACCGCCAGGACGACGGCCAGGTCCGGGGCCCACCAGGTCGCCGACCAGGCCGGCCGCCACCCCGCCGCCTACGGGACCGTCGCCCTCCTGATGGGCGCGCTGGTACGGACGCTGATGCGGCGCAGGCAGACGCGCCACACGATGTTCTCCAGACGCGGACGCCGTCCCATGCTGATGAACCTGGCCGAGTCCATGGGCCTGGTCGGCCGGCGCCGCCGCGGCATGACCATGCTGGACCGCCTGATGTCCATGTTCATGGGACGCCCCGGCAGGCCCATGGGTCGTGGCATGGGCCGCTCGATGATGGGCCGGAGCATGAGCCGTGGCATGGGCCGCACGATGGGCCGCACGATGGGTCGTGGCATGGGCCGCACGATGGGTCGTGGCATGGGCCGTCGCATGGGCCGTGCCGGTGCTCCGATCGGCCGGACCATGGGCAAGACGATGGCCTCGTCCATGGGCCACAGCATGGGCAAGACGATGGGCAGAACCATCGGCAAGACCATGGGAACGCCCACCCGCCGCCAGGGGATGATGCGCTGACCGGGCGATCTCGCACGGCATCATCCAAGCCGGGCGAGGCCGCCCGAATTCACGGCGCGGCCTCGCCCGGCACATGAAGTCCCGGGCGTGAAGTCCCGGGCGTGAAGCCAGCGTAGGGAACCTGGCGCGGAGTCCCGCGTATGAGGTCCGTCGCCTGGAGCCCGACATGTGGAGCGCGGCGTGGTTTGTGCGGCATAAGCCACTAACGGAATGGACCGGCTCGTCTTGGCGCCGGTGGGTGAGCGGTGTCGCCCGCGTTAACGGTGCCGGATAGCGGCGAGAACCCGGCGTCCGGTCCATTTAATGCCCGGCGTGTGAGGAGTCTGGGCGGTCAGCCGAGGAGGCGGACCAGCTCGACGCGGGAACGGATGTCGAGTTTGGTGAAGATGTTTCTGAGGTGGTGTTCGATCGTTCGCGGGCTGAGGTAGAGGCGGGCCGCGACTTCACGGTTGGTGGCGCCGTCGGCTACGAGGCGGGCGATCTGGAGTTGCTGGGCGGTGAGGTCGTGGGTGGCCGCCGGCCGGGTTTGGCGGACCGTTTCGCCGGTCGCGCGTAGTTCGCTGCCCGCCTGTTCCGCCCAGATTCGCGCGCCCAGGCGTTCGAAGGTGTCCCGCGCGCCGCGGAGGTGCTCGCGGGCGGCCCCGGGGCGGCGCTCCCGGCGCAGGGCGCTGCCGAACAGCAGCTCGGTCCTCGCGGTCTCGAACTCCGAGAAGCCCTGCCGGTGCAGGTCCAGTGCTTCCCGGAACAGTTCCCCGGCCGCGCCGGGGCCCGCCAGCAGGGCCCGGCACCGCACGGCGAGCGCCCGCCGGTCGGGGCTGCGGGTGCTGTCCGCCCACCGTTCGAACACGGCCAGCGCCGCCTCGGCCCGATCCCGTTCCCCGGTTCGTACGGCCGCCTCCACCAGCGTGGGGGTAGCGATCACCCGTACCACGAGATGGCCGGTCCGGGACGGTTTGAGCCGCTGGAGGACGTCCGACGCGCGCCCCCGGGACAGGTCGAGCTGAGCGAGCGCCCACGTGCTCAACGCCCCCGCGATGCTCACGCCGTGGGTCCCCGCCAGGTCGATCGCCGCGTCCGCCCGGATCCGGCACGACTCCTCGTCGCCTTGTACGGCCGCCATCATGGCCAGCCAGGCGAGATGCTGCCCGGCGCTGTTCCGCTGCCCGGTCTCCTGGGCCAGCCGCAGCCCTTCGGCGGCGTCAGCGGTCACCGCCGCGTACCGTCCCATCCAGAACTGGCTGTTCACCGCGAACTCCAGCACCTGCGGCACGGCCGTCAACGCCCCCAGCGCCCTGGCCGTCTCGACCGCCCGCGTGGACAGCTGCAACGCCGGCACATCATCGCCGAGCATCAAGCTCGCACACGCCGCCCACACCAGCACCGACGGGCTGGGCACCGACAGATCCGGCGACGACATGTCCGACATCGACGGGCCGGACAAGGACAGACCCCGCGTCCCCGGGCCAGATGACGATCGTCCGAATGACGACGCGCCCGGCATCGACAGGCTGGATGAGGACAGGCCGGGTGCGGAGAAGCCGGGAGCCGACAGGGCGAGTTCCACTACTCGGCGGAGGGGTGTGGCGGCTTCCGTGTGGCGGCCCAGGAAGGATGCGGCCAGACCGGTCAGGTAGTCGAACATCAGCTGGGCCGCGGGCCGGTCGTCCGGGCGGCGCAGGCGTGCCGCGTCCCGCGCGATCGCGACGAACCGCCGGTGGTCCCCGGCCAGATAGCTGGCCTCGCCGGCGCGGATCAACGCCCGGACCGCCAGGTCACGATCCCGTCCGAGCAGTGACTCCGCCACCGCGAGCAACTCGTCCCTGGCGTTCGTCGTGGCCCCGCCGCGCAGCTCCAGCCGGGCCCTGATCAGCTCGGCCTTCTGCCGCAGCTCCTCCGGCATCGCCCCCGACCGCAACCGGCCGAGCAGAACTCTGGCCCGATGCGGACGCCCCTCCAGCCAGGCATGCTGGGCGGCGGAAGCCAGCCGCGCGGCCCGCACCTCGCCGTACGCGCTCAGATCAGCGGCCCGCTCGAACGCGACGGACAACGACAGGTGCCCGGTCCCCGGCCTCGAACCACCCGCGGCGGCGGCCAACTCTTCACCGAGCCTTTCACCGGGCCCGTCCAGCGCCACCGCCCGATGCCAGGCCCGGCGCAACTCCTGCCCCTCCCCATCGAGTACGGCCCCGAGCCGCCGATGCGCACCCCGCCTGCGCAACGACGAAGCCCTCTGATAGACCACCACCCCCACATTCGGCTCCACGAACCGGAAACGGTCACCGGCGAGCCGTACCACCCCCGCCAGTTCGGCCGGTTCCAGCCCGGCGGACGCGCACTCCGGCTCGGCGGCCCGCACGAGCGCCGACAGTTCGAGCCCGGGATCGGCGGCCAGCAGAAGCAGCAGATCCCGGGTCCACATCGGCAGACGCCCGATCTGCGCGGCGTACGCGCCTGCCAGCCGCCCGTCCCTCGGCAACGCCTCCGGCGGCGGCGCGTGCCCGGCCAGCTGGTCCGGGGAGAGGGCGGCGACCACCTCGGTCACCGCCAGGGGGTTGCCGCGGGCGATCCGGTCGATCGCCGCCCGCAGCGGTTCACCCAGGCCCGGAGCCAGGTCGTCCACCAGTTCCCGGCGGGCCCGCTCATCCAGGCGCTCCAGCCGTACCGACGGAATGTCCGGCACGTCCGCCCCGGCCGCGAACACCATCGCGACCCGCTCCCCGGCCAGCCGCCTGGCCGCGAACAGCAACGCCTCCCGGCTCGGCGCGTCCAGCAGATCCAGGTCATCCACGCACACCAGCACCGGCCGCCCCACCGAACAGAGCAGATTCAGCACCGCCGCCGAGACGACGATCTCCCCCGGCTCCACCCCGCGCTCCAGCCCGTCCACCAGCCCATCCACCAGCTTCGTCCCCGGCAGCGCGGGCACCGACCGCCTTAACGGCCGCAGCAGCGAGTACACCCCCGCGTACGGCACCTCGCTTTCACCCCGGACACCCTGAACGCGAAGAACCATGACGCGCCCGCTCCCGCCCGCTCCGGAACCAGGTCGCTCCGCGACGAGCGGCGGCACGGCCCGGTCCGAGAGCTCCGCCGCATCGCACCCCGGTGGAGAAGCAGGTTCCGCAGGCGAGCCCGGACCTGCTGCCGCGATCGGCACGGGACCAGGTCCCTCCAGCTGGTCCGGGAGCCCGGCCGCGCCGGGCGTGGGCGTGGAATCAGGTCTGTCCGAGAGCGCTGCCGCGTACTCCACGAGGGCGGATTTGCCTGTTCCTGGAGCGCCGTGGAAGAGGAGGGCGCCGCCTGAGCCTCTGATGGCGGCGTCGAGGAGGTGGGTGAGGGCGGTCTGGTGGGGGGTTCTGCCGCGGAGCACGGCGGCCTCCGGGAGGGAGAAGGGCCGGCGGCCGCCGGGGGAGCGGCCGCCGTCGCGCGTCAGCTCGCCGGGGGGACCTGGTAGTCCTTGGCGAGGTCGGACACGGCGGCCTCCTTGAAGATGACCGCCCCGCCGACGGCGTCCTTGTCCGGCTTGACCACGTACGACGCGCGCGACGCCGGCTGGTCGAAGCCGGTGAAGTCCATCGGGGTGCCGCCCAGGCCGCCCTCCCAGGCGTTCTGGGAGCGGTGGGCGCGGATGATGCCCTCCCGGCTGAGGTCCTTGGCGTCGCACGCCTTCGCCAGCGCGTCTCCGATGATCATCGCGGCGGTCCAGCCGGCGGAGACGCCGCTGTCGAGCGGCTGACCGGCGAAACGCGCCTCGTAGTCCTTGATCAGCTTCTCGTAGACGGGCAGCGGGGCGCTGATGGGCGCGCCGGCCGTCACGTAGTAGTAGTCCTTGAGCAGGGCGGGCGCGGCGGGCGTGGCCAGCAGCAGCGGGCTGTAGGCCGAGTTGCTGCCGACGAACGGCACGTCCATGCCGGACGCCAGCGCGACGCCCACCAGCGAGGCGGCCTGACGGGGGCCGACCGAGACCAGGACGGCCTTCACCCCGGCCTTCTTGAACGCGGTGGCCTGCGCGGTCATGTCCTGGTCGGTGGCCTTGATCTTCTGCTCCACCAGGGTCAGGCCGAGCTTCTCGGTGGCGTACTTGGAGCCGTCCAGGGAGCTCTCGCCGTAGTCGCCCTCGAAGTACAGGTGGCCGATCTTGTCGCCGGCCTTGATGCCCTTCTCCTTCGTCAGGAAGTCCACCCCGTTGATCATGTCCACGTCGTACGTGGTGCCCGTGACCTGGATGGCCTCGCTGCCCAGCAGCCCGGTGGCCCACGCCATCGGGATGGTCAGCAGCTTGTCCGTGGTGATCTTGTCCTTGAGCGCGATCACCATCGGGGAGCCGATGAACTGCGGGATGGCCGCCGAGCGCGGCGCCACCTCGGTGTAGGCGGCCATGGCCTTCTGCGCGTCGTACCCGTGGTCGCGGACCACCAGCTCGACCTTCCGGCCGCAGACGCCCCCGGCCGCGTTGACCTGCTCGAAGTAGAGCTGCTGCGCCTGGGTGAGGCTCTTGCCCAGCGACGCGTACGGGCCGGTCAGGTCGGTGAGCAGGCTGAGCGTGACGGAGTCGGCGGTGACGCCGGGGCCGGTCTTCACGCCGTCGCCCCCGGTGGCGGTGGCGGGCGCGGCCCCGCCGGTGGCCTTCTCGCTCGCGCAGGCGGACACGGCCAGGGCGAGCGCCGCCAGGACCGCTAAGGCTGTTCGGTTAGGGAACATGGGAACTCCTGGTTTGGGGGCCTGAGGAAATTTTGGACGGGGCCAGGCGGAGCCTGAGGCCGGTCAGATGCGGGCGGATCTTGCGCAGCAGGCCGTACAGGCCTCCGGGGAGGAAGAGCACGACCGAGACGACGGCGGCGCCGTACAGGATGCGGGCCGCCTCGGCGGGGGAGACCCCGCCGGAACCGGGGGCGGCGATCAGCGGGATCGCGTCGCTGTAGCGGGTGAGCAGCTGCGGCAGCATCGAGACGAAGACCGCGCCGATCACCGCGCCGGTGACCGAGCCGAGGCCGCCGATGACGATCATGGCCAGGTAGTCCAGCGAGAGCAGCACGCCGAAGTACTCCGGCACCGTGCGCTGGAAGACCAGGGCGAGGAGCACGCCGGCCAGGCCGCCGTACATGGAGGAGAGGACGAAGACGCCCGCCCGGTAACGGGTGACGGGGACGCCGATCACGCCGGCCGCGATCTCGTGGTCGCGGATGGTGTTCATCGCCCGGCCCGGCCGCCCGCGCAGCACGCCCCTGGCGAAGAAGGCCGCGCCCGCGAGCAGCAGCGCGCCGAGGAACCAGAGCCGCTCCAGCGAGCCGAACGGCACCTGGAGCAGGACCAGTTCGGGGGAGTCGGCGAACACGAACCCGAACAGCTCCATCGGCGGCACGGCCCGGCCGTTGAACCCGCCGGTCACCGGTTCGGCGTTGAACAGCGCGTGCTGCCCGCCGAAGATCAGCGCGAGGGTGGCGATGCCCAGGTAGGCGCCCTTCAACCGGCTCGCGATGGGGCTGAACAGCCCGCCCGCCACTCCGGCCGCGAGCACCGCCAGCACCGCCGCCAGCGCCGGCGGCAGCCCCAGCCCGCCGAGCGTCCTGGTGGGCTCCGCGGCGAGGAACACGTACGCGTACGCCCCGACCGCCAGGAAGAAGGCGTGCCCCATGGACAGCTGCCCGGTCGCCCCGGTGAGCAGGTTGAGCCCGATCGCGCCGATGGCCGCCGACATCGCGAACAGCCCGGTCTGCAGCCAGAACCCGTCCAGATAGAACGGCACCGCGACGGTCAGCGCCGCCACCGCGACCCAGAACAGGATCCTAGACACGGGCCGGCTCCTTGGTCCCGAACAGCCCGGCGGGCCTGATCAGCAAGATGACGATCATCACCAGGAAGGGGGCCACGTCGCCGATGCCCCGGCCCAGGAACGCCAGATCGTTCTGGTAGCCGCTCATCAGCGCCTCGGTGACGCCCACGATCAGGCCGCCCACCAGCGCGCCCGTGGTGGAGTCCAGCCCGCCCAGGATCGCGGCCGGGAAGGCCTTGATCGCGGCCAGGCTGGTGCTGCGGTCCAGGCCGGGCGTCGGGAACACGCACAGGAACACGGCGGCGACCGCGGCCAGGCCCCCCGCCACCGCCCACGCGCCGAGCGAGACCCTGCCCAGCCGGATGCCCATCAGCGCGGCCGTCTCCGCGTCCTCCGCGGTGGCCCGCATGGCCACGCCCCAGCCCGTGTACTTGAACGCCAGCAGGAACGCCCCGATCAGGAGCGAGGCCGTGACCAGGGCGACGATCCTGGTCTCGGCCACGGTGATCCCGCCGACGCGCACCACGGAGTCGGCCCAGGGGTCGCCCACGGCCAGCACCTCCGTGCCGATCTGCCGGGTCAGCTCGGTGGTGAGCACGATGTCCACGCCGATGGTGACGATGGCCAGCACACTGTGCGAGCCCACATTCGCCCGCCGGATGATCAGGAATTCGATCAGCGCCGCGACCACCGCGGCGGCCGAGACGCCGAGCAGCAGCGCCGGCCAGAACCCGACGAGCGGGTGGAGCCGCGCCACCAGGTAGCCGCCCGCGAGCAGCAGCGAGGCGTGCGCGAAGTTCACCACCTCGGTCGCCTTGAAGATGACGACGAACCCGAGCGCGATCAGCGCGTAGACGGCCCCGATGGAGATTCCGTTGACGAGAAGCTCCAGGAACGTGGTCACGTACCCTCCTTGCCGAGATATGCGCCGATGACGCGGGGATCGTTCTGCACCTCGGCCGGGGTGCCGTCGGCGATGCGCCTGCCGAAGTCGAGGACCGTGACCCGGTCGGCGAGCCGCATCACCATGCCCATGTCGTGCTCGACCAGCAGGATCGAGATGCCGAGGCTCCGCCGTACCGAGACGATGAGTTCGGCCATCTCCTGGCGTTCGCCGCCGTTCATGCCGGCGACCGGCTCGTCGAGCAGGAGCAGCCGGGGCTCCATGCAGAGGGCGCGGGCCAGTTCGACCCGTTTCTGCACGCCGTACGGGAGCAGCCCGACCGGCGTGGCGAGCCGGGGGGCGAGCCCGACGAACTCCGCGATCTCGGCGACCCTGGCCGCGTGGCGGCGCTCCTCCCGGCGGGCGTGCGGGAGACGGAGCCCGGCCGAGACGAAACCGGCGCGGGTGAGCCGGTGGCGGCCGAGCATCAGGTTGTCGCGGACCGGCAGGTGCGGGGAGAGCGCGATGTTCTGGAACGTGCGGGCGACACCGAGCGCGGCCACCTGATGGGGTTTGCGGGTGGTGAGCTCGGTGCCGCCGAACCGCACGCTGCCCGCGGTGGCCTTGTAGACCCCCGAGAGCACGTTGAAACAGGTGGACTTGCCCGCGCCGTTGGGCCCGATCACCGCGTGCACGGACCCCGGCGCGACGGTGAAGCTGACCTCGTCGAGCGCGACGAGCCCGGCGAACCGCACGGTCACCCCGCGCACCTCCAGCGGCTCCATACCGTCCGGTTGGTATGCCGTGCTCATGCGGACCACCTCGGGAGAGTACGCGTGGCGAGCCGCCCTTCGACGGCGTCCGCGACGCCCAGATACCGCCGCCGGACCTCGTCGCTGGCGGCCAGTTCACCGGCCGGGCCCTCCAGCGCGACCTCGCCCACCTCCAGCACGTACGCGTACGACGCCAGCGACAGCGCCATCGCCACGTTCTGCTCCACCAGCAGCACCGAGGTGCCCAGCGCGTTGATCTCCCGGATCGTCTCGGCGATCTTGGCCGCGACCAGCGGGGCGAGCCCCAGCGTGGGCTCGTCCAGCAGCAGCGCCGCCGGTTCGGCCATCAGCGCCCTGCCGATGGCGAGCATCTGCTGCTCGCCGCCCGACAGCAGCCCCGCGCGCTGCCCGGCCCGCTCCCGCAGCACCGGGAACAGTTCGTGCACCCGGTCCCGGGCCAGCCGGGCGGCCTTGCGCGGCCGGCCGAGCCCGCCCGCGCGCAGGTTCTCCTCCACGGTCATCCGGGCGAACACCCGGCGGCCCTCCGGCACCTGCACGATGCCCCTGGCCACCACGGCGGAGGCGCTCAGCCCCGACAGCCGCGCCCCGCCGAACTCGATCACGCCACGGGAGACGCCGCGATGGAAGCGCAGGGTGCCCGAAACCGCCCGCAGCAGGGTGGTCTTCCCGGCGCCGTTGGCGCCGAGTACGGCGACGATCGATCCGGCCGGAACGCGCAGGGACAGGCCGCCCAGCGCGCGGACCGGACCGTAGCTCACCGCTAAGTCGCCGACCGTCAGGTCGGTCAATCTGGTCACGGGCACACCCAATCCCGGGCGTGCGTGAACGTCCAGATGCGGCGGTGAAATCGGGACCGCTGCCCACCGCCGTACGGGGGTGGTTGTGCAGCCGCACAACGGCGTGTCACGAAACGAAACCGAACCTTGTTCCGGAGTTGGCCGGATGGCACCCTCGGGAGGATGCGTCCCCAACCGCACGCGGACGAGGAAGTCCGGGAGATGTTGCGCACGGCTGCCCGGGCGATGCTGGAACGCCTTCCCGAGCTCACCGACGAGCTGGTGAACCGGGTCAGGATGGGCGACGAGGACTACTGCGCGCTGGTGCCGTACGACGACCACTGGGCCAGCACGCTGGAGGGCATGCGGCTCGGGATCACCGCCATCCTGCAGGAGCGGGGCGCGCGGCGGGATCTGCAGTTCACCGAGGCGATGGCCCGGCGCCGCGCCGACCAGGGGCTGCCGCTGGACTCGATGATGCGCATGTACCGGCTGGCCGCGCAGGTCACCTGGGCGGGCATCGTCGACTACATGGAGAAGGAGCACCCCGACCAGCTCGGCGCGCTGGTCCGTACGGCCTGCCACGTCTGGCACGCCATCGACCGGCAGGCGCTGGTCGCGGGGGACACGTACCGGCGGCGGGAGAGCGAGCTGGCGGGGCGCAACCACGAACGGGTCAGCGCGCTGCTGGACGCGCTGCTGGACGGCGCCGCCGACTCCGGCGTGGTGCGCTCCGCCGCCGCCGGCCTCGACCTGCCGGAACGCGGCCGGTACGCGGTGGTAACCGTGCGCTTCCCGGTCCGGCACGACGGCGGCCGGCTGCCGGACAAGCTCGGCGGCATGCGGCTGCTGTGGCGGATGCGCACCGGGCACGAGGTCGCCGTGGTCGCCATGGGCGAGTCGACGCTGGAGGACCTGGCGACCGCGCTGAGCGCGGCGGTGAGCGGAGTGGCCGGAGTCAGCCCGGTGGTGGACGGCCTGGTCGACCTGGGGGAGGCGCACCGGCTGGCCGAGCTGGCCATGCGGACCTGCGGCGACGCCGGGCCGGAGGTCGCCCGCCTGGACCAGCGCCTGCCCGCCGCCCTCGTCATCTGCCAGCCCGACATTTCCGAATATCTGGTGAATGGGGTGCTGGGGCAGCTGCTCGCGCTGGACCCCGCCGACCGGGACGTGCTGCTCACCACCCTGGAGACCTGGCTGCGCTGCGAGGGCTCGGCCGCCCGCGCCGCCGGGCGCCTCTACTGCCACCGCAACACGATCATCAACCGGATCCGCCGCATCGAGAACCTGACCGGCCGCTCCCTGTCCCGCCCCCGCGACATCGTGGACCTCGCCCTGGCCCTGGACGCCGTACGGCTCCTGCCCGGGAGCGCCTTCCCTTGATTGGAGAGCGCTCTCCGGGGATGCGCTAGAGTTTCATCACATGAGGGAAGATCGCCTGGCTTCGCCCACCCTTGAGGACGTCGCCAGGGCCGCGGGCGTCTCCCGGGCGACCGTGTCCCGCGTGATCAACGGCATCCGGAACGTGGACCCGGAGATCCAGGAAACGGTCCGGCAGGCGGTCGCCGCCGTCGGCTACGTGCCCAACCGGGCGGCGCGCTCCCTGGTCACCGGCAAGACCGGCTCGATCGCCCTGGTCGTCTCCGGCGCGGGCCAGTTCTTCGCCCGCGTCTTCACCGACCCCTTCTTCGGCCGCGTCGTCACCGGCATCTCCGGCCACCTGCGCCCGCTCGGCGTACACCTGGTGCTCATGCTCGCCGAGGCCGCCGACGCCCGCGCGCAGGTCGTCGACTACCTGCGCCAGGGCCACGTGGACGGCGCCATCCTTGTCTCCACCCACGCCGAGGACCCGCTCCCCGCCCAGCTGGTCGAGCTGGGCCCGCCCGTCGTGCTGTTCGCCCGCCCCGCCCAGCCCATCAGGATCAGCTACGTCGACGTCGCGCACAGCGCCGGGGCCCGCCTCGCCGCCGACCACCTGATCGGGCTCGGCCGCGAACGCGTCGCCACCATCTCGGGGCCGCTCGACGTGCCCGCCAGCCTGGAACGCCTCTCCGGCTTCCGCGAGGCCATGGCCCGGCACGGTCACGCGTTCGTCCCCAGCGTGGAGGGCAACTTCACCCAGGAGTCCGGGGAGCGCGCCATGGAGCGCCTGCTGGCCGAGCACCCCGACATCGACGGCCTGTTCGCCGGCAACGACCTGATGGCCCAGGGCGCGCTCATCGTCGCCCAGTCCCACGGCCGCCGCATCCCCGAGGACATCGCCGTGGTCGGCTTCGACGACAGCAGCGCCGCCCTCGCCTGCCGCCCGCCCCTGACCACCGTCCGCCACCCGGTCGAGGACATGTCCGCCGAGATGGCCCGCCTCCTGCTGGCCCACATCCAGGAACCCGGCCGCCGCGTGACCTCGGTCATCTTCGAACCCGACCTGGTCGTACGGCAGTCCGCCTGACGGTCCGGAGTCCGCCCGGGCGCGACCTGCCCGCCACCGGCCGGGGCCGGATTCACCGGCGAGACCAGCGTCTTCTTCACGGAGCCGCCGCGGATGCGAAGCGAATCGGCCCATCCCACCGGCTCCTGACGCCGCTCAGGTCTTCGCGTGCACCACGCGGACGTTCTGCGCCCCCCGGAGCGCGGCGATCCGCGACGCCTCCTCCTCCAGGGCCGCCACGGCGTCCCGGGGGAGCGGGTCGAACGCGGTCACGGTGACATCCAGGGTGTTCCTGCCCGCCGTCTTGGCCCGCCAGACGCCGGCGATCTCGCCGTCCATCAGAATCGCGCCCGGATTGCCGAGCATGCGCCAGATCTCCGCGTGCCGGGACTTGTCCGGGACGAGCAGGGCGCGGTCGCGCGCCTGGAGGTAGGGGTCGGACGGGGGGAGCAGGCGCAGCAGCCGGGGGCGGCGGGTGGCGTCCAGGAGCAGGTCGACGCGGTCGGCGGGCAGCCAGGCGCGGCGGCCGTCCACCTTGACCTCCGCTAAGTCCTTCGGCCACATGCGCTTGATCTCGGTCGGCGTGGTGCCCATGAACTTGGCGGCCTCCGCGGGCGTGGCCGGGCCGAGCAGCCGCAGGTAGGCGGTGATGACCGAGTCGGCGGCCACCGACTGGCCGGGCACGCCCCGGCGGTTCCCGATCGGCGCCAGCGTGGTGGCCGAGCCTCTGGGCGCGAGCCGTACGCCGGCGGCCAGGCCCACCTGCTGGAAGAGGGCGCCCGAGATGTGCTGGGCGTTGCAGCTGCGGCACCAGTAGGTGACGCCCTCCGGGACCAGGGCGCTCACGGCCGTGCTGACCTCGCCCTTGGTCATCGGGCCCCGGACCACCTCGTGCATGGCCTTGGCCGCCGCCCGGAACGCGGTCAGGCCCAGCTTGGCGCCCTCGCGGATCTGCGTGGTGGCGATGCGCGCCGTCGCGTCGGCGTCGCTGACCGGCCACAGGGCCGCCGCCAGCGCGGTCAGGTCGGCCGTTCTGTGCAGGTGGGGGGCACCGCGGGTCGACCAGACCAGGGTGAGCGCGTCGTCGTCCGGGTCCGCGGAGGTCCGCGCCGCCACCGCCAGCCGGGCCGACCCGTACGGAGTGTCCTGCACGCCGAGGTCGAGGACGGCCAGGCTCGCGGGCGGGAGATCGGGCCGGTCGAGCTGCTGGGCCGCGACGCGGTAGGCGAGGACCTGTAGTCGATCCACGTTCATAGACCAGACCTTAGCCGTCGGGGGTGGGGCCAGGGGTTGGGCTTGCAGGAGGCGAGCGACTTCGTCTGCTGCATCATGACGGGGGCGGGCTTGCCCTTGCCGGGGCAGCCGACGTGGCCGTGCCCGAGGCCGTGGCCGACCTCGTGGCTGATCACGTACTCCCGGTAGGAGGCGAGGTCGCGGCCGTAGTTCGGCGACCCCTCCGCCCAGCGCACCGCGTTGATCACCGCGCGCCTGCCGTTCCAGCAGGACAGCTCGCCGCCGGTCTGCAACGGCAGGCACTGCACATTGGTCGTACGCGGGCTGGACAGCGCCACGCTGAACCGCACCGGCCCCGAGGTCACCCGCTTGAACCGGCCCCAGCCGCGCTCGTCGTTGAGGATGCGGTGCACCTCCTCGGCGAACTCCCGGGCCTCGAACGGCAGGCCGCGCTCGACCTCGACCATGTACCGGATCTCCTCGCCGCCGCCCTTGCGCGCCTTGCCGGTGCCCGGCGCGACCGAGTAACGGCCGTCGGCCCGGTACGGGACCTTCACCTTGCGGGGCTGGACCCGGCCGTTGACGACCAGGGGCTTCTCCGCCTTGGCGACGGGCGCGGGGGACACGGGCGGGGGCACCGCCGGGGCGGGGATCGCGGGGATCGCGAGCTTGGTGAGGACCGGCGGCGTGGCTCCTCCGGGTCCCGGTCTGTCCGGGCCCGCCAGCAGGGCGCCGACCACCCCGGTGGCAACGATCCCCGCCGCCGCCAGCAGGAAACGATGATCCACGAACTCTCTCCCCCACACGAACCGACCCGGGGACCTGATCATACGGGAAAACGATCACACCATTAGGCCATCACGCTGGCGTTTCGTACTTTGCCCCAACCTGACTACCCACCTTTCTCGAAAAAGCTCCACGAGTCCGACATTTCCGAACTACAGTCGATTGTTATCGGGTGGTAATGGAGGCAGTGTTGCTGGAACGTTCCCAGGACGACACGATCACGCAGGACCTGTTAGCCGTCGTCACCAGGGAACTGGGTTACCGGGAGAAGGCCGGCCAGCACACCAAGTTCGGCGCCTGGTACGCGGACCTCACCAAGGATCCCCAGTACCGCAACGCTCCCTGGTGCGACATGTTCATCGCGTGGGCGGCCGACAAGGCCGGTGTCACCGACTACGTCGGCGAGTTCGCCTGGACCCCTTCGCACGCGCGCTGGTTCGAACAGCACGACGCCTGGACCGACCAGCCGGAACCCGGCGCCCTGGTCTTCTTCGACTGGGCCGGCGGCAACGGCATCCCCGGCATCGACCACGTCGGAATCGTGGAAAAAGTCGAAAACGGAAAAATCCACACAATCGAGGCGAATGTCGACAAGGTGTGGCTGAAGCGCAAGGTCCGCGACGAATCCAAAATCGTCGGCTACGGCCTTCCCCGCAAAGTCCGCGAAACCCTCACGACGTCCCCGACCACCGTCGAACTCCGCCCTGACGCGGTCACCGCGGTCGCCAACCCGTCCCCCGGCCTCGACCCGACGGCGGCCGTGGCGACCACCGTCCTCGCCTTAGCCCTGGCCGCCTCCCTGGTGGCCACCGGCATCCACGTCCGCCGCTTCGCCGTCTCCACCGGCCGCCACCGCCGCAAGGCCCGCGCGGCGGCAGCCGCCGACACCCAGATCACCGAAACGCCAAGGCGCCGGGCACTGACCCCCTGAAGCCCTCCTGAAGCTGCGGCCTACCCGTCGGCCGCCCACCCGTGCGTACGCATCAGCACCGCGGCCACCCGTACGAACCGTTCCTTGTCGAGAACCGCGCCCTCACGGCGGATGTCGTCCTCGTCCAGCTCGAAGACCCGGTCCAGCCGCAGGTACGACGGCCGCACCTCGCGGTCCCACGTCCCCGCCCCCAGCGGCAGCCACTCGTCCCCGCCGCCACCCTTGCTGGACAGCATCATCCCGAGCAGCCGCCGCCCGTGCCGCCCCACGACCAGGAGCGGCCGATCCTTCCCACGCCGCGGATCCTCCTCGTAGGGCACCCACGCCCAGACGATCTCCCCGGGATCCGCCATCCCGTCCAGGTCCGGCGAGTACTCCAGCGAGGCCATCCGGTCCACCCGGTGAACCTCACGAACCGCTCCCCGCACCGGCCGGGGATCTTCACCTAGATCACGCACACACCGCACCCTATCCGCCTGCCTGTCACCCCTGCGGCGTAGATGGAACTTGGCGTTTGGGTTCCCCCGCTTTCAGGCGAGCGATAGCGTGATCGCCTGTTTGCGCGGTTTCGACAGTCAGCCCGTACGAACCGGTTTGAGGCGTCATGACGAGCAAGGCCATGCAGATAATGCTGCCGAGCGGTGAAGTGATCTGGGCTCAGGTCGCGGTGGACGGGCCTGCCAACGTCGCCGCCGGCGCGTTGCCCCGCCTGAACGTCGAGGAGTTGCGCGACACCGTCCGCGGGGTGTCGGCGAGTCTCCGTGCCGCCGTGGACGACCTCAGGCCGGACCAGGTGCAGGTGGAGTTCGGGCTGGAACTGACGCTCAAGTCGGGGAAACTCACCAGCATGCTGGCGGAGGCTGGCGGTAAGGCGAGTATCAAGGTAAGCCTGACGTGGAGCACATCGGGGGCCAGTGCGACGATCGAGCCGGCGAGCGCGGAGCCGGCCGGCGACGAGGATGAGTAGGCGTTGGCGGACCCGCAGGTGCAGCTGAACGAGCTGGCGGAAGAGTGCCTGGTGCGGCTCGGGGCCGATCTGGGGGCTGCCCCGGGCAGCGGCGGCTCCGGTGTTTGGATCGCTCCCGGCATCGTGCTCACGTGCGCGCATGTCGTACCGGCCGGGGTGGGGAGCGCGATTCAGGTCGCGTGGAGCGGGCGCGCCCTGACCGGGACGGTCACGGACCAGCTGCCCGGCGGCCCGAGCGACGGCGGGCTGTGGCCCTTCCCCGACCTCGCCGTCGTGGCCGTGGCGGACGCGCCGGACCACCCGTGCGTACGCCTGTCGGAGGCGGTGCCGGTGGACCGCGCGCGGCTAGTCGCGTTCGGCCACTCCGCGACCCTCGACGAAGGGCTGCGCCCCACCGCCGTGGAGGGCCGGATGAGCGGGTGGCACGCCTTCGGCGACGGCCGGATGTGGCAGTTCAAGGAGAACGAGCTGGTCGAGGGCATGTCCGGGGGACCGGTGCTGGACCTCGCGTCCGGCATGGTCTGCGCCGTCACCGCGACCTCGCTCGGCGTCGGCGACCGGGGCGGCTACCTCGTCCCGGTCTCGGCGCTGCGCCGGCTCGGGCCGGACCGCTGGCGCGCCGTCATGAACGCCCACGATCGGTTCCACGCCGGCCACCGGCGCTGGACGGAGCTGCAGGGCGGGCACGGGCCCTTCCCCGGCGTCCCGCTGCGAGCCGCCGAGGAGGCGGAGCTGCTCGGGTTCCTGGCCGAACTGCCGCCTCCGGACCACGCGGCCCTGCTCCGCCTGTACACCGCCAGCTGCGAGCACAACCGGCCACCGGCCAAACCGCTGAAGGCCTACCGCGACGTCGCTCTCGCCCTGATGGACGTGACCGGCCCGGACCGGGCGCTGCCGCTGCTGCGGATGGTCCACCAGCTCGCCGGACCCCGTGCCGATCCCGGCCTGCGGGACTGGGTGACCGGCTTCGCCGCCCGGCTCGGCAGAACGCGGGAGCTGAAGGACTGGCGATCCGGCGCGGCGCGGGCGGCCGTCCCGCGGGGCGGCGTGGTCTCGGTCCAGATCATGCCCGGCTGGGCCAAGGTGGACCGATACCAGCTGACCGTCCGCGTACGCGGCGAACCGGGCAAAACCGGCCTGCTGTACTGCGACGAGGAGCCCCGGCACACCCTCGGCGAGGCCAAGAAGATCGCCTGCGAGAAGATCCGGGAGGCGCTGTGCTGGCTGCAGGGCAACGCCCTCGTGGAGTTCATCGTGCCGTTCGACCTGTTCGACGAACCCTTCGACGAACTGGTGGCGACCAAGCCGTACACCAACATCGGCCGCAAGTACCGGGTCGTCCTGCGCGACTACGACCGCCTGATCGATCCGTCGGTCCACCACGACTGGCAGCGACGCTGGAAACGCCTGCGCGAGACCGACAGCGGCACCCGGTGGATCATCTGCACCGAGGACCTGTCGGCCGAGGAGTTCTCCGCCGAACTGGAGGGGCGTCCCGACGTCACCGTCATCGCGCTGACCCGGCGGCCCAGCTCGTCCGGCTCGTACGGCGACATGCTGCGGGTGGCGCTGGACTCGGGCGTCCCGGTCGCGATCTGGCGGCGGGACACCTGCCCCGAGCACGACGCCGGCGACGTCCCGGAGGAGACGTGCTCCGGGCGGAGGTTCCGTACCGCGTTCGGCGACAAGCTCCAGAAGACACCCATCCGCGACCTTCCCGAGACGGTACGGCTGCTGCGCAACCGGGCCGTCGCGCGGGATCGCAACCCCGCCGACCACGACTGCCGCGGCACCGTCCTGCTGTGGGACGACCCCGAGCAGTCCGCCCAGCTCCTGGCGCCCGTGGTGGAGCCCCGCTACGACGATACGAGAGGGTCCTAGGGCATGACGATCTTCAGAGGTGACGGGACGCCCCACGACTGGGACATGCCCCCGGCGCCGCCCTGGCGCCGGTTCGGCGGCGGCCCGCTGATCACCCCTGTCTTCGACGAGGAGACGGACGGCCGGCCCACCGACCTGGAACGGGCGCTCACCTACCGCTCGGACGCCCGCGAGGTCGAACTCGTCAACATCGCGATCCTCCTGCGCCGTCCCCTGCTCCTCACCGGCCGTCCCGGGACCGGCAAGTCCACCCTCGCGTACGCGATCGCCCACGAACTGGGGCTCGGTCCCGTCCTTCGCTGGCCGATCACCAGCCGTACGACGCTGCAGGACGGGCTCTACCGCTACGACGCCATCGCCCGGCTCCAGGACGCCAACCTCGCCAGGCACCAGCAGCGGCCGGACGCCGACATCGGCAGATACGTGCAGCTCGGACCGCTCGGCACCGCCCTGCTGCCGACCGAACGCCCCCGCGTGGTGCTCATCGACGAGGTCGACAAAAGCGACGTCGACCTGCCCAACGACCTGCTCAACGTGCTGGAGGAAGGCGAGTTCCTCATCCCCGAACTCGTCCGCATCGCCGACAGCCACGAAAGCGTCGAAGTGGGCATGGAACGCGCCGCCGCCCCGGCCCCCGTCAGGCGCGGCACGGTACGGTGCCACGCCTTCCCCATCGTGGTGATGACCAGCAACGGGGAACGCGAGTTCCCGCCCGCGTTCCTGCGCCGCTGCCTCCGGCTCGACATCGCCGAGCCCGACAGCCGCAGGCTCGAAGCCATCGTCAGCGCCCACCTGGGCGAGGAGGCGCTGGCCGCCAGCGGCGACATCCTCCAGCAGTTCCTCCAGCGGCGCAGCACCGGCGAACTCGCCACCGACCAGCTGCTCAACGCCATCTTCCTGACCATGCACCCGGACCAGACCGGCGTCGCGGACCGGCGTGAGCTGGCCGAACTGGTGCTCAAACACCTGAGCGCGGCGTACTGACGGCCATGTCCCTCATCTCGGTCATCAGCGCTTTGCACCGCGCGAACCTCACACCGACGGCCCGTGAACTGGCCGAGGCGATCTGGCTCGCGCGGTACGCCCCTGCCTCCGTCCTCGGCGCGGAGGCGGCGGCACCGGTTGGCGGGCCGGACCAGGACTCCGACGGCGGCGCGGACACCGAGACGGACGACCTTTCGGCCGCGCACGCGGCGGGCGCGCCGCTCGGCGTGCCCGGCTCCTCGCCGGCGGGGTCCCGCATGACCGGGCGTCCCGTCCGCCTCCCGGAGGCGCCCGGCCTGACCGGCGGCCGCGACCTCCAGCACGCGGTACGGCCGCTCCGCCGCAGGGTCCCCTCCCACCGGCGCCTGACCTTCGACGAGAACGCCACCGTGGCCTTCATCGCGAGCACCGGACTCTGGCTGCCCGTCCAGCGTCCCGCGCCCGAACGGTGGTTCGAGGTGGCCCTCGTCGTCGACACGTCGCCGTCGATGGCGCTCTGGCGGGTGGCGGCGGCCGAACTCCACACCCTGCTCAGCGGGACCGGCGCTTTCCGGGACGTACGCACCTGGTACCTCGACCCGGCGAAAGGCGGCGTCGCGGCGACACCGTCCGGCCCGGGGCGTGACCCGAGGGAACTCGTCGACGGAGCCGGGCGGCGGCTCTTCCTCGTGCTCACCGACGGCGGCGCGCGGGGCTGGCACGACGGCACCTGCCTCCGCACACTCACCGGATGGGCGCACCGGTGCCCGGCCGCGGTCCTCCAGACGCTCCCCGAGCAGATGTGGTCCCGCACCGGGCTCCCGGTTCTCGGAGCCCGGCTCCACGCCGCCGCGGCCGGCCTCCCCAACACGCGCCTGCGCACCACGTTCCCCCGCCGCCGTCCCCGCCGCACGCCCGAGGTGCCCATCCCGGTGCTGGGCGTCGAACCCACCGCTCTCGGATCCCTGGCCCGCCTGCTGGCGGGAACCGCGACCGGGGTGCCCCTGGCGATCGCCGCCGACCGGGTTCCGACAGCCGGGCAGGAGACACCGGCCGCCTGGGTGCAGGCTGGTGACGAACTGGGCCGCTTCCGGGCCAGCGCCTCCCCGGAGGCGTACCAGCTGGCCGTGTGCCTGTCGGCGGTGCCGCTCACGCTGCCGGTCATGCGGTTGGTCCGGCACGCGGCGGTACCTGCGTCGACGACCTCCGCCCTGGCCGAAGTGCTGCTCGGAGGACTGCTGGTCAGGACAGGGCAGGACTCCTACGAGTTCCTTCCCGGCGTGCGGGAAGGTTTGCGCGGTGAGCTGCGGCGGTCGGAGGAGATCGCCGTGCGGGCGGCCGTGTCCGGTTACATCGAGGACAACGCGGGGAGACGAGGGCAGACCTTCGCCGGAATCATCGCAGCGGCGGAGGGCGAGCCCGCTGCTGTCGCCGGGGGAGAACTCGCGCCGGTGCCCGCAGAGGTGACCACTCGCCTCGGTCTGCCGGACGTTCCAGACACCTCACCGGCAGAAGTCGGCGGCCCGGCCGATCAAATGGCGAATGAGGGTATCGAGGAATCCTATTCCCGGTCTGAGCGGCGCAGGTTCTCCCGCAGAAACGACGCACAAGCTCCCTACTTCTTTCTCAGCTACGCGCACATCCCCGGTCTGGCCGAGGACGGAAGGACTGATCCGAACAGGTGGGTGGCGAAACTCTTCCGTGATCTCGTGGACGAGATTCTCCAACTGACCACTGTCCGCGGGCCGGAGCAGGCGGGGTTCATGGACTACGAGCTTCGATCCGGAGTGCGCTGGGCGGATCAGCTGAGCGAGGCTCTTGCCACCTGCCGCGTCTTTGTCCCGCTGTACTCCCCGCGCTACTTCAGCAGTGAGGCGTGCGGTAAGGAATGGTCGGCTTTCGCGCGACGGTTGCCCGTGCCCGCCGACGAAGAAAACCGCATGGGCGCCATCATCCCCGCCTTGTGGGCACCGCTCCCTGAGCTGGACTCTATCCCCAGGGTGGCCAGAGAGATACAGTTCGATCACGAGACGCTCGGGCCTCGATATCGCGAGGAGGGCTTCTACGGGCTGATGAAGGCCAGGTCGAGGCGCCTCCACTACCAGAGAGCCGTCGACGTCCTCGCCAAGCGGATCATCCAGGTGGCCGAGCGGGATCCCGCTCCCCTTGGTGAACCAGCCGACTTCGTGAACCTGCCCAGCGCTTTTCACGACCCCGATACAGGGGCGGCGCTCAGATCCAGTGTTCCCCGGATCAGCATGACCATAGTCGCCCTGGACCTGTCCCGACTGTCCAGCGGACAGCAGTCGCGTCCCTACGGCCGGACTCCGCTGGAGTGGCACCCATTTCCCGAGGGCCGGCCATTGGCCTCCTACGCTGTGGACGCGGCGTTACAGCACGGATATGCCCTTGAAGTCGGTTCATTGGACGATCAGGTCGAATATCTGACTCGCGATAAAAAGCCCGATACGCCCAGTGTCGTCGTCGTGGACCCGTGGGCGGTGCAGGACGCCAGATTGTGGCAGAGCCTGCGCCGCCTCTGCGAAACGGCTTCACGTCCGCTGCCTGTTGTGGTGTGGAATACGAACGACGCGCTGTTGGGCAGAGCCGAGAACGAACTGAGCGCGCGGCTCCGTGAGGCCATTCCGGAACTGCCCGGCGCGCCGGCCGCCACGCACGTCACCTCGCTGGCAGCCTTTCAGCGGGAACTGCCGCGGATCCTCTATTCAGCCGTGGCACGCTATCTCAGATCGGCACCGTCTCATCCGCCGACGGATTCCGGCAAGCCGAGCCTCATGGATCCTGCGCAGGACGACAACTGAGCAAGGCGCTTGGACGTTCCTCCTGCTGGCGCTAGCCAGCACCTGGGCAGCAGCACCTTCACGGCACCAGCGCCGATATCTTCTTCGGCACGCACATCCGCCAGGCCTCGGTCACCAGCTCCCGCGTCTCCTCCTCGTCCAGAGCCGCCAACCATGCCCGCACCCAGTGATAACGCTCATCCGACGGCCGAGGCATGAAGAACTTCTCCGGCTCGGCCCGGATCAGATCGGCCCGCTCCTCCTTCGGAAACCCGAACCCCATCGCCGTCTCATCCGGCGATATCGCCAGATAAACGATCCGCCCCACCCGGAACTTCACCCGATCCCTGATCAGATGCTCCGTCGTCCGAGGCAGCCCCATCGCGATCCCCCGGATCACCTCCACAGTCACCATGCCCGCGATCGTAGCCACGCCCACCGACACTTCCCGGCGCGAACGTCGCCCGCAGCGTCAGGTGGTGCGGACCCAGTGGGGGTCGTTGTAGAGGACGACGTCGGGGCCGTCGAGGAGGCGGTCGGGGGCGGAGAGGAGGGCGACCTCGCCTTGGGCTTGGAGGTGGAGGAGGAGGTCGCGGACGCGGGGGCCGACGGGGAGGCGGCCTGGGGGGAGGGAGAGGTGGGAGCGGACTTTGTCGGAGAGTTCGGAGAGGCGGAACGGGCGGTGGGGGAGGAGAAGGCGGATCAGGGGGAGGGTGATGGTGCGTTCGGCTTCGGCGTGGGCCAGCTGCCAGACGAGCTGGCGGCCGCGCCGGCCGGTGGCGGCGCAGGACGTGCAGGGGCGGGTGTAGCCGGGGAAGGGCTCCTGGCGGGTGCTGCCGAAGCAGGTGGTGCAGAGGTTGAGCTCCATGGCGTGGAGTTCGGCGGCGGTCTGGTCGGGCAGGGCGAGGTCGCACGCGCAGCTGAAGGTCCGGGCCGGAATGACCGAGTCATCGTCGTTCGGAACAATGCCGGAATACTCGGAAATATCGTAATAATCGGGGGCGTCAGTGGAGGCCGGCGGCGCGGCGGGGCCCGGCGTATGCGGGGGCATGCCATCATCGGGACCGGACCGCGGAGCCGTACGGGGAAGCCACTGGGCGGTTATTCGATGGTTCGTCATCGGTTTGAACTGTATCTGTCGCCAGGCCGGAAGAACGCCGTCATAGTGGGACCACGAAACTCGGGAAATTCCGGATTTGCTCTGGGGGTGGGGCGATCGTGGTCGTCGTCGGCACGTGGAATCTGGAGAACCTCTACCGGGCGGGTGGGGAGTTCGGGCCTCGGGACGAGGCCGCGTACGAGGCGAAACTGAAGGCGCTGGCCGGGACGATCACGCAGATCGGGCCGGACGTGCTGGGCGTGCAGGAGGTCGGCGAGCCGGAGGCGCTGGAGGACCTGGCCGGGCTCCTGGAAGGGGAGTGGCATCTGGCGCTCTCCCGCTACCCGGACGCGCGCGGCATCCGCGTCGGCTTCCTCAGCAGGCTCCCACTGACCGTCCTGCACGACGTGAGCGCGTTCCCGCGCCCGCTCGCCGCCGTCCAGACCGCCGACGGCGGTGACACCGTGGACCGCACCAGCCGGGGCATGCTCGCCGTCCAGGCCGGCCCCGACCTGGTCGTGGCCGTCGCGCACCTCAAGTCCAAGCTGCTCTCCTACCCCGGCGGCCGGTTCGGCCCCCGCGACGAGGGCGAGCGCGCCCGCGTCGGCGCGTACGCGCTGATGCGGCGCACCGCGGAGGCCGTCACGTTACGCGGCCTGGCCGACGACATCCTGGACGGCCAGGGCGCGAGCCGCGCGCTGATCGTGCTCGGCGACCTGAACGACGAGGTCGCGGCGGCCACCACCCAGCTCCTGGTGGGCCCGCCCGGCTCCGAGATCGGCACGCCGGGCGAGCGGGTGCCCGACAAGGGCGACGGCTGGCGGCTGTGGAATCTCGCCCCGCGCATCCCCGAGGACGAACGGTTCTCCCGGGTCTACCACGGCCGCCGCGAGCTGATCGACCACATCCTGATCAGCCGTGCCCTGCTCGGCCGCGTCCAGGCGGTCCGCTCGGTCATCGACCACGGCCTGCCCTCCGTCGGCGACCTCCCCGCCGTGCGGCGCGACACGCCTGATTCGGACCATGCCCCCATCACCGTCACTCTCGCCTTGTGACACCATCGTTCTATGCGCAAATCGGGGTGGCTGGCGGCGGGTCTGGCAGCGGCGGGGGCCGCCTGGCTGATGCGGGACATTCCGGCCGCGCTGGGCGCGGCCCCGGCCGGGAAACGCGCCGAGCGCGTCCGCCGCTCCCCCCAGTTCGACGGTACGGCGTTCCGCAACATCGACCCCACCACGGTCCCGCCCGCGGGCGAGAAGAAACCCATCATGCGCGACCTCATCGAGAGCCGCGAACACCGTAAACCGCACGGCCAGATCCCCGTCGTGACCCCCTCCGCCAAACCCCTGAGCAGTCTGGACGTCGTCTGGTACGGCCACGCCTCCACCCTGGTCGAGATCGAGGGCCGCCGTGTCCTGTTCGACCCGATGTGGAGCGACCGCTGCTCCCCGGCGGCCCACCTCGGGCCCCGCCGCCTGCACCAGCCCCCGGCCCCGCTCGACACCCTGCCCCAGGTCGACGCGATCGTGATCTCCCACGACCACTACGACCACCTGGACATGCCCACCGTCCGCGCCCTGGTCGGCCTCCAGTCCGCGCCCTTCCTGGTCCCCCTCGGCGTCGGCGCCCACCTGGAGAAATGGGGCGTGCCGGCGTTCCGCATCGTGGAGCTCGACTGGGACGAGTCGGTCACCGTCGCCGGCCTGCGCCTGACCGTCACCGAGGCCCGCCATTTCTCCGGCCGCGGCCTGCGCCGCAACGGCACCCTCTGGGGCTCCTGGGTGGTGACGGGCACCTCCCGCCGCGTCTTCTACACCGGCGACTCCGGCTACTTCCCCGGCTACGCGACCATCGGCGAACGCCACGGCCCCTTCGACCTGGCCCTCATCCAGATTGGCGCGTACAGCCCGAGCTGGCCGGACATCCACATGACCCCGGAGGAGGCCGTCGCCGCCCACCTCGACCTGCGGGCCGGGCTGCTCGTCCCGGTGCACTGGTGCACCTTCGTCCTGTCCTTCCACCCGTGGGGCGAGCCCGTCGACCGCCTGTGGCGCGAGGCCAAGGCCCGGGGCGTACGGCTGGCCGTGCCGAAACCGGGGGAGCGGGTCGCCGTGGACCAGCCGCCACTGGTCGACGGATGGTGGCAGTCCATCGCCTGAACCCCGGGACGCCTAGAACCCCAGTACGATTGCCGGGCACATGACGTCCGGTAGGGGGAGAGCTTAGTGGCGGAGAAGGTCATCCTGATTGATGATCTCGATCAGTCCGAGGGCGAAGACGTGGTCCGGCGGGAGTTCCAGCTCCTGCAGCGTACGTTCGCGATCGACCTGTCGGAGGCGAACAACGCGCGGCTGGCCGAGGCGGTCGGCCTGATCGAACTGGCGGTGGAGCGGGGCCGCGAGGTCAAGCAGGCGACCAGGGCGCGCAAGGCGCCCGAGGCGACGCGGCTCCAGGGGCACACCAACACCGACGTCCGGGAGTGGGCCCGGGAGCAGGGCATCGAGGTGCCCGCCCGGGGCAAGCTGCCGGACGAGGTGATCGACAAGTTCCTCGCCGCGCTGCCGGGAGAGTCCTGACCGGTGCGGATCGACCTGCACAGCCACAGCACCGCCTCGGACGGGACCGAGCGTCCCGCCGAGGTGGTGCGGCGGGCGCGGGCGGCCGGGCTGGACGTGCTGGCGCTCACCGACCACGACGGCGTCGGAGGGCACCGGGAGGCGATCGAGGCGCTCCCCGAAGGGCTGACGCTGGTTCCCGGCATGGAGCTGTCGTGCCGCAGGGACGGGATGAGCGTGCACCTGCTGGCGTACTTGTTCGACGAGGGGAACGCCGAGCTGGCGGCCGAGCTTGAGCTGATCAGGGCCGCCCGTGACGACCGGGCGGCCGCGATGGTGGCCAGGATCGCCGAGCTGGGCGTGCCGATCACGCTGGACATGGTCACGGCCATCGCCGGAGGCGGCGTGATCGGCCGCCCGCACATCGCTCGCGCCGTGGTGGCGGCCGGCGCCGTCCCGACCGTCGAGGACGCCTTCACGCCCGAGTGGATCGGCACCGGCGGCCGGGCCCACGTCTCCCGCTACGCGCTGGATCCCGTCCGCGCGGTCCTCCTCACCCGTGCCGCCGGCGGCACGGCCGTCCTGGCGCACCCGCGCGCCGCCAGACGCGGCCGGACCGTGCCCGACGCGTGGATCGCCGAGATGGCCGCCGCCGGGCTCGCCGGCGTCGAGGCCGACCACCCCGACCACACCTCCGAGGCCCGCGCCGAAATCCGCGCCCTCGCGGCCGACCTGGACCTGATCGTCACCGGGTCGAGCGACGACCACGGCAGCCTGACCGGCCACCGCCTCGGCTGCGAGACCACCAGCCCCGACCAGTACGAGCGGCTCCTCGCCTCCAGATCAGCGACCCTCTAGATCAGCGACCCTCTAGATCAGTGACAGGGCGAACTCGGTGGTCAGGCGGTGCCAGAGGCCGGGATGGCGGAGCATCGCGTGGCCCTCGCCCGGGATGTCGATCATGCGGACGTCGGCGGCGACCTGGCGGGCACGCTCCGCGTACGCGCGGGTGGCGGCCAGGGTCGTGGTCCGGTCGGCGGTGCCGTGCACGAAGAGCACATGCCGCCCGGCCAGCTGGGCGACGGGTTCCCCCGCGGGGACCCAGGGCGCGAGGGCCGCGACCCCGGCCACGTTCGGGTTCCCGGCCACCCGCAGCGCCGTACGGCCGCCCATGGAGTGCCCGACCAGGATCACCGGCACGTCGTACGTGTTCCGCAGCCGGGCCAGGATCTCGTTGACGTCGGCCACCGGCGAGGCCTCCGAGCCGTTCCAGCCGCGCACCCGGTAGCGCACCCGCCAGACGGCCAGGCCCCGGTGCGCGCCCGCCCGGGTGAGCGCCCAGGCGAACGGGAGCATGCGGAGCACCGCGAGCTGCCTGCCGCTGGTCGGGCCGTGCCCGACCTCCTGGCCGCCGTGCAGGACCAGGGCGACACCCTTCACCTCGCCCCGCGCGGGGGTCACCTCGACGACGGGCTCACGCATCGCGGCCGCCCTCGCGCGCCGATCGGACGGCCCGCGTGGTGGCGGGCCGGGTCTCCAGGTGGGTGGACAGGCTTACTCCCCAGGTCGATTACGGCGGCCGGGGGATCGCTCCCCCACGGCACGGAGCGTACCTGGTGAGGAGGGGTCCGCACGCCCCGCACGGGTCAGGGGAGGGTGAGGATCCGGGGGCCGTCGTCGGTGATCGCGACCGTGTGCTCGACGTGCACGGCGCGGGTGCCGTCGGAGCTGCGCAGGCCCCAGCCGTCGGCCGCCGCGTAGTACGAGCCGGAGCCGCCGGACACGAACATGGGCTCGATGGCCAGGGTGAGACCCGGGCGCAGCACCAGGCCCCGGC
This sequence comes from Acrocarpospora phusangensis, assembly GCF_016862995.1. GTDB lineage: Bacteria > Actinomycetota > Actinomycetes > Streptosporangiales > Streptosporangiaceae > Acrocarpospora > Acrocarpospora phusangensis. Next base: position 30,908 of record NZ_BOOA01000025.1, read on the forward strand.
CCGGGCGGCCCTCGTTGCGGACGAACGGGGGCTCGTGCATGTGGCGGCCGATGCCGTGGCCGCCGAAGTCGTCCATGATGCCGTATCCGGCGGCGCGGCCCACCTGGCCGACGGCGTGCTCGACGTCGCCCAGCCGGTTGCCGGGCACGGCCGCCTTGATCGCCGCCTCCAGCGCCTCCCCGGCCACGTCGATCATCCGCAGGTCCTCGGCCGATCCGGTGCCGACGATCGTGCTGAACGCCGCGTCACCCGCCCATCCGTCCAGGTACGCCCCGAAATCGATGGTCAGCAGGTCCCCGTCCCGCACCTGGTAGCGGTCCGGGATGCCGTGGACGATCACGTCGTTCACCGAGGCGCAGATCACGGCGGGGAAGGGCGTCGGCGCGAAGGCGGGCTGGTAGTTCAGGAACGCCGACGTGGCCTTGCTCTCCTTGAGGATCGTGGCCGCGATCTCGTTCAGCTCGGTCAGCCGTACGCCGGGGGCGACCGCGTCCTTCATGGCGGCCAGGGCGCGGCCGACCACGCGGCCCGCCTCCCGCATGGCGTCCAGCTCGCCGCTCGTCTTGATTTCGACCATGACTCCTCCACCGGGCTACCCAATAGTTATACCGGTATTGTTATCACAGTTGCTACGATGTTCCGCATGGTGCGACCTTCGCTCTCCGAACTGGATCACGAACGCGGCCACCGGCTCGGCCGCCTCCTCCGCCAGGCCCGGGGGGATCGCAGCATGCCGGAGGTGGCCGCCGCCGCCGGGCTCTCCGCGGAGACCCTCCGCAAGATCGAGACCGGCCGCGTGCCCACGCCCGCCTTCTTCACCGTCGCCGCCCTCGGCCAAGCCCTGGGCATCTCGCTCGACGTCCTGGCCCAAGCCTGCGCGGACGAGCGGGCCGCCTGATCGCGGGCACCGACCGCGACTGACAGGGCCTCACGGTGCACCGGCTCCGCGGCGCCGGATGCTGGCGCGGCGACGCAGGGTCGGCCGGGCGCGGCATGCGCGAAATCCGCCGGCCAAGGCCATCGGGCCAGGCCGGCGGGCGAACGCACAGGATGGGTCAGCGGTCGCGTTTGCCCTGGTTGTTGAGGCCCGCGCGGCGGAGGGCTTCGGCCATGGCCCCGCCGGGCGGCGGGGCGGAGTCGCGGCCCGAGCCCCGGTTCTGGCGGGGGTTCTGCTGCCTGCCGCCCTGCCTGGGCTGCCGGGACTCGCCGCGCGGGGACGGCACGGCCTTCGCCGCCTCGTCCTCCAGGCGCAGGGTCAGCGAGATGCGCTTGCGCGGGATGTCCACGTCGAGCACCTTCACCCGGACGATGTCGCCCGGCTTCACCACATCCCGGGGATCCTTCACGAAATTCGAGGACATGGCCGACACGTGCACGAGCCCGTCCTGGTGTACGCCGACGTCCACGAACGCCCCGAACGCGGCCACGTTGGTGACCACGCCCTCCAGGATCAGCCCCGGCTTCAGGTCGCTGATCTTGTCGATGCCGTCCTTGAAGGTGGCCGTCTTGAACGCCGGCCGGGGGTCACGGCCGGGCTTCTCCAGCTCCTTGAGGATGTCGGACACGGTCGGCAGGCCGAAGGTGTCGTCCACGAAGTCCGACGGGTTCAGCTTGCGCAGCTTCGCAGTGTCGCCGATCAGCGACTTCAGGTCCCCGCCCGCCAGGATCCGCCGCACCACCGGGTACGCCTCCGGGTGCACGCTGGACGCGTCCAGCGGATCGTCCCCGCCCGGGATGCGCAGGAACCCGGCGCACTGCTCGAACGCCTTCGGCCCGAGCCGCGCCACGTCCTTCAGCGCCCGCCGGGACCGGAAGGGACCGTTCGCGTCCCGGTGCAGAACGATGTTCTCGGCCAGCCCGGAGCCGATCCCGGACACCCGGGTCAGCAGCGGCGCGGAGGCCGTGTTCACGTCCACGCCGACCGCGTTCACGCAGTCCTCCACCACCGCGTCCAGCGACCGCGACAGCTTCAGCTCCGACAGGTCGTGCTGGTACTGCCCGACCCCGATGGACTTGGGATCGATCTTGACCAGCTCGGCCAGCGGATCCTGGAGCCGCCGGGCGATCGACACCGCGCCGCGCAGCGACACGTCCAGCCCGGGCAGCTCCTGCGAGGCGTACGAGGAGGCGGAGTAGACCGACGCCCCCGCCTCCGACACGACGATCTTGGTCAGGCCCGGCATCAGCTTCAGCAGGTCGCCGGCGAGCTTGTCGGTCTCCCTGGACGCGGTGCCGTTGCCGATGGCGATCAGCTCGACGCCGTGCTTCTGCGCCAGCGCCCCGAGTACGGCGATCGACTGGTCCCACTGCCGCCGCGGCTCGTGCGGGTAGATCGTGGCGGTCTCGACGACCTTGCCGGTCGCGTCGACCACGGCCACCTTCACGCCCGTACGCAAGCCGGGGTCGAGGCCCATCGTCGGGCGGGTCCCGGCGGGGGCGGCCAGCAGCAGGTCGCGCAGGTTGGCCGCGAACACCCGGACGGCCTCGTCCTCGGCCGCCTGCCACAGGCGCGTCCGCAGGTCGATGCCCAGGTGCACGAGCACCCGGGTCCGCCACGCCCAGCGCACCGTGTCCAGCAGCCAGCGATCGCCCGCCCGGCCCTGGTCCGCGACGCCGAACCGGCGGGCGATGCGCTGCTCGAACGTGCTCGGCCCCTCCTGCGGCTCCTCCGGCTCCAGGGTCAGCGAGAGGATCTCCTCCTTCTCGCCCCGGAACATGGCCAGGATGCGGTGGGAGGGCAGCTTGGCGAACGGCTCGCCGAAGGAGAAGTAGTCGGAGAACTTGGCCCCGGCCTCCTCCTTGCCCTCCTTGACCTGGGCCAGCAGCCGGCCGCGCGTCCACATGCTCTCGCGCAGCTCGCCGATCAGGTCGGCGTCCTCGCCGAAGCGCTCGATCAGGATCGCCCGCGCGCCCTCCAGGGCCGCCGCCGCGTCGGCCACTCCCTCGCCGACGTAACCGGCCGCGGTGGCCGCCGGGTCCAGCGTCGGGTCGCCGAGCAGCTGGTCGGCCAGCGGCTCCAGCCCGGCCTCCCGGGCGATCTGCGCCTTGGTCCGCCGCTTCGGCTTGTACGGCAGGTAGATGTCCTCCAGCCGCGCCTTCGAGTCGGCCGCCATGATCTGCGCCCGCAGCGCGTCGTCCAGCTTGCCCTGCGACTCGATCGACTCCAGGATCGCGCTCCGGCGCTCCTCCAGCTCGCGCAGGTAGCGCAGCCGCTCCTCCAGCGACCGCAGCTGCGCGTCGTCGAGCATCTCGGTCGCTTCCTTGCGATACCGCGCGATGAACGGCACCGTGGCCCCGCCGTCGAGCAGCTCCACGGCCGCGGCCACCTGCCGCTCCCGCACACCGAGCTCCTCGGCGATCCGCTGGTTGATCGAAGTCGTCACCCGGCTATTCTGCCCGACCGCGGGCCCGCGCCGGCCCCCGGCGACGGGAAAGGCCCGCCGGAGAGGGGGCGCTCCGGCGGGCCCGACCCGGGCGGATCACAGGGATCCGCCCGGGTTTCCGGTTATGCCAGACCGTTCTTCATGGACGTGATGAGCTCGCCGTTGGAGGTGTCTCCGGTGAGCTCCCAGAAGAACGCCCCGCCCAGCCCCTGGTCCTTGGAGTACGTCATCTTCCCGGTGATCGTGCTGGGGGTGTCGTAGCTCCACCAGTTGCTGCCGCACTTGGCGTACGCGGTGCCGGCGATGGTCCCGGTGGGCGGGCAGGTGTTCTTGAGGACCTTGTAGTCCTCGTTGCCGGCCTCCCACGTGCCGGCCGCCGGTCCGGTGGCCGTGCCGCCCGGCGTGGCCTGGGTCACGCCGGTCCAGCCGCGCCCGTAGAAGCCGATGCCGAGCAGCAGCTTGCTGGCCGGGATGCCCTTGCTCTTCAGCTTCTGGATGGCCGCGTCGGAGTAGAAGCCCGCCTGCGGGATGCCGGTGTAGGAGTGCAGCGGCGAGTGCGGCGCGGTCGGGCCCTGCGGGGCGAAGGCGCCGAAGTAGTCGTAGGTCATGACGTTGTACCAGTCGAGGTACTGGGCGGCGCCGCCGTAGTCGGCCGCGTCGATCTTGCCGCCGTTCGTGCCGTCGGCGGTGATCGCGGCGGTGACCAGGTTGTTCGCGCCGAACCTGTTGCGCAGCGCCTGCATCAGCGTGCGGAAGGAGGCGAAGCCGCTGGCGTCGCAGGACAGCCCGCAGGCGTTCGGGTACTCCCAGTCGATGTCGATGCCGTCGAAGACGTCGGCCCAGCGCGGGTCCTCCACCAGGTTGTAGCAGGAGTTGGCGAAGGCGGTCGGGTTCTGCGCGGCCTGGCCGAAGCCGCCGGACCAGGTCCAGCCGCCGAACGAGAACAGGATCTTGATGTTGGGGAACTGCGCCTTCAGCTTGCGCAGCTGGTTGAAGCTGCCGCGCAGCGGCTGGTCCCAGGTGTCGGCGACGCCGTCCACGCTCTCGGCCGCCGTGTAGGCCTTCTCGTAGTCGGCGTAGGAGTCGCCGATGACGCACTGGCCGTTCTGCACGTTGCCGAAGGCGTAGTTGATGTGCGTCAGCTTGGCCGCGGAGCCGCTGGTGACGATGTTCTTGACGTGGTAGCCGCGCTGGTAGACGCCCCACTGCACGAAGTAGCCGAGGAGCTTCTTGCCGCCGCCCCCGCCGCCGCCGGTCGTGGTGGCGGTGACCGAGTTGCTGAGGCCGGACTGGTTGTTGGCGGCGTCGCGGGCGCGTACCTGGTAGGTGTAGCTGGTGTTGGCGGCTCGGCCGGTGTCGGTGTACGTGGTGCCGGTCACGGTGGTGACGAGGGTGCCGCCGCGGTAGACGAGGTAGCCGGTGACGCCGACGTTGTCGGTGGAGGCGTTCCAGGAGAGCGAGACGCTGTTGCTGGTCACGCCGGTGGACTGCAGGTTGCCGGGCACGGAGGGCGCGGTCGTGTCGCCGCCGCCACCCCCGCCGGTCACCGCGATCGCCGACACCGTGGCGTAGTTGGCCCCGCCGTTCATGTTGAACTGCACGTTCAGCTGGCCGTCGCTCACCGTCGCCGTGTACGTGCGGTCACACGCGTTGAGCGCGCCGCAGGAGGCGAACACGTCGAAGGCCGTGGCCACCACGGTGTTCTCGATCCGGATGTCGAACCGGCGCTGCCCGGCGGCGTTCGCCCAGTCCTCCATCATCTTCAGGGTCACCGTGTACGTGCCGTTGGCGACGTCGAACTTGTAGCCGCCCCAGCCGCTGAACAGCTGGTAGTTCTGGTAGAGGGCGTCGTCGGTGGTGCCCCCGATGGCGCTGCCGGTCGAGCCGGCGCCGTACGAGGTCTCATAGCCCCAGGTGCCGCTGGTGTACGCCTTGTCGGCGAGCCACGCGTTGCCGCCGCCGTCGGTGAGGGCCGGGCCGTTGGCGTTGGCCCGGACCGGCACGGTGACCGCGCCGTACGCGGCGTTCTGGGAGAGGAGAAGAGGAAGAAGCAGTGCCCCCACTGCCAGTAACAGGGTGTGAACGGTCCTGAGTCTCATCTGTGTGCTGCTCCACGTCCATGGGGGGATGGGAATGTCGCGGGACGCGTGTGCACGGCCGACCGGGCTCGGGCGGGCACTCCGGGGTGCATCGGGTGGATCGCATGTTGGGCAGGCGGAGATCGCGACATGACGCGTGGTTCCTAGCTGCGGTATCCGAGGAAACTAATAGGAAGCTTTCCTTTTAATTGCAGCGAACGTAACCCGCCCGCCGTTTCGTCGTCAATAACCGGCCCGCAGCGAACGCCAGATGGGGTCGGGCAGCAGCCGGGCGGCCTCGGCCAGGTCGGCCCTGCCCTTGGCGTGCAGGCCGGCGCTGACCTGGGCGACGCGGCCGAGGACGTCCTCCAGCAGGTGGTTGAGGAGGAAGAGCGCGAGGTGGTTTGGAGCGACTCTCTAAATCGGGGTCAGGACGCCGTCCACGGCGGCCAGCGCGAGCGTCTTGTACCCGACCGAGTCGAAGAGCACCACGATCCGGTCGTGCTCGCGGCTCAGCACCACGCCGCGGCCCCAGCTCGTATGCCTGACCTCGGAGTGCACCGGGAACGGGCCGCCGGGACGAGCGCTGTGCGGCGCGGGACGGGGTTCGTCCCGGCAGGTGTCGCAGCGCCCGCAGGCCCCCGGATACGGCTCGCCGAAGTAGCCCAGCAGGAAGCGGCGGCGGCAGCCGGTCGTCTCCGCGTAGCCGCGCATCATGTCGATCCTGGAGTCGTCCACGCGGTGCCGTACCTCGTCGAGCCGGACCGCCTCGGCGCAGGCGCGCTCCGGCGGCGGCCCGCCCGGCACACGGCGGAGGTCGCCGGAGGGGGTGAGCGTGACGGCGCCTGCCCGTTCGAGCAGGTTGACCAGGGCCGCCAGGCGGGAGGCGCCGACGCCGAGCAGGGCGCGGAGCTCCCCGGCGGGGACCGCGCCGCCGTGCTCGTACACCAGGGTGGCGACGCGCAGCAGCAGGTCGGCGTCGGCGCGCCCGCCGGTAAGGAACCGGCGCAGCCCGAGGTCCTCCGCGCGGTAGAACAGCACGGCCGACGCGAGAGCGCCGTCCCGGCCCGCCCGGCCGATCTCCTGGTAGTAGGCGTCGGGCGACTCCGGCGGGGCGGCGTGCAGCACGTAGCGCACGTCGTGGCGGTCGATCCCCATGCCGAACGCCGAGGTGGCCACCACCGTGTCCACCTCGCCCGCCGAGAACAGCTCGTGCACGCGCGTGCGCTCGGCCCGCCGCATCCCCGCGTGGTACGGCTCCGCCCGCCGCCCCCGCCCGGCGATCGCGGCGGCGTACTCCTCGGCGTCCCGGCGGCTGGCCACGTACACCAGCCCCAGGCCCTCCCGCGTGGCGGCGTCCTCGACCAGCGCGCGGCGTTTGTCGGCGTCCTGCGCGAAGCGGCGGACCGCCAGGTGGATGCCGGGCCGGTCGAACCCCCGGACGATCTCCTCCGGCCGCCGCAGCCCCAGCGACGCGACGATCTCCTCGCGCACGTTCGGCGCCGCCGTGGCCGTGAGCGCCGCCACGGGCGGGTGCCCGAGCCGCTCGATGGCCTTGCCCAGGCGCAGATAGGCGGGCCGGAAGTCGTGACCCCAGGAGGAGACGCAGTGCGCCTCGTCCACCGCGATGAGCGACGGTCTCGCCGCCGCCAGCCGGGCCACCACCTCGGGCTTGTCCAGCTGCTCGGGGGAGAGGAACACGAACTGGGCCCGCCCGTCCGTGATCCGGTCCAGACCGTCGGAGGCGGGCGCGGCCGAGTTGACCGCCACCGCCCCGCCCGCGTCCGCCTTCAGCAGGCTCGCGACCTGGTCCCGCTGGAGCGCGATGAGCGGCGAGATCACGATCGCGGGCCCGTCCAGCAGCAGCGCCGGCAGCTGGTAGACGGCCGACTTGCCGCCCCCGGTGGGCATCACCAGCAGCACGTCCCGCCCGGCCAGCAGGTGCTCCATCGCCTCCCGCTGGCCGGGCCGCAGCTCCCGCCAGCCGAACCGCTCCCTGGCCGCCTTCCGCAGCCGCCGCGCCGCCCGCAGCCTCGCCCACACGCCCATACGACCTCCGATCAGGTGGCCGCTCATTACCCCGGCCGCGTCAGGGCATGCGCAGCGCCGCCCGTTCCGTCATGACGGCCAGGTCGGCCTCGATCCTGGCGGCCGTCGCGCTCAGCGCGGGGAGCAGCACCGCGCAGGTCGCCTCCGCGGAGCGCCGGGCCACGTGGGTGGCCACGTTGATCGCCGCGATCGCCCGGCCGGCCGCGTCCCGTACGGGCACCGCGATCGAGCGCAGCCCCTCCTCCAGCTCCTCGTCCACCAGCGCGTACCCGGCGGCGGCGACCTCGGCCAGGACCGCGTCCAGGTCCGTACGGGTCCGCCGGGTGAGCGGCCGGGGCGGCGTGCGGGCGAGCAGGCCGGACTGCTCGGCCGGGCCGAGATCGGCGAGCAGCACCCGCCCCATCGACGTCGCGTACGCCGGCAGGCGGCTCCCCACCGTGATGTCCACGCTCATGATCCGGTACGCCGGGACCCGGGCGACGTACCGGATGTCGGTCCCGTCCAGGACGGCCATGGACACCGATTCCCGGATCTCCTCCATCAACCCGGCCAGATGCGGCTGCACCACCTCGCCGAAGCCCATCGACGACAGCCGCGCGTAGCCCAGCTCCAGCACCCGGGGCCGGGCCGCGAACCGCCTGCCCTCCTGCCCGGCGTACCCGAGGTCGGCCAGGGTGAGCAGGGCGCGGCGGGCGGTGGCCCGGGGCAGCCCGGTGGCCTCGGCCGCCTCCGACAGGGTCAGGCCGCCGCGCGCCCGCCCCAGGCTCGCCAGCACCGCGAGCCCGCGCGCCAGCGACTGCAGGTACTCCGCCCCCACCTCGTCCTTCACCCGCCGGGAGGGGTCGGCCGCGGCGGCGCGCGGGCACGCCGCCTCCGGGGTGTCGTCGAGCACGAGCGCCTCCGCGCGCAGCCGCGGCAGCACCCGCGCGGCGAGGGAGGCGACCGTGTGCCTGCTGGTGTGGCTGACCACGCTGACCGCGCAGACCGGCCGCCCGCGCGCGTCCGGCACCGGGACCGCGACCGCGATCAGGCCGGGCTCGATGAGCTGGTCGTCCTCCGCCCAGCCGCCGCCCGCCAGGCGCGCCCGCCGCCGGAAGCCCTGCTCCGCCGCCGGATCCCGCGGCACGGCGGTGGCCAGGCCGTTCGCGTTCCGCCAGCGCGCCCAGTCCCCGGCCGTCCAGTCCGCGGCGAACAGGGCGCCGGGGGCGCAGCGCTCCGCCGGGAGCAGGTCGCCGATGCGGAAGGCCAGGGACATGGTCCGCCGCCGGGTGATCTGGGTGACGAAGCGCACGCCGGGACCGTCCGGCACGGCCACCGAGACGGACTCGTCGAACTCGTCGGCCAGGCGCCGGGCCACCGGCCCCAGGGCCTCCGGGATGCCGCTCCCGGCCAGGTACGCGTTGCCGAGCTCCATCAGGCGGGGCGCGAGCCGTACCGACCGGTCCCGCTCGCGGACGTAGCCGAGCCGGACCAGGGTGGCCAGCACCCGGTCCACCGTCGAGCGGGCCAGCCCGGTACGGCGGGTCAGGTCGCTGGGCCGGATGTCGTGCGCGTCGGCGGCGTCGGCCATCTCCGCCATGGCGCGCAGGACCGCCAGGCCGCGTTCCAGCGGTCCGACTCGGCCCTCCTGCGTCATTGACATCCGTCCTGTCCCGGGGGGAGACTCCTGTGCGTCATCAATTATGAACATAAGTTCATCAGGCGAACAGGGTTGAGGGGACATGGCGGAAATCCTGAGCCTGCGGGAGGCGGTCGCCGCCCTCGTCCGCCCCGGGGACACGGTGGCGATGGAGGGGTTCACGCATCTGATCCCGTTCGCCGCCGCGCACGAGGTGATCCGGCAGGGCCTGACCGACCTGACCCTGGTCCGGATGACCCCCGACGTGATCTACGACCAGCTGATCGGGATGGGCGCGGCCCGCAAGCTGGTCTTCTCCTGGGGCGGCAACCCGGGGGTCGGCTCGCTGCACCGGTTCCGCGACGCGGTCGAGAACGGCTGGCCGCGCCCGCTCGAACTCGACGAGCACAGTCACGCCGGCATGGCCAACCGCTACGTGGCCGGGGCGTCCCGGCTGCCGTTCGCGGTGCTGCGCGGCTACCGGGGCAGCGACCTGCCGTCCCGTTCGGACACGATCTCGACCGTGCGCTGCCCGTTCACCGGCGAGGAGCTGGCCGCCGTGGCCGCGGTCAACCCCGACGTGACCGTGATCCACGCCCAGCGGGCCGACCGGGCCGGGAACGTGCAGCTGTGGGGCCTGGTCGGGGTGCAGAAGGAGGCCGCCCTGGCCGCCGAGCGGGTGCTGGTGACGGTCGAGGAGGTCGTGGACGAGCTCGACCCCCGGCCGGGCGCGATCGTGCTGCCGTCCTGGTCGGTGCACGCGGTCGCGGTCGCCCCCGACGGCGCCCACCCGTCGTACACGGCCGGGTACAGCGTGCGCGACAACGACTTCTACCAAGCCTGGGACCCCATCTCCAGGGACCGGGACACCTTCCTGGCGTGGATGCGCGCCCACGTGCTGGAGGCGGCGTGACCTGGACGTCCGACGAGCTGATGACCGTCAACGCGGCGCGGGCCCTGGCCGGGGCGCGCACCTGCTTCGTCGGGATCGGCCTGCCCAGCGCCGCCGCCAACCTGGCCCGCCGCACCATCGAGCCCGGGCTCGTGCTGATCTACGAGTCCGGCACGCTCGGCTCCAAGCCGGCCCGGCTGCCGCTGTCCATCGGCGACGGCGAGCTGGCCGACACCGCCGACGCGGTCGTCTCGGTCCCGGAGATCTTCAACTACTGGCTCCAGGCCGGGCGCATCGACGTCGGCTTCCTCGGCGCCGCCCAGGTCGACCGGTACGGCAACATCAACACCACCGTGATCGACCGCGGCCCCGGCCGCCCCGAGGGACGGCTGCCCGGCGCCGGGGGAGCCCCCGAGATCGCGGCCAGCTGCGGCAAGGTCCTCATGGTGCTCCGCCACTCCCGCCGCAACCTGGTCGAGCGCCTCGACTTCGTCACCACCGTCGGCCACGGCTCGGGACCCGGGGACCGGGCCAGGCTCGGCCTGCCCGGCGCGGGGCCGGTCGCCGTCATCACCGACCTCGGCGTGCTCCGCCCGGACCCCGAGACGGCCGAACTCGTCCTCACCGAGCTGCACCCTGGCGTGACGGCGGAGCAGGCCCGCGAGGCCACCGGCTGGAAACTCCGGGTCGCCCCCGACCCCGGCGTGACCCGGCCGCCCGCCCCCGCCGAACTCGCCGCCCTACGCGAACTATCCGATCGAGGAGCCGCAGATGCCTGACAGCCAGGCCGACATAGACCGCGAGATCGCCGACATCGCCACCGCCGTGGCGAAGGCGGTCGCCGGGGGAGAGCCGGAGCCCGAGCACGTCTCGCGCGACTACCGGCCCTACCGCAGCAGCGTGCTCCGCCACCCGCACCACCCGCTGATCCTCACCGCGGAGGCCGACACCGAGCTGCGCGGCCCCGTCTTCGGCGTCACCGACGTGACCGAGCTCGACCGCGACCTCACCCGCCACCACCTGGGCGAACCCCTCGGCGAGCGGATCACCGTGAGCGGCCGGGTGCTGGACAGGGACGGCAGGCCGGTGCGCGGCCAGCTGGTCGAGGTCTGGCAGGCCAACGCCGCCGGCCGGTACGCCCACCACCGCGACCAGCACCCCGCCCCGCTGGACCCCAACTTCACCGGCACCGGGCGCTGCCTCACCGACGGCGAGGGCCGCTACTCCTTCACCACCATCAAGCCCGGCGCGTACCCTTGGCGCAACCACACCAACGCCTGGCGGCCCGCCCACATCCACTTCTCCGTCTTCGGCACCGCCTTCACCCAGCGGCTGGTCACCCAGATGTACTTCCCCGGGGATCCGCTCTTCCGGTACGACCCGATCTTCAACTCGGTGACCGGCGAGGCCGCCAGGCAGCGCATGATCGCCCAGTACGACCACGACCAGTCCAGCCCGGAGTGGTCGCTCGGCTACCGGTGGGACATCGTGCTGGACGGCCCCGCGGCGACCTGGATGGAGGAAGGCCGGTGAAGCCCACACCCTCGCAGACGGTCGGTCCCTTCTTCGGGTACGCGCTGCCGTACGCGGGCGGGGGAGACCTCGCCCCCGCCGGGCACCCGGACACCGTGGTCGTCCACGGCCACGTGTACGACGGCGCCGGCGACCCCGTCCCGGACGCGCTGCTGGAGTTCTGGCAGGCCGACCCGGACGGCGGGCTGGACGGGCTGCCGGGCTCGATGCGCCGCGACCACGTGGACGGCTCGTTCCCCGGCCGGGACGGCGTACGGTTCACCGGTTTCGCCCGGGTCGCGACCGACGCCGACGGCCACTGGGCGATCCGTACGCTGCCGCCGGGGGCCACCGGGCCGGGGCGGGCGCCGTACATCGCGGTGTGCGTGTTCGCGCGCGGGCTGCTCCAGCACCTGTACACGCGCGTCTACTTCGAGGACGGCGCGGCGGACCCGCTGCTGGCGTCGCTCGACCCGGCCAGGCGCGCCACCCTGGTGGCCGGGGCCGAGCCCGGCGGCGCGCGCCGCTTCGACATCCGCCTGCAAGGGGATCGGGAGACGGTCTTCCTTGAATTCCGATGACCTGACGTTCGACACCGGGCTGCTCGCGCCGATCTGGGCGGGCAGCCCGGCCGAGGCCGCCACCGGCGACCTCGCGTTCCTGCGCGCGATGCTCGACGCGGAGGTGGCCCTGGCGCGGGCCCAGGCGGCCGAAGGGCTGATCTCCGCCGGCGCGGTCAAGGACGTCACGACGGCCGCCGACGCGCTGGCCCGGGAGGGCACCCGGACCCTCGCGCTCCTGGCCAGGTCCGGCGGCAACCCGGTGATCCCGCTGGTCAAAGCCCTGACCAAGCACGCTCCCGAGGTCCACCTGGGCGCGACGAGCCAGGACATCATGGACACCGCGTTCATGCTCGTGGCCGCGCGCACCCGGGCCGTCGTCACCGCCGACCTGGACCGTACGGCCGTCGCGCTGGCCCGGCTGGCGGCCGCCCACCGGGACACGCCCATGGCGGGCCGTACCCTCACGCAGCACGCGGTGCCGACCACCTTCGGGCTGAAGGCGGCGGGCTGGCGGGAGCTGGTCCTGGACGCCCGCGACCGGCTGAACGCGGTCGTCCTCCCCGTCCAGCTGGGCGGGGCCGCCGGGACCATGGCCGCGTTCGAGGCCCTCGTCCCGCGGGTGGACGAGCGGCGGCTGCTCGCCGGGTTCGCCGCGCAGCTCGGGCTGGCCGAGCCCCGGCTGCCCTGGCACACCCTGCGCACCCCCGTCGCCGACCTCGCGGCGGCGCTCGCCTTCGTCACCGGGGCGCTCGGCAAGATGGCCGCCGACGTGCTGGTGCTGTCCCGTACCGAGATCGCCGAAGTGGCCGAGGGCACGGGCGGCGGGTCGTCGGCGCTGCCGCACAAGCGCAACCCCGTCGGCGCGACCCTGATCGCCGCCTCCGCCAGGTCCGCGCCCGCGCTGGCGGCGGTCCTGTTCGGCTCGCTCGCCGCCGAGGACGAGCGCCCGTCGGGCGCGTGGCACGCCGAGTGGTCGCCGCTGCGCGACCTGCTCCGCCACGCCGGCGGCTCGGCCGCCCACGCCGCCGTCCTCGCCGAAGGGCTGCGGGTGGACGCCGGGCGCATGCGCGCCAACCTGGACCTGACCGGGGGCCTGATCGTGGCCGAACGGCTGACCGCCGTGCTGACCCCGGCGATCGGCCGCCGCGAGGCCCGCCACCTGATGGAACGCGCCTCCCTGCGGGTCGCCGCCGACGGGATCTCCCTCCGGCAGGCCGTGCTCAGGGAGACCGGCCCCGGCGACCTCGACCTCACCGACCTGGACGAGCTCTGCGACCCCGCCACCTACCTGGGCTCCGCCGCGGCCCTGACCGACCAGGCGCTCACCCGCCGACCGGCAGGCGATCACGATGCCTGAGGGAGTACGGCTGCTCCACCACGTCGCCGACGGCCCCGCCGGCGCTCCCGCGCTGATCCTCGGGCCCTCGCTCGGCACGTCGCTGGCCGTCTGGGAGCCGCAGGCGGCCGCGCTGGCCCGCCATTTCCGGGTCGTCCGGTTCGACCTGCCCGGGCACGGGGGGTCCGCCGCCGTGCCGCTCTCCTCCATGGGCGACCTGGCCGGGCGCGTGCTCGACCTGGCCGGCGCGCTGGGCGTCGAGCGCTTCCACTACGCCGGGATCTCCCTCGGCGGCGCGATCGGCGCCTGGCTGGCCGCCCACCACCCCGGCCGGATCGAGTCCCTCGCCCTGCTCTGCTCGGCCGCGCGATTCGGCGAGCCGGAAGCCTGGCGGGACCGGGCCGCCCTGGTCCGCGCCGAGGGCACCGGACCGCTCGCCTCGGCGGCGCTCGGCCGCTGGTTCACCGAGGAGGGCGCCCGTACGCCCGCGGCCCAGCGGCTGGCCGCCGACCTGGCCGCCGCCGACCCCGACGGGTACGCGGACTGCTGCGACGCCCTGGCCGGCTACGACCTGCGCGGCCACCTCGCCCGCATCACCGCGCCCACCCTCGTCGTCGCCGGCCGGGACGACCCCGCCACCCCGCCCGCCGTCGCCCGCGAACTCGCCGACGGCATCCCCGGCGCGGCCCTGGCGGAGATCCCGCGCGCCGCCCACCTGGCCAACGTGGAACGCCCCGAGGCCGTGCTGGCCGCCCTGCGCGGGCACCTGCCCGTCCCGGACGGCATGACCGTACGGCGGGCCGTGCTCGGCGACGAGCACGTGGACCGGGCCGTCGCCGCCACCACCGGCTTCACCGCCGACTTCCAGGACTTCATCACCCGCTACGCCTGGGGCGAGATCTGGACCCGGCCGGGCCTGGACCGCCGTACCCGCAGCTGCATCACCCTCACCGCGCTCGTCGCGGGCGGCCACCTGGAGGAGCTGGCCATGCACGTACGGGCCGCCGTCCGCAACGGCCTCACCCCGGACGAGATCAAGGAAGTGCTGCTGCAGACCGCCGTCTACTGCGGGGTGCCCGCCGCCAACGCCGCCTTCGCCGTCGCGCAGCGCACCCTTGGGAGGACCTGATGTTCGCCACCGTCGCCATCATCGGAGCCGGCCCCGCCGGGCTGCTGCTGGCCAGAATGCTGCACAACGCCGGGATCGACTCGGTCGTGCTGGAACACCGCGACCGCGCGTACGTGGAGCACCGGCAGCGCGCCGGCATGCTGGAGCAGGGCACGGTCGACGCGCTGCGCGCCTGCGGGGCCGGGGCGCGGCTGGACCGGGAGGGCCTGGTCCACCACGGCATCGAGCTCCGCTTCGACCGCCGGAGCCACCACCTGGACTTCCCGGACCTGACCGGCGGGCGCAGCGTGATGATCTACGCGCAGACCGAGATCGTGAAGGACCTGGTCGAGCTCCAGCTGGCCGAGGGCGGGCCGCTGATCTTCGAGGCGCAGGCCGTCGGCATCGAGCCCGGCGTGGTCACCTTCGTCAAGGACGGCGTCGAGGAGAAGCTGGGCTTCGACTTCGTGGTCGGCTGCGACGGCTTCCACGGCATCTCCCGCGCCGCCATCCCCGACGCCCGCACGTACGAGCGGGAGTACCCCTACTCCTGGCTGGGCATCCTCGCCGACGTGGCGCCCTCCTGCGAGGAGCTCATCTACGCCCACTCCGAGCGCGGTTTCGCCCTGCACAGCATGCGGTCGCCGACGGTCAGCCGCCTCTACCTCCAGGTGCCCAACGACACCGACACCGACGACTGGCCCGACGACCGCATCTGGGACGAGCTGGACGCGCGTTTCGCCGTGGACGCCGACTGGAAGCTCATGCGCGGCCCGATCTTCCAGAAGGCGGTGACGCCCATGCGGAGCTTCGTCACCGAGCCCATGCGGCACGGGCGGCTGTTCCTGGCCGGGGACGCGGCCCACATCGTGCCGCCCACCGGCGCCAAAGGGCTCAACCTGGCCATCTCCGACGTGGTCGTGCTGGCGGAGGCGCTGACGAGCTGGTTCCAGACGGGGTCGGCGGAGCTGCTCGACGCGTACTCGGACACGTGCCTGCGCCGGGTGTGGCGGGCGGAGCACTTCTCCTACTTCATGACCACCCTGCTGCACCGCGCCCCCGGCCAGACGCCGTTCGACACCCGGCTCCAGCTCTCCCAGCTGCACCGGATCGCGGACTCGCGGCACGCCGCCGCGGAACTGGCCGAGAACTACGCCGGCGTGCGCTGACTACTCGGGCTACTCGGGCTATTCGGGCTATTCGGGCTTCTCCGGCAGGAGCGCGCACAGGATGCGGTCGTTGCCGCGCTGCCAGAGCGTGCCGATCTCGGTGAAACCGGCGGCCCGAAGGGCGTCCACGTGGGTGGAGAGGCGGCCGGACTCCGAGCCGTGGTGCGCGGCCGAGGCCCTGCGCCGCTCCCGGTCCAGGTTGAGGGCCTCCAGCTCGGGGTCGGCGGACGCGGCGGCCCACCAGGACTGCCAGTCCTCCGGCCGGCCGCCGGCGAACAGCCGCTCCGCGGCCCGGGCGCCGAGGGCCGCCTCCAGCGCGTCCAGCCGAGGCGCGGTGTCGGGCACCGCGAAATGGTCGCCGTTGAGGTACATGCCGCCCGGGCCCAGCGCCCCCGCCAGCTCTGCGTAGACGTTCTTCAGCACAGGTTCGGGGAGCCAGTGCAGGGCGGTGGTGCTCACGGCCACGTCGGCCGGGCGGGGCAGGTCGAGCGCCTCCGTCCAGCCGGGCTCGCGCAGGTCCCGGTCCACGAAGCGGAGGCCGGGGAGGCTCCCGTACTCGGCCCGGCCCAGCGCCAGCAGCAGCGGATCGGTGTCCACGGCGATCACGGTGGCCGCGGGCAGGCGGCGGAGCAGGCGGGCGCTGAGCGAGCCGGGGCCGCAGCCGAGGTCGATCACGACGGGGTCGGGGCGGCCGGTCTCGACGGCGTCGACGAGAGCGGTGAAACGCTCCTCCCGGTCGGGCAGGTAGCCCTCCTGCTGGCGGTCCCAGCGTTCGATCCAGGCGTGGGCGTGGTCATGGCTCAACATCGGGCGACCCCTCGTTCGTCACTGTCGTCTATCATTTCGGCAGTCACCAAGCTAGACGGAAAGGATGTAACTGGTCAAGTGAACTTCAACAGTCACTCGGACACGGTGGTGGCCATCGCCGTGGCCCTGGTGAACGCGCTCACCCCCGGCGAACGGCGCGGCAGGCCGTACCCGGTGCCGGCGGGGGAGGAGCGGCGCGCGGCCGTCGCCGAGGCGGTGCGGGCGCGGCGGGAGGTCACCGACGCCGAGGCCGGCGAGCTCGTGGGGTGCGCGGCAGAGCTGCGCGCGGTCTTCGAGGCGGTGGCCCGGGGTGATTTGGATCACGCCGCGGGCACGCTCAACCGGCTGCTCGCCGAGACCGGGGCCAGGCCGCACCTGTCCCGGCACGACGGCGAACCCTGGCACGTGCACTTCCACGGCACGGACGGCACCTACGGCGGCGACTGGGCAGCCTCCTGCGCGACCGCCCTGGCCATCGTGGTCGGCGGCGACCTGCACGACCGCCTCGGCGTCTGCACGGCGGACCGCTGCGACCGCGTCTACGTGGACGTCTCCCGCAACGGAACGCGCCGGTTCTGCTCCACCGCGTGCCAGAACCGGGTGAAGAGCGCCGCCTTCCGGGCCCGCGGGTGAGATCGCGCCCCTGTCAAGGAGCGATAACAGCGGGATGAACGGTTATGCGCAGGCGGTAGCGTCGCAGTCATGCGACTTGGTGTCCTCGATGTCGGTTCCAACACGGTGCACCTGCTGGTGATGGACGCGCACCAGGGGGCCCGGCCGCTGCCCGCGTACTCCCACAAGGTGGAGCTGCGGCTGGCCGAGCACCTCGACGGCGACCGCATGTCGGAGCACGGCGCCGAGCAGCTGCACAACTTCGTCCGGGAGGCGCTGCGCATCGCCGAGGACAAGGGCGTGGAGGACCTCGTCGCCTTCGCCACCTCCGCCGTCAGGGACGCGGTCAACGGCGTGGAGGTGCTCGACCGGATCAAGGACGACACCCGGGTGGACATCCAGGTCCTGTCCGGCGCCGACGAGGCCCGCCTGACCTTCCTGGCCGTACGCCGCTGGTTCGGCTGGTCCTCCGGCCGCCTGCTGGTGCTCGACATCGGCGGCGGCTCCCTGGAGATCGCCTCCGGCATCGACGAGCAGCCCGACACGGCCGTCTCGCTCCCGCTCGGCGCGGGCCGCCTCACCCGCGACTGGTTCACCGCCGACCCGCCTCCCGCCGAGGAGGTACGCGCCCTGCGCCGCCACATCCGCACCGAGATCGGCCGCACCGTCGGCGGCGTCGTCCGGTACGGCAGGCCCGACCACACCGTGGCCACCTCCAAGACCTTCCGCCAGCTGGCCAGGATCGCCGGCGCCGCCCCCTCCAGCGAAGGCGCGTACGCCAAGCGCTCCCTCACCCACGAGGCCGTCACCGGCTGGACCACCCGCCTGGCCGAGATGAGCGCCGCCCAGCGCAACACCCTCCCCGGCGTCTCCATCGGCCGCGCCCCGCAGCTCCTGGCGGGCGCCCTGGTGGCCGACGCCACCATGGACCTGTTCGAGCTGCCCGCCTTAGAGCTCTGCCCCTGGGCGCTGCGCGAGGGCGTCATCCTGCGCCGCCTGGACGTACTCCCGTCCGGATCGGGGGTAAGGCTTTGACATCCTCCCCCGCTTGGATGTGGGGGATTCCAACTCGTCTCATCCTGAAGGGAGGACTCGTTGAGGTTCGCGTTTCGCAGGCCCGGCATCCCGGTCGCCTCCACGCGCGTTCACCGCATGCCCTGCGGCGATATCCCGGATGTTGCGCGCCGCGTTCACGTCCGCGTTCTCCTGATGCCCGCAGGCGACGCAGCGGAATCGAGATTGGCTCTGTCTCGACCCCGATGCGCGATGCCCGCAGGCGTTGCAGGTCTGCGACGTGAACGCGGGATTGACTTTGACGATCCGGCCCGGCGCCTTGTGCTCCAGACGCTCCACGAGCCGGCCCCAACCGGCAGACAGGATGGAGCGGTTGAGCCCGGCCTTGGCGCGGACGTTCGTTCCGGGCGCCGCCACGATGCCTCTCGCCGATCGGGTCATGTTCCCGATCTTCAGGTCTTCGACGGCGATCACATCGAAACGGCGAGCAAGATCGGTGCTGGTCTTCTCGACCCAGTCGTTGCGCCGGTCGGCCTCGCGGGCTTTCAGTTTCGCCATGGCAGCCTTCACCTTGCCGCGCCGGTTCGATCCGCGCTTGGCGCGGGCGAGTTTGCGGGCAAGCCGCAGCAGGCGGACCTTCTCGGCGTCCCGCAAGGCAGGCGCGTTCAGCAGTTCGCCGGTCGAGACGGCAGCCGACACCGCGACACCCCGGTCCACGCCGGCCACTTCGCCGGTTCCCGGCGCGGGAACCGGTTCGGGGATCACCGCGAACGCGACATGCCAGCGTCCGGCCCGGTCACGGGTGACGCGGAACGACTTCACCCCCTCCGGTACGGCACGGGACCAGCGGAAGCGCACCCAGCCGACCTTGGGGACCCTCACCTCGCCGAGGTTGCGCGACAGGCGGCGCACATCGCCCGCCCCGACCGCGACGACGCGGAACCCTTCACCCCGCCCGCGTTTCCGCCACACCGGCTTGCGGTGGCTCCCGCTGTAGAAGTTCGCCATGGCTTGCGCGAAGTCCTTGAGCGCCTGCTGCTGGACGACGATGGAGCCCGCCCGCAGCCACGCGAATTCAGCGCGCGCCTCGGTCAGCTGACGGCATTGTTCAGCGAATCCGGGCGCGGATTTCCTGCCCGGCTTCCAGAAGCCGTGCTGTTCGACGGCGAGATTCCACACATACCGCGCATGCCGGCAATGCTCCAGCAACACCGCCTCCTGGGCGGGAGTCGGAGCAAGCCGGTAGCGGGACACGGACAAAGTTTTACCGGCCGCCACTGACAGAACTCGGAGACCACAGTGCGGCGCTGTTCCGCGTTTCCCTGGAGAACGGGGTATCCACGCTGGAGGCACCTGGTGACCTGGCCGGTAGGTAAGGCATTTATCCGGTGACAGCGGGCAAGCGCTCCTAGGAACTAGATCTTGGAGGGCGGATGGCCGAGCTCGCGGGGACGCTGTTATCACTGGCGACGGTATTCGTGCTGGTGTGGCTGGCGTTACTGCTGATCTCGATCCTGTTCCTGACCGGCCTGGCGGCCTTCGCTGCCAGTATCCAGATAAAGTGGACATCGAGTATGAAACAAGGTCGTGGGGGGACATTGTGATCTATGGAGGAAAGGGCTGATCGCGGTATCTGGGTGATCATCGGGGCGCTCATGCTCGCCCTCCTGCTCGCCGCGCTCGACCAGACCATCGTCTCCACCGCCCTGCCCACCATCGTCAGCGACTTCGGCGGCCTCAACCACCTCTCCTGGGTGGTCACCGCCTACCTGCTCGCCTCCACCGTCTCCGCCCCCCTCTGGGGCAAACTCGGCGACCAGTACGGCCGCAAGCGCCTCTTCCAGCTCGCCATCACGGTCTTCCTGGTCGCCTCCGCGCTCTGCGGGCTGGCCCTCGGCCTGCCGCAGCTGATCTTCTTCAGGGCGCTCCAGGGCCTGGGCGGCGGCGGCCTCATGGCGCTGGCCATGGCCATCATCGGCGACGTGGTCTCGCCCCGCGACCGCGGCCGCTACCAGGGCTTCTTCGGCGGGGTCTTCGCCTTCGCCAGCGTGGTCGGCCCGCTCATCGGCGGCCTGTTCGTGGACCATCTCAGCTGGCGCTGGGTGTTCTACGTCAACCTGCCCATCGGGCTGGTCGCGCTGGTGGCGATCACTTCGGCCCTGCCGGGCCGTACCGAGCGGACCTCGCACCGGATCGACTACCGCGGCGCCGCCGTGCTCACCGCCGCGGTCACCTGCGTCGTGATGCTCACCGCCTGGGGCGGCGCCGTACACGCCTGGGACTCGCCGGTGATCGTCGTGCTGGCGGCCGTCGCGGCCGGGCTGGTGGCCCTGTTCGTCCAGGTCGAGCACCGGGCCGCCGAGCCGGTGCTGCCGCCGCACCTGTTCCGCGACGGCGTCTTCACCGTCTGCGCCCTGCTCGGTTTCATCGCCGGGTTCGCCATGATGGGGTCGCTGGCCTACCTGCCGCTCTTCCTCCAGGTCGCGCACGGCGTCTCGGCCACCATCTCGGGCCTCTACCTGCTGCCCCTCATGGTCGGCATGCTCGGCATGTCCATCACCACCGGCCAGCTGATCAGCAGGACCGGCTACTACCGCGGCTTCCCCATCCTCGGCATGGCCGTCGCCACCGCCGGCATGCTGCTGCTGCACACCGTGGACGAGCACACCCCGCTGGCGCTCTGCGGCGTCTACTTCTTCGTGCTCGGCGCGGGCCTCGGCCTGGTCATGCAGGTCCTGGTGATCGCCGTCCAGAACGTGGTCGACTACCGCAACCTGGGCGTGGCGACCTCCTCCGTCGTCTTCTTCCGCTCCATCGGCGGCTCCTTCGGCGTCTCCGTCTTCGGCTCGATCTTCGCGAGCCGGCTGGCCGACAACGTCACGGCCGCCCTGCGCGGCCAGGACCCGCCGGTCGCCTTCGACCCCACGCGCATCCAGGGCGACCCCAAAGTCCTCGACCAGCTGCCGCCGGAGCTCGCCGCCCGTCTCCTGCACGCCTTCTCCGAGTCGCTCACCACGATCTTCCTCTACGCGGCGCCCATCACCCTGCTCGGCTTCGCCCTCGCCTGGCTCCTGCGCCAGGTCCCGCTCCGCACCACCATCGGCACCGCCGCCTGCGACCTCGGCGACGGGTACGGCAGGCCCCGCGCCGACTCCTCCCAGGCCGAGATCGAACGCTGCCTCAGCAACCTGATGCGCAAGGACCCGGCCGCCGTCTCCCTCTACACCGACCTGGCCCGCCGCGCCGGATACTCCTTCTCCGCCGGCACCACCTGGGTGCTCTGCCGCGTCGCCCGCGAGGGCAGGATCGGCCGCGCCGCCCTGGCCGAACGCGCCGGCTACACCGCCGAGGAGGACACCCCCTACGTGGACCCGCTGGTCAGACGCGGCCTGATCGAACGCGACGGCTCCCAGCTGGCCATCACCGGCGCCGGCCTCCAGGCGGCCCAGCGCATCATCCGGATCCGGCGAGCCGCCCTCGCCCGCCACCTCGACGGCTGGGACCCGGCCGCCAATCCCGAGCTCACCGACCTGCTCACCCGCCTCGCCACCGAGACCGTCGGCGGCGACCAGGACGCCCGTCCCGCGCACTCCAGATGATCCTTGACAGGCTCCGCCATCTGGTTGAATCTTCAATTTGCGCGCGGCACCGGAGGCGCGGCGATCAGCAAGGAGACCTGACATGAGCGAATGGGACGCCACCAGCGTCGAAGGCAAAGACACCATCCTGCGGGTGGTACGCGAGGAGGCCGAGCGCTTCTTCGCCCTCGCGGAACCCGAGGACGCCTGGGAGGCCCCCACCGCCTGCGCGGGCTGGCACGTCCGAGACGTCGTCGCGCACATCGTCGACACCACCGAGGGCTACTTCGCCGCCTTCGACGTGGCCCGCGCCGGCTCCCAGGCCGCCGACCCGTACGGCCTGCCCGCCATGGGCGCCCGCGTCAACGAACAGGCCATCTCCTTCCGCGACACCACCCAGAAGGAACTCCTGGACCGGGCCCGCGCCGACTTCGAGAAGATGCAGGGCATCCTGACCGACCTCACCCCCGAGGAATGGACCGGCTTCCTGGTCACCCACCCCTACATGGGCCCCGTCCCCGCGTACTTCTACGCCGCCGGCCAGCTCATGGACTTCGGCGTGCACTCCTGGGACATCCGCGAGGGCACCGGCCGCAACCACGCCATGTCCGGCGACGCCGCCGACCTCCTGGTCCCGTTCATGCTGGTCCTCTGGCAGTACACCATCAAGGCGGGCGCCGACCTCACCCCCTTCTCCGTGGGCCTCCGCATCGGCGGCCGCAACGGCGGCGACTTCCGCGTCGACGTCACCCCCGAAGGCATGGCGTACGCCCCCGGCGACGTCGGCGACCTCCCCGCCGTCATCGAGTTCGACGCCGCCAGCATGGTCCTCACCACCTTCGGCCGCGGCAACTTCGGCACCGTCCGCGGCAACCTCGACACCGCCAACCGCTTCCTCAACCTCTTCTTCCGCATCTAGCCCCAAACTGGGACATTTCGGCCTGCCGCTCTACGGAGTGTCAGGCCGTTGACCTGTAAAGGCGTCAGTGGCCGCCGGTTGCCGTCGGTGGCCAATGGTGGCTATCTGACGGCCCACAGACGGCCCAGCGCGACCGGCGGCCCCCAATCGGTAGCCTTCGCGGCCCGTTGTTGCCGTCCACTCCGCTATGGTCAGTCGATGGTGGCCGACCAGCGTCCACGCTGCAGGCGGATCGACCCATCGGGCGAGACCCGGACCCGGGCGCCGTACAGCGGCAGCGCGCCGTGCTGTAGCCAGTAGTCCCGAACCCGGTCCAGTTCGTCCCAGAGGCGGCGTGGACCGCCCTGGTGGACGGTCGGCAGGTCTTCCCCGGTCGACTCGGCGCGGGCCCATGACCCGTCCTCGTGGACCATGACGGCCGTACGGGCGTCGCCGTTCTCCTCGTAGGAGTGCTCGATGCCCGGCGCTGCGATCTCCAGCATCGAGCGGATTTCCCAGGTGTCGCCGTTGACCATGTCCAGCACCGGGAACCGGGACGGCTCCACGCTGTCGCCCTCGGCGGTCTGTGCGGTGGACACCAGATCGTCGAGTCCGGGCGGGTAGTCGGCGCCCTCGCGGCTGGACATGAACATCGCCCAGTCCCGGGCGACTTGCCCGGCTGCCCCACCGTCTTCGGTCTTGTCGGCCACGACGATCAGCGACGTGCCGGCGATGGTGGTGACGAACCGCCCGCCGGGGCGCAGCGCATCCAGCCAGGAGGCAGGGATGGGCTTCACGGACACGGTGGCCACGATCCGGTCGTGCTCCCCTGGGAGAGGCCCTGTCGCGTCCACGGCCATGAGGGCGGGAAGCAGGCCGACTGCGGCGAGCCGTTCGCCGGCCGCCTTGAACAGGTAGGGGTCGACGTCCACGCTCGTGACCCGCTCGGCGCCGAGCAGGCGGGCCAGCAGCCCGGCGCCGTACCCGGAACCGGTGCCGACATCGAGCACGTCCAGTCCTGGATGGATGTTGGCGTGCCCGAACATGGTCAGGACCAGGGACGGCAAGGTCGAGGACGAAGTCGGGTAGCCACGGGCGCGGTCCTCGGGCGTGGCGTGGTCGGCGTGCAGGGTGCCGATCTGGGTCACCAATGTTCGATCGGAGTAGGCGGCGCGCACCCACGAGCCCGGGTCAGCCGGGCCGTCCTGGACGGTGCGGCCGCCCGGCCCGGGTGCCCACCAGCGGGGCACGAGAAGGTGACGGGGCGTCGAGGCGACGGGTTCGCGCCATCGGGAGCGGGGGTGGGTGACCTGCTCTGCGAGGCGTTGCGCGTGCGATGCCCAGTCCATGGGCCCTATTCTCCGTCGACCTGCTGGGCAGGGGCGCAGTCGTTGCCATCGCTGGCGGGGGCACATTCCGGGCCGCATACCCTGGCTTGGGCGGGGACGTGGGCCAGCCATTCACGCCACGTCAGTCCGGCCACGATGCGGCTCAGCGGTTCGGCCCGGACGTCGCCGGCGACCATCCAGTGGGCCATCACGCATGGGGTGATCTGGCCCGTCGGGGAAACCGCCACGCGGTGGTCGCCGCACCGTCCGCACAGCTGCGACGGGTCCGCCCGACCTCCCGGACGTCCGCGCCCGATGCCGCGCAGCTGGTCGACGCGGATCCCGGTCACACCGAGCGCGTCGAGCTCGGCCCGCGCCTGCTCGACCCGCTGGCCCGGTAGAACGTGCACGACAGATGCCCGTACGGGAATGCCGAGCCCGACCGCCCTGATGATGTTGGCGCGGGTCCGCGCGTAGCCGTCGGCCCGGCCGGTGATCCGCGCATGCTCGCTGGCGTCGTCTGAGTAGTAGCTGGTGGCCAGGGATACACCCGGCCGCGCAAGCACGTCCCACCAGGGCTCGCGGATCCGGTACAGGTTCGTGAACACCTCGACGGGCACGCCGACCTCGACGGTGTGGGCGAGGATCCGTGCGAACTCGGGGTGCAGGGTGGGTTCGCCGCCGATGAACTGGACGCGGGCACCCAGCGCCGCGGCGTCGCTGATCAGGTGACACCAATCGTCGCCGGTCATGGAGCCGTGGGAGACGGTCGGCCCCGAGTCGGCGTAGCAGTGAACGCAGGCGAGCTGGCAGCGGCCGGTCAGCTCTAGGGCGACGTGCCAGCCGGTGAGTGCGGAGTGGGTGGCGCTCTCGTGCAGAACGGTCATCGGCGTGACCTTCCTCGACGGGGGGCGGCCTGTGTCGGTCCCGGTTGGAGGGTACGCCGGATCGATGATCGGCGGTGCGCCGCATGGGACGATTCCGTGTCCTGCGGGCATTCGTCACCAGCACCCCCGTTCACTTCGAGTGCTGTGTAAATGACCAGACATTTCAGAGGCAAGAGCGATAGAAGAGATCCTGGGGCTTGGAAAAGAAGAGGGGGGTTGTTTGATGTTTCGCTCACGACGCTTGGAGAAGCTGTTCGGCGTCGCCAGTCTCGCCGAGATCACGTACAGCCACATCGAGGCGGTGCTCGACGTTCCGGAAGCAGCGGAGGCCGAGGACCTCGACTACAAGAGGATCTACAAGGTAGGCGAGGACGGGTGCGAGGACGTCTCCGAAGACATCGCGGTAGACATCGCCACGTTCGCCAATCACCGCGGCGGCATGATCGTGGTTGGAGTCGCCGAGGCGAGAGGCGTCCCGACCAAGATTCTCCCGATCGAGGTTGGCGACCAGTTGCGCCGACGCATCGACCAGGCGGCCTCCGGTCGGATCTCTATGACGCCGGTCTACCAGATCAGGTTCGTCACGGCCGCCGAGGGCGACAAGACAGGCATAGCGCTGATCATGGTGCCGCCCAGTGCACTCGCACCACACGCGGTGCTGGCTCCCCGGGACGAAAGGCTTCGCTATCCACGACGTAACGGCAGTAGCAAGATCTGGCTGAGCGAGAGCGAGGTCGCGTCGGCATACCGGCGCCGCTTCGTTGCAGCGGAGGCGAACGACGCTCGGCTCCTCACCCTTGAAACCGACTCCATGGTCGGCGTCGAGCGTATGGGCTCAGCCCCGGACGCTTACCCCACACCGCTCCTTGTCGTGTCCCTCGTTCCTGAGGCACCAGGAGATCTGATCATCGACAACGACTCCTACCGGCGTTTCACAGAAGAGATCAGAGAGCAAGTCGTCATGGTCGGCAACCCGGCCGGGCAATGGCCCGAGGCCAATCAGCCATCGATCGGACACCGCCGACTCATCGCCTCGTCAGCTGGCTCCGGGCTACACCGACGAGCCGAACTGCACGCCGATGGGTGTGGGACTTTTGCGGTCCAGTTTTCTGATGTCGCTGACCGCCGAGAAGAAGGTGACAAGCCGGTCGCGGTTCTCGACTCCCGCGTGGTGGTTTGGACTGCGGCGGCTCTGCGCTACCTCGCCCGCCACGCTCAGCAGCGCGCCGGCGCATCCGGCCTGGCCACTACGCGCGCAAGCATGGTCACTGACGCTTCCATGCACCAGGCAATCAAGGTCACCAACCCTGCTGAGCTAAGGAACGCAGCGAGGCTGGTCGAGCTCCACACCTTCAAGGGCTGGAGTTCCAACACGCGGCCGCTCGGCAAGGAGTCCCTGCCTTTCGCGGCGGGTTCCGCCACGTTCATCCTCGACGACCTCATCGAGGATGGCCGGTCGCTCGCGGCGGCGGCGGCACAGCTCGCTGGAGATCTGTTCCAGGCGTACGGGGCTGTCGAGCCTCTCCAGGTCTCACGAGAGGGGACGATCCGCCTGGACGGATGGGGCCCAATGTCGAGAGAGGCCAAGGAATGGGCCGCGTTTGCCAGCATCCCAATGGACAGCGAGGGCGACTGAGCCCTCGACGGAGAGACCTGGGTCGCGCGTACGGCTGCGCGTGGTGCGCCTATCGCTGGACGGGCACACACTGCGGGTAGTCGGTCCCGGTCGAGCAGCTGCCCTGGTCGGCGTCGTCCACCAGGACGCGCACCTTGGCCCCTCCGTGGCCGGGCTTGATGATGAGCCATCGGCCGTCTCGCCCGCTCACGGTGCCGGGCGGCCCGCCGGGGACCGCGTACCACGTCTCCGCCTTGCAGGCGGTGGTGAGCGTCAGGGCGAGGAGCAGGGCGAGAACAGCTCGTCGCATGGGGGGCCTCCTGGGGTCGCGCGTACGGCTGCGCGTGGGCTGCGCGCTCTCGAGATTTTCGATCTTGAATAGGGGTGCAACGGGGGTGCAACGCCCCCCTGCAACGAAGGGTGCAACGACGGGGTGCAACAGGGGTGCCACACCGCCTCTGACCTGTGACCCCCTCGCCCGTTGCACCCCCTCCCCTCCGCGAGGGTGCAACGGGCGCGGGCGGGCTACTCCGGGCGGGTGAGCATCAGGTGGCGCTGCGCGTCCTCGTCGTACCCGAGCACCTCGTCCCCGCGCAGCTTCCGCAGGCGGCCCTGTGCCCACTGGCGGGTCATGTCCGTGCTCGACCACAGCGGGGACAGGTCGCCGGTCTGGAAATCCCGCCGGCCGCCATCCCACCAGTCCTGCAACAGGGTGATGAGCGCGGCGTGCCGGGCCTCCGGCGTCATCGACTCGCCGCGATCGAACGTCCACGGCGGCTCGCCCTCGTCGATGTCGGGGATCTCGTCGTCCATCCCGGCCTGCACGTCCGGGTCCGGGTCGTCGCCGGGCGGCAGGTACTCGCCCACCACGTCCTCGTCGTCGTCCACACCGTCCTCCTCCTGGTCGTCGTCTTCGTGGCCGCGCAGATCGTCCAGCACCTCGTCGAGCTCGTCGGCGCCGCGCAGCACCTTGGGCGCTGCGTTCTCGCGCGCCGGGCCGAGAACCCCGGCGTCCTGAAGAGCGGCCACGAGCTCTCGGGCCTGCTCCCACGGCACACGCAGCTTGCGCTGAAGCATCTGGGGAGAGCCGAACTGGGTGGTGACGACGAGCTCGGCGGCTTGGACGAGCAGCTCCCGGTCAATGGGAGGTTGGTCCACCACCGCCGTGGCGGTGGCCTGCGCAGACGCGGGCGACTGGACGAGCTTTGCCAGCCGGGCCGTGCCTTCGTCCACCTGCTTGGCGGCGGCCGGGAACAGCGCGGCGTGCTCGCGCATCGCCGCGGTGGCCACCTCGTCGTCGAACTCCTCGCCGACCATGCCCCACGCGAACGTCCGCAGCGGCATCGCGATGCGGTCCCGGGGGATCGTGGGCGCGCCCAGGTAGGCCATGCCCGGCTGCCCGTTCTCCCACAGCTCCGGCCGGGCGCCGGCCTCCTCCATGGCCTCCGACAGGCCGAAGGAGGCATCACCGGAGTTGGCGACGCCGAAGCACATGTTGCCGAGCTGGCCGCGCGCGATCGTGGGCATCTGGGTGTAGTCGGAGCGCTGGAGGGACAGCACGACGGTGCCGCCGGCGGATCGCAGGGCCTTGACCAGGGACAGGAACTGTTCCATCTCGGAGTCGGTGAGCGCGTCGAGGATGTCGGGGCACTCCTCCAGCCAGATGATCCAGTACGTCAGGCCGCATCCCTGCCGCCACTTGGTGAGCCCGCGCGCGGACAGCTGGTTGGTGCGGTTCTTCACCTCCGCCTGAAGGTCGCGCAGCATGGCGCGGGCGCCCGCGGTGGTGTCCTCGAAGCGGTGCAGGGACTCCTCCAGCGGCCCGAGCGTCTGCCGGCCTTTGGTGACGTCGGCGGCGAACACCGCGACGTCTACGCGGGTGATGGCGTCTCCGAGGATGTTCCAGCAGCCGCCGATGGACTTGCCCGCGCCGGACATGCCCATCAGCTGGAGGTGGTGGCCCACGATGACGTAGAGGACGTCGTCCAGGTCCTGCCACAGCCCGATCCGCAGAGCGTCCGCGATCGACCCGCCCGGCAGAGAAGGACCCGGCCAGGGCAGCGGGCGCTTCATGACGCGCGGATCGGAGAAGACGGCCTTGGCCTTGCTGGCGTCGTCGGGGTCAATCGAGGTGGTCACCGACCCGGGCGGCAGGCCCATGCCCGACTCGATGTAGGGCGCCCGCCGCTGGAAGTCGTCGGCCACCTGCTTGCCGGCCTCCAGCTGAATGTCCGCCTCGATCTTGTGCTCGGTGCGGGCGGTAGTGCGGGCCTCAATCGCGGGCATGCCCGCCTTAGCCGCCGCGGTGCCGAACAGCGCGGTCAGCGGGTCGTTGGCGATGGCCGGGACGTCGACCTGCTTGACCCTGATGACCGTCCGGATGTTGAAGCTGAGCGCGAGGGTGACGCCGCCGATGACGTAGGCGCGGCCGGTGGCGGTCGAGAGCGGCCCGCTGATGGTGGCCGCGCACACCCACATCCCGGCCAGGGCGGTGGTCAGCGTGGTGTGCGCCCGGCCGGTGGTGCTGCGGGCGTGGGACTGGTGCCAGGTCAGCCACGTCAGGACCAGCGCGCACAGGGTGATCCCTGCCGTGGTCCAGGCGACCACCTGCGGGTCGTCGCTGCGCAGGGTGAAATGGAAGGCCGCGCCGAGCCCGAGCAGCAGCAGGCCGATCGCCCACGGGGAGGCGTACAGCAGGACCTTGCTCACCTCGCGCGCGGCCACCTGGCTCATGCCGCCCGGCTCGGACGGCGGCGTCTCGACGCGGATGCTGGTGGTGCGGGCCATCACACGTCCTTCCAGTTGAAGGTGGACGGCCTGTTCTCCGGCTTGGCCTGCGGGAGCACGTCCACGAACTCCTTGCGGAACTGGGCGTGGAACTTCACCAGCTCGACCGCCGCGGCGCGCTGAAGGGTGGCCGCGCGCTGGAGCCGCTTGACCGTCCGCTTGGCCTTCCGCCGGACGTCGGGCGCGCCGAGCAGGGCGAGCACCGGGTGGCCCTTGAAGCTGCGGATCAGGACGGCGTACAGCTCGTCGGCGCCCATCCCGAACTCCTCGCTCAGGTCCCGGCAGAGCGCGCGGCCCTCGCGGGAGTAGGCGGTGATGGCGGCCGGGCCCGCCCACGGGATGTTGGCGAGTTCGGGGATGCGGTTGCGGCCGGGCCGAGGTTCGGGGGTGGTCAACGGTGCTCCTTAATCAAGGCGGCGAACTGGCGGGCCATGGTCGAGACGCGGCGGGTGCCGAACACGGCGGACACGTACGCGTCCAGCGCGCCCAGCAGGAGGATCGCGGCGGTGCCGAGGTCCACCAGCGCGAGCATCAACCGGTGCAGCGCCAGCAGCGCGATGTAGCGGGCCTGGTTCATGGCTTGGCCCTCCGGGTGAGGGAGATCCGGATGCTCGCGCGGGCCAGCAGGCGGGATGCTGCGCTGCGTGCGGCGAGCACTCCGGCGGCGCCGGCGAACAGGCCTACGCCGAACGCGACGAGCGGGGCGATGCGGTCGAGGCGGGAGGCGGTGAGCCCGAGCGCCCACAGGGTGAGCGCGATGACGGCCAGGCCGAACCAGTCGCCCGCGCTCGCCTTGCACCCGGCGGCCTTCCTGCGGGTGGCCATCACGCACCGGTCCCGTTCACTGCGGCGGGGTGCCGCTCACGCAGCTTGGTCAGGCCAGGCCCGGCGAGGACTTCGGCCGGGGTGAGCCCGGCCACCAGCTCCTCGTCGGTCGGCTCGGCCGGGCCGGCGTTGGCCAGCGGCGCGAGGATCGCGGCCGCGCGTTGGCGGCTGATGCCGTACCGGCTGACCAGCTGGCCGGGCTCGGGCCTGTCCCCGGTCACGGAGTAGTCGGCCTGGACCGCGC
Organism: Acrocarpospora phusangensis; assembly: GCF_016862995.1. GTDB lineage: Bacteria > Actinomycetota > Actinomycetes > Streptosporangiales > Streptosporangiaceae > Acrocarpospora > Acrocarpospora phusangensis. Next base: position 61,211 of record NZ_BOOA01000025.1, read on the forward strand.
CCACGACCACCTCGCCGATCAGCTGGCGGGCCTGGGGTCGGGTCAGTTTGAACCGGTCACTCAGCCCGCGTTCGGAGATTGGGTGGCCGTCGGCGACGGAGGCTTCGTAAGCGGTGCGAGCCGCCTCGACAGCCGTGCGCGGAACGGTAGGCGTCAGGACCGGCATGTCGAGTTCGGGTTCGGCAGGCTGGTCATCCTCTCGTACGGCAGCCGCCGGTTCGGCGACCGCCGCACCCCGGCGGAGCATGCCCATCAGGAGTTCGTACGCCACCACCAGGACCAGCGGCGCGACGGCGCTGATCAGGCGGGATTCCGGTCCGCCCGACCAGCCGTGAGCCACGTTGGCGGCGAGGGTTGCGAGAGCGCCGGCGGCGAGGGTGATCCGGGCGAGCCATGGCGCGGACTGGCCGCGCTTGGACGAGTCCAGCATCACCAGGCTGGCCATGGCGATCATGCCGTCGATGAGGACGGGCAGCGTCCATGCCAGTTCGACCGGGTCGCCTGCCTTGCGGGCCAACCCGAACTGGTGCCGGAAGCTGACGTAGGCGGCGACGGCGGCGATGACGCTCACGACGAGGATCGCGGCGCGGCGCGTGGCCGGGTTCGTGACCGGCGGTGACGGGTGTGTGGTCTCCGGTCCGTGCGGTGGCTGGTTGGTGTTCACCAGCGGCCTCCAATCGCCAGGCCGCCGTGCATGAGGGCCTCGCCGAACTTCAGGGTGTCGTCGGGTGACAGGGTCAGCAGGAGACTGCCGAGGGCCTCGGCGAGGTCGTCGGCGAGGTCGAAGGTCTGCCGCACGGCCGGCCCCAGGTAGCCGTCGGACAGCACCAGGTGCACGTGCTCACGTTCGGCGTCGCCGCGCAGGCTCACCTCGACGTGAAGCGCGCCGGTGCGGCTTTCGAGCGCGGCCAGCTTCCGCCAGTGCACGGTGGGCTCGGCCCGGCGTTCGTGGCCGTCCGGTTCGATACACCACGCGAAGGTCTGGCATTGCGGCGTCGTCATCGCGCGGCCCCCGCTTCCTCGCGCGCCGCGCGCTCCATCTCGGCACCGATCAGGGCCAGGCGGGTCGCGGTCACCTCGGCCAGGTTGGCGGCCAGGTAGGCGAGCACGGCCATCTCCTGCGCCTCGCTGAGGTTGTTGAGGAACTCGCGGAAGTTCTGGCCGGGGTCGTCGCCCACGATCAGGGACACGATCTCGTCCATCAGACCGCCCCTTCTCCGCAGGTCGGCGCACCGTAACCTCGGTTACGGTGGGACTGGTCAGCCGCGCGGGCGCGGGCGGTCATGGCCAGCAGCGCGTACGCGACGGCGTCGGCCTGCTCCAGGCTCATCTCGTCGGCGCTGCCGTACAGGGCCACCGTGGGCGACCCGCCGGCCACCACGGACAGGTACACGGCGCCCGGGATGCCCCCGGACATCTGACGCTGGAAGAGCGGCACGGGGATGGGCGCGGCGTCGCACATGTCGAGCTCGGGCGAGTGGTCGGCGCACCACGGAGTCAGGCACGTCATCGCGCGGCCCTCCCACACGTCGGAGAGGTGCATCCGGGGCGGCCACAGTCGGGCGACGTGGCCACGACCGTGGAGACGTCGTCCGGGGCGGCGCGCAGGGCCATGACGCGCATCACGGCCTCGTTCATGATCTCCTGCTCGGTGGCGGTCAAGCCGTTGGAGACCACCTGCTTGGTGGGCGTGACCGCGCCCTCGATGCCGTGGCGGTCGATCATCTCCAGGGCCAGTACGGCGCCGCTGAACATGCCCAGCCTGTATCGGTCGGCTTTCATCGACCCCACCCCCGGCAGGTCGGGGAGGCGCAGTCCTCGCGGGTGCACGCGCCGGGCGGGCAGACCACCCCGGCCAGGTCGTCGGGCGGGAGGCGCAGGGCCACGATCCGCTGCACGGCGTCGTAAAGGATCTCGTGCTCTTCCTCGGACAGGACTGCCGAGATACTCCGGTCGGTGGAGAATACGGCGGCGTCGAAGCCGTAGAGGCCGACCAGTTCCAGGGTCAGCGCGGAGCCGGCGGCGATGCCGATCGCGTACACGTTCTCGTTCAGGTCCTTCACGACGTCACCGCCTTGCGGCGCTCGGCCAGCTCGACGACGGGGGCCAGCGGGCGGGACGGGGTGTACGGCTGCTGCATCGCCTCGATCTCCAGGCGCATGCTGGCCAGGGTGTAGCTGTTGGCGATCAGCTGGCGGTAGATCGCGGCCATCTCGGGGGAAGCGACCTCGCCGGCGGCGAGACGGCGCTCCAGTTCGCGGGTGGCGAGGGCGAGTTCGGCACTCATCGGGCCTCACCTGCCAGCAGGGCGGCGCCCTGGTTCAGCCGCTCGCCGAGCGTGCGGAGCTCGCGCAGGGTCAGCCGTTCCAGCAGCCACGCGAGGACGGCCGCCTGCTCGGCGGTGAAGTCGCCGTGGCCGCGCTCTTCGCGGGTGGGGCCGCGCCAGTAGACGCGCACGTTGGCGGGCTTCTCGCTGGCGTCGGACTGGAAGGGTTCGCCCTCGACGGCGGCGTACTCGACCTGGATGAGGCCGGCTTCGGCGCTGACGTCGAGGCGTCTGGTGGCCTGGCCGAGGTCGCGCCAGTGGACACGGCGGCCGTCCTGGGAGCCGTGGCCGATGGCGGCCGCGGTGTTGCTGCCGGGCGCGCACCAGGCGGGGCACGGCGGGGACATGTCGTTCACGAGGCCACCACCTTCCGGCCAACGGTGGCTGTGATGATGTGCACGGCCAAGCGGTGGTAGCAGAGGTGGCCGCGCTGACCGGCCGGGCACGTGCAGGAGCCCGGCCTGATCAGATAGTGGGTGGTGCCGTCCGTCGACACGGCGGTGAACATCTCGAACCGGGACGTCCGGACGATCGCACCCTGCTCGATGGCCTCCCACGCCTTGTCCATCTGGGTGGCGCTGAAACCCTCAGGGGTGGGCTTGGTCGTGGCCAGGGACATGAGCGTCCGGCACTGTCGGCCGTAGCCGCGCTGGATGCTCTCCGGCGACGTTAAGTTGCGACCGCAGCGCAGGCACGACGCAGTCGAGGCCCTAAGATCGGGCATACGTCTTCCTCCTGTTGTGGCAGGTGGTCGATGAGGGCCTGTTCTGGTGCTCCAACACCGGGCAGGCCCGCTCTTTTGTTGTGCCTTGACCGTATGCCTAACCCACTCACCTGTCAACGGCAGACACTCGGGTGTTTGTCGCACTCGCGCAATAGAGACATACGCGAGGGGAAGGCTTACACTTCGCCCATGAGCGGACGCCCACAGCATCCTTGGACTCCAGTAGGCATCGACGGTATCGCCGACGCTCTCGGCGTCTCCGTGCATACAGTCGTTACCTGGCGGCACCGTTCGGCCAAGGAGTGGGTGACCGTCGAGAAGTTCCCCGAGCCAGCGGGAAAGATCTCCAACAGGGCATGGTGGTGGCTCGCTGACGTCCTCGAATGGGCGCGTAAAACGGGACGTCTGAAGGAATAGCGCGCTCATACCGCCATTGAGAGCCGAGTCGGACGGGTGACCAACGGGTCTAGCAGGGGCAGGTAGGGGTCAGGAGGGGTCTCCAGTGGCCGATCTCGAACCACCGGCGCATCCGCTCGCCGATGCACGTCGTCAACGAGGATGGTCCCAGGAGACCCTGGCCGCACTCATGCGCGCCCGTGGCCTCGGCACGACCCGCAAGACCGTCACCCGATGGGAACGTGGGGTAGTCCCCGACGCGGCGGCTCAGGCTGTACTACGCGAGCTGTTCGAGGTGAGCCGCGAGGCGTACGCCCGTACGAGTTGGCCGCGCTGGCTACCAACCGGGGCAGTGGCGGGGGCGACAGAGACGTGGGATCGGGAAGGAACCGTCCGAGCACTCGACAACGTCACGGAGGAGGCGCCTGTGGACCGCCGGAGGTTCATCGTTCTCGCGGGGGCCGAGATCCTCCTCCCCGTCTTCCAATGGCGCCTGAACCCCGGGCCGTGGATCGCCTACCAGGAGGACGGCCGCCAGGTCAGTACGGCGCTCGTTGACGAGATCGAACAGCTGATGGCCACGCGCCGGCGGATGGACGACGAGCACGGCGGCGGGGCGCTGCTCTCCGCGCTGAACGCGGATCTCCGGTTCATCACCGACCTGCTCAAGAACGGCAGCTACCAGAACGAGACCGGCCGCCGCCTCTACGCCACGGCGGCCGAGGCCGCGCGCCTCGCCGGATGGGCCGCCGCAGAGAGCGGCCGGTACGCGGCGGCCCAGTCCTACTACCTGGCCGCGCTGCGAGCCACGAGCGCCGTCGGCGACCGCGCGTTGGGCGTGAATGTCGTCGGCTTCATGGGCACGCTCTCGTACGCGACGGGCCGCCTCGATGACGCGACCAAGCTCATGGACCTGGCCGCCGCCGAGTCGGCCAAGACGCCGGAAGCCGTGCAGGCGATGACGTGGGCTCGGCTCGGTCGGGCGTACGCGAAGGTGGCCGACCAGAACACGGCACGGGCCGCGCTCAACCGTGCGAGCGAGTTGCTCGGCCGCGCGGTGGTCGGCGATGCACCGCCGTGGGCTTACTGGGTTGACGAGACTCGCATCTCAGCACAGCTCGGCCGCGCGCTCTACGACATGGGGGACTACCTCGGCGCTGAGCGGGAGCTGACGGCCGCAGTCGCGTCCTGCGGGGAGCGGTATCCCCGGGATCGGGCGACGTGGCTCGGACGCGTGGCCACGGCGCAGTTGCGGAGAGGGCGCCTCGACGAGAGCTGTATGACCGCGCGGCGCGTGGTCGACCTGCTCGCCGACCAGGTCGACACCAGCCGCGGTTCGGGCCTGTTACGGACGTTCAGCGGCGAACTGGCCGCGCGCGGCCCCTCTGCAGTCGGCCGGGAGTTCGCCGAGTACGCGACTGCGCGGCTTGCGTGACGGTCGGACTCAGTGAGCTAGCGGGACGTGCTCGGGGTGGGGGTCGTGATCGGGGTGGACGTTGAACCACCCGCCGTATCGTTTACGACCACGCTCGGCGGTTCTGAGCCCGGCGATAGAGGTCCGCTGATCTTGTCCACAACTGGGGCAATGGCGTTATACATCCTCTCCGAGAGAGGATCGCTAGACCTTGCTGAAGAGAAGGACCAGTCCGCGAGAAGTTCCAGGTAGTCGACCAGTTGTGCCCCGCTTAGCTCCACGACCACGGTGCTATCGCCCACCCCCGTGTCCTTGACGGATTTCGCCTTGACCTCGACAAACCCCGGCTGCTTGCTGGTGCGCTCCCAGAGATCCTTCGCGCATGTGATCCGGAACGTCACGACGCCGGCGGCTTTGCGAAGGCGCTCATCATGCTGCTCAGGGTAAGAGCCGCAACCGGCGAGGCTGATCGCCAGAATGGCGAGCGCGAGCGCTTGAAGTATTCGCCTGGCGAGCCGCAGGCAGCCTAGATTCCCCACCAACAGACCGTAGATTGAGCGCTGCCATTCGTCTGCTCGCGGCGGCGCTCAAAATCTGTCGCTGGACGATCAGTAGGCTCGCGCTTTGATGGCCGGGCAGGTCGTGGTACGGACTGGCACCCGCGGACCGGATGCGGCAGATTCACCCGCATGACCACTTGGGAAGACAGAGACCTGCCCGTCCTCACGGCCGTCCTGGAAATGGCCGAGAAGGGCCGCGCACCCATGGACGGCTACGAGATCGCCGAGTACCTCGGCTGGGATGAGCTCACCGTCCAGCGCTCTCTCGTCGCGCTCGCCGGCGAGCGCCCGCCCTTCTTCGAGTTCACCGACACCACCGACTTCGATAGCGACGGACAGGAGATCAGCGGAATCCACAGTCCGACAGGTCATGCGCGCCGGGCCGTGGGTGCGTGGCCGACACCGGAGTCTCTGGCCGAGCGGCTTGTCGCTGCGTTGGAGAAGGCCGCGGCCGACGCCGAGCCCGAGCAAGCTGGCCATCTCCGCAAGACGGCGCTGTGGCTGCGGGAGAACGGCCAGGCCGTTGCGCTCGGCGTGGTCGGTAACGCGCTGTCGAAAGGCATCGGGTTGTGATCAGGTCTCTACGTGGCGACCTCTCGTCGTCCTGAGATGGTCCGTTTTCGTGGCTCGCGTGACTCGCAAGCTCGCGTGGGTGGGTGTCTGCGAGCCATGCGAGCCATGCGAGCCACGGTTCGCGGCCTCTCTAGGAGGAGCAGGTCGGTGTCTTCTCCGATGGCAACGCCGTAGCAAACGGCTAGCAACTTGCTAAGGACTGGCCCTCACTCCGTCGAACGGATGAGTTGATCCGCCCGAGCCTGCTCTTCGGGGGTGACCTGGTCGGGGTTGTTGCTGTAGGCGATGTAGCTCCCGGGATGGATGGCGTTTTCCAGATGGAGGGCGAACCTGACGAGAGGGGTCCAGTGGTCGAAGTGGCCCAACTTAGCTTCGATCTCCACGGTGTATTCCCTGGGCTGGAACTTGAACCCGCTGTTCGGCGAACCGAAGTCCACCACGATCTCGACCGCCTTCCGCCCCTCGACCGAGAAGACCGCTGGGAAGTCCTTGAAATCGCCAGTGTCCGCCGTTGCTGGCAGATCCGGCTTACGAAGGGGCCGGTCACGGCGTCCACACTCCGGTCAAGCAGCCCGCCGATGGCCGTGAGCTGGACATTGACACGCGTACCAGAAACGCGCTTCTGCGTTCTCTCCGTTGCTTGGGAGAACGGGGGTTCGCATTGCTGAAGCAGCGGTGGCGGATCCTTCAGCATGTTTCTCTCAGCCCCAGCCGTGTCGGAGACCTCGCCAAATCCGCACTCGTTCTGCTGCACTTCGAGCACGGCAAGATCACGTAGAAGTTGCTGGGATTACCTCACTGATTGCACGGTCGAGAGCATCGGCGAGCTCGTGCGCATAGGGGACAGCATGGCCGAGCGCGAGGCTGTCGGTGAACTCGTCGTCGCGGGCGAAGTCGCGGGCGTATATGAGCTCGCCAGTCACGTTGCTGGTGAGTTCGGAGGCGCGATAGAAGCTGTCGCTGACGATGCTGACGAAGGCGCGATCAGTCACGAGGCACCGCGGGGAGCAGCCGGGAACGAAGCCCGAACAAATTGGCGATCTTGGTCGGTGCCTGGGCGAGAGCCTTGTGCGCCTGTTCCGCTCCGTCCGGAGTGAGACGGTAGTAGCGGCGGCGGGGCCGACCGGCGGCGTGTGGGTCGATATCCTCGAAATGCGACTCCAGCCAGCCGATGCCCTCGAACCTGACCAGAATCGGGTGGATAGTCCCGGGCTGGAGTCCGGCGGCGTGGCAGATTTCCAGGCCGTACATCTCGCGGGTGGGGTCCTCCAGGAGGGCGCGCAGGACGAGCTGCGTCTGGAGGGTCATGCGCGGAGTACCCATACCTGAACTCTAACTAGGGTCAGTCTTTCGCGGGGGTGAGAGCGACCTAACCCGCGACGGCCTCGTGCCCGCCGAGTCAAGCATTCCGGGCACCGTGCGGGCCGCAAACGGCCCGTACATACGTTCGGGAGGCTTCGGCTACCCGAACGAGCGCTCGCACACCTACGGCGATCCTGGGCACTCCTACGGTGGTCTGGCACTTCCGTAGGGGAGACGATCCGGGGGTTTCGCTCGATGCGATCTCTTGTTCCCGAACGGCCACTCGCTCAGCGGGGTTGACTGGCCGGGGCGCGCGTCGGCGCGACGCTGTCATGGCCAGATGTATTTCGGCCCCCCTTGTTCTGGGCATGTAGCATGTCCAGAACATCTCGGAAAACCTACATAAAGCACCCCGAAAGTGGGACATACCACTGAGGAGTTGTGTCACGTCTGACACGAGTGACATACCCTAACCAACATGCGGGATCGGGCAATCTATCTCATGGGGAGTCCGAAATCACCGATGGATCTGCGATCCTTCCGCGATGCCACCCGCGAGACACTAGGATTCCTCATCGTGACATCTCGACTACAGATTGTTACGTTGAGGGGTACGGAAAAGGGAGGACCCGCACCGAGTTTCGCGAGAACTCGGAGAACAGCAGGCCCTCCCGGAAGGCGGCCCTGGGCCTTTGCACCCTTCTGGAGTGCTTAGCCCAGGGCTGCTAGCCCACGAACTCCATCACGATGTCCTGGATGAACCGGCCTGCCGAGGTGAGGGCCTGGAAGGCCAGCCACCTCTTCATGGCCTTGTCCGCAGGGGTTCGCGAAGGGTTTCCCCCCTCGCCCGCGTCGGTCGACGCTGCTTCGGGGGTTGTACGCCTGGACGAGTCCAGGTTCTTGCTCGGGTCCATCACTGTCCCCTTTGATCAGTGATCTAAGCCCTCCTGCCCCCTGTGAGGAGGCGAGCCCGGGTTCCGCGGGTCGGGAAACCGGGCGGGCGCCGGCGGGCCCTTTGCCAGACGTCCGTACGGCTCGTCTGACGTGGCCACGCGATCACATAGAACGACTCTAGCTGAAACTCAGGGGGCAGTTGTGCCTGCCGGGAGTCGAACGCACCGCCGACTCAGCCTTCAATCACCGCTTAAGGTGCGCATGGGGACAAAGTCACCGACTTGGCCCTTCGATCTGCGGCTCCCCCGGCGACTTTTCCTGGGCTGGCGGGGAGACATCAGGGACGTTGATCATTTTAACGGCCTAGGCGCAATGCGTCCCCCAGACCATCCAAATCACCCGTACTCGGCTTCCATGCGGCGCAGTTCCTCCCGCAGCCACCGCACGATGTTCCGGGCGGCGATCGGGTCGGTGAAGTCCCAGACGCCCCGGATTTCGATCCGGTCGATGTTGACAGTCCGGGCGCCAGCCGCCGTGGCACCGGCAACCGGTCCCGCGCCGGACATCACGGCCGCGGCGCCGGCCATCGCCTGCTCGACCATGTCCCGGCCGGCTGAGCGGACCACCGCCGAGTTGTCGGAGATGCCCTTGGCGACGCCGGGCGGGATCCAGCGGCCGACCTTCTCGGCGAACAGGACGGACGGGGAGCGGATGCCGAGGGCGTCCCGCACCCACTGCGGCATGATCGCGGAGAAGAAGTTGTGGATCGCGCTTCGCAGCCAGTCGAACTGGGAGTTCATGCCGTTCCAGAACCCGATGATCAGGTTCTGGCCGATGACGTGGGCGGCCCGGCTCACCGCCGTGACGGCGGCGTTCAGCCAGTCCAGCACCCCCGAGAACACGGACGTGATCGCGCGGGCGATGACCGGCAGACCGTCGGCCAGCTGGCGCAGCACCGCCACCAGGCCCTCACCGGCCGCCTGCGCGCCCCGCATCGCGGCCTCGGCCATCTGCGCCGCGGCGGCGGCCACCTGCCCGGCCTGGCCCTGGATGCCCTGCACCAGGCCGGCCGGGATCTGCCCGCCCATCTCCGCGAACACCGTCGAAGGGCTGGCGATGCCGAGCAGGTCTTTGGCCCAGTCGGGCAGCAGCGCCCCGAAGAACTCCCCGATCTTGGTTTTGAACCAGTCCCAGGCGCCGAGGATGCCGTTCCACAGGCCGGTGACCAGGTTCTTGCCGGTGTCCACCAGCAGGGCGCCCAGGTCGCCGATCGCGGTCAGCACCTTGCCGGGCAGCTCTTTGATCCAGGTGAGGAGCTGGGTGAACTTCTCGACCGCGAAGTCTTTGGCGCGGCCGATCGCCCCGGTGATTTTGTCCCAGGTGTCGGTGAAGAAGTCCTTGATCCCGTTCCAGACTTTCTCCCAGGTGGTGCCGAACGCGGCCAGCGCCACGTTGACGACGCCCTTGAGCGCCTCCCAGGCGGTGGTGAACAGGCCCTTGAGCGCGTCCCACACCCCGCTGAAGATCTTCTTGACGCCTTCCCATGCCTTGGACCAGTCGCCGGTGAAGATGCCGATGAAGACGTCGAACACGCCGCCGATGGCGGTGAGGATGCCGTCGACCACGTCGAGGATGCCGCCGAAGATGCCGCCGACCGCGTCCAGCAGCGGTTGCCCGATCCGGTTCCACACGGCGCCGATCAGCTCGAAGACGGAGGTGACGATTTCGCCGATCTTGGAGAAGATCGAGCCGAGTTTCTCGCCCCACCCGGAGACGGTCTCCTGGTTGTCGGTAAACCACGCGACCACGTCCGTGAAGATCGTCTTGACGGTCTCGAACGCCTTGGACGCGATCGGCAGCACCGTGTCCCGGATGTTGGCGATCATCCGGCCGAGCCAGGAATCCTCCGACAACCCCTTGCCGGTCAGCCAGTCCACGCCCTGCCTGATCCAGCCGACCAGGGTCGACAGGGCGGGTGCCACCACGTCGCGGGTCAGCACCGCCAACCCGTTCAAGACCGGGATCAGCACCTGAGCGAGGGCGGGCAGGAGCGGGGCCAGCGCGATCAGCAACGCTCCGAACGCCTCGGCCATCGTGGTCAGCGCGCCCGAGTCGGCCAGCTGCCGCACCGTGACGCCCAACGCGCCGAACACCGCGGCGATGCCGGGCCCGAGCGCTTGCAGGGCGGGCGTGACGGCCTGGACGGCACCGGACAGGACCGGCCCGACCACCTCGGCCAGGCCCGCCACGGTGGGGGCCAGCTGGCCGAGCGCGCCGAACACGTCCTTGAGCACCGGCATGAAGGCGCGGCCAGCCGCCCCCAGCGCGCCGAAGATCTCAACCAGCGCCGTCTGGCCCTCGGCGGATGCCAGGAACTGGTTGACGCCGTCCAGCAGCTGGCCGACCACGCCGAGCGCGCTGCCGCCGGCGGTCTCCATCGCCTTGAACACCGAGGCGCCGATGCCGCCGATGTCGCCCAGGACGGCGCCGACCTGCTTGAGCACGTCGACCGCGGAGTTCATCCACGCCGTCGCCTGACCGGAGGCCGCGATCTGCGACATCCACTCGCCGAAGGTGGTCAGCATGTTCTGCAGACCGGGCGCGAAGGAAGCCAGCCAGGACGACCCGGCCACCCCCAGATCCGTGAAGCCCGTGAGCAGCGGGGTCAGGGCGGCGCCGACCGCGGCCACCAGCGTCCGGGTATCCCCCAGGACGGCGTTGACCTGGCCGATGGTGCCCGGGGCGGTGCCGAAGTCCAGGAAGCGCCGTACCAGGCCGCCGAACTCCTGGCCCAGCGCGGCAATCGCGGGCTGGAGCGCGGACAGGGCGGTCAGCCAGCGGGCCAGCTGGCCGTTGATCTGGGACAGGAACGCGTCCTGCGCGGCGGCTTTGAACTCGTGGATGCGCGGGATCAGCGCGTCGTACTCGTTGATGAACGCCCGGCCGCTGTCCGACAGCTTGCTCACCGCGGCGGCCAGCGCCTCCAGGTTCCCGGACCGGGCCGCCGCCATGGCTTCGCCGAGTCCGCCCGTCGCCAGCTTCCACACGCTGATCGCGGCGGCAGCGCTCAGGGCCAGGCCCGGCAGCGCGGCCGTGATGCCGAGCAGCGGCATGAGCTCGGCGACGAACAGGGTCACGAACCCGGCCGCCGATGCCGCCGCGGCGCCGATGGCGGCGACCCCGCCCGCCAGCGTGGTCAGCTTGAGGCTGCCGGTCAGGACGCCGCCGAGGCCAGCCAGGGATCCGGTCAGGCCGCCGATCAGCGACCGGCCGAGCCCGGAACCCAGATCCCCCAGCCGGGCGAGCAGCCGCCCCCGCTGGCGGTCGATGCCGTCGCCGAGGCCGCGGCCGAACTCCTGCCCGCTGTCGCGGCCCATCTCGCGGTGCGCAGCGGCGAACCTGCCTCGCGCGTCCCTCAGGCGGCCATCAGCGGAGCGGGTGAACCCGGCGCCGAACTCCGCGCCCGCCGTCGTGCCGGCCTGCTGGAAGTTGCGGTCCCCGCGGATCTCGTCGCGGACCTCCCGGCCGACGTCCTCGTGACCGCGCGCGTGGATGTCGACCCAAGCGTCTGCGATCTTGAAGCCTTCAGGCATTCGAACTCCCGGTGAAGGGGCGGGCTCACCGGGAGAGAGCCCGCCCTACCTGGGAGATCGACAATCGAACGCTTCCGCGCCTCATCCGCGAGGCGAAGCCTCCACCAGCACCAGTTCGGCGATGGCCCGCGACAGCAGCTCATCCGCCTCCCCGCCGGCCAGCTCATCCAGCAGCGCCAGCGCGGTCCGCAGGAGGGCCGAGCACAGCGCCGCCATGACGGCGCCTTCCTGGCCCGGCACCCTGAGCACCTCGTCCTCAAGCAGGACGTGCGCGGCGTCGGGCACGTCGGGATCGCGCAGGTGCTTCATGGCCGCCAGGACAACGCGGCCGATGGTGGGATCGGTGTGGCTGAACTCCGCTACCAGGCGGTCCAGGGCGTTCACGTCCCCTGCTCCTTCCAGCTGGCGTGGCCTCCCGGGAGCTGTCCCCATCGCGATGACGGCCCCCGGGAGGGGACTGGTCAGGCCGCGTCGTCCCCCGAACCGCCGGGCTTCACGGGCTTCCAGGCGCGGCGGAGAAGCTTCGCCGCCTGGAGTTCGGAGGCGGTCGGCGCGGGACCGGTGTCGTCCCACTGCTCACCGCCAGGGGTACTGTCTGGCAAGGGTCCTTGCTCGCCATCGGGAGCGGCCCGGCCGAGCAGCTTCAGGGCCTGCCGCTCGGTAGCCGTCCGCCGCCGGCGGGCCGTCATGACCCACCGCCGGACGCGCCGGGGTCCTCGCCCCTCAGCCGCGCCTCTTCGGCCGCGTTCTTCGCCTTCGCGTCCTCGACCAGCCGCCACAGCGCCAGGTCGGTCGGATCCACCGGAGTGACCGTCACGTCAGCCTTGATGACCGCGTTCGCGCCGACCAGCTTGGCGACCGCCTCGGCGATCCGGGTCAGCCGGTCGATCGCGGCCAGCACGGGCGCCGAGTCGATGAGCGGCTCGCCCGTGGAAGGGTCGTAGATGACCTTGCCCTGCTGGACGAGGATGTGCCGGCTGGTCATCACCTTGTAGGCGCGGACGGCGTACATGTCGAGCCGGTCCAGCAGCATCGCGCGGTAGTGGTCCACGAGCGGGTCGACGCGCTCCCGGAGCGCGTCCGAGATTCGCACGGACACGGTGCTGGGCGCGAGCCCCAGTTCCTTGCCGATCTCCCGCAGCGACTTACCGGTCAGCCGCAGCTCGTACGCGGCCACCGTCTGTTCTGCGATCTTGGCGTCGTTGGATTTCCTGCTTGGTGTGGGTCCGGCGTTCATGCCCGGCCCCCCTTTCCTCGGGTGTTCGGGATTCAGCGTTCGACCGCCCTGGCGCGTCCGGGCTGGTCAGTTGAGGGCGTCCAGCGCGGCGACAAGCCCGACCTTGGAGCCGATCCCCTCACCGTGGAAGGCATGGTCCAGGGCCTGGAGGGCGGGGACGTCGCTCGCCCGGACGTGCTGACGGCCGAGGGAGAGCGCGGCGTGGGCGATGTAGTCCACGATCGCCTCCCGGAGTTCGCCGGTGAGTTCGCGGACGCGCTGGGCGGCTTCCCGCTGCTGTCCGGCGTGGTGGGCGGTGATGCCGGGGTCGGCGAGGGCGGCGGCGAACGCGGCCCACTCCTTGTCGAGCCGCCGGGAGGTGTCGGCGACGTCGGCTTGGGCGCTCGCGTGCTGTTCGGCGTCGTGGCTTTGGAGCCGGCGGGCGGCGGCCTCGATGCCGTGCAGGGTGTCGGCGGCCTCCTTGGCGTCGGTGTGGGCTTCGACCAGGCGCCGGTACGCCTCGACGAGGCGCGGGTGCCCGTACTCCTCGACGTCGGGCAGGTTCAGGACGGCCGCGTGGTGGCGGAGGCTGAGTTGGAGGGTTGCGGAGAGTCGTTCCATGGGATTGGTCCCTTCGGTGGGGCGCTGGTCGGGGGTTGGTCGAAAGCGGGCGAGGAAACATCGGGAGTGCACCCAGCTGCCGCCGCGGCCGACGCGCGCGATCCGCTGCCCGATCCGGATCAGTCCTCGGCAGAGCGGGCAGGTGCCGGTCCGCCGGGCTTTGCGGGAGTGAGTCGCGCGCACGGGGTTATCACGAGCCGCTTTTCAGCCAGGCCGCCCACGCCCTGAGCTGGTCGACGGAGTGCTGCACGTGACCGGTGATCTCCAAGACGGCGTCGCTCATGGAGCGGTCACAGGCGGGGTCGCGAATCTCGGCAAGAAAGGCGTCCCAGTCGCCGCCAACGGCTGCACAGAGCTTCTTGAGCACGTCGGGTGTCTTGTCGAGGCTGAACTCGGTTATGTCCACCGCCTGCTGCTTTCGGACGCCGCTCGTCTCCGGTGCCTGCGGGGCGGTCGGTAGTTCGGCGTCCGGCGCGTACGTGCCCGCGTAGTTGCTGATGTCGGCCACGGGCCTGAGCTCGCCCTGGTCGTTGTCGGCGAACACCGCGCGCGTCTCGTAGGGCGAGTCCTTGAGTTCGATCCGCGGTTCGTAGCGGAACACGTCACCGCCCGGGATCTCGTTGAGCACGCGGACCGCTCGGCACTCCTGCAGGAGGATCGCGGGGCACGGGTTGATGAAGAGGCTGCCGTCGGCGTCGTCATCGTCGTCGTCGGTGAAGGCGTTGCGCCAGCCCGCCGGCAGCGCGGTCACAGCGATGGTCGTCCAGATGTCGTGACGGCGTTCGGATTGAGTGAGGGAGGTCATGAGGGCGTCCTTCTCGTCGGTTTGATGGGGCTTTACGACACGTTCGTCTGCGCTCGCAGGGCCGCGGCGGAGCGGGGATCCACCAGGGCGAGCGCGTCAACGAAGATGACCGGCCAGCAGATCTGCCGACCCCGCCCCGTGCGCAGGACGATGACGTCCCGAGTGCCGTCGTCGGGTACGTGCTGACGCACCACCTTGGCGAGGTCGGCAGGGGCGACCGTCTTCGGAACCATGATCACAGCGGTGGCCTCGACCACCGCGTCCGCCACCTGGAGGACTTCAGCGGCTTCGGTGCACATCACCGTGGGGATTCCGGCGTCGATGTAGGCGGTGCACTCCGGCAGTTCCGTGAGGGCCTGGCTGAGGGCGTGTAGGGCGTCGGGCGGCGCGGTGATGATCCACCGGTCGCGGCTGGCAAGGTGGCCAGCGATCTGCTTGACCGCGTCGGCGCGGTCCATGGTCGTGGTCATGCCGGTTCCTTTTCAGCAGCTTGGGTGGGTTGTGTGGCCACCAGCGGCGGCGGCCGGGTGGAGAGGCAGGCCGCACCTGGTGCACGGCACGACCTGAGATGGCCCGTTTTCCTGGCTCGCTTGGCTCGCAAACTCGCGGCCCTGCAGCGAGCGCGAGCTATGCGAGCCAAGCGAGCCAGAATCCCCGACCTCTCTAGGAGGAGGGGTAAGAGTCCAGCGGACGGCGTTGGAGTGGTTCGCGCCGCCGTCGTCCTCGACCATCCACCCCGCCTTGCGCATCGGGGGCGCCTGACGGCGAAGCCGCGTGGTCACCGCTCGGGCCGTACCGGGCCAGCCCTTCGGGGCTCTCCACTTCCCGTCGTCGTCGGGTGTGACCAGGACCAATAGCTCCGAGGCCGTACCTGTAAAGGTGGTATCGATCTTCTCGGCCACGGCCACGATGAACACGTCCGCAGTCAGGGAATCGGTCGCGAGCGCCTTCTGCTTGGACAAGTACCGGGCTAGGCCATCTGTCCCCGAGAGCTCGTCGACAGCCTTGAGGATGCGGGCGAAGTCCGCCATGCGAGGCTTGCGAGCTAGACGAACAGAGGGCAGTTGACTCGCAACACTCGCGAGCATGTCCAGGACGGCACCGAGGATTCGGGGGTGGGCCTCCTGCCACGAGGGCCACAACTCTTCCTCTTCGAGCCGGTTGTCCTCGCCAATGATCAGAAGGTCGAGGGGGATCAGCCGGTCGGCCAGGTCACCACGGACCGCCCCGAGATCGATGCCGTTGAGAATCACGCAGCGGCGGAAGGAGATCACCTCAAGGTCGGTGTTGGTGTACAGCTTGCGCCGTACGTCGCCATCTCCGGTGACTGCGCGGCAGATGGCATCTGACAGCCAGGGCGGCATGTCCGAGAGGTTGTCGAGGCTGACCACCCACGAACCGGTGGCCGCGGTCACCCACGACTCGGGATCACGCGGCGCCTTGCGCGCAGGCGCCCCGGTCGGGTCGACGATCAGCGACATGACCTTGCCCGCCGTCGACTTCCCGCTTCCCTGCTCTCCCGACAAGTTGGGCACGGGGTGCGGCATCTCCGGGAAGAACAGGCTCACCAGCCAGGCCACCACCAGCGGCCGGTCTGCCGGGTCGAAGTTGAGCCACTCCCACAGCTCGTCGAGGCTGCCGCCGCGTACCGGCAGTGGCAGTGGCAGTGTGAGGGCGGTCCGCTTGAACAGTACGGGCGGCTCGTCCTCGATCGTCCACCCACCGGGCTTGATCCGAACGGCCCGGCCGGTCGGGTCGCCGAGGTCGAGCCAGAACGCGCCGTCGCTGCGCGCGACCCGGATTTCTAACCGTTCGGGGTTCTCCTCCTGGGCGAACCCCTCGATGACGAGCAGCGCGTCAGCCAACGCCTGCTGAGGTGCCGCCTTGCGGACCCGGGCGAAGTAGGCGCGGGCCAACTGGGCGCGCAGTGAGGTCTTGCCGCCGCGCAGGAGAAACACGACCGGCGAGCCGACGCGCGGAACGCCGAACGTCTCGCCGGCCTCCGACACACCGAACCGGTACGACGCCTGCGCAAGCTCCACCAGCACCGTGGAGGCGGACTTCTTCTCCTCCTTGGCCTGCTCGCCATCGGCCGCATCCGGAACGGCGACTCCCGCCCCCGCCACGATCTCTTCCGCTTCGGTCATCAGCGTCCCCTCGCGTTCCGGTGGGCGCTGTTGAGAGTCGCTTCCGCCTCGCCGTCGGCCAGGCCCACCCGCCGGGCGGCTTCCAGCAGTGCGGCCCGTCCGCTCTCGGAGGGGAACAGGCCTTGGCCGGCGTGCTCGAACATGCGGGAGGCGCTCCAGAACAGGCGGCTGTTTCGGTCGCTTCCCGGCGTCGCCTCGAGGACGGTCTGCACGAGCCCGGTCAACACCTTGTACGGACGGCCCTTACCATCGCTGACCAGGCTTTTTCGGTGGTCACCGGAAAAGGCCGCGACGGGTTGAGCCTGTAGGGCTTCGACGAGCCAGGCCGGCGCGGGCAGGATCGGGGCAGCCATGTCGACGGGCTGATAGATGACGCCGGTCTCGTGCACCGATCCGGGGCCGATGACGTAGCCGCCCAGCCCTCGGGCGCCGCGAACGTCGATGCCGCGGCCCTTCAGCGCCCCGACGCCGTTGCCGAGTTCGACGCCCTCGGGTTGCCGGTAGTACCGGTGGCAG
The DNA here is from genome assembly GCF_016862995.1 of Acrocarpospora phusangensis. Lineage (GTDB taxonomy): Bacteria > Actinomycetota > Actinomycetes > Streptosporangiales > Streptosporangiaceae > Acrocarpospora > Acrocarpospora phusangensis. The sequence continues at coordinate 78,298 of NZ_BOOA01000025.1, forward strand.
CCTTTCGCCGTCGTCACCGTGAACGTGTCCTCGACGACCTGGCCGACGCCTGCGGCGTACTCGCGGAACGCTCCCGGCTGATCCTCGTCCACCACCAGCAGGCCCGACGCCTTGCAGGCCACGCCGATGTTGCGCATGCCCCGGGAGAACATCGCGCGCAGCTTGACCGGCCCGTCGCTCGCCAGCACCGACCAGCGACCGCACGGATGCTTCCCGCGCTGCCCGTTGCAGGGCCGCTCGGGATGGTGCGCCCCGACGCATTCCGGATTGCCCGGGTGGTCGGCCGGGAACATGTGGAAGCCGTGGCTCTGCCACAACCATCGCACCCACGACGTGGTGTCGTCCACTACGCGACCTCCCGGGCCGGTTCGCTGGGTTCCCACTCCGCCGGCCCGCCCTGGTAGTCGGCGCCGCGGCGGGCGACCATCGCCGCACGATGGCACCGCGAGCAGCCGGTCGGGTGGTAGGTGGCGCACGGCTCGCCAGCCGCGTACGCGCGGTCGAGGGCGGCTTTGCGCTCGTCGTCTGGCCTGTCGGCAGTCCCGGTGATCATTGCTTTGTGCGCCTGCCACTCCTGGGTTTCTTCGTAGGCGCGGCGGCCGTACCCGACCTCCTGGCCAGCGGCGAAACCGTCGAGGAAGCCGTGCCGGTACCCGGTGCCGTGAGCGGCGTCGATGGCACGCCACTGACTGTCGACGGTGGACACCAGGAGGCGCATCTCGTCGACCGGATTCCGGTTGTCGGCTTCGTGCCGTACGGTGGGGGAAGACACGTTGCCGTTGCTGGGCGGCTGAGTTTCAGAGGGCGGGCTTTCCGGGTGGAGCCGGGGCCCGCCTTTCGTGTCAGGCGGCGGCATCGCCCGCTCCTTTCTGTTCGCGTCGGCGGGCTTCCCGCGCGAGCGCCATCTCGCGGCAGTACGTCCGCCGCTTCTCTCGGGCCTGCCGGTCCCGCTCGTCCTCATCGAGCACCCCATCGGGATCGACCTTGAGCGCCCAATAGCTGAGGGAAGAGGGGTTGCGGGCACAGGCGGCTGCGGTTGCCTCTGTCCGCTGTTCGGGGGTGAGGTCGTCCCAGCGCCGTTGCGCAGCGTGGCGGGCCAGGATCGTGGCGGGCTTGTCCTGTTCCATGGGCTTGGGGTTTCCGTTCGGAGGGAAGTGTGGCGCTCGTCGGCGAACTGTCCGGCTCGCCTGCTCGACCGTCCGGTCGGTGTTGCTCGATTCCCCGTCCGGGGCGTCGCGGGAGGTTGAACGTTCTCGTCGGGAGGTTGAACGTTCTCGTCGGTAGGCCGTCCGGCCTCAGTGCTGCCTGGTTCCCGTCCGGGATCCGTCACATTGGGAGATCGTCACAACGCGTATGTTGTGCAAGCGGACGTCGGCTCCCCGCGCGATCCCTCCGCAGGCGCACGGCCGTACGCATCCGGACCGCGTCGGGGCTCACTCGGCGTTGGCGTTCTCCAGGTCGGCGTCACGCTGGGCGTCGAGCCAGGCGTCGATCTCGGACTTCCAGGCGACGATGCGGCCGGCCTGCTTCCAGACGGGAGGAGCGTCCTTGTAGCGGGTCTTGCGCCACCACCGGATGGTCTCTTCTTCGCGCCGGATGTACTTGGCGATCTCCGGCAGCAGGAGGAGCCGGTCATCTGCGGGGCGCGCGACGCGGGTGGCGCGGCGGTCCGCAGGCGGCTGAATGGCGGCTTGGGCCTGGGTAGTCTTCATCTGGCCTTCCTGAAGCTTTCGAGGTGACGGGTGAGGCGTGCAGCCCGGCAGGGGGATGTTTGGCGACGATCCCTGTCGGGCTGTCCTGCGTAGTGGGGGTCACCCTGCGCGATAACGATCTGAAGATCTCCATCTGCAACAGAACCTCCGTCACCGTTCTACACGAAAAACATCACGCTCGCCACCATCTGCAAAACGTTATACCGTGGGCTCCGTGGACAACCGCCAAGAACCACCAGCCGCACCCGACACGGGCCGCCCCCAGCTCGCGGTCTCCTGGGAAGCCAACTTCGCCCAGCGGATGAAGCGCATGCGCGAGGCTCGGGGGATGACGCAGACCGATCTTGCTCGACAGGTGAGCAAGTACAACCTCCCCTTTCACCAGCCAACCGTTCAGCGCATCGAGGCCGGTGAGCGCCCAATCCGGCTAAATGAGGCTTTTGTAATCGCGGAGATCCTTAAGGTCGATTTCCCCGAGCTTATAAAGCCGGATACTCCGCTGAATTACGAGGTGTACGGTGCCGTCCAGCGAATAAACGTCGCATCCTCCTGGCTTGTCGACAAGGTGGGCGTGGCATTTGATGACTGGATCGAACACCTTCTCCCCTTCATAAACGCCATGAAGGAGCGCTTGAGTCAGTACGCCGACACGGCAACGGCCGATGACCTTGACCAGGTGACCAGGTGGGGCTTGGCCTGGGCATACAGGGTGGAGAGTATCTACAACGACCTGGCGTCTAGTGTCACGTCGTTGGCGCGGATCGCTGGCTATTCGCCGTCGATTTACGAGACGCCAACCGAACAGCTTGTTGAATACGAGCACTCCGTACTTCACGATTCGGTCCGACTCCTCCTAGTGTGGTGTGAGAGGTTCAGAGGCTCTGAACTGGATTCGCCAGTATCTCCAGCACAGTTAATGAAGGAGTTCCCCGGGGGGTAGGGGTTCGGCTGACTCAATGGAGGTTTCTCCGATGGCACATGTAGAAGACCGATGGATGCGGAAAGCGCGCGGACCAGATGGCAAGGTGCTTCTAGACGACAAGGGCAAGCCGGTCATGGAGCGCGACCCTGTCCGCTATGGCAAGGGCTCGCGCTGGCGCCTGCGCTACATCGGCCCGGACGGCAAGGAGGACAACGAGTCCTTCGAGCGGAAGGCCGACGCGGAAAACCGGAAGATCCAGGTCGAGGCCGATCTCCTCAAGGGCACCTTCATCGACCCCAAGGCCGGGAAGGTCACCTTCCGCAAGCAGGCCGAGGAAGTCATCGAGAACCGCGTTCTGAACCCGAGCAGCCGCGAGAAGATGCGCCAGCGGCTCGGGAATCACGTCTATCCGGTGATCGGCTCCCACGAGATCGGCCTCCTGTCGAAGCGCCCGAGCCTCATTCAGGGCCTAGTACGGAAGATGGAGGCCACTCTCGCGCCGGTCACCATCGAGGTCATCATGGCGCACGTCTCGCTCGTGTTCTCCGTGGCCGTGGAAGACGAGTTGGTCGCGAAGAACCCGGTGCTGAGCAAGACCATCACGCTGCCGAAGGTCGTGGCGAAGAAGCTGGTTGTGTGGACGCCCGACCAGGTCTTCGACATGCAGGATGCCTTATCCGAGCGCTACCAGATCACGGTGGACATTGGCGCCGGCCTCGGGATGCGCAGAGGGGAGATTCTGGGCTTCGGCCCGGATGACGTCGACTGGTTCCGCGGGGTGGCGGGGGTGAATCGCCAGCTCAAGATGCTAGGTGGACGGCTGGTCTTCGCTCTGCCGAAAGGGGATCAAACACGTACAGTCCCGCTGTCGGAGATGGTGAAGTTCGCTCTGGCCGAGCACATGCGGCTGTTCCCGCCGATCACAGTCACGTTGCCCTGGCAAAAGCCGGACGGGAAGTCGGTCAAGGTCCGGCTGTTCGTGAGCAACCGGGATGGCGGCCCGGTGCTGCTGCCGGCCTACACACAGGTGTGGCAGCGGGCCCTGACCCGTGCGGGGATCGTGCCACGGCTGGAGGAAGGGGAGGCGCGGGGGGCACGGTACCGTGAGCACGGAATGCACATGCTTCGCAAGTACTTCACCAGCGCGCTCCTGGCCGAGGGGGAGAGCCCGAAGGCGGTCGCGGAGTGGCTGGGCCACAAGGACGGCGGCGCGCTGTTGCTGAAGGTCTACGCTGCGATCCTGCCGAGCTCGGAACAGCGGATGCGTAGGACCATAGACGCGGCCCTGCGACGGCCCACAGAGAAAGATCGTCCTTCGTCCGACGGCCCACAGACGGCCCAGGAGGGTGGGAGGTGAGCGTTGTACCAGATCAGAGGTGTGATGTTGCCTCAACCTCTTCTTCCGCATCTAGCCCCGACCCGCGGCTTCGTGGCCTGCCGATGACGGGGACTGGCAGGCCACTGAGCTGCGGCGATGCTGTTGGAAGCGTTTCGCGAGTTTCCATTGGTTACGTTGTCGGACTGTCCGTCTTGTCGGTGGCAGCGTTTACGCTTCCCCTTCATGAGCAACAACGAGACCAGCACCGTACGTCTGACGGTCGAAGTTCAGGATTGTGGTATCGCTCATCTGTTGGACAAAGACCCTGGCGGATATGCCGATACACCGGCTCAGTCCATTGGATTCATCGCGGTTGAGCAAGGGTGTGTCACTCTTCACATCACTCACCAGTGGGGCCCGGCCAACTTCACCGTGACAATTGCCGACCGGGACCCCGGGGCAGATCTTGCCGGTTACGAAGACATCGTGGAAATTGGCTACGTGTCTATGTCGGGCGAAGTGGAGATGACGGGGTTCACTTTCGACGAGGCTGTGATGTCCCGCCTTCCCCCTCTCCCGGCCGGGCCTGGAACCTATCGCATCCGGTATCACGTCAAGGGCATGGACCTGGAGGGCACGGAAGACGCCGTCGATGACCACTACCTTCAGATATGGCCCGCGCTCCCTGCGGACCCCGTTGTCGTCAAGGCCACGAGTGACGCTTCTCAGTACTAACTTGGGCCGGGGCACGGTGGAGAGCATGCTCATGAACGGGGCGGAATAGCGACGGAACAGCCAGCGGACCGGACGACGGGTCCTTGTCTCGATGCTGCACCGCCTGACCACCGAAGGGTGACATGTCCGTAGAGGCCAGCCGGGAAGGGAGCCCCGCGTCCAAACAGCTCGTTGGACGACGCGACGGTGCCTCCCGGAGGTGTGTATGGACGGCACGGTTTGGGTCGCGGTTCTTACCGGCGCGACAGCGGTAATCGCGAGCTGGGTGACTAGCCACGGCAACCGCCGAGCGGCCACGGCCCAGGAGGAGATGTCGGCGCGCGCGCAGTTCGTGCGGGAACAGCGAGAGGCACGCAAGGCGGCGTATCACGCCAGGCGATGACCACTCGGGGGGTCCGGCCCCAATGGTGAGCTGGGTGTACGTCACCGTGACCGCAACCGTGAGAATTCTCCGGGCGCCCGACCGGCGCAGGGGGGGCGGGCGTCGCGCGCGGATCGCGAAAATTTGTAAAGAATGGGTGGTAACAATCTTGTACGTCCCATGTTGGGGAGGCGCAAGCAACGTTGACCATGCCAAGGGCCGGTGGCCCGCCGATGAGCATCGAAGCGCTCGACTTCGCGCTGCGCCGCCGTGCCGAGGAACGCGACAGGATCTCGGACGACCTGCTGGACCTCGACTCGCACCCGGCCTACCAGCTGCTCGAGGGGGCGCGGCTGACCGGGGAGACCCGGCGCCACTGGGACGAGGCCCAGGCCAGAGCGGTGACCCTGTGGTGGTTGTTCGACGCCTACCGGGGGGTGCTCGATCGCGCGCAGAAGCTCAGAGCCGGCAAGCCCGACCTGGCCGCGCTGACCGGGCTGTTAGCCGGCCCTTCGGTGGAGCTGAAGCCGGAGAACGTGCCCGTCGAGAAACGGTCGCTGTTGCGGGCCGCGGGCGAGTGGATCACGCTGGACACGGTGGTGGCGCGAATGGACGCCGCCTACCGCGACGTCGCCGAGACGGTCGCGGCCGCGGACACCGCCTGGGGCGCGCTGCTCCCGCGGCTCGACGAGGCCGATGCCGCCCGCCGCTCGGCTCAGGACCTGCTGCGCGACCTGGACGGCGATGATCCGGAGCTGGATCGCATCGGCGCCGGGATCGACCGTGTCCGGGCGGAAATAACCGCCGACCCACTCGGCTCGGCCGCCCTCGGCGGCGAACTCGACGGATTGATCGCCGACCTCACCGCCCGCCGCGCACTGCTGGAGCAGGCCGCGCGGATCCGAGCGGATTACGGCGACCGGGCCCGCCGCCTCGGCGACCGCATCGCGCGGGTCGCCGAGGCGGAGAACGAGGCCCGCTCGATCCGGGACACGGTGCTCGTCAAGATCGCCTCACCCGCGCTGCCGGCGTTACCGGACCAGGCCGCCGCGTTGCGGGACCGGCTGGGCGCGCTGAGGACGGCCCGCGACCGCTGGCTGGAGCTGGCCGGGCGGCTGACCGAGCTGGAAGGGGCCGTGGACGAGGCGCTGGCGCGGGCGCGGAGCGCGACCGAATCGATGGCGGGCCTCCTCGGCCGCCGGGACGAGCTGCGCGGCCGGCTGGGGGCCTACCACGCCAAGGTGGTACGGCTCGGGCATGGCGAGGACGCCGCGCTCGGCGAACTGTACGGCAGGGCCCGCACCCTGCTCTGGACGGCACCGTGCGATCTGCGGCAGGCCACCGTCGCGGTCGCCGCGTACCAGCAGGCGATCAGCCGGATCGGAGTGGCGGGGTGATCGGATGCGCCCAGCCGGGCTGCGGCGGCACGGTGGAGGACGGGTACTGCGACCTCTGCGGCCTGGCCCCGCAGCCGGAGCAGGCACCGCCATCGGCGCCGCTGACCAGACCATCCGTCCAGCTGGACATGTCGGGTACGGCCCACACCGGTTCGAGCCGTTCGAGCCGCCGTTCGAGCCGGGGCCACCTCGGGATGGGCCTGGTCGAGGTGCCGGCCGTGCCGTACCGGGACCCGGCCGGGGTGGTGCTGGCCGACGCCCAGGTGCCGGAGGACCGGCGCTTCTGCGGCAATCCCGACTGCGGCAAGCCGGTGGGCCGCCGCAGAGGCGATCAGCCGGGGCGTACGGACGGGTTCTGCCCGCACTGCGGCTGGCGGTTCTCGTTCACGCCCAAACTCGCCGGGGGCGACCTCGTCGGCGGGCAGTACGAGGTCAAGGGCTGCCTGGCGCACGGTGGTCTCGGCTGGATCTACCTGGCGGCCGACCGGAACCTGGAGGGCCGGTGGGTGGTCCTGAAGGGGCTGCTCGACACCGGGGACGTGGAGGCGCTGGCCGCGGCGGAGGCCGAGCGGCGTTTCCTCACCGCGATAGACCATCCGAACATCGTGAAGATCTTCAACTTCGTCACCCATCCGGATCCCGGCACCGGGACGATGGTGGGCTACATCGTGATGGAGTACATCGGCGGTGTGCCGCTCCAGGAGATGCTGCGCGCGCGGCTGCGGGAGAGCGACAACCGCCAGGCTCTCCCGGTCGCGCAGGCCATCGCCTTCGGGCTGGAGGTCCTCAAGGCCTTCGGCTATCTGCACGACCAGAGCCTGCTGTACTGCGACCTGAAGCCGGGCAACGTCATCCAGGTGGAGGAGCAGCTCAAGCTCATCGACCTCGGCGCCGTGCGGCGGATCGACGACGCGGACAGCGCGATCTACGGGACGGTCGGATACCAGGCTCCGGAGATCGCGTCCGACGGGCCGTCGGTCGCCTCCGACCTCTACACGGTGGGGCGCACGCTCGCCGTGCTGAGCTTCCCGTTCAGCCCGGCCAGCGGCGGGTCCGCCGCTCCGCTGCCGGCCATCGACCCGAGGTACGAGTCCTATCGGCGGTTTCTGGAACGGGCGACCGACGCGGAGCCCGGCCGGCGGTTCGAGGACACGGCGGAGATGTCCGACCAGCTCGTCGGCGTGCTCAGGGAAGTGCGCGCCGCGGAGGAGGGCGTCCCGCACCCCGCGCAGTCCCGGCTGTTCGGCCCGGAGCGGCAGGCCGTCGGAACCGAACTCGCCCCGGCCGTCACGGGGCAGGTCTTCGGCCCGCTCGACCGGCTCGACGCCGCGTCCGCGCTGCCCGTCCCGCTCGTGGACCCGCTCGACCCCGCCGCCGGCCTGCTCGCGGGCCTCACCTCCGGGAACCCCGCCGAACTGGTCGCCCTGCTCGAATCCGCGCCGTCCACCCCGGAGACCACGCTCGCGCTGATCAGGGTGCTCGGCGAACTCGGCCGTCCGGTCCCGGACCAGTTGTTCGCGGACGCCGCCGGGCAGCTGCCGGGGGACTGGCGGATCTGGTGGTACCGGGGGGCCGCGCAACTGGCCTCGGGGGACCCGGCCGAAGCGGCGCGTATCTTCGACGGGCTCTACTCGTGGCTCCCCGGGGAGACCGCGCCCAGGCTGGCCCTCGCGTTCGCCCTCGAAGCCGGCGGAGCGCCCCGGGAGGCGGCTTCCCACTACGCCGCCATCTGGCGGACCGACCGGTCGTACGTGAGCGCCGGCTTCGGCCTGGCCAGGCTCCGGCTGGCGGAGGGCGACCGCGCCGGGGCGACCGCCGGTCTGGACGAGGTGCCCGCGACCTCCATCCACCGCACCGCCGCGCAGGCGGCCGCGGTGGCGGCGACCGTACGGGGACATGATCCCGCCGAGGGCGAGCTCGTCGCCGCGGGTGAGCGGCTGCGGAACCTGAAGCTCGACGCCCGGGACCGCGACGGGCTGCTCTCGGAGGTGCTGCGGAGCGCTCTCGGCCGGGTCGCCATCGGCCGGTCCGCCTCGTCCGGGCCGGCGACGTTGCTGGGCACCCCACTGCACGAGAAGGGCGTACGCGCCGAGCTGGAGCGCGTCTACCGGGCGCTGGCCAGATCGGCGCGATCCACCGCGGAACGGCGCGACTTCGTCGATCTGGCCAACTCCGTCCGCCCGAGGACGCTGTGGTGAGCGCCGCCTGTCCCGCCTGCGGGACGCTCGTCCTGCTGGGCGAGGCGTACTGCGAGCAGTGCGGTCACGGCCTGGGAGCCGTCGGCTGCACCTCCTGCGGCACTCCGGCGGTCGGGGCCGACGGTTACTGCGAGAACTGCGGCATGCTCCAGCCCTCCGGCCGCGACCACGTGGAGATCGAGCTGGAGGTCGGGGCCGGGGTGAGCGACCGCGGCCTGCGGCACAGCCGCAACGAGGACGCCATGGCGCTGACGGCGGTGAGCACGGCGGCGAACACGGCGGTCGTGGGAGTGGTCTGTGACGGGGTGTCCACCTCGCCGCGCCCGGAGGAGGCGTCCGAGACCGCCGCCGACACCGCCCTGGCGGCCCTCGCCAAGCAGCTGGAGGAGGGAGCCGACCCCGAGACCGCCACCCGGGAGGCGGTACGGCTCGCCGCCGAGGCCGTCGCCGCCCTGGCCGAGCCGGGCGAGGACGCGCCCGCCTGCACGTACGTGTCGGCGGTGGCCGGAGGACGGCAGGTCACGATCGGCTGGGTGGGCGACAGCCGGGCCTACTGGCTCGGATCCGGGTCCGAGGTGCTGACCGGTGACGACGCGACCCCGGGGACGCACCTGCTGACCGCCTGGCTGGGCGCGGACGCGGGCGAGGTCGTGCCGCACATCCGTACGTTCACGCCGGACGGGCCGGGCGTGGTCCTGCTGTGCAGCGACGGCCTGTGGGGTTACCACCCCGAGCCGGCGGCGCTCGCCGCCGTCGCCCTCAACGCCACCCCTCGCGCGGCGGCCCAGCGGCTCGTACGGCTCGCGCTGGAGGCCGGGGGCCACGACAACGTAACCGTCCTGGTGATCCCTTTCGGGCAGGGCGAGCAGGCCGAGACCACCGTGGTCTTCCCGAAGGAGCAGCAGTGACCGACTTCACCTTGCGAGTGGACCAGAACAAGTACCTTCCCTCGGGAAGCGAGGACGTGCACGCGATCGTCACGGTCGAGGCGAGCGGCCCGATCGAGCGTGCCCCCGCGGTCGAGGCCGCCGAGGTCATCATCGTCGACACCTCGGGCTCGATGTCGTACGACAAGATCGCCCAGGCGAGGAAGGCCGCGCAGGCCGCCATCGACACCCTCCGCGACGGCGTGCACTTCGCGGTCGTCGCGGGCACCCACGAAGCCGAGATCGTCTTTCCCGACCGCACGATGCTGGTGCCGGCGACCCCGCAGAGCAGGCGCGCCGCCAAGGAGGCCGTCGGCCGGCTGGTGGCCGGCGGGGGGACCGCGATGGGCCGGTGGCTGCGCTGCGCGGCCGACCTGTTCAGCGAGTACCAGCGGGCCCACCCTGGCGCGATCAAGCACGCCATCCTGCTGACGGACGGCAAGAACGAGTACGAGCGCGCTCCGGAATTCGCCGCGAACCTGTCGTACTGCACGGGGAAGTTCGTCTGCGACTGCCGTGGTGTGGGCGTCGACTGGGTGGTCGCCGAGCTTCGCCAGATCGCCTCCACCCTGCTCGGCAGCGTGATGGACATCCGGCGGCCCGAGGACCTGGAGGCCGACTTCCGGGCGATGACCCAGGCGTCGATGGGCAAGACGGTCGCGGACGTGGCGCTGCGCCTGTGGACACCGCGGGCGGCGACGCTGAACTTCGTCAAGCAGGTGTCGCCGGCGCTGGAGGACCTGACCGGCCGCCGCACCGAGGTGGACGCGCTGACCGGCGACTACCCCACCGGGGCGTGGGGCGGTGAATCCCGCGAGTACCACATCAGCATGCGGGTGCCCGCCGGGAACGTCGGCCAGGAGATGCGCGCCGGCCTGGTGCGGCTGGTCCTGCCCGATTCCGGGGAGGTGCTGGCCAAGGGGAACATCCTGGCGCAGTGGAGCGACGACCCCGTCCAGTCGACCCGCATCAACCCCCGGGTGGCCCACTACACCGGCCAGCAGGAACTCGCCTCGCTCATCCAGGAGGGCCTGCAGGCCCGCTACGAAGGCGACCTGGACACCGCGACCGCCCGGCTCGGCAAGGCCCGCGGCATCGCCGAGAAGGCCGGCAACGAGGAGACCGCCAAGCTGCTCGACAGGGTGATCGAGGTCGACCCGGAGACGGGAACCGCTCGCCTCCGGCGGAACGTTGACAAGGCGGACGAGATCGCGCTCGACACGCGGTCGGTCCGCACCGTCCGGATGCGCAAGGACCCGGAGGCCTGAGTATGGCGATCTGTCCGGTAGGGCACGACTCCGCGGACGAGGAGTACTGCGACGTCTGCGGCGCGCTGCTGGCGGGCACCCCGGCCCCGGCCGCTCCGGCTCCGGTCCCCGGCCAACTGGACGACTGTCCCGACTGCGGGACCTCACGCGGCGGCCGATTCTGCGAGAGCTGCGGGTATGACTTCGTCCTCGGCGGCGGGAACCGGGGGACACCGCAGTCCACCCCGTCCACCCCGTCGGGGCCTGCCTCCGCGTGGGTGGCCGTGATCGCGTCGGACCGTGACCACTACGAGGCGATGATCGCGCAGGGCGGCCCCGACGCGGCCCGCGTCACGTTCCCGCCGTACTGCCCGGAGCGGCGGGTGCCCCTGGTCGGGCCCGAGGTCAGGATCGGGCGGCGCAGCCAGTCGCGGGCGCTGGTCCCCGAGATCGACCTGGCCGGCCCGCCCGAGGATCCCGGCGTCTCCCACCTGCACGCGGTGCTGCTCGCCCAGGCCGACAGGACATGGCAGCTCGTCGACCCGGGATCCGCCAACGGAACCCTGCTCAACGGCAAGGCGGTGGAGCACAACGCGCTGCTCCCGCTCGCCGACGGGGACCGCATCCACGTCGGCGCCTGGACCAGCATCACGGTGCGGAAGGGCTGAGATGGCCGTCGTCGTCCCCGCCACCGGCCCCGCGCCCGCCCCTTCGCCGCCGCGCGCCCCGCGGCTGCGAACGGTTCCCGGGCGGATCCGCGCCGGCGCCGGCGCCGCCGTCCTCGCCGTCGGCCTGCTCTCCGCGCTGATGGGCGTGGCCCTGGGACACGCCGGGGACGGGCTGCGGGCGATCGGGCACACAGCCGGCCCGCAGGTGGTGGCCACCGCCGACCTCTACTTCGCGCTGAGCGACATGGACGCTCAGGTGGCCACCGTGCTGCTGTCCGGCGCCGAGGGCGGTCCCGGCCGCCAGGCCGCGCTGGACCGCTACGACCAGCGCCGCGCCCAGGCCGACAGCGCCGTGCTGCAGGCCGCCGACCTGGCTCGCGGCGACCCGACGGGGCAGCTGACCGTTCGCGCCGTACTCGACGGGCTCGGCCGCTACGAGCGGCTCGCGGCGCGTGCCCTGCTCCTGGACGAGCAGTCCCCGCACGCCGCCGGTCCGCCCTCGCAGCAGGCTCTCGACGTCTACCGCCAGGCCACCGACCTGATGCGGCTGGACCTGCTGCCCAAGGCGTACAACCTCACGCTCGACAGCGGAACCGTCGTCAGGCACGCGTACGCGGCCGAGTCGTCCGCCGTGCTGGCGGGCCGGTTCTGGGTGATGCTCGGCGGGGCGGTCGCGCTGGCCGTCCTGGTCGCGTTGCAGGTCTTCCTGGTCCGCAGGTTCCGCCGGGCGACCAACCCGGCGCTGCTGGCGGCCACCGTCGTCGTCGGCGTGCTCACCGTCGCGGGAGTGCTCGTCCTGCAGCGGGCGTCCGACGAGATGCGGACGGCCAAGGAGGACGGTTTCGACTCGGTTCTCGTGCTGTCCCGGGCACGCGCGATCGGAAACAGCCTGCACGGTGACGAGAGCAGGTATCTGCTCGACCCGCAGCGGGCGGACACCTACGAGCAGGTCTACCTCGACAAGTCGCAGTCGCTGCTCTACGTTCCCGGCGGGAACCTGGACAAGTACTACGCCGCGGTGGACGAGACCGTCCCCGCTTTCCCCGGCAAGTCGGACTTCCTCGGCTTCTACGGCTCGGAGGCCGACCGCGTCACCCTGCCCGGCCAGCGCGAGGCACTGGCCGAGGTACTCAAGCATTACCAGCAGTTCCAGCGTGACGACCGGAAGATGCGGCAGTTCGCCACCGCGGGCAAGAACAGCGACGCCGTACGGCAGGCCATGGGTACGTCGTTCGGGGTCTACGACGACGCCCTGGTCGAGCTGACCGAACTGCGCCGCCAGGCGTTCGGCGACGCCGTGGCGGCGGGCGACCGTGCCATCGACGGCTGGAACCTGCTGGTGCCGGGGGCGGCGCTCGCCGCCGCCCTGCTGATCCTGGTCGGCGTCCGGCCGCGGCTCGCCGAATACCGGTGAAGGGAAGATGCTCATGGCCGCGCGGCGTGTGACCGCCTTGGTGCTGGTTGGGGCCGTGGCGCTGCTGTCGGCGACGGCCTGCGGCGCCGACTCGTCGATCCTCGGCAAGGATTCGCTGGTCATCGGGGTGAAGCCGGACCAGCCCGGGCTGGGCATGAAGAAGGCGGAGGGCGAGTTCGTCGGTTTCGACGTCGATGTGGCCGCCTACATCGCCGGCAAGCTGGGGAAGAACGCCAGGTTCGTCGAGACGCCCTCGTCCGTGCGGGAGAAGGTGCTCATGGACGGCTCGGTGGATCTGGTCGTCGCCACCTATTCGATCACTCCGGAACGGAAGACGAAGGTGGCCTTCGGCGGGCCGTACTACGTCGCCCACCAGGACACTCTGGTACGGGGCACGGAGAGCGCGGTCGACAATGTGCGTGACCTGAAGGGGCGCAAGCTGTGCCAGGTGACCGGTTCGAACTCCTGGCGCCGGGTGAAGGAGGAACGCAAGATCGCCGTAAAGCTGGTCGAAGCCGCCTCCTACAGCGAGTGCGTATCCGGTCTGACGGCGGGGAGGGTGGACGCGGTTTCCACTGACGACCTGATCCTGGCCGGCTTCGCCACCGCCGACCTGAAGATCGTCAACGCCCCGTTCACCGACGAGCGGTACGGCGTGGGCATCCAGGCGGGGGACCTGGACGGCTGCGAGGCGGTCAACAAGGCCATCACCGAGATGTACCAGGACGGAACCGCCAAGAAGCTCCTGGAGAAGTGGTTCGGCAAGTCCGGCCTGGCCCTCACTTTCACCGTCCCCCAGTTCGAAGGCTGCGGCTGACCTCGCGAACGTCCGGTTGGTGCCGAACGCGGCCAAGGACGCGGACACGGGCGTCTGTCGAGTCATAGCGTTCCCGTGGTGACCGGGTAGGCGTTCTGGAAGGCGAGGCGGGCGTCGGCACCGTCGGCGATCGCGGTGAGCAGGTCGTCCAGTTCCATGAAGACTTGCCAGGGTGGCGCCTCGCCCGCAAGCCGGTCCACGATGAGCTGCTCCAGGTCTGGTGTGCGCTTGGCCTTCCACACCTTGTCAGCCAGGCTTACCAGGTGGTCCTCCAGCGTCGTTCCCGGATCGTCCCAGCTTGCATGGGTGCGGGCGAAGCGGGCCAGGCGCTCCGGCACGCCCATGGACAGAAGCAGGCGGTGGCCGTCGGGCTCGTGCCGCGACCCCGGGCCCGATAGTTCTCCCGGATGGAGGCATTTGCCGATGTCGTGGGTGGCGGCGCCGAACAACACCGCCTCCGTGTCCACCGCCACTTCGGGGTGGTGCTCGGCCAGCCAGGAGACCAGGTCGAGGGCCGTGTCGTGGACGGCGCGCAAATGCGCTGCCAGGCGGGGCGGCGCATCCAGCTCGCGTAACAACTCCTCCGCCCGGTGGGGAAGCGGCCGCGGCGGCGATTTTGTGAGGGCCTGGTGGAGCCCTGGTGAAGTGGCCACGCTGTCACGATAGGCGGACAGGCGTCCACGAAGGGTCAGCGTACGAGGTCCGGGGGTTGCGGGGATTCGGCCATGGCCACCATAGGCGCAGGGGCTTTGTACTGGATTATCTCCGACGTGTCTCACAGGCGGCTCAGCCCAGGTAGAAGTCCCTGTGGGCGGCCACGAACGCCTCGATCGTTCGGGCGGGTACGCCCGTCACGCGTTCGACGTCGTCGGACGCGGCGTCGTAGCGGTTCTCCTGGTGGAGTCGGATCAAGATGGTGGCGAGGTGTTGCTCAACGTGCGGCGGCAGGCCCGCCTTGGCGAGCACCTCGGCCCGCCACTGGTCCAGCGGCACATCCACGTAGGACACCGGACGCCCCAGTGCCCGTGAGAAGTCCTCTGCCATCTCGGTCATGTCGACCATTCGTGGCCCGGCGAGCTCATACGCGTGCCCGACGTGCGGAGCCGGGTCGCGGAGCACGGTGGTGACCACCCGGGCGACGTCCTCCACGGCGACCGGCGCTGTGCGCCCGGTGCCGAACGGCAGCGCGATCGTGCCGTTTTCCCGGATCGACCGGGCTGTCAACGTGGTGAACAGCGGATTCTCCAGGAAAACCGTAGGCCGGATGTGTACCACCGGCTGGCCCGACCATTCGAACACCTGCTCCGCCAGCCAGTGCAGCCGGTGCTGGTGCGACTCCGCCTTGCCAGCGCCGGTGGCGGCCATCTCCGACACCGCCATCTGCGACATGCCGACCAGAGCATCCAGCTGCCCGCGTTCCCGCGCCACGGTGGCCACCACGGTCGCCGCCAGCAGATGGTCCGGCGACACGGGCATCGCGAAGTACATCCGCCCGACGCCCTCCAGCGCGGCCGCGACGTTCTCGGGCCGGGTCAGATCGCCGACGACGACGTCCGCCCCGAGGGCACGCAACTCGGCCGCGCGCTCGTCGTCGCGGCGGACCATCGCGCGCACTGGCCAGTCCCGCGCCCGAAGCTGCTCGAGCACCGTGCGGCCCGTGCCACCGGCGCCGGCGATGAGAACAAGGTCGCTGGCAATCATCGGTCGTTCTCCTTCCGAGCCGGCTCGGCCGGGATAGCGCGACTGGTCGAGCGCCCCGACGTCCACCGAGTAGAACGACTCCCGCCTGCCGGTCCATCCCGGTGCTGGGCGGTCGTTGATCGCGGACACTTCCGGGCAACCTCGATTGCGCCCAGCCGCAGACGGCCCCAGAGATGGCCATGGCGTTCGCGCGTAAAGGTTTGTCCAAGTCGGACCCGGCCCCCGCATCTAGCCCTGATCTGCGCCTTCGTGACCTGCCGGTGGGGGTGCCGGGAGGTCGCTGAGCCATGGCTGGGCGGATCTGATCTGCGGGCTTGACTATGACGCTGCGTCAACCCTTCATGCTGGCCGGCATGAGCATCCCTCCAGCGACAGATCAGGCCCAGGGACCCGCGATTCATGTGCAGGGCTTGGAGAAGGCGTACAAGGAACTGCGTGTGTTGCGCGGTGTGGACTTCGAGGTGGCGCGGGGCAGCATTTTCGCTCTGCTCGGCTCGAACGGGGCGGGCAAGACCACGGTGGTGAAGATCCTTTCCACGCTGCTCAAGGCCGATGCGGGGGCTGCCCGGGTCAACGGTTTCGATGTCGTGACGGAGGCCGCCGGCGTACGCGAGTCCATCAGTCTCACGGGGCAGTTCGCGGCGGTCGACGGGATCCTGAGCGGGCGGGAGAACCTCGTTCTGATCGCCAGGTTGTGGCATCTCAAGGATCCGGGTGGGATCGCGGACGAGCTGCTGAGGCGCTTCGCGCTGACCGAGGCGGGCAACCGGAAGGTGGCGACGTACTCCGGTGGGATGCGGCGTCGTCTGGACATCGCCATGAGTCTCGTCGGGAATCCGCCGGTCATCTTTCTCGACGAGCCGACGGCCGGGCTGGATCCGCAGGCGCGCGCCGAGGTGTGGCAGGCCGTCAAGGAGCTCGCCCAGGGCGGCACGACTGTGCTGCTCACCACGCAGTACCTGGATGAGGCCGAGCAGTTCGCCGACCGGATCGCGATCCTCCACGAGGGCCGGATCATCGTCAACGGCACTCTGGCCGAACTCAAGCAGCTGTTGCCGCCCGCCAAGGTCGAATACGTCGAGAAGCAGCCCTCCCTCGAGGACGTCTTCTTCGCGGTCGTGGGCCATGCCGGCGAAGACGACAAGGAATAGGGGAACGAGAATGGCCACGCATTTCCTGGGCGATACCGTCGTGCTCACCGGACGGACCATGCGTCACGTCACGCGCAGCCTGGACACCATCATCACGACCGCGATCACGCCGATCGTCATGATGCTGCTGTTCGCCTACGTGTTCGGCGGCGCGATCGACACCGGGCCGGTCTCGTACGTGACCTACATGCTTCCGGGCATCCTGCTCATCACCATCGCGTCGGGCATCGCGTACACGGCATTGAGGCTCATGATGGACATGCAGGGCGGGCTCTTCGAGCGATTCCAGTCCATGCCGATCGCACGGTCGTCCGTGCTGTGGGCGCACGTGCTGACCTCGCTGGCCGCCAATGTGATCTCGCTCGTGGTGGTCGTCGGGGTCGCGCTGCTCATGGGCTTCCGCTCGGGCGCCGGATTGCCGGCCTGGCTCGGGGTCGCCGGCATCCTCGTCCTGTTCACCCTGGCGTTGACGTGGCTCGCCGTCATCGCCGGGCTCACCGCGAAGAGCGTGGACGGCGGGAGCGCGTTCTCCTACCCGCTCGTCTTCCTGCCGTTCATCAGCTCGGCCTTCGTGCCCACCGACACCATGCCCGGCCCCGTACGCGCCTTCGCCGAACACCAGCCGGTCACCTCCATCGTCAACACGATCCGCGACCTGCTCACCCGGCAACCGGTCGGCACCGAAATCTGGACCGCCCTCGCCTGGTGCGCCGGCATCCTCGTCGTCGCCTACATCTTCGCCGGCATCGCCTACCGTCGAAGGATCTCCTGAGTCGAGGGCAGGATCAGAGCATGCTGACGATCGGTCAACTGGCGGCGTACGCCGGCGTCACGGTACGGGCGGTGCGGCACTACCACCAGATCGGACTGCTGCCCGAGCCGGAGCGGGACGCGTCGGGCTACCGGCGGTACGGCGCGAAGGCGGCCGTGTCCCTCATCAAGATCCGCACCCTCGCCAACGCCGGCGTGCCGCTGTCTCAGATCGGCCGGATGCTCGAAGCCGACGCGCCGGCCTTCATCGAAGCGGTCCAGAGGATCGACAGCCACCTGCTCGACGAGATCGACCGGCTCGAGACCAGTCGCAAGCAGATCGCGCAGCTCGCCGCCGGGGACAGCCTGGCGCTCCCGCCGGAGGTGGTGTCCTATCTCGATCGGCTGCGGGAGATCGGAGCGTCCGAGCGGATGGTGGAGGCTGAGCGGGACGGGTGGATCCTGGTCGCGGCGCGCTGGCCCGACGGCATCCACGAGGTCATACCCTGGAAACTCGCGCAGCTCGATGACCCGCGAATCGTCCGGCTCTACCAGGTCGGGTCGGAGCTCCTGGAGAACGGCGTGGGCGACGACCCGCGTCTGGAGGAGATCGCCGACATCCTGGCCGGCCTGGCCGAGCAGGCGCACACCTCCGGCGAGATGGTGGAGGACGATCTGGCGTTCGACCTTATCGACGCGCTTCCCGTCGAGTCGGACCCGCGGATGGAGCGGCTGCTGGACCTGATGCGCGAACGTGGCTGGACCGGCTGGACCCGCCCGAAACGGCTGCCGGAGCCGCCCGGTTGACGCTCAAGCGCGCACCATTCGGGAACTGCTGGTCCCGGGGAGCCGGAAACTGGGTCAGGCCGGGTTCTCCGCGTCGTACTCGCCGGGTGGGTTGTCGCGCGGGAGGAGGTGTTTGGCCACGCGGGAGGTGGGTGTGCGGGGAAGCGACGGGACGGCCTGCCAGAAGCGGGGGACCTTGAAGGCGGCCAGGTGTTCGGACGCCCAGGCGTGCAGGGCGGGGAAGTCGGGGGTTCCGTTGGCCGGGACGATGAACGCTTTCACCTCTTCCTCGGACAGGTCGGAGGGGACGCCGACGACCGCGCATTCGAGGACGTCCGGGTGGGCCGTCAGGACCTCCTCGACCTCCAGGGGGGAGAGGTTCTCGCCGCGGCGGCGCAGGACCTCCTTGCGGCGGGAGACGAAGGTGTAGACGCCGTCCTCGTCCACGGTCACCAGGTCGCCGGTGCGCAGCCAGCCGTCCTCGGTGAGGACCTCGGCGGTCTCCTCGGGCATCTCCCAGTAGCCGGGCGTCACCGCGGGATTGCGCAGCAGCAGCTCGCCGTCCTCCACCCGGGCGTGGTTGATCGTGCCCGACGGATGCTGCCGCACCGTGCCGAGGGTCCCGTACGGGCGGGAGCCGCGCGGCCAGATGAGGCCGTAGGGGGACTCCGACAGGGCGTAGCCGACGACGATGCGCAGGCCGAAGCGGCTTTCGATCTCCAGTTGCCGTTCCCGGGCGGGGGCCGGGCCGGTGTAGCAGAGCCGCAGCGGCGTGCCGGCGTCGCCGGGCTGTTCCGGCCGCCGCATCAGGATCTCCAGCATGGCGCCGATCGCGTTGAACTCGGTCGCGCCGTGGCGGCGGGCCGCGTCCAGGAAACCGCTCGCCGAGAAGCGCTCCAGCAGGATCAGGCCCGCGCCGCAGGCCAGCGACCCGAGCACCGAGTACGCCGGGGCGTTGATGTGGAACAGCGGCAGCGAGGTCATCAACCGGTCCTCGCGGGTCAGGCCCATCCAGAACGGGAAACCCTCCCCGGCCAGCGCGTACGCCCGGTGGGTCTGCATGACCAGTTTGGACCGGCCGGTGGTCCCGGAGGTCGGGATCAGCGTGGCCAGATCGTCCGGCTTCGCCTCGACCCGCAGCTCCTCGCTCCCGCCGGCCAGCTCGCCGACGCCGACCCGGGGCACGCCCAGCTCCCAGGGATCGTCGCTGACGATCATCCGGGGCCGCGTCTGCGCGACCAGTCCGGCCAGCTCGGCCGCGGTGCTCGCCGGGTTGACGTACACGGCGACCGCGCCCATCGACGTCAGCGCCAGCCAGCACAGCAGGTACGCCGGGGTGTTACGCCCGGTGACCAGCACGAGATCGCCACGCCTCACCCCGGCGGCGCGCAGCGCGGCGGCGACCCCGGCCACCTGGCCGGCCGCCGCCGCGAACGTGAGGGTCCCCGCGTCAGTACGCAGCCAGACGCCCTCGGGGTCGCGGTCCGCCGCCGCCCGCAACAGCCCGGGGACGGTTCCTACGACGACCGCCGGATGTCCTCGATGATCGCGTCGACCAGCACGGTCGGGACCGTGTGGTCCAGCACGCCGTTCTCGCGCAGCTCGACCACGGCCGGAACCGGGTCGGGGTCGGCGAACAGCGCGGGATCGCTGTAGTCCACCGGCCTGCCGGTCGGATCGACCGTCCACCAGGACGCCTCCAGCGCGATCCCGTTCGGGTCGCTGAAGTAGATCGACCGCAGGAAGCCGTGGTCGATCACGTCGGTGACCTCGCAGCCGTGCGCCTTCAGCCGGTCCCGCATGCGCTCCAGCGCGGCCTCGTCCACGAGGTGCAGGGAGAGGTGATCGAACTGCGACGCCTTCTCGTACGGCACGCCCGCCGGTTTCGCGTAGGTGTCCAGATCCTTCCCGGTGAACTCGAAGAAGGCGATCGTGTTGCCGGGCGCCACCTCGAAGAAGTAGTGGCGGAAGTCCGGGGTGGCGAGTGTGGTCACCAGTCGCGCGTCCAGGACCCCGTGCCAGAACCGCACGGTGGCGTCCATGTCCGGGGTGACCAGGGCCAGGTGATGCACGCCACGCCAGTGCATGGTGTCAGGTGTCGCAGCCATGCCTCGACGCTACGCCCCCGTAGCCGATCTGGGGAGCCTCGAACCCGTAGAAATTTCAACCAAATGGGTGGGTCAATTGGGGGCGGGACCCTCCTCGGTCAGCGCCTCCAGCATCTCCGTGAGATGAGCCACCTGGGTTTCGAGACCCCGGACGCGCGCCTCCAGCTCGACGAGCGTGGGGGTCTGGAACGCATTGCCGATCTGCCTGCTCATCGACCCTCCGGCGGTGCATATCGTGACGCGCGCGGGGCAGCGCGCGTGGGTTTCCCTATACCCTAAATATCCGCCTTCGCACCTCAAATCGGAAGGTCAGGCGGTGTGCGGATAGGCTCTCCCCATGGTTGATCTACCGCCGCGCGAATGGCGCGTCGCTCCGGTGATCATCGTGCTCAAGGCCGCCGGCGCCCTGCTGCTCGCCGTTCTGGCCCTGACCGCGGACGGCCGCGGCCTCTTCCTGGCCGGCGTGGCCGCCCTCGGTTTCGCCTTCCTCGCCGCCCGTGACCTTCTCGCCCGGGTACGGCTCTCCGCCGACTCCCGCGGCGTCACCGTCGTCACCGGCTTCTCCGGGCGCCGGCACATCCCGTGGCCCCAGATCGAACGCATCCGCGTCGACTCCCGCGCCCGCTACGGCACCCGGATGGAACTCCTCGAACTGGACACCGGCGACGACGTCCACCTGTTCAGCAAGTTCGACCTCGGCGAACCGGTCGTCCCCGTCGCCGAGACCCTGATGCGCATGCGCCCCTGAGCCCTCACCCGGACACGAACCGCAACGGCACCATCACCGCCGCGTACGCCAGCAGCGAGAAAGGCACCGCCGCCAGAAGCGCCAGCCCCCGTTCCTTGTGCGTACGGGCCATGAGCAGCGGAACGACCAGGAGAACGCCCAGACAGGCCCACGCCTGCGCGGCGTAACCCAGAACCCACGCGTAGTGGATGCCCTCCATCCCGAACACCCCCGCCAGCGCCCCGAGCGCGCCCACCCGCTGCCACGCGGCGGTTCCCCTCCGCCACCACACCCCGGCGACCCCGAAGATCGGCCCCGCGACGAACGCGATCCCCAGCCACACCAGCGGGAACACCAGGCTGCCCATGCCGTCCCGCCCGAACTCCGCGTAGCCGTAGTACCCGGCCACCAGGCCCGCCTCGGCGCACAGTCCCCCGAAAGCCGCCACCGGCAAGGCGACCCGCCCGGCCAGCAGCGCCCCGGCGGCGAACGCGGCCACCGACCACACGGCACCGGAGTTCGCGATCTGATTCCAGGCGCCGGGCAGCCACCCCTGGGCGAGATTGGTGAGCACCCCCAGCAGCAGCCCTGCGGCCAGCGCCGTCGGGATCGCCCACGTCCACGCGTTCCGCGCGGGGGCGAGCGCACTCGCGTCCAAGATGTGACTCCAGCTTCGATTGACCTGCGCATTGCCCTTCCGAGGCGCGAAGACTACCCGATGCCGGGCGACCTTCCGGCTCCCGGGTCAAGCGCGCGGAAGCCCGGGGTGCCGCCCATAGTCGGTCATCAGTTCGTCATGACACCGGTTCCGGTCTGGGTTTTCATGAGGGCCACGACTCGATCACGGGGAGGCGCATGCTCGAGGTCCTGGCCGAGGTCATGGCAGGCGTGGTGGCGGAGGTGGCGACCACGGCGGGACGGCGGATCGCCACCGCCGTGTGGGGCGGCGCGCGCTCGCGCAAGGAGAGGCGGGACGAGGTCATCGCCGCGTTCACGCCGCGTGTGGGTCGGCCGCTGGCGCGCGAACTCTCCCGCGGCGTCGCCGGGCTCACGGCCGAGACCGCCGCGGAGATCACCGAGGCGATCGGCAGCCTCCACGTGCGCGCCGTGGTCCACGAACTGGTCGCGGCGCGGCTGGTCGGCGCCCCGGACGGCGACATCGGCAAGATCCGGCGGACCTTCTCGGCGATCATCACCCAGGAGACCGGCGGTGGGGAGCAGGCCGCCGACGCCGTGTTCGACCAGTTCGACGCCATGATCCGTGATCTCGCGGAACGGCTGGCCGCCGACGAGCCCGATCTGTTCCAGGCGGTCCGCCAGGACGCGCACCTGGCCCGCCTGCACGCCACGACGACCGCCCTCGAACGGCACGCCGCCGCCGTCAGCGGGCGCGCGGACCCCGCCGCCGAGGAACTGTTCCTGCGCCGGTACCGCCGCCAGGCCGCCGACTACCACGGCAGCATCGAACCCCCCGACTTCGACCGGCGGCAGCGCGTCCCGCTGGCCGACATCTATGTGACGCCGCGGATCGTCCCGGCGCCCGCGGTGGAGACGGACGAGGACGAGCCGGCGGACCCCGTCGATCTGGAATCCTTCGCGCGGGCCGTGGATCGCACGGTCCTGCTGGGGGACCCCGGCGGCGGCAAGACGAGCACGTCGCACGCGCTGATGCACCTGCACGCCTCGCGTGAGGGCACTCGCACACCCTTCTACGTCTCGCTGCACGAGTACGCCGCCGCCTACCCGCCGACGCGGTCGATCATCGCTCACATCGAGTACGTCCTGGAGGTCTTCCACAGCTGCCGCCCACCCGCCGACCTGGTCGAACGGCTCCTGCTCACCGGCCAGGCGATTGTGATCTTCGATGGGCTGGACGAACTCACCGACAGCGCCCGCCGGGCCGACGTCGCCTCGATGCTGGAGCGCTTCTCCACCGAGTTCCCGCTGACCGCGGTGATGGTCACCTCCCGCGTCGTCGGCTACGCGCAGGCCCGGCTGGACCAGAAGATGTTCACGACCTACCGGATCAGCGGCTTCGGCCCGGAGGAGACGGAGGAGTACGTCAGGAAGTGGTTCGCGCTCGAACAGGCGGACACGGCCGAGGCGGCGGCCGAGGACTTCATGACGGCCACCGTCTCGGTGCCGGACCTGCGGTCCAACCCGTTGATGCTGGCGCTGATGTGCATCCTGTACCGGGGCCAGGGATCCATCCCCTACACCCGGCCCGAAGTGTACGAGCAGTGCACGACCCTGTTCTCGCGCCGCTGGGACGCCCGCCGCAGGATCCACACGTCCGTCCGGGCATGGGCGCAGGTCGACGCGCTGCTGCGCCACCTGGCGTACTGGCTCCACACCAGGAGCGACGGGTCGCCGGCCGTGTCGCGGCGGGCCCTGGTCGCCAGCACCCGGCGGTTCCTGCTCGGCCGCGGCATGGAGGACGCCGACGAGGCGCTGGCGGCCGCCGAGGAGATCATCGAGTTCTGCCGGGGCCGGGCCTGGGTGTTCAGCAGCGTCGGCGTCGACCGCCACGGCGCGGACCTGTACGCCTTCACCCACCGGACGTTCATGGAGTACTACGCCGCGGCGGAGATCGCCGGCAGGTACGACTCGCCGGTGACGCTCGCCCGCCGGCTCGTCCCGCGGATCGCCCGCAGGGAATGGGACGTCGTCGCCCAGCTGGCCGTACAGATCAAGGACAGGACCGCCCGGAAGGGCGCAGAACGGATCGTGGCCGAACTCCTCCGCGACCGGCGGCTGTCCGACGACGAGCGCGAGAACCTGCTCACCTTCCTCTGCCGGGCCCCCGGGTACACCTCCGTGCCGCAACGCCAGCTGCGGACCCTGGTGGGGCGCGCGATCGAGATCGCCCTGCGGCCCGGCGAGGACGGCGCCGTCCGCCTCGCGCCCCTGGGGTGGCTGATGTACACCGCCGGGGAGAACCGGGCTTTCCTGAGCCGCGAGATCTCCGGCGCTCTCGCCGACCGGATCCTCAGCGAGGAGGGACCGCGACTGGGTGCGCTGCGCCTCGCGTTGTACCTCAGGGAGGCGCTTGACGCGACAGGCAACCGCGATGGGCTCGCGTGGGATGCGTCCATCGCCCTCGCCGACCGGCACCGGCGCGCGTACGGCGACGCCATCGAGGCGATGGCACCCCAGGCGGAGGACATCGCGGTCGAAGCCCTCCTCACCCGCCGCATCGGCTTGGCCCGGTTCCACGACTGGCACGGCCCCGACCTGGCCCCCTTGTTCCGTTCCTCACCGCGTATCACTTATCGCTTGGAGACCGGCCTGGGCACCTCCCGGCACCGGCCGGTGGCATCGGAGTTGCTCGGCGGCCCCACGAGGTACGACGGCGACGGCTGGTGGGACGCGGTGGACTCCATGCTGGCCGAATTGGCCGCCGTGACGACAGGACTGGGCGAGCCGCCGTGGACCGACGCGAGCGTGTCCCACATGGACACCTTCAGCCACCGCTACCTCCCCGATCTCGCCCGCGGCCGTCTGGCGCCGCAGTCGGACGAGAGCCGGGCAGGGCTCGGGATCGTCCTGTTCACCTGGGCCGAGCTGGAGATGGGCGAGATCGCCTCGCTCATCGACCTCGCCGAGGAGGCCGGCTGGCTGCGTGACTTCGTCCCGTACCTGCGGGGTCGCTTCCAGCAGGGCCGCGAGCTGCCTGCCCTTCGGGTCGGCGCGCATTTCGCGGTGCTGTTCCGCCGGTGGGCGGAGGGGGCGGTCGATTTCACACGCGACCGCCACCTCCGCACGCAGTCCGGCGGAGCAGTGTAGAAGTTCCCGCTGGTCAGGCCACGGTGCAGGTGGTGCCGTTCAGGGTGAAGGTGGTGGGGTTGGTGTTGGTGCCGGAGTAGCCGGCCTGGAAGCCGAAGGCGGCGGTGCCGCCGTTGGCGTTGATGGTGCGGTTGTGGTCGACGTTGCGGGCGGTGACCTGCTGGCCGGACTGGGTGACGGTGGCGTTCCAGGCGTTGGTGACCTGCTGGTTGCCGGGGAACGTCCAGAGCAGGGTCCAGCCGTTGATCGTGGTGCTGGATCTGTTGGTGATCGTCACCTCAGCCGTGAATCCGGTATTCCAGGAATTCGCGCGATATGTCACCGAGCAGCCGGTGGAGGGGGAGGGGCTGGGAGACGGTGACGGCGAAGGCGATGGGGAAGGGGAAGGCGATGGAGAGGGAGACGGAGACGGCGAGGGGGACGGGGAAGGTGACGGGGAAGGGGAAGGCGACGGAGAAGGGGAGGGGGAGGGGCCGTTGTAGGTGAGGCCGAAGCCTTGGGCGAAGAGGGGGGTTTTGCCGTCGCCGGGGTTGATCGGCTGCTGGCTTGCCGTGTTCATCCACGTCATCGGGAGCCTGCCGGTCGGCGCGTAGTCGCCGAAGAGCACGTCCGCCACGCCGCGCCCCTCGGTGCCCGGCAACCAGGCCGCGACGAGGGCTCGCCAGTTCGCCAGCTGCGAGGAGATCTCCATCGGCCGCCCGGAGACGAGGACCACGATCACCGGCACCCCGGACGCCTGGAGCCGCTGCAACGTGGTCAGGTCGGTGCTGTCCAGGCCCATGGCCCCCGTACGGTCACCCGCGCCCTCCGCGTACGGCGTCTCGCCGACCACCGCGATCGCGGCCCGGAAGGTCGAGTCGATGCCCGTCCCGGTCTGGTTGTAGACGATCTGCGTCCCCGACCCGACCGCGTCCCTGATGCCCTGCAGGATGGTCGTCCCCGGGGTCGTGTTCCCCGAGGCGCCCTGCCAGGAGATCGTCCAGCCGCCGCTCTGGTTGCCGATGTTGTCCGCGCTCTTGCCCGCCACGAAGATCTTCCCGCCGGTCTTGGCCAGCGGCAGGACGCCGCCCTGGTTCTTGAGCAGGACCTGGGACTTGCGTACCGCCTCCCGGCCCAGGGCGCGGTGCGCGGCGTTGCCCACGGTGCCGGTGAGGGTGCGGTCGGCCAGCGGGCGTTCGAAGAGGCCGTACTCGAACTTCTTGGTGAGGATGCGGCGGTTGGCGTCGTCGATGCGGGACATGGGGATGCGGCCGGCGGTGACCTCCTGCTTGAGCAGGGTGATGAAGCGGCGGTAGTCGTTGGGGACCATGACCATGTCGATGCCGGCGTTGACGGCCGCAGTGACCTCGGAGGCGGTGAAGCCGGTGCCGCCCTCGATCTGGTCGACGCCGGCCCAGTCGGAGACGATGAAGCCGCTGAAGCCGAGTTCGGTCTTGAGGACGTCGGTGAGCAGGTAGCGGTGGCCGTGCAGTTTCTGGCCGTTCCAGCTGCTGTAGGAGACCATCACCGAGCCGACGCCGCGCTGCACGGCCGCCTGGAACGGCGGCAGGTGGACGGCGCGCAGTTCGGCCTCGGTGACCTGGGTGTTGCCCTGGTCGTCGCCGCCGGTGGTGCCGCCGTCGCCGAGGTAGTGCTTGGCGGTGGCGAGGATCCCCTTGCCCTGCAAGCCCGTGATAACGGACGTCATGGGGGTGACGAGGGCGGGTTCCTCGCCGAAGGACTCGTACGTGCGGCCCCAGCGGTCGTTGCGCGCCACGCACAGGCAGGGCGCGAACGTCCAGTCGATGCCGGTCCCGGCGACCTCTTCGGCGGTGGCCTGGCCGATGCGCTGGACCAGGTCGGCGTCCCTGGACGCGCCGAGGCCGATGTTGTGCGGGAAGATCGTCGCCCCGACCACGTTGTTGTGCCCGTGCACCGCGTCGATGCCGTAGATCATCGGGATGGCCAGGAGCGTGCCCAGGGCCTGCCGCTGGAAGTTGTCGTACATGTCCGCCCAGGACGTGGCGTTGTTGGGCGAGGGCGCGGAGCCGCCGCCGGACAGGATCGAGCCCAGCCGGTAGGTGAGCACGTCCGACACGGGGTTGATGGCGGCCCGGTCGGCCTGGGTCATCTGGCCGGCCTTGTCGTCCAGCGTCATCCTGGACAGCAGGTCGTTCACCCGGGTCGCCACCGGCAGGCTCGGGTCCTGGTACGGCAGCGCCGCCGCCGTCGCCACCCGGCTGGGGACGACGGTCAGCGCCGCACCCAGGAGCACGCCGGCCAAGCTCAGGCGCGCGAGGCGGAATGTCATGGATCCTCCCTAGATATCCCGAGGAACGTACGAACGCGGTAGTTAGGGGTCAATGAAGGGGTGCATTCCGCTCCCGGTGACCTGCTGCTTTCCCGGAAAGTTTCAAGGCATGATCGGGTAATGCGCATCGTCGAGGTGGAGTCGACCGAGCTGTTCACCGAGGGCCCGCGGCAGATCGTGCGGATCACGTTCGAGGAGGTCGTGCCCGGTGCCCTGGTGCGGGTGGCGGGGCCGGGGGTGGCGGGCGAGAGCCGTACGGGGGAGGGGGAGACGGCCGAGGTGCCGGTGGAGTGCGCGCATCCGCCGGGGGCGCGGGTGCCGATCACGGTCACCGCCGGGGACGCGGAGGCGGCGGGCGAACTGGTGGTGGCCGAGCCGGGGTGGACGGTGTGGATGGTGTCGCATTTCCACTACGACCCGGTGTGGTGGAACACCCAGGCCGCGTACACGGCGACCTGGGACCACGCGGGGGAGGCCGCGCAGGCGACCAGGTCGGCGTTCCAGCACGCCGGGTTCGAGCTGGTCAAGCTGCACCTGGCGACCGCGAGGCGGGAGCCGGAGTACAAGTTCGTGCTGGCCGAGGTGGACTATCTCAAGCCGTTCTGGGACGCGCATCCGGAGCACCGGGCGTATCTGCGGCAGCTCGTCGGGGACGGGCGGGTCGAGATCATGGGCGGCACCTACAACGAGCCCAACACCAACCTGACCAGCGCCGAGTCGACGATCCGCAACCTCGTGCACGGCATCGGCTTCCAGCGGGACGTGCTCGGCGGCGACCCGCGGACCGCCTGGCAGCTGGACGCCTTCGGGCACGACCCGCAGTTCCCCGGCCTGGCCGCGGACGCCGGGCTGACGTCCAGCTCGTGGGCGCGCGGGCCGTTCCACCAGTGGGGGCCGATGCTGGGCGGCGGCGATCCGGCCCGGATGCAGTTCCCGGCCGAGTTCGAGTGGGTCTCGCCGTCCGGCCGGGGCGTGCTGACGCACTACATGCCCGGCCACTACAGCGCGGGCTGGTGGATGGACTCGGCCGCCTCCCTCCGGCTGGCCGAGGACGCGGTCTACCGGCTGTTCCTGCGGCTCAAGACGGTCGCCGCCACCCGCAACGTGCTGCTGCCCGTCGGCACCGACTACACCCCGCCGAACCGGTGGATCATGGACATCCAGCGGGACTGGAACGCCCGCTACGTCTCGCCGCGCGTCGTCTGCGGTCTCCCGAAGGAGTTCTTCGCGGCCGTACGGAGCGAGCTCCCCGCCCCCACCCCGCAGACCCGCGACATGAACCCCGTCTACACCGGCAAGGACGTGTCGTTCATCGACACCAAGCAGGCCCAGCGGCACGCCGAGGTCCTGCTCGCGGACGCCGAGAAGTTCGCCACCCTCGCGTCCGTCACGGCGGGCGCCCCCTACCCGTACGCGGAACTCGACAAAGCCTGGCGGCAGCTGGTCTACGGCGCGCACCACGACGCGATCACCGGCTCCGAGTCCGACCAGGTCTACCTGGACCTGCTCACCGGCTGGCGCGAGGCCCACGACCTGTCCTGGAACGTGCTGGACCGCTCGCTGCGCGCGCTCAGCGCCGGCCTGGACGGCGTCGTCGTCTGGAACCCCTCCTCCTGGCCGCGCACCGACCTGGTCCGCGCCCGCCTCACCCTCCCTCCCGGCTGGTACGGCCTGGCCGGCGACGTCCTGCTGGAGAACCCCGAACACCACGACGACGGCAGCCTGCGCGAGGTCGACGTCGTCTTCCTGGCGCGCGACGTGCCCGCCCTCGGCTACCGCACCTTCTCCTTCGCCCCGGGCGGCACGCCGGTCGGCTGGACCGCGCGCGACGGCCACGGCATCGCGAACGCCACCCACGCCGTCGAAGTCGACCCCGGCCGCGGCGGCTGCGTCTCCAGCCTGCGGGTGCGCGGCCGCGAACTGCTCCGTCCCGGCCGCGTCGGCAACGAACTCGTCGTGTACGACGAGTACCCCGCCCACCCCTCCTTCCACGAAGGCCCCTGGCACCTGGTCCCGAAGGGCACCTCGACCGGCTCGGCGGAGACCGTCGCCGAGGTCGCCGTGGCGGAGTGCGCGATCGGCCGCCGCATCCTCGTCACCGGCCGGACCGGGCCGCTGACCTACCGGCAGGAGATCACCCTCTGGGACGGCCTGCCCCGCGTCGATATGGTCACCCACACCGACTTCGACGGCTCCGACCAGCTCGTACGGCTCCGCTGGCCGGTACGCGTGCCCGGCGCCCTGCCCGTCAGCGAGGTCGGCAACGCCGTCGTCGGCCGCGGCTTCGCCCTCATCGACGTGGACTCCGCCGAGCATCCCTGGACGCTCGACAACCCCGCCCACAACTGGTTCGCCCTCTCCAGCACCTGCCGCGCCGGCTCCCGGCCCATCGGCGTGGCCGAGATCATCGCCGCCGCCGACACCCCCGCCGACCGGCTCCGCGCCCTCTCCGCCGCCCTGGTACGCCAAGGCGTCACCGCCACGTGCTCCACCGGCTCCGGCCCCCGCTACGGCAACCTGGCCGTCGACTCCAACCTGCCCGACGTACGGATCGCCCTCGGCACCCCCGCGACGAACCCCTTCGTCGCCGCCGTACTCGCCGACCGGGAGCCCCCGGCGGAGGGCTGGACCCGCCTCTGGATCCCCGCCGCCGAACCCCTGCACAAGGTCTGGACCCCCGGCGCCGACCTCTCGGACCCGCACGCGCTCCCCGTCCTCATCGTCAACGGCCCCGACGCCATCGACGCCCTCATCGACGACCTCGCCGACGCGGTGATCGAAACCCCCGGCGAAGCCGACCCTGACGACCACGACGACTACACCGTCGCCCTGATAAACCGGGGCATCCCCGGGTTCGCCGTGGACTCGGAAGGCACGATGCACATGTCGCTCATGCGCTCCTGCACCGGCTGGCCCTCCGGAATCTGGATCGACCCACCCCGCCGCACCACCCCCGACGGCTCCAACTTCCAGCTCCAGCACTGGACCCACACCTTCGACTACACCCTCGTCGCCGGGGACGGCGACTGGCGCGACACCGCCCTCGTCCACCACGCCCACGACACCAACCACCCCCTCCTCCCCGTCGCCACCACCCCGACCGGCCCCGCCCGCTCCCACTCCTTCCTGTCCACCGCCCCCGGCGTCGTCCTCACCGCCCTGAAGGCCACCGGCAACCCCCTGGCCTCCGGCCGCATCCCCACCCAAGTCCCAGGCATCACCCTCCGCCTCTACGAAGCCCACGGCCGCACAGCCTCCGCGAAGATCACAACCTCCCCGGGCGAGGAGGAGGGCGTGCATCGCCCGGAGGATGCCCCCGGCGACCGCGACACGTCCGCGAAGATCACATTTTCACT
>NZ_BOOA01000026.1 GCF_016862995.1 Acrocarpospora phusangensis
CGCAGCGCCATCCGTTCCAGGTCGGCCAGGTCCGGCTTGGCGTTGCCGTACGCGTTGGCGTCCAGGACGACCGCCGCCAGCCGGTCCCTGGCGCGGGCGTCGA
Organism: Acrocarpospora phusangensis; assembly: GCF_016862995.1. GTDB lineage: Bacteria > Actinomycetota > Actinomycetes > Streptosporangiales > Streptosporangiaceae > Acrocarpospora > Acrocarpospora phusangensis. The sequence continues at coordinate 104 of NZ_BOOA01000026.1, forward strand.
GCCGCAGCGCGGAGTCGGGGTGGGGATCGCGCGGACTGTCCGTCATGACCGACATCTTCCCTGCCGGTGGGCGGGTGGGGAATGTGTCAGCCGATGACAGCAAGTCCTTCAACCGTACCCGCGCATGCCGCCCGTAAGACGCGCACCGTCGCCACGGTGCGCGTCTTACGGTTGCGCGAAGAGCTACATGCGGGTGAGCTGGTCCCGCAGGCGGACGCATTCACGGGCGAAACGGCTGTTCCGTCCACTGGCCGCGTGCGCGGAGACGGCGGGGATCTCCCCCCGCGCCTTCACCCAGGCCGCCACGTCGGCGGCGAGCGCCACCGCCTCCGAGTACACGACCGTCGGCCGCTCGTCCTCCTCGGGCAGCAGGACCGGCAGCATGCTCCGGAGGATCTCCCAGACCTGCTCGTGCCCGCCCTGGCGGGCGGCTTCGGTGAGACAGGCCAGCACCGGCCGCCCCTCGAACCAGGTACGCCGGATCAGCAGCGCGAGCTGCCGCCCGACCGCCTCCGCCGGCAGATCCCCCCTGGCCGCCATGCGCAGCAGCAACGGCACCGCGTCCGGCGACCGCTCGGCCAGGAAGTACGCCAGGATGATCGCGGTCGCGTCCCCGACCGGCCCGTCCGCGTCGGCCAGCGCCGCCAGGTACGGCGGGTACACCCCCGGGTGGTTCCACTGGTAGAGCAGGTGGGGCAGGTAGTTGACGGCGACGACCTCCCGGTGCGACGGCAGGACGGCCGGCCACCAGCCCATCGCGCCGCCGTGCTCGTCCCAGCGCCACGGTGACGGTTCCGCCAGCAGGCCGTCGATGAGCTCGTGCCCGGTCGGCTCCGCCCGCAGCACCGGCCGCAGCCGGACCTGACCGACGTGTCCTGGTTCGCGCTCGTCGTAGAAATACTCGCTGGCGCCCTCGACGTACCCCCACCTGAACCCGGCCTCCGGGTCGGGCAGGCCGCCGCCCGCCAGCCAGGTGGCGACCGAGGCGCCCGCCGGCGAGCCGATCTCGGCGGCGCGTTCCGCCGCTTCCGGGTGGCTGCCCCTCGGCACGCGCAGCAGAGCCTGCTGCAGGTCGGCGGGGAGCGGTTCGACGCCCGCCGCCGCGCAGACCTTCAGGCGGTCCACCAGGACGCCGGGGTCGAGATGGCCGCTCATCACAGTGGGCGTGGACAGCAGGACGGGCGGCAGCGTGCCCGCGCGCAGCGCGAGATACAGCTCGCTGAGCCGGTGCAGCAGGAACATGTCCGGCGGGGAGACCTGCTGGGGCTCCGGGATGCGGTGCCGCCTGCGGAACTCCACGGCGGGATCGGGTGTCCGGGGCTCGCCGAACATCGGTCCCCAGCCGGAGTATCCGATCTGCACGGTGTAGTGGGGTTCGTCGGGACCCTCGGGGGGCATGGGCAGCCCGTCCCGCATCGCCGCGATCCGTTCGGCCGAGACGCCGATCTCCTCGAGCTGGCGGAAGATCTCCGCACGCACGTGGTCGGGGAGCTCTCCGAACGCCCGCTCGCACTCCGCGTCCTCAGCCTCGGGGACGTCAGCCCCGGAAATGTCAGCCCCGGAAATGTCAGCCTTGGAAACCTCGGCGGCGGAAACGTCAGCGTCGGAGATCTCGGCTCCAGCTGATGCCTGGGACTCTTCCTGCTCCGCCGCGTACTGCCGCTCCAGCTCTGCCGCCTTCTCGGGCGACAGGACCCCGACGTGCACCGAGAAGCTCGTGTGCGCCCAGGGGTCGACCGGCTCCGGGTCGGGCATGCCGGGATCGGTGCCGGGGCTGATCACCTCTTTGGCCAGGGCGGCGATCCAGTCGGAGGAGTTGTGCCAGCGCTCCTGGCCGTACAGGTAGGGGTAGGAGTCCGTGAACGACGGCGCCAGCTGCTCGCGGAGGGCGGCGCGGTCCCGGCCGGCGTGCGCCACGACGTAGGCGAGCCAGCGTTCCGTGTCCACCCAGGTGGAGATGTTCCAGCCGCCCAGGGCGGGCTCGGGGAACGGGCCGGGTTCGGTGCGGGCGGGCAGGGTTCCCGGCGTGAACAGCTCCGGGTCCGCGCCCGCGGCGTCGCCGCCGAAGGTCGCGGCCACCTGCTCGCCGAGGTCCGCCGGCAGCAGGGGCACCGCGTCCGCGATCAGCGTCGCGTGGGGGGCGAAGAGCCTGGCGTGTTTGAGCGCGAGTTCGGCCGCGCGGCGCCGGACGTCGAAGGAGGTGTGGGCGAAGGCCGTGACGAGGGCCTGCGCCAGCTCCTCGACGGGCGCGTCCGCCGTCCGTACCGACTTGTCCAGCCAGGTCAGGCCCGCGCGGGCCAGCTTGGCCTCGGCGCGGAAGGTCAGCGCGCCGATCGCCTCCGCGACGTCGGCGCTGTCGTGCGGGCCGGTACGGCGCACCTGCGCCAGCGCCATGTCGGCGACTGGTCCCGGCGCGGCCGGCAGCAGCCGCAGATAGTCGCGCGCCCGGCCGGCGGACTCCTCCGGAGCCGGATCCACCAGCTCGTGCAGGCGTACGAAGAAGCGCAGGTTGACCGCGTCGCCGCCGCGCAGGAACCGGCTCACGCAGCCGTCCAGCAGTTCGGCGCGTGACAGCTTTCCGGCCGCCAGCAGCCGCTTGACGGCCGCCAGCCACGGCGTCGGCCGGGGATCCAGCCGTTCCTCCATGAGGGCCCTGCCCGCGCCCTCCGCCTCGAAGATCCGCGGCAGCATCGTGCCCATCAGCGGATCGTCGCGCACCACGCCGGCCGACAGCCACGCGATCACGAGCGGATCGTGCTTGGGCGGCTCGGCCCCGGAAGCCCGCAGCAGCGCCAGCACCAGCGGCACCACCCGGTCCCGCCCGGTACGGATCTTCTCCGCCAGCCGGGCCGCCACGTCGGCCTGCCACTCGACCGGCCGGGCCGTCAGCACCCGGATCACGTCGGTGAAGTCCCGCCGCTCCTCCCACCGCGGGTCGAACTCCCGGCGGGTCAGCCAGGCGGCCGCGGCGGCCGGTCCGGAGATCGTGCCCGCGCCCGTGACGCGCAGCAGCTTCCCGAACTCGGCGAGCGCCTCGCTCACCGCCTCGCGGATCTCCCAGTGGGTGTCCGTCCGCGCCCATGAGGGCCAGTTGTCCCTGTTCGAGCCGTACCCGTTGTCGCGGCCCCAGCTCTCCCTGGCCATCTCCAGGGCAGTCGTGCGTAACTCCTTCAGAAACCCCGGCAGCTCCTTGGCGACCTCGGCCCGCTCCGCGTCGGTCAGCGCGATCACCCGGTCGGTCAGTTCGGCCGACTTGCGCCCGGTGATGAGGTCGCGGACCTCCTGCCACACGCTCATCCGGCCACCACCACGAGGGCGGCGCGGGCGACCATCCGGGCGGCCAGCACGTGTTTGCACGGTCCGCGCGAACCCCGGTGATCCCACCACCACGGGCAGGTGCACGACCCGTCGGCCAGCCCCACCTCCCGCACCCCGCCGTCCGTACGCACCCGCGCCGTCTCCCCCTCCACCTGTACGGCACCCGCCTCGACCAGCTTCCTGGCCGAGGTCAGCCGCGGATTGAGATGCTGCACGTGCTCCTTGTCGTAAGGCAGTTCGCGGTGGAAGTGGGCGGCGTCGGCCAGGTCGTACCCGACGCGGCCGGCCGTGCCGAGCTGGGTGAGGGCGGCCCGGACCCGCGCGACGGACAGGCCCGCGCGGTCGGCCAGCAGGCCGATCTCCACCTCCGGCTCGAAGTTGAGCAGCATGCCCACCACGTCGGCGTCGGACTCGGCCTCGTCGGTGGCGAGGTCGGCCAGGACCGCGCCCTCGCCGGAGAAGCCGCGCCAGCGTTCCGGCGAGAGCGCCAGGGTGTAGCGCATGCCGGGCAGTTCCAGCTCCCACGCGCTGGAGGCGGGGCCGTCGGTGGCGGCCGGGCCGTACACCCTGAGGCTTCTGGCGAAGCGGAGCAGGGGCAGGAGCGTGGCGAGCCGGCCGGCGCCGGACAGGCACACCCCGCCGGGGCCGGGGCGGTCGCCGACCCGCAGGTCCCGGCCGGTGGGGAAGACCCAGAGGGTGGCGTTGGCCCGCTTGGGCAGCGAGCGCAGGAAGCGCACCGCGTTGACGGCGGGCAGTTCGGCGCGCAGGTCCATGCCCGCCGCGATCACCTGCACCTCGGCGAAGCCGCGCAGCCACCGCTCCGGCAGCGGCACCTTCTTCTCCACGACCGCGCCGTCGAGGGTGGTCACGGTCAGCTCGTCCGCGCCGACGCCCAGGTGGAGGCCGTCGCGCGCGCCCACCCGGGCCAGCGCCTCCCGCAGCGGGCCGTTGACGTCCACGTTCGTCGTGCCCCGGTCGAAGACCTCGCCGTCCAGCGCGCCGCCGAGCAGGTCGAGCCGGGCGTAGACGCCGCCGCAGGCCGAGAACGACTCGAACCTGAGCCGGTCGCCGCCGCACGTCACCACGGGGTCGCGGGTCCAGCCGGGGCGCGGCTGGTGGTAGCGGGTGAGAGCCACGTCGGCCACCCCGAGCAGGGCGGCCGCGGCGGGCGCCGCCTGCGTCACCGCGCCGCTGAAGAACTTCGGCGCGAGGGCGGGACCGCTGAGCGCCGTCCCGCCGGACGTCGACAATCCCAGCCGCCCGTCCACCAGACGGGAGGGCGCGGTGTATCTGTAGGCCTGCGTCACACTTGTCATGCGCCGGACACTAGAGATCACCACCGACAGAATCGGGACCTACTTGGAGCGCTTGGCGGCGGGTGATCCGCTGCCGCTCGACCGCTTGCGCTTACGATCCGTCTCCTCGCGCTGCTCGGTCCTTCCGGTTCTGACGGGAGTCTTCTGGGCGACGGTTTTGGTGGGTTTGGCGGGCTGGATCTTCGGGGTCTTGGGGACGGTGATCTGGGGGATGCCCGTCATGCTGATCGATCCCTGGTCGGGCAGGTTCGTCGTCGTCCCCTTGGCCTTGACGAACCGTCCGTCCACGATCTTCGGTCCGGGGGTCTTCGGCGCGAGAGGACGTGGGTGGTCACCCCAGCGGGCGGCCTCCTCCTCCGGGGTCAGCGCCGCGTCGCTGTCGAGATAGTCCTGGAACGCCTTCGGCTCGTCGTCCGCCGGCAGGTCCGGCTCCAGGAGCGCGGGCGGCAGGGACGGCTGGCTCTCCTGGCTCGACGCGTACCCGGTGTCCGGCGCGGGCGACTTCGCCTTCACGTTGAAGATGGCCCTGACCAGCGCGGTCCTGCCGCGTTCCGAGTCCAGCGCGTTCACCACCTGCTGCGGAACGGGGGGCGGGCCGGTGAACAGTGTGCGCAGCGTGTCCACATCCTGGAGCAGATCCGAGGTGGGCCACGGGTAGGTCGTCATGTGGGTGGCGAATCGCCGGTCGAAGACCGTCGGATAGACATCGTTGAGGATCAGCCAGCACTTGATGCAGCAGAGTTTGGAGACGCCCAGGTTGGCCCCCTTCTGCCTGGCCAGGGCGACGGCCAGTGCCTGCATCTCCGCATGGATCTGCTGCGGGGTGCCGTACCGCTTGGGGAGGTCGTCGTCGTAGGCGACGACCCGGATGCGGCCGTGCTTCTCCTCCAGGTCGCGGAGGAAGGCGAGCGTCTTGCGCAGCCGGATCTTGGTGCGTTCGTGGGAACTCTTGATCGGCCGCTGATCCGTTCTCTTCAAGCGCTCCGCCATGTGTCTCAGCAGACTCTGTTCCGCCTGTTCAGCTGCCGGGCCCCTCAACCGCGACGCCGCCAGCAGCGCCTCCAGGTCCTTCCACATGCCCTTGTCCGGCAAGTTGGCGCAGATGCCGATCTCGCGTTCCTTGTGGAGCACGGCGACGACCACACGGTCCGGCCAGTACGTGGTGAGCACGTCGGCCAGCCGGTCCAGCGAACGCGCGTAGCTGAGCGAATCGTCCTCGCCGAGCTTCTTCATCCAGTCCTTGTAGGACCCGTGCTCCGCGAGCAGCTCCCGCTGCCGCGCCTCTATCCGTTCCTTCAGCCAACCTTGGGCCGCCTGCCGTGTCGAGTTCCATTCGGGGAGGCTCTTGTCCTCGTCCATCGACGCCAGATCCAACGTGGGGCCCTTGTTCGGCAACGCCTGGTTCTGGGTGAGAAGCGCGATCCTTTGCCGGACGGCCCCTCGGTCGGTCGACTTCAGAAACGGGTCCAGGGCGGCCGGGTTGTTGCGCGACGCCCAGCTGTATTCGCCCAGGACATCGAAAGCCCCGGTCGCGCGCACGTTCAGCGCCTTGCCGACGACCGCCCAGAACGGATCGGCCTGGTACGCGTGCGGCCCCAGCATCGCCAGCGTGTCCGTCGAGTCGGGAACGACTTCCCGGACCTTGGACAGCCAGTACCGCGCCACCGGACCGGCGGGAGCGTCCGGGGAATCGAGCGTCCTGAGCAGTTCGGCCACCAGGTCGGGATTGTCGCTGACGAACTGCGCCAGAGCCGTCAGATTCCGGTACGACATCCGCCCCTTCAGCGCCGCGAACCTCGGCGGAATCTTCGGTTCCGGCGTCGGCGCGGCGATGACGGGCGTCGGGTCGTCGGACAGGATGTCGGCGGTGACGACGGGATCTTTCTCCTCCAGGACGAATTCGTCGTCATCCCGGATCACGACCTCCGTTTCGCGCGGAAGGAAATCGGTCTCCCGGTCCTTCGGTTCATCCTGGTCGAAGCTCTGGACCATTTCCTCGTCCGAGAACGCGTAATCCCCGTAGTTCTCGTCAGGTTGGGAGTCGGGAACCATGAACGGGCCGCCGAAGACGTCGTCGCGGGGCGGGGACTCCGGAATGACGATCCCACTGCCACGCCCTGTATTGCGCGCGTCGTCGCGGGGCGGGGAGTCCGGAATGAAGATCCCAGTGTTGCGAGGCGGGGATTCCGGGATCACGATCCTGGTGCTGCGCGACGTGGTGCGGGGTGGCGAGTCCGGGATCACGATCTGCTGGCGGGGAGTCGGACGGGCCTGCGGTTTCGCGGGAATCTTCTGCGGTGGGGTTTTGCCCCGCACGATCGGCAGCGGCTGTTTCCTCGACCGGAAGATCGCCGGCGGGGATTCCTCGGACGAGTCCGAGTCGATGGCCTCGACCTCCTCCCGGTGAAAGATCGGGATGCCGTCGTCGTCGTGGTCGTCGGGGAATCGCGCCAGCCTCAGGGACAGCGCGGACGTGGTCTTCTTGGGCTTTCGCTGCTTCTTCTCCGGAGTCGGCTTCGGCTCCGGCGCGCCCTGGACGTTCAGGACCCCCATCCTTCTCGGCGTCGAACCCGTGTTCTTCCATGTCGACATATGTCCTAACCCCCAGCCGCGTACGATCTTGCGCCCCCATGATTCACGCACGCCACCGATCACGGACCTACTGCCGAGGTGACAGTTCGTCTCTGTTGCCGATGGGGTGGGCGATCATCAGCGCCCGCTCGAAGTACTCGGCCGCCGACCGGAACCGCCCCTGCGCCAGATGCCCGTCGCCCAGGTCGCAGAGCGCGGCCAGCTCCCGGTCCCGGATGGAGATCGCGCGGGCGGCGGTCAGGGCGCTGCGGTGCAGGGTGCGCGCGTCGCTGTAGCGGGCCCGCTCGTGCAGGTGGCGGTGGAGGGTGGCGGACAGGTCCAGCGCGTGGGCGGGCCACCCGTGGCGGGCCGCGTGCACGGCGGTGGCGAGCAGGTTGATCAGTTCCGCGTCCAGCCACTCCGTCGCCGCCCGCCGGGCCTGGGCGCGGCCGGAGTCGTGCGCGTGGGCGGTGGTCATGGCGGTGGACGCGGTCCGGATGTAGTGGTCGAACAGCCGGGTCAGCGCCGTACGGCGGTCCTGGTCGGTGTCCTCGTCGCCGAGGGTGGCGGTGGCGTGGGCCCGGGGCAGGTCGTGAAACCGGTAACGGCCGGGCGCGGGCTCCTGGAGCAGGTGGGCGTCGACCAGGTCGTCCAGGAGCCTGGCGGCGTGCTCGGCGGTGGTGCCGACCAGGGCGGCCGCCGCGTACCGCTCGATGTCGGGGCCGGGGTGGAGGCCGAGCAGGCGGTACATGTCCTGCTGGCCGGGGGTGAGGTGGTGGTAGGAGAGGTCCAGGGCGGCGGTGATGCTGAGATGCCCGACTTCTAGCTCGCCGAGCCGGTGCTGGTGGTCGCGCATGCGGTCGGCCAGGTGGGCGGGGGTCCAGCCGGGCCGGACCCGCAGCCGCGCGGCGGCGATCCTGATGGCCAGCGGCAGCCGGCCGCACAGCTCCACGATCTCGGCCAGCTGGCCGGGCGGCTCGCCGCTGACCCGCTGCTCGCCAGCGGTGCGCGCGAACAGGGTGACCGCGTCCTGGCGGGGCAGCACGTCCAGGGTGAGCGGCCGCACGTCCTCCAGGCCGGCCAGCCGGCGGCGGCTGGTGACCAGGACCAGGCAGCTGGGCGCGCCGGGCAGCAGGGGCCGTACCTGTGCCTCCTCGGCCACGTTGTCGAGGAGGATGAGCACCCGCTTGCCGGCCAGCAGGGTCCGGTAGAGGGCGGCGCGGGCGTCGGAGTCGTGCGGGATGCGCTCGCCGGGCACGCCCAGCGAGCGGAGCATCTGGTCGAGCGCGTCGGCGGGGTCCATCGGCGACCCGCCCCGGGTGAACCCCCGCAAATCCACGAAGAGCTGGCCGTCGGTGTACCGGTGGGCGAGCTGGTGGGCGGCGTGCACGGCCAGGGTGGTCTTGCCGACGCCGGCCATGCCGTCGATGGCGGCGATCACGGGGGCGGGGTCGCCGGCGTCGGCGGTGCCGTACAGGAATCGCAGTTCGGCGGCGCGGCCGGTGAAGCTGGCGATGTCGCGGGGGAGTTCCCGGGGAGTGGCGGGCTGGGGTCCGGCGGGGGCGGCCAGGTCGGCGTGGCCGGCCAGGATCTGGTGGTGGAGGCGCTGCAACGGCGGGCTCGGCTCGATCCCCAGCTCCCTGATCAGCGTACGGCGCAGCTCGCGATAGACCCGCAACGCCTCCGCCTGCCGGCCGGAGCGGTACAACGCGAGCATCCAGTGCGCCTGCAGCCGTTCCCGCAGCGGCTGCTCCGCGACCAGCGCCCCCAGCTCGGCCAGCAGGTCGCCGTGGTGCCCGAGCGCGAGCTGGGATTCGATCCAGGTCTCCTGGGTGGCCAGCTTGCGCTCCTCCAAGCGGATCAGTTCGGCCCCCAGGCGCGGGTCGAGCGTCACGTCCTCGAACGGCCGGCCGCGCCACAGCCCGAGCGCGCCGCGCAGCCGCTCGGAGGCCAGCACCGGCTGGCCGTCGGTCAGGGCGCGCCGCCCTTGGTCGGACAACTCCTCGAAGGTGAGCAGGTCCAGATCGGCGGGGGAGAGCCGCATCTGGTAGCCGCCCGGCACGGTGGACAACAACGGCGGATCGGCCCTGCCCGCCAGCCCGAGGACCTGACGGAGCGCGGACACGTACGTCCGGAGCGCGACCGCCGCGGTGCGCGGGGGCCGCTGTGGCCACAGTGCTTCCACGATCTGGTCGACGGGCACCGGCCGGTTGACGTGGAGCAGCAGAACGGCCAGCAGAACGCGCTGCTTGGCCGCGCCAAGCCGGACCACCCGATGGTTGTCGGAGCGGACTTCAAGCGTTCCCAGAACTCGAAACCGCATGGACCGGCCATATCACACATTGTTCGCATATTGGGATACGCGGATTTCTGTCGCGCCCGGCACGCCCTTCCATCCCGTCCCGTGGGTCATTGATTGCGACCTGCGCATATCTGAATTTCGGATTTCTCTTCCCCGCCACAATCCGGGTTTCGGGCCTATAACCAAACTATAACGAGCGCCCTGTTTTTCTCACCATGTGAGAAGGGCTCCTCATGTCAAGCGTCGCCTTTACCGCCGCTTGATGACCTCGCCGCATCGTCGTTCCGGGTCCGGGCCGGCGCCGTCGCCCGGCCGGCCAGAAGGGAGAGCGCATGTCCGAGTTGATCAGCATCGACGAATGCGAGCAGCTCACCACGGAGGACGTCCACGACCTCTACCGCAAGCACGTCAGCCGCAGCCAGGTGTCCCTGATGACCTCGTTCGGCTTCGGCCGGGAGCTGGTGGACCGCGCCGAGGGCGCCTGGCTCTGGACCCGGAGCGGCCGGCGCGTGCTCGACTTCACCGGCGGCGTCGGCGTGCTCAACCACGGCCACAACCACCCGCGCATCCTGGCCGCCCGCCAGCGGTTCCAGGAGCGGCAGCGCATGGAGGTGCACAAAACCTACTTCTCGCCGTACGTCGCGGCTCTCGGCCACAATCTCGCCCAGCTGCTGCCCGGCGACCTGACCATGTCGTTCTTCCCCAACTCCGGCGCGGAGGCGGTCGAGGGCGCGGTCAAACTGGCCTACAAGTACCACCAGGGCAAACGCGGCCGGATCCTGCGCGCCGACATCGCCTTCCACGGCAAGCTGCTGGGCTCGGGCAGCCTCACCGGCGCGCACCAGACCTTCACCTTCCCCGGCATCCCCGGCGTGGGGACCTTCCCGTACGGCGACCTCGCCGCCGTGCGCGCCGCCGTCGCCGCGGCCCGCAAGCCCGGCGGCGGCTGCGACGTGTACGCGATCCTCATCGAACCGTTCAGCGCCTCCACCATGAACGCGTGCACCGAGGAGTTCCTGCGCGGCCTGCGGGAACTCTGCGACGCGAACGACATCGTGCTGATCTTCGACGAGATCTACACCGGCTGGGGCAAGACCGGCAGCCTCTTCTACTTCATGCGCTATCCCGGCCTCATCCCCGACGTCGTCACCACGTCCAAGTCGTTCGGCGGCGGCAAGTCGTCCATCTCCGCGTACGTCGCCAGGGAACCGGTGTTCCGGAAGGCGTACGACAATCTGGCCGACTCGCTGATGCACAGCACCAGCACCACCTACTACGGGTTCGGGGAGGAGACCGCCACCGCGATCGAGGCGGTGAACATCGTCGTCGAGGACGACTACCCGCGCCGGGCCAGGGAGATCGAGCGCGTCCTGGCGCCGGGGCTGGACCGGATCAGGAAGGCCAACCCGGGCACGGTGGCCGCAGTCCGGGGCTCCGGCGCGCTCTACGGGATCTTCCTGGACGGCGGGCCGAAGATCCTCGACCTGGCCACCAAGCTCGCGCCGCGCGGCCTGGCCCGCGACCCGCGCTTCCGGGTCAAACTCATCACCTGCTCGGTCATCGACGCGCTCTACCGCGACCACGGCATCTACTGCTACTACACCCTCAACGGCGACAACCCGCTGGTGGCGGCGCCGCCCCTGGTGGTCGAACCCGAGGACGTGGAGTACTTCCTGGACAGCCTCGACAAGACGCTCGCCCAGGGCCTGTTCCGGCTGCTCACCCGGTTCGTGCGGGAGAAGGTGGCGCCGCGATGGCCGGTCGCGTCGTAGTGACGGGCGGCGCGGGCATGCTGGGCTCGACCCTGTGCCTGCGCCTCGCCGAGACCGGCCACGACGTGCTCGGCGTGGACCTCGTCGGCTCGGACGCCGTCGCCGACATCAGGGACACCGCCCGGATGACCGCGCTGGTGGCCGGCGCCGACGCGGTCGTGCACTGCGCCTCGGCGCTGCCCAGCTACCCCGACGACGAGATCCGCGACGTGATCGTGGAAGGCACCCGCAGCGTGCTCCGCGCCTGCCTCGACGCCGGCGTCCCCCGCGCCGTGCACATCTCCTCCACCGCCGTGTACGGCCTGCCCAAACTGGTCCCCACTCCGGAGGACCACCCCCGGCAACCCGTCGACCCGTACAGCAGGGCCAAGACGGCCGCCGAGGAGGTGGCCGAGAAGTTCCGGGCGGACGGCCTGTGCGTGCCCATCCTGCGCCCCAAGACCTTCCTCGGCCCCGGCCGCATGGGCCTGTTCGCGATGCTCTTCGAATGGGCCGAGGAAGGGCGCGGCTTCCCGATGCTCGGCCGCGGCGACACCCGCATCCAGATGCTGTCCATCGACGACCTCGTGGACGCGGTCCTGCTCGTGCTGCGCGCACCCGACGAGGTGGCCGGCGACACCTACAACATCGCCGCGAGCGAGTTCGCCACGCTGCGGCAGGACTTCCAGGCCGTGCTGGACGCCGCCGGGCACGGCAAGCGGGTGGTCGCGCTCCCGGCCAGGCCGGCCCTCGCCGTGCTGCGCCTGCTGGGCCGGACAGGGCTCTCGCCCGTCTACGACCGGCTGCTCTACAAGCTGCTCGACGACTCCTACGTCAGCGTCGACAAGGCCCGCGAGCGGCTGGGCTTCGAGCCGCGCAGGTCCAACCGGGACGCGATCCTGGCCACCTACGCCTGGTGGCGCGAGCACGCGGGGCCGCCGTCCCCGGGCGGCCGCACCAGCAAGGACGCCTGGCGGCAGGGCGCGCTGTCCCTCGCGAAGTTCTTCTTCTGACCCGGCCGGAGGTGCCCCATGCGCGTCATCGAGGAACCGCGGCAGCAGGCGCGGCCGGGACCGGTCAGGGACCTGATCGCCCTGGTCCGCCCCCTGCACGCGGCCAAGAGCGTGCTGCTCGTGCCGCTGGCCCTGCTCGACACCGGCAGCTGGAGCCTAGCCTCCCTCGGCCGGGTGTCCTGGGCCGTCGCGGGCTTCGTCCTGGCCGGAGCCTGCGTGTACATCGGCAACGACCTGGCCGACCGCCACCGCGACAGCCTGCATCCCGTCAAGCGGCATCGGCCCATCGCCTCCGGCCGCGTGCCGGTCCGGGCCGCGCAGCTGTTCCAGACCGCGCTGCTGGTCCTGCTCGGCCTGGTGATCGCGGTGGGTCCCGGACGGCCGTACTGGCCGTTGCTGGCCTATCTGGCGCTGAACGTGGCCTACAGCCGCTCGCTCAAGCACATCCCGCTCATCGACGTGGGCACGGTGGCGCTCGGTTTCGCGCTGCGGGTCGTGCAGGGGTACGCGGCCATCGGCGAGCCGATCTCCGGCTGGCTGGTGGTGACCGTGTTCTCGCTGGCGCTGCTGCTGGTCATCGGCAAACGCCGCAGGGAGCTGCTGGAGAGCGGGCCCGACCACCGGCCCGCGCTGCGCGGCTACTCGGTGGAGCTGACCGGCCACCTGCTCCAGCTGACCAGCGTGCTCGCCGCCGTCGCCGGCCTGATCTACCTGCGCACCGAAGCCCCTTTCGGCCCGTACGGCCTGGCCGCGATGCTGCTGTCCACGCCGTTCGTCCTGTTCGCGCTGTTCCGCTACCTCCAGGTGGTGCTGGTCGACGGAGGCGGCGGCGACCCGGTCCGGGGCGTGCTCCAGGACCGCGGCCTGACCGTCACCGGGCTGGCGCTGGCCGTCGTGCTCGGCGCGACCTTCGTGCTGGCCCGCCATCCCGCGCTGGCCGCCACGCTGCTGCGCTGACAGCCTGCGGGACTCAAGGGACGAACGGGACTCGACAACGAAGGAGAGCGCCATGACCCTGGTATCGATCGTGATCCCGGCGCACAACGCGGCCAAGACGCTGCGCCTGTGCCTGGAATCGGCGCTGGCGCAGACCCATCGTCCGCTGGAGGTGATCGTGGTGGACGACGCCAGTACCGACCGTACCCGGGAGATCGCCGCCGGGTTCCCGTGCCGGGTGCTCGCGCAGCCGTACAACCAGGGAGTGTCGGCGGCCCGCAACGCGGGCGCGGCGGCGAGTGGCGGCGAGGTCCTGTTCTTCCTGGACTCCGACGTCGGCCTGGCGCCGGACGCGGTGGCCGCCGCCGTGCGCCTGCTCGCGGACGACCCGGACTGCGGCTGCGTCTACGGCGTGTACGCCAAGGAGCCGCTCATTCCCGACGGCCCCGTGGAGGTCTACCGGACGCTGCACCTGCACCACGCGCTCAGCCGGGGCGCGGGCCTCACCGCGACCGCCGTGTTCGCGCTGGCGGCCCTGCCGCGCCGGGTGTTCGAGCAGGTCGGCCCGTTCGACCCCAAGCTGCGCAGCGCCGAGGACGACGAGTACAGCGAACGCCTGCTGGCGCGGCACCGCATCCGGCTCTCCGGCGAGATCACCGGCCGGCACGACGAGGCGGACCGGCTGCTGCCGCTGCTGGCCGAGCAGTACCGGCGGGCGCAGCTGCTGCGCTTCTCCGCGCGCAACCGCCTGCGGCCGGGCGCCCTCAAGGTCAACCGTGTCGGGGGTGTGCTCGCCGCCGCGCTCACCCTGGCCAGCCTGCCGCTGCTGCCGTTCGGCGTGCTCTGGCCGACCGGCCTGTTCCTGGGGCTGTTCGCGGTCGCCGATCCGGGACTGGCGCGGTTCGTGCTGCGCGAGCGCGGGCCGGGATTCCTGCTCTATTTCGTCGCAGTGCACTTCCTCGCGCACACGGCCCAGCTGTCGGGGGCCGCCGTGGGCGGGCTGCGCGCCGCGCTCGACTCCTCCTTCGGGCCGACGCGCCGGTCGGTCGACCCCTCGAAAGGCTGGTGAACGGATGGATCCGCTGGTCTCAGTGATCATTCCCAACTATAACTACGGGTACGTGCTGGGGCAGTGCCTGGAGGCGGTGCGGGCGCAGACGTACCCCAATCTGGAGATCGTCCTGGTGGACGACTGCAGCACCGACGACTCGGTGGCCGTGGCCACGGCCATGGGCGTGCCGGTGCTGAGCACCCCCCGCAACGGGGGTGTCGCCGTGGCCCGCAACCTCGGTGTCGAGCACGCCCGCGGCGACGTGCTGTTCTTCCTGGACTCGGACGTGGCGCTGGCCCCCGACGCGGTCGCCGAGGCGGTGGCGATGCTCGCCGCCGACCCCCGGATCGGCGCGGTCTGCGGCAACTACGAGGCGATCCCGCTCAACCGCGTCAGCCTGGTACGGGAGTACCGGAACCTCTACCGGCACTACTGGTACCTGGTGGCCGAAGGCCCGATCAAAGGATTCCTGCCGGTCGCCATCATCGCCGTGCCCACCGCCGTGTGGGCGGAGGTCGGGCCGTGGACGGCCGCGCTCACCCAGTCCGAGGGCGCCGACGTCGGCGAACGCCTCACCGAGCGGTACGAGGTGATTCTCACCTCGGCCGTGCGCGGCCGCCACGACGACGACGCGTCGCTGCGGGTGGCGCTCCGCAAGGTGTTCACCCGCACCCGCGTGCACGTGCCCTTCTTCCTGCAACGCCGGTACGCGGCGGGCGTGATCGGCTCCCCGGAGTCCGGCGCCAGCCTGGCCGCCGCCCTCACGGCCGCCACCCTGCCCGTGCCGTTCCTGACCGGCCTGGCCTGGACGGCGGTGCTGCCGCTGCTGCTGTTCGTGTCGTACCTGGGGGTGGACCGCCGCATGTACCGGTTCGTCTTCGCCAGCCGCTCCGCCGCCTTCGCCCTCTACTTCGTCGCCATGCACTTCCTGGTCAACCTGACCATCGCCGCCGGCGCCACCGTGGGCATCGCGCAGTGGCTGACCTCCCGTTCCTTCCGCCGCCTCTACGTCAAGGCTCCCGCATGACCCGTTCCCGTCTCTTCGCCGTGCTGCGCGTGGCCGCCGTCGTGGGTGTCCTCGCCTTCCTCGCCTACCAGCTCTGGCGGGTACGGCACGGCGTGGCCGACAGTCTCCGCCTGGTCGGCTGGTCCAACGCCCTCCTCGCGGCGGCCCTGGCGGCCGTCGGCGGCGTGCCCGGATTCTTCGGGTGGCGCATGCTGCTCGCCGGTCTCGGCACCCGCCTGCCCCTGCCGGTCGCCGGCCGCGTCTTCTTCCTCGCCGGCATCACCCGCTACCTGCCCGGCGGGGTCTGGCCGGCGGTCGCGCACGCCGCGATGGCCCGGCCGCTGGGCGAGTCGTCCGCCCGGCTGGCGGGGGCGTTCGTGGCCAGCCAGGGGCTGGGGGTGGTGGCCGGGCTCGGGGTCGGGCTGGTCGCGCTGCCCTGGCTGGTGGCCGCCGACCCGATCTGGTGGGCGCTGCTGCCCCTCTTGGGAGCGGCCCTGGTGCCCTTGGCCGCGCCCGGACTGCTCGGGCGGCTGCTGGGAGTGGCCCAGCGGCTGCTGCGCCGGGGGGAGTCGTCCCCGGTCGTGCTGCCGCCCCGCCGTACCCTGTTCGCGGTCACCGGGCTGATGACGCTCGGCTGGCTGATCAGCGGCGTGCACGTGTCGGTGCTGGCGGTCGCGCTCGGCGCCCCGCCCGCCGGGGCGCTGTCGGTGGGCGTCGGCGGGTTCGCGCTGGCCACCGTGGCCGGCATCTTCAGCCTGGTCATGCCCTCCGGGCTCGGCCCGCGCGAGGTCGTGCTCGGCCTCACTCTCGCCACCCTGCTGACCGGGCCCGGCCTGATCACTCTGGTCGCGCTGAGCCGGGTGCTGATCACCGCCGCCGACGTCCTCTCCACCGCCGCCGTCCTCGGGCTGCTGACCTGGGCCGCCCGGCGCCGTTCCCCCCTCCCGGAAGGAGCCTCCTCTTGACCACTCACCTCGACGGGCCCGCGCACCCGCGCGGGCAGGTCAGACACCTGGCCCAGCAGGTTCCCGCCGGACCGGTCTCCGGGGCGCTGCTGCGCGCGCTCGCCGCGCTGCCCTTCGCCGACCGGCCGTTCGCCTGGCTGGAACGCCACCCGGCGGTGCACGGCGTCGTCCTGTCCGCCTTCGGCCTGCGCCGGCCCATCTTCATCGACCACCCCGTGCACCCCGAACCCCGGTACGGCCACGGCAAACCGGACCACCCCGAACTGCTCGCCCTGGTGGAGCGCAACCGCTCCCGCTACGCCGACCACCTCACTGGCTTCCTCGACCTGGCCGACAGCCTGGCCGAGATCCCGGTCCGGGACCGGCCGGCGGGGACCACGCCGTACTGGGACAACGGGTGGCTGCCGCCGCTGGACGCGCTGGGGCTCTACGGCCTGCTCGCCAGGACCGATCCGCGGCGGTACGTGGAGATCGGGTCGGGCAACTCCACCAAGTTCGCCCGGCGGGCGATCCAGGACCACGGCCTGCGCACCCACATCACCTCGATCGACCCCGCGCCTCGCGCGCACATCGACGCGCTCTGCGACGTGACCGTCCGCAGCCCGCTGGAGCACGCCGACCTCGGGATCTTCGCCGACCTGGAGCCCGGCGACATCGTCTTCCTGGACGGCTCGCACCGGGTGCTGATGGGCTCGGACGTGACCGTGTTCTTCTTCGAGGTGCTGCCCCTGCTGCCGCCCGGCGTACTGGTGCACCTGCACGACATCATGCTGCCCAGCGACTACCCGCCGGAGTGGCGCTGGCGGCACTACTCCGAGCAGTACCTGCTGGCCGCCTTCCTGCTGGGCGACCGGACCCGGTACGACGTCGAACTGCCCAACGCGTTCATCCACGGCGACCCCGAGCTGAGCGCCCTCGTACGGCCGCTCTGGGAGCGCCTCTCCCTCGCCCAGACGTACTTCCCCGCGTCGTTCTGGTTCCGCCTCGGCGCCCGTACGGCATGACCTCCGGACTGGCACGCGCCGAGCCCCGCCGCAGGCTGGCGGTCATGCTGCGCCGGGCCGCCCTCACGGCCTTGGCGCTCTGGCTGGTCGTCACGCTGGTCAACTGGCTGACCGGGCGGTTCTGGTGGTGGGGCGGCGGGGCGCCGCTGCTGCTCTTCTTCGGGACGCCGCTGCTGCTGCTCGCGGCCGTCCCGATGGTGGCGCTGCGGCGCCGGGTGCCGGGGCGGCGCGATCGGGCGCTGCTCAGCCTGGCGGTGGCGGCGCTGGCGCTCATCGTGCTGCGGCGGGCGCTCAGCGGGCGTACCTGGCTGTGGGTGGTGCCCGACCTGGTCGTACCGCCCCTGCTGTTCGCGGCCGTGCCGGTCGTGCTGCTGGTCTCGGCTCTGGCCGTCAAGGGTGTCGTCCGCGCTTGGACGGCCGGGTTCGCCGCGGCGGCGTTGGTTCTCGGCGTGAACCAGGCCGGGATCGGCGTCGCATGGGGCGGGGAAGCGGTGCCCGCGGGTGCGGTGCATGTCGTGTCGTGGGACGCGTACTGCTGGAACACCACCGACGACGCGGACCGGTTCTTCCGCTACCTGAAGGGCTTCGCGGCCGACGTGTACCTGCTCCAGGAGCACTCGGGCTGCGGGCCCGGCGCGCCGACGCCGATCGACGACGCGGAGCTGCTGCGCCAGGAGTTTCCCGGCCGGCACATCGCGGAGTTGGAAGGGCTTCTCACGATCTCGCGGTTCCCGGTGGTCGCGCAGGCCGCCGTGGGTCCGGTCGCCAACCCGTACGCGCCCCGGTGGCGGCACGCCGCCCTGCGGACCGACCTCCGGATGGGCGAACGTGTGGTGTCGGTCTACAACGTGCACCTGTTCGACATGCTCTACCTGACCGAGAGCCCGCTCTCGCCGCGCTTCTACCAGGCCATCCAGACGATGGACGACGCGCGCCAACGGCAGTTCGACGCGCTCGCGGCCGACGTCGAAGCCAACCCCCATCCCGTCCTCACGTCCGGAAATTTCAACACTCTGCCGGGAATGGGCCACCTGCGCCGGATGGACGGCCTCACCTCGGCGGAAGGCCCCCTCTACCCGGCGACCCTCTCCTTCGGCGGCCTCCGCCTCTGGCGCATGGACTGGACCTTCACCTCCCCCGGCCTGACCGTCCACCGGTACGACCTGCGGTCCCCGGCGGGCTTGTCCACCCACCACCTCCAAGACCTGCTCATTTCCCCCGACGGGAAGGTGTGACAACCGATGGAAGCACCGCTGGTCACCGTGATCGTCCCGACCTACAACCACGAGCGTTTCCTGCCCATGTGCCTGGCCGCCCTCCGGGAGCAGACCCACCCGCGGCTGGAGGTCGTGGTCGTGGACGACTGCAGCACCGACGGGTCGGCCGGGGTCGCGGAGGCCATGGGCGTACCGGTGATCAAAACGCCCGGCAACAGCGGGCCCGCGGTCGCCAGGAACATGGGGGCGGCGTGGGGCAGCGGTGAGATCCTGTTCTTCGTGGACTCCGACGTCGCCCTCGCGCCCGACGCGGTCGCCACCGGGGTGGCCATGCTGGCGGCCGACCCGGAGCTGGGCGCGGTCTGCGGCATCGAGGACCCCGACCCGCTGATCCGCTCCACCAGGACCGAGGACTACCGCGCCCACCAGCACCACTACTGGTCCGTCGCCGCCGAGGGCGACGTCTCCTTCCTCTGGTCCGCCATGTTCGCGATCCGCGCCGACGTCTTCCGCGAGACCGGCCCCTTCAACCCGGCGCTGCGCTACACCGAGGAGGTCGACTACGGGCAGCGGCTCAGCAGGCGCTACCGCGTGCGCATCACCTCGGCCATCCACGGGTTGATGGGCCACGACCGTGAGCTGCCCACCCTGCTGCGCAAACTGTTCCACCGCGGCCGGCTGCGGGTCCCGCTATACGCGCGCAAACGCGAGTTCGCGCAGGGATACGAGACGGCCTCCCGCGCCTGGGGTTCGCTGGCCGCGCTGCTCACGGTCGCCACCCTGCCGGCGCCCTTCCTGCTGGGACCGCTGGGGGCGCTCGTGCCCGCGCTGCTGTTGGCCGCCTGGGTGGCCGGTGACTTCGGGATGTTCCGGTTCGTGTTCTCCAGGAAGTGCCCGCTCTTCGGGGCGTACTTCGTGGTCGTGCACTTCGTGGTCAGCCTCGTCATCATCGGCGGCGTCGCCGCCGGAGCCGTGCAGTGGCTGGCCTCGCCCCGCTTCCGCGACCTCTACGAGGTGCCCGCCCCCGAACCCCTGAGGAGCTGACCCGGTGGAGACCGTCGAAGACCAGCGCCCGGCCGTCGAGCTCTTCAGGGTTTCCCGGGTGCGCCGGTGGCCCAGCCGATCGGTCCTGGTCGCGGCGGCGGTGTGGCTGCTGTTCGTGGTGCTGCACCGGCTGCTGACCGGCCGCTTCTGGCTGTGGCTGGTGCCCGACATGGCGCCGCCCCTGATCTACCTCGTCGTGCCGCTGGTCCTGCTGGGGCTGGTGCCCGTGATCGGCCGGCTCCGCGTGCCGTGCGCGCTCCTGGCGGCCGGGTCGCTGCTCCTCGGAGCCGGGCACGGCGGCCTCAACCTGAGCGCGCTGACCCACGACGGCGGGACGACCGGGGACCTGCGGGTGTTCTCGTGGAACACCGAGTACTGGCACCAGGACGACGACCCCGAGCGGTTCTACCGGTTCCTCAAAGACCAGGAGGCCGACGTGTACGTGCTCCAGGAGTACCTGAACTGGGTTGATGACCAGCCCAAGGAGGTCGATGAGCTGGACCGGCTCCGGCGCGAGTTCCCCGGCTACCACCTCGCCGCAGAAGGCGAACTGCTCACCCTGTCGCGTTTCCCCATCGTGGCCACGCCGAGGGTCGGCCCGGCACCGGCCCGGCCTTCGTGGCAGGAGGCCTTCGACCTGGTCAAGATCCTCCGTACGGACCTGCGGGTGGGCGCGTCGGTGCTGTCCGTCTACAACGTGCACATCCCCGCCCAGTACGTGCTGAACGAGAACCCCTTCGGCGAACGCTTCTACACGGAGCTGCGCAGCCGGAGCGCCCGCCGCGACGTGCAGTTCGGGAGCCTGCGGCAGGACGTCGAAGCCAACCGCAACGCCGTCCTCGTCTCGGGCGACTTCAACAGCACCAGCGCCATGGGCGAGATGGCCTGGCTGTTCGACCGCCTCTCCGACGCCAACGACGCGAACCCCTCGCTCTACCCCGCCTCCTGGTACGCGGGCGTGCTTCCCCTGTGGCAACTCGACTGGACCTTCACCGCCTCCGTCCGGGTACACACCTACGACCTGCGCGACCCGCAGGGCATGTCCGACCACCGCGCCCAGTCCCTGCTGGCCGACCTGACGGAGAGGGCCACGTCGCCGACGTGGTGATCACGAGCAGGCGGTCTCGCGGGCGTAGATTCTGCCTGTGATAGCTGAGGAGCTGGCGGCCTGGGCCGCCGGGCTGAACCCTGCCGAAGCCGACCGGGAGCTGGCCGACCGCGCCCTGCTGGACACGGTCGCGGTGGCCGTCGCCGGGCGCGACGAGCCGGTGGTCCGCCACGCCGCGGCCTTGCCGGAAACGGTGAGGTGGGCGGTGGCGGCGCACGTGCTCGACTTCGACGACCTGCACATGGAGTCCACCACCCACATCAGCGCCGTCTGCGTGCCGGCCGTGCTGGCGGCCGGCGGCGGAGCGCACGCGTACCTCGCCGCCGCCGGGGTGATGGCCCGGCTGGGCGCCGCGCTCGGCTGGCCGCACTACAGCCGCGGCTGGCACGCCACCACCACCGCCGGAGCCCCCGCCGCCGCGGTCGGCGCGGGAGTCGCCCTCGGACTGGACGCCGACCGGCTGGCGACAGCCATGGCCCTCGCCGTGCCCGCGGCGGGCGGGGTCCAGCGCGCGTTCGGCACGGACGCCAAGTCGTTGCAGGTCGGCTTCGCCGCCGAGGCGGGCGTACGGGCGGCCCGCCTGGCCGCCGCGGGCGCGGGAGCCGACCCCGCCGCGCTCGACCAGTGGCTGGACCTGGTCGGCGGCGACCCCAAAGCCCTGGACCTGTCCGGCCCCGCCGTCCCCGGCGGCCT
Source organism: Acrocarpospora phusangensis (assembly GCF_016862995.1). Lineage (GTDB taxonomy): Bacteria > Actinomycetota > Actinomycetes > Streptosporangiales > Streptosporangiaceae > Acrocarpospora > Acrocarpospora phusangensis. Next base: position 21,399 of record NZ_BOOA01000026.1, read on the forward strand.
GGCCGTCAAGATCTACCCCTGCTGCTACGCGCTCCAGCGCCCGATCAGCGCCCTGGCGGAACTCGACATCGACCCCGCCCAGGTCAGCCGCATCGTCATCCGCACACCCGCCGGCACCGTCACCCCGCTCACCCACCACCGCCCGGACACCGGCCTCCAGGGCAAGTTCAGCCTGGAGTACGCCGCCGCCACCGCCCTGCTCGACGACCACCAGGGCATCGCCGCCTTCACCGACGAAGCCGTGCGGCGGCCGGAAGCGCGCCGCTTGATGGAACTGGTCGAATCCGAGCTGGCCCCGGGCGGCGACCACCTGCTCGCCGGGGAGTTCGACGCCGAGGTCCACACCGGCGACGACGTGCTGCGGGTCCGGTCCGAGTTCCCGCCCGGCTCGCCGCAGCGCCCGCCCACCCGGGACGAACTGCTCCGCAAGGCCGCCGACTGCCTCGCGGGGACCTCGCTCGACGCCGAGTCCATCGGCTGGCCGTCCGCGGGCCGGCTGCTGCGCGAGCACCTGCGTACCGACCACACCGGAGAGGAACACGCGTGGAGGGACTGACCGTCCAGGGATTGACCGAGGAGGAGCAGGCCATCGTCGAGGCGGTCCGCGCGTTCGTGGACCGCGACGTGAAACCCGTCGCCCGGGACCTTGACCACAACGACACCTACCCCGAGCGCCTCATCGACCAGATGAAACACCTCGGCGTGTACGGCCTGGCCATCCCCGAACCCTGGGGCGAGGCCCGGGTCAGCACGCCCTGCTACGCCCTGATAACCGAGGAGCTGTCCCGCGGCTGGATGAGCCTGGCCGGCGCCATGGGCGGCCACACGGTGGTCGCCAAACTCCTCCTCGACTACGGCACCGACGAGCAGAAGGACCGCTACCTGCCGCGCATGGCCACCGGCGAACTGCGCGCCACGATGGCCCTCACCGAACCCGGCGGCGGCTCCGACCTCCAGGCGATGCGCACCCACGCGGCCCGCACCGCCGACGGGTACGTCATCAACGGCTCCAAGACCTGGATCACCAACGCCCGCAGGTCCGGCCTGGTCGCCCTGCTCTGCAAGACCGACCCCGCCGCCACCCCCGCCCACCAGGGCATCAGCATCCTGCTGGTCGAGCAGGGCCCCGGCTTCATCCTCTCCCGCGACCTGCCGAAACTCGGCTACAAGGGCGTGGAGAGCTGCGAGATCGCCTTCGACGACTGCCACGTCCCGCACACCGCCCTCCTGGGCGGCCGGGAAGGGCGCGGCTTCGCCCAGATGATGCGCGGCCTGGAGATCGGCCGCATCCAGGTCGCCTCCCGGGCTGTCGGCGTCGGCCGGGCCGCCCTCGAGGACGCCCTGCGGTACGCCCAGGAACGGGAGAGCTTCGGCCAGCCCATCTGGAAACACCAGTCCATCGGCAACTACCTCGCCGACATGGCCACCCAGCTCACCGCCGCCCGCCAGCTCGTCCTGTACGCCTCCCGCCGCTACGACGCCGGCGAACGCGCCGACATGGAGGCCGGCATGGCCAAACTCTTCGCCTCCGAGACCGCCATGCAGATCACCCTCAACGCCATCCGCATCCACGGCGGCTACGGCTACTCCACCGAGTTCGACGTGGAACGCTACTTCCGGGACGCGCCCCTCATGATCGTCGGCGAGGGCACCAACGAGATCCAGCGCAACGTCATCGTGCGGCAGCTGATCGGCCGCGGCACGGTCGCCCCCTAGGACCGGACATGACCGAGACCGTCACCCGTACCGAAATGATCGTCCCGGAGCCCGCGGAAGGGCTCGCCGGGCTGCTGGACATCGATCTGCCCCCGGGCGGGCGACTGCCGCCGCTCTGGCACTGGATCTACCTCCTGGACCGCCGCAAACAGCACGACCTCGGCCCGGACGGCCACCCGGCGCACGGCATCCCCGCCCCACCCGGCCCCGGCCGCCTCCGCATGTTCGCCGGCGGCCGCGTGACCACCCACGCGCTCCTGCGCTTCGGCGAGTACGCCACCCGGACCACCCGCGTCCTCCACACCACCGAGAAACTCGGGAAGTCGGGCCCCCTGACCTTCGTGACCGTACGCAGCGAGATCGAACAGGACGGCCGCCTCGCCATCGCCGACGAACAGGACATCGTCTACCGCCAACCCGGCACCGCCCTGCCCCCACCGGCCCTCGCCATCCCAGGCACCACGGCGGTCCCCAGTACCACCTCCGTCGCCCCCGTCCCCTCCACCGACTCCGTCCCGCCCGGAGCCGCCGGGCTCGCCCTCCACGTCGACCCGGTCCTGCTGTTCCGCTTCTCGGCGTTGACCTACAACGCCCACCGCATCCACTACGACGCCGCCTACGCCGCCCAGGAGGGTTACCCCGGCCTGGTGGTCCACGGTCCGCTCCAGGCCCTGATGATGGGCGAGCTGTTCCGCCGCGCCGGAGAACTCTTCACCGGCCGCGAGTTCACCTACCGGCTGGTCGCCCCCATGTTCGGCACCCAGACCTTCACCGTCACTTCCACCGAGGGCATCTCCACCCTGGCTCTCTCGGCCCAGGTCAGGGACGCCATCGGCCACGTGACGGCAACCAGCGGGCTGCTCCCTTGATCGACGCGCCGCCGTGGATCACGTGAAACCCAAAGGACGAAAAATCCGAATATCTGGATGAGGTCGACGATCCATCCAAACAAATGTCGATTTATGCTGATAAAAGCGGGCAAGTTGGAGCCTAATTTGTGCATTGAAATAGCGGCTATGGCCACTTACCGTGTTTCGTGTGTCAGACATCTCTCGACGTAGCGCAATTGTCGCACTGGTTCCCTCTGTAGGTGCCGTCGCCGCGCACCTGACCGGGAGACCGGCGCTCGCAGCCTCCGATCCAGTCGATCACCAGCACGGACCGGCCCACACCGCGGGCTCCGCACACGCGGGCTTCCGGTCCGGAACCCATGTGGACAACAGCAGGAACGGCTTTCATCCGGCCACACTCATCCGGGATTTCGACCAGGGAAAGACGTCGCGTCTTTCCGACGGAAGAATACTCCGGGAATGGACTCTGGTGGCCCAGGAAAAAGAAATCGAAGTGGCTCCTGGCGTGACTTTCCCCGCCTGGGCGTACAACGGCCGGGTGCCGGGACCCACGCTGCGCGCGACCGAGGGAGAACGCCTGCGCATAACCCTGGTCAACCATTCGGCCCACGCCCACACCATTCATTTTCACGGCCTCCACGCGGCGGCGGTCGACGGCACCGCGGGCGTCGGCCTCGGGCTGGTCCAGCCGGGCGAGCAGACCGTCTACGAATTCGACGCCGAGCCGTACGGCCTGCACCTCTATCACTGCCACGTCACCCCGTTGGCCCACCACATCGCCAAAGGCTTGTACGGCGTCTTCCTCATCGACCCGAAGGAGGCCCGCCCCGAGGCCGACGAACTCGTGATGGTCATGAACGGCTTCGACACCAACTTCGACCGCGCCAACGAGCTCTACGCGGTCAACACCATCCCGTTCGTCTACATGAGCGAACCCGTCAAGGTCACCGTGGGCGAGCCGGTCCGCATCTACCTCGTCAACGTCCTGGAGTACGACCTGGTCAACTCCTTCCACGTCCACGGCAACTTCTTCGACTGGTATCCGACCGGCACCTCCAAGAAGCCGGTGGAGCACACCGACACCGTCATGCTCTGCCAGGGCCAGCGCGGAATCCTCGAAATCACGTTCCCCCGCGAGGGCCGCTTCATGTTCCACGCCCACCAGTCGGAGTTCGCCGAACTCGGCTGGATGGGCTTCTTCGAAGCCGGGCCGCGGAAAGAGCCGGTCACATGACCCGGCACACGAGCGGGCGCGGCGGTTCCCGCCTGAAGACCTGGCTGCTCGGCCTCCTGCCGCTGGCCATCGTCGCCCTGGCCGCGCTGGGCTTCGCCGTACTGGACGGGCCGGGACTGACCGAGCGCAACGGGCCTCCGGCCGAGGAGCTCGTGGTGGAGCGGACGACGCTCGCGGCGGGCTCCATCGAACTGGTCGTGCGCAACGCGGGCCCCGACCCGGTCACGCTCGCGCAGGTCGCGGTCAACGACGCCTTCGCCGACTTCCGGATCGGCGAACCGGTGATCGGCCGTCTCGGCTCGACCAGCGTGCGCATCACCTACCCGTGGGTGGACGGCGAGGCGTACGAGGTGGCGCTGCTCACCTCGACCGGGGGAGTGGTCGGCCACGAGATCCCTGTGGCCGTGCTGACTCCCGATCCGTCCGGGTTCATCGGCCTGATGGCGCTTCTCGGGACGTACGTCGGGGTGATCCCGGTGGCCATCGGCATGCTCTGGTTGCCCTGGCTGCGGCGGGTTCCGCCGGGCTGGATCAGAACCCTGATGGCGCTGACCATCGGGCTGCTCGCCTGGCTGGCGATCGACGCGGCGCTCGAAGGCATGGAGGTCGCCAACGAGGGCGCGGGCGCGCTCGGCGGGGCCGGACTGGTGGGGATCGGGGCGATCGCCGCATACCTCGTGCTGTCCGGGGTGCAGGCGTGGATGACCGGCAGGCCGGGACAGCAGGGCGGACATCGGCTGGCGCTGCTGGTGGCCGTCGGCATCGGCCTGCACAACCTCGGTGAGGGGCTGGCCATCGGTTCCGCCTACGCCGTCGGCGCGCTCGCCCTCGGCGCGACGCTCGTCGTCGGCTTCGCCATCCACAACACCACCGAGGGCCTGGCCATCGTCGCCCCGGTCAGCGAGGAACGCGTCTCCGCCCTCCGCCTGTCCCTGCTGGGGCTGGTCGCCGGCGGTCCCGCCATCCTCGGCGCCTGGCTCGGCGCGGCCACCACCCAGCCCGCGCTCGCCGCGCTCCTGCTGGGCCTCGGCGTCGGCGCGATCGCGCAGGTCATCCTCCAGATCGCGCCGTCCATGCGGGACGGCTCGGGACGGCTGCTCCATCCCCTCAGCATCACCGGCATCCTCACCGGAATGCTCCTCATGTACGCCACGGGACTCCTGACCTGAGCCGTACGAGCCCGGACCGTCAATGCGGCCCGGGCTCGCCGGAGGTCACCGGTTCTGCGTGACGACCGGCCGCTTGTCCTTGGGCAGGGCCTCGATCATCTCCCGGGGCATGTTGATCGTGTCCGCGCTGACCTGGGGCGGCAGGTTGGCCATCCACTGGGTCGCCGAGATGTCCTCGAACCGCGGGTGGCGGAACATCTCCAGGAAGACCAGCGGCTCGTTCCCCAGGTTCTCGACATAGTGCCCGTACGCGAACGGCACGTACCCCACGTCGCCCGCCCGGAAGTCGAACGTCCGCGCCAGCCCCGAGCTGGCGAACACCCCCATCCGCCCGAAACCGGAGATGTAGTACTGCCACTCGTCGTTGGTCGGGTGCCAGTGCAGCTCCCGCATGCCGCCCGGTTCGAGCTCCACCAGCGCGGCGCAGATGGTGGTGGACGCCTTGAACGTGGTCGAGTCCACGATCCGTACGGTCCCGCCGGGGAAACGCTGCGGAGCCTGGGCGAGCATGCGGTGCGAGAACCAGTCCGGCACGTCGCCGGTCGGGCTGACGACCTGGTCGGAGTCGAGCCGGGGCGGCACGTCGCCCTGGAAGATGTACTTCTCCCGCTCCGGCATGTTGGCCATCTGGTCCGGCGTCCAGCCGAAGTTCTTCGCCAACACGCTCTTCGGCGTGTGCGCGAAGAAGTCGCTCATCATGAAGGTCGAGTTCTCCGAGAAGTTGCCGTCGTCGAACACCAGCAGGAACTCCACCCCCTCCTCCAGCGCCTGGATGTAGTGCGGGATGCCCTTCGGGAAGAACCACAGGTCACCCTTGCGCACGTCGTCCAGGAAGTTGCGGCCCTCCTGGTCGACCGCGCCGATCCGGCAGCCGCCCTCCAGCACGTACGCCCATTCGGCCTCCTTGTGCCAGTGCAGCTCGCGGTAGGCGCCCGGGTTGAGCTTCATGTCCACCCCGGCCAGCGTGGTGGCGATCGGCAGCTCCCGCGCGGTCACCTCGCGGGTCCAGCCGCCCTTCTCCAGCCGGGTGTGCGCCATCGAGAAGGAGAACTTCATGTTGGGCACGGTGCCGCTGTCGGTCTCCGGCGGCGTCAGCATGTCCGGGTTCTGCAGGTCCAGCTCGATGTTCCGGGGACCGGTGTCGGTCCCGCCGTGGCCGTTGCGTTGCGGCTGCGGGATCCGCTGCTGCTTCGACTCTTTCTTCATATGAGATCGTCCTTCCGGATCGTGTCAGGTGGAACAGGCCGCGGCGGCAGCAGGAAGAGGGCGCGGACGGCTTCCGCGCCGCCCAGTGCCCCCAGGGCGAGCGGGATGGCGGCACAGGTGAGGATGAGGGCCAGAGTGAGCCATTCCGGCGAATCCGAGAGGGACGACACCACGGCCAGCAGCGCGAACACGAGCAGCTTGAAACGCGTCCTCGACACCGAGATCGGCACGCAGATCCCCCGATCCGCCCGGCGTACGGCGGTGCGGGGTTCCAGGTCTTCCGGAGTGCGCATCGGGAGGTCTCCTCGTGGAATCGGTCAGAAGAGCAGGGTGAACGGGAGCGAGCAGGCCAGCAGGGCGACCACGGCGCCGGCGGCGGCCGCGGTCCAGGTCGTGAGCCGGGCGTTCACCAGCGGGCCCAGCAGCGCGCGGTCGCGGCAGAAGTAGACGAGCAGGAACAGCACCACCGGTACGCCGAGGGAGATCGTCACCTGGCTGAGCACCAGCAGGCCGGTCAGCGAGGCCCCGGAGAGCAGAGCCAGGACCGCGGGGGCCATCGTGACGAGCCGGCGCACGTGCACGGGCACCCGCCGGCCCAGGAAGCCCCGCATCACGACGTCGCCGGCCAGCGTGCCGATGCCGGCCGAAGAGACGCCCGAGCAGAGCAGCGCGACGGCGAACGCGAGGGCGGCGGCCCCGCCGACGCGGGCGGCCAGCTCCGCGTGCGCCGCCGGCAGGTCCCCGGTCCAGGTGCCGTCCGTGGCCGCGCCCAGCCCGGCACCGAGGGCGATCATCGAGACGTTGATCACCGTGGCGATGCCCAGGGCGAGCGAGCAGTCCAGGCGCAGGACCCGGCGGACGAACGCCGGCCGCCGCCAGGCGTCCTCGGTGGAGACGCCGCGCCCCTGCACGAGCGCCGAGTGCAGGTAGACCGCGTGCGGCATGACCGTGGCGCCGACGATGCCCATCGCCAGCAGCAGCGCGGTCGATCCGCCCAGATCGGGGATGAGACCGGCGGCCAGACCGCTCGCGGACTGGTGGCCCACGAAGAGGAGGTCGTAACCGATGCCCGCGCCCACGAGCAGCAGGGCCGCGGCGCTCATCAGCTCGAACGGCCGGGTACGGCCTCTGCGGCGCAGTTCCAGCAGGAGCAGGGACACGATCGCCGTCACCACGGCGGAGACGGCGACCGGCATGCCGAACAGCAGGCGCATGCCGATGGCCGCGCCCACGAACTCCGCGAGGTCGGTGGCGAGGATGACGATCTCGGCCTGGAGCCAGAGCATGAGGGTGCCCCACCGGCTGAACCGCCGCCGGCACAGCTGGGCGAGGCTCATGCCGGTGGCCATGCCGAGTTTGGCGGCCTGGAACTGGACGAGAATCGCCACCAGGCTCGCGGCGACGACCACCCAGACCAGCTGGTAGCCGAGGGTCGCGCCCGCGGTCAGGTTGGTGGCTATGTTGCCGGGGTCCACGTACGCGATGGCCGCCACGAAGGCCGGGCCGAGCAGGTGCGCAGCCTGGGGCTTCCGCCGTGGCCGGGCGTGGCTGACCTGCGACGTCCGTCTGTCCCAACCCGTGCCAGGGACGATCGCCGACTTTCTCAAGATCGCCCCAATACTATAGATCAGAACATTTAAGGGTTGTTATGCCGGAGTGGCGATACACGGCTAGGAATACCCCTGAATAGACGAGCATGAAACGCGAACAATTCCCCAACTTCAACCGCACTCACTTTTCAAATCAAACCAGGATCTATCAGCACAAATCCCCACGAATAAGCATTTGTCGTAAATGGGCTATAGGGGTCTTGTGGGGTGGTGGGTGATGTGGCGGTGGCGGGTGGATGGCGCCGGTGCGGCGAGGAGCGTCACCTGCGCTAACGGCGCCGGATAACGGCGAGGACCCGGCGTCCTCGCTCGTCTCTGCCGGGTCCCCAAGCACGCTCGCCGACTCTCTGCGGCATCACCCCGCGGGGTGTGTTGTGGCTCACATCGCTGGGTTGTCACGAAACGGGGGTGCTATCTCGTCATGACTTGTGACGGTTTCCAACGTGAGGACGAGATCATGTCGAAAGCGCACACCACCACGCTCCGCGACCTCCACAAGCCGGGCGACCCGCTGGTCCTGCCCAACGTGTGGGACGTCGCCAGCGCCGCCATCGTGGCCGAAGCGGGTTACCCGGCCCTGGCCACGGCCAGCGCGTCGATCTCCGCCATGCTCGGGCACAGCGACCACGAGGGTGCACCCGTGGACGAGATGCTCGACATGGCCACCAGGATCGTCCGCTCGGTGGACATCCCCGTGACCGTGGACGCGGAAGCCGGATACGGCCTGCCGCCCCAGGAACTCGTACGCTGGCTCACCGGCATGGGCGCGGCCGGATTCAACTACGAGGAGACCGACCACACGACCGGCCGGCTGGTCGACGTGGACACCCAGGCCGCCCGTATCGCCGCACTCCGCGACGCGAGCGAAGACCTCGTGATCAACGCCCGCGTCGACCTCTTCCTGACCGGCTCCACCACGGTCGAGGAGGTCGCCGAACGCGGCCGCCGCTACCTCGAAGCCGGCGCCGACTGCGTCTTCCCCATCCTGGCCCCCTCCGAAGAAGTGATCGCCGACCTCGTCAAAGCCATCCCCGGCCCGGTAAACGTCACCTTCCTCCCCGGCATGAACCTGGCCAGACTCGCCTCCCTCGGCGTCGCCCGCATCTCCTTCGGCCCCATGACCTACCTGACCGCCCTGGACGCCCTCAAATCCATGGCCACCCGCATAAAATCCGGCGCAGACCCCTACGCCGCCTAACGGCTCACCATCCGCCGGGTTCTCGCCGTTATCCGGCGCCGTTAACGCAGGCGAAGCTCCTCGCCGCACCGGCGCCAGCGGGGTGGCGAGCTTGGAGCATGTGGATATTTCCGGATGGGATCGTCTTAGGCCGCATAGCATTCGAGCGTGATTGCGATGGTTGTGGTTGCCTTTGTGGTGATTGGCAGCCACGTCGCGCTCGCAGTCGGCGGGGTGGAGTTCGCCGCGCGGTCGGCGCCTGCGAGTCGCCGGGGGCGGATGCGGGGGACGCATCTGGCTTGGGGGACGATTGTGTCGTTGGGCGCCATCCTGGTGATGGCATCTATTGCTTGGTCGTCCAATGAAGAAGGTCAGTACGACGACTTCGGGTCGATAATGACCGCCCAGGCCGCCATGCTGGCCGGCGCGGTACTGCTTTGTGGTCTGGGTCCGCTCGCGCCGGGCGTGCTGGGGCTTCTCGGCCGCTGGTCGGCGGGCTGCTGGTGTGGCCGACGACTGTTTCGAGCGGTTGGAGTGCGAGCGATCGGGTGCCCTTCGACACCCCATGGCTGCCGATCACCGTGCTGGTCTTCGGGCTGCCGCTTCTCGCCGCCGCGATCGCGGCTCTCCCTTTCCCGTATCGTCCGGTCGATTTCGCCAAATAATCCTCCAGCGGCAGCCCTGGAACTAGGGTGCATGTCTTTAGTGGGAAATTTCCTAACTGGCCGTCGGTGGTAAATCGCGGCGTCGCCGGGCGCATGGACATCGCGCGAAATCCACGATGTGATTAGCCGATCCAATAATTCAAAGGACCGGAGAATCGCGTGCACATTCCGTGGAATATGGGCAGAATTGCGCTGGCGTTCGTGGCCGCCGCCGGGCTCAATGTGGTGAGTGCCGGGATTGGTTCGGCGGCCGATGACCGGGGTGTCCGGGTCGTGCGCTTCCTGGGGGAGCAGCGGCTGCCGTACGGGATGGAGGTCAAGGGGACGACGCTGGGTGGGTTGTCGGGGATCGATCGGGATCCGCGTACGGGGACGTGGTATTTCATCTCTGATGATCGGTGGCGGTATCAGCCTGCGCGGTTCTACACCGGGCGGTTGGACTTCAATGGTGTGAGCGGGGCGTTCACCGGGGTCAGCATCGACAAGGTCACCACGTTGTCGCGTGCGGACGGCAGTCCGTACCCGGCGTATGGGAAGGCTGACGCGGCTGATCCGGAAAGCATCAGGTATGACCCGGTGAGCCGGAAGATTTTGTGGGCTCAGGAGGGTGACCGGCCTGAGGAGGGAAGGCCGGATATTCCGGTTTCGGATTTGTCGGTGCGATGGACCGGCGCTGACGGTCGTTACCGTGGCGAGCTGCAGATTCCGCGCAATCTACGCATGACCAACGAGAACCATGGACCTCGGCGTGATTTCGGGTTCGAAGGGCTGACATTCGCGCCCCGGAGCATCGCCGCGATCGTCGAGGGTCCTCGCTTCGAGGACGGCCCCTCGCCCACGACCAAGCACGGCGCACCGGCCCGCATCATGGTCTGGAACCGCAAAGGCCAGCCTCTCGCCCAGTACGCGTACCCGATCGACCCCCTCCCCGCCGCCCCCATCCCGCCCTCCGGGCACACCGACAGCGGCGTCTCGGAGATCCTCGCCATCGACGACCACCGGTACCTCGCCCTGGAGCGCTCCTGGATCGAGGGCGTGAACTACCGCGTCAAGCTGTACGAGATCGACCTGCGCGAGGCCACGAACATCCTGACCCGCGACAGCCTGATGACCAGGATGTTCTACCGCCCGGTCGAGAAGCGGCTGCTCCTGGACCTGAGCACCGAACGGCGGCAACCGACCCAGAACCTGGAAAGTCTCGCCTGGGGCCCCCGCCTCCACACCGGCGAACAGGTCCTCGTGATCGGCTCGGACGACAACTTCTCCGAAGGAGAGGCCACCCAGTTCCTCGCGTACGCGCTCCGCGGCCTCCCCGACGGACGCTGACCCAGGGTCCCCCCCGGGCCCCCGTCGCTGACAGAAGACCGGCATGGATCTCGACGAAGCACACACGGTGGGCCTACTGCGCCGTCGCGCTGATCCGCTCCCATTCGAGCATCCCGGGCGGCTCCCACTGCGCGTGCTGCCGCTGGAAGAGCTGCGCGGCCCGCGCGCCGATCCACTCCGCGGGCAGCAACTCCGCCGGCAAGGCAGGGTCGATCAACGCCATCCGCCGCCACGCGTGCACGAGCTGGGTGAGCCGGACGATCGGGTCGTCCGAGGGCGCGGTCGCGAACTCGGTCAGGAACTCCTCGTACTCGCGCTCGATCTCTTCGAGTTTCCACGCCTGGCGGACCATGGTGGACAGGTCGCCGCCGGCGAGATGCTCGGCCACGAAGATCTGGGCGTCCTTGAAGATGTCGGCCTCGTCCAGGACGAATTCGGCTTCTTTGGCCCGGTTGGTGTGGGTGCTGACCCAGACGCCGGGGGCGGGGCTGCCGAACCCCGACCACCGCAGGCGCGTACGCACCAGGTGGCGTGCCGCCCGGTTGGTCTCGGCGGCCCGCGCCAGCACCACGAGCCAGCGGCCGTCCCACTCCCGCTGTGTCGCGGTGAAACCGAAGATCCGCTCGGCGCCGATGGTGAGGAACTGCTCGAAAGCCTCGCTGAGCCCCCACCAGGTGTACCGGCCCGACCGTTCCGGGATGATCCAGCCGTCCGCGGCGGCCCGGGTGAGGGCCTGCCGGCAGGCGGTCTCCTCGACGCCGAGCCGTCCCATCGCGTCGACCAGGGCCGAGGTGGGCGCGGGTCGTTTGGCGGGACGCACGTAGTCGCCGAGGACGGTGATCAGCAGTCCGCGCGCGCCACCCGTGCCTGCGGCGTAGCGCCGGGACAGGGTGAACCTCTGCTGGGAAGCGTTACCGAAGGGCCCGGGCGGCTTGCGCCCGTCCGACGGAGCGGCACCGGTCACCGGATGTATGGCGGTCGGCGGGGACGCATGGGCGGATTGTACTTCTTCGCCCGGTCGCCTCATCGGCGTTTCCGCATCGGCGCCTGAAACTTTTACGAGAGTTTCGCTCCGGCCGAGCGTAATTCCTTGCCGTCGTCCGCAACGGTGGTCACGGCGCTCACCCAGGGTTACGAAGGCGCCGCCCGGCGCTGGGAGGGCCGTTCGATGACCGCCGCGCCGGTCTCGTCCTCAAGGACCGGTGTGTAACCGGCGCTCCGCAGCCCGGCGAGGGTCTCCCGTTCACCGACGGAGCTGATCAGCACGGTCGGTGCGATCTTGTGAAGGCCGAGTTTGGCCAGCGCCCGCGTGCGCGCGAGCTCGTCGATGAGGGTCTCGTCGTCGGATCGTACGCAGCAGCCGGAACGGACCACACGCATTCGCCCGTGGGTGCGGCCCACGTCCTTGATCAGGTATTCGAGGGGCTGTGGAAGCGGGGCCGTCGTCACGGCGGCCAGTCGCGTGAGCAGCTCATCGGCATCATGCCCGGCGTCGAGAGCCCGGCGAACCGTCGCCGCGCTGAACCGCCAGACCACCGCGTGGCCCTCCGACTCCCGGTCGGCGCTCTCGTCCAGCAGGGCGGCGAGTTCCCCGGTGGGGATCCCCCGGACGACAGCCGTCAGGTCGGCCTGGAAGACGGCGGTCGCCTGAGGCGCGGGGAGCATCCCGGTCAGCGCGGAGGCCAGCCTCTCCTCCACCGGCGTCCACGCCTGCCCTGAGCGGAGCAGGTCGAGAACGGTACGGCCGGCGTCGGTGAGGGTGCCCGTGGCGACCGTACCGAGCAGTTCGGCCTCTCGGAGGATGGCGGTGAGCTGGTCCGCTGTGTCAGGAGGGCCGGCGACCTGGTGAGGGCGGTGCCAGGTCGCGCAGGCGAGCAGATAGGGCAGCGTGTCGCCGCCTTTGCCGGGAGGCAGCGCGGCCAGTGCCTCGAACAGGGCATACCTGGCCCCGACCGCGTACGGATCATCGGGCGCGGTGAGGGCCACGGGCCATTGGCCGCCGGGCGGGAGGACGCCCGCCCAGGTGGTGATGAACGGGACCAGCCGCTCCGCCGGCGCGCGGCCCAGCCAGGTGTCGTACGCGCCGGTCGGCAGCAGGGTGACCACCGGGTCGGGCAGCCTGCCCCGGTATCCCTTGGGCCGTTCGACCGGTTCCGCGTGCGGAGCCAGCAACTGGGCCTGAGCGGCGAGGTCGAGCCAGAATCTGGCGGTCTCCTCGGATGTTCCGGCGGCCTTCGCGGCGCGCCTCGTATCGCGTACGGCGATGCCTCCGGACTTGCGTAGCGCGAGCGGCTGTTCGGCGCACACCGCGAGCAACCGCTCGATCTGGGAGATCGCGGCGGTGATGGCGGCTTGGGCGGAGCCGTCAGCCTGCGGGGCGGGAGGGAGATCGGCGGGCGGCTGTGGCGGGCGGGGGGTGAACGGCATGCGCGGCTCGCCGAGGACGGCTGTCGCGACCTCGATCGGCACCTCGGCCACATCCTCCGCCCCGGACGGCAGCAGCAGGCCGCGCCGGGCCAGCCAGTCGGTGTCCTGGTCGCCGGAGCCGCCCTCCCGGAAACGGATCTTGGGATTGGGCGAGTAGTCGTAGGCGCCCTCGTAGACGTGGGAGAGGACGCGCGACCCATGCCGGATCACGGTGTCCAGGTGGTCGCGGACAGAGGCGGGCGCCCCCGTGAGCAGAGCGCGCACCCGATCCGGGTCCGAAAGCATGTCGAGCACGTTGCGCTGGGCGCCTTCACGCGTCCCCGCCTTGGGAAAGCCCAGTTCGGCGGCGATTCGGTGGACTTCGGGCGCGTTGAAGTGGGCAGTGAGCAGTTCGGCGGCGGGCCGGCCCAGGCCCGCAGAATCGGCCAGGGCGACATGCAGCCCGAGAGCCACGACCACCTGCTTGCCGTGTGGCGGGAGCACCAGCGCCATCTCGGACAGATCGTCGAGAGTGGCCTTGGCGTCGGCCCTGAGCCCTTGGTCCGTACCCGCGAGCAGGTCGATGACGTCGGTTCTCGGCACCGCCCGGGTGGACGGGTCCATGGTGTGCCAATAGCCGGTCAGCCCACCGTGCCGGCGTGCGGCGAGCCAGGCCACGGCCGACAGCGCCTGGCTCTGGGGGAGCGTGCACTCCCCGATCATCGTGAGCGTCACGTGGTACTGCAGCAGCAGGCGGGCGAGGGCACGTGGGTTGACGCCCTCTTCGCTGACGAAACCGGTCCTTTCGAGGAGCACGCGGCGCTCGTCGGCGCTTTTGGACTGCAGCCATGTCGCCAGACGGCGCTCGGTGCTCATCGCCGCAGATTAACCCAGTCATGGACGGATCGTCGGCGCTTCGTGGTCCCTGTCCGTGAAGCCGGGACGATCCGTCATGGGTCGCTGAGCAGCGGGGAGGCTGGCCGCCGCCCTGAGGCGGCGGCCAGGCCCGTGCTCAACCGGAGCGGCGCAGGGAGTCGTAGAGCGTGACCCACTGGTCGGGGTGGACGAACGCCACCACCGCGTCACGGGCGATGCCCGCCCGCTCGAAGGCCGCGTCCACTCCGCCGTAATGAGGGCCGAGTGAGGCGTACAACGAGCCGCCGACACCGGAGAAGCCCAGCTCCACCAGTTCCTGCCACGCCACGCCGTCGTCGACGAGCGGCTCCGGCCGTCGCTCGATCCGCAGGATCGCCGAATCGACGGAGGGAACCGGCCGGAAACTCTCCCGGCTGACGTGGTCGAGCATCTCCCACGTGAACCACGGCCAGCTCTCCACCGTCACCAGGCTCCACCTGCCGAAGTCGCCGCTGCGCTTGCGGGCGTACTCCAACTGGGTGAGCAGGGTGGCGGAGGTCAGCTCCGGCGCCGCCAGGCACCACTGGACGATCTTCGACGTGATCGAGTACGGAATGTTCCCCACGACCGCGAACGGCTCGTCCGGCGGCCGTATCCCGGTGAAATCACCCTTGATGATCTTCAACTTGCTCCTGGCCCTGAGCTTGGCCACGAGCAGCGGATCGATCTCGTATCCCACGACGTCGGCGCCCGCCTCGGCCAGCGCCATCGTCAGCGCTCCCTCCCCGGCACCGGGCTCGAGCACGAGCCCCCTCGGCCGTGCGGCTTTGACCATCAGCTCCACGGCGTGCCGATCGACCAGGAAGTTCTGCGACAGCTCCCGCCGCGCCCGATCCCTGGGCGTGCGACCGCCACCGCTGTTCTTGGCCTTCTTCTGGGTATGCGAATAGTTTCCGTGCGCGAAATTCTGCGCCACAGCAAAAGCCCTCTCGGGTCCTCGAGATGAATGGGATCTCGACGGGCCCTGGGCTCGCGTCCTGCGAAGCTAGCGAGCCAGAGCCCGGCTGCTGCGCATCCTCATGAAACAGGTCCAGTACATGGGAAGCACCTTACGGAGCGCCCCCCGCGACCGCGACGCATTTTTCGGGGCGTCACGTCCTCACAGGTCGAGGCGGCCCGCGGCGCGCAGGACGGTGAGCGCGTCTGCGGTCACCCACGGATTGGCCCGCCGCGTGCTCGTGCCGCCCCAGTCGGCACAGTCGTGGTGCAGCGCGATCTCGGCCGACGTGCGGTAGTACCGGGCGTGCGCCGGCCAGCCGTCGGGGAGCCGCATCGATTCGAGCAGGTCGAGGGCGTCGGCGCAGCGCGGGTCGCCGAGCAGGTCCAGCTCCGTCATCGCCCTGAGCCCGCCGAGGAGGTCGTAGTGCCAGTACAGCGGATAGTGCAGCTTGGTGAACTCGGCGCGGATGAGCGCGCCGGTGCTCGCCCGGAAGGCCAGCCGGCGGGTGAGGAACACCTCGGCCGCTTCCCGGGCCACGCGTCTGGCCTGCGCGGTGCCGTACGCCCAGAGGCCGCGCATCGGCAGCAGCGTTTCGCAGAACGATGAGGTGTCGGCGGCGGGATCGCGGTCGCAGTTCCAGCCGCCGTCCGGCCACCGCCAGCGCAGCAGCAGTTCGACGAGGTCGTCGCAGCGGTCGTCGGCCAGGCCGAGCGTGTGGAGGAACCAGAGCGCGTTCCCCTGCTGGGACGCGTGCGCGCGGTGGCGGCCCCGCATGACCGGCACTCCGGCCCGGCGGTAGGCCGCCGCCTTCGTGGCGACCTCCACATCCTGCTGGTACGCCTCGTGCAGCCAAACGCCGAGAACCTGCTCACGCATCGGATGCAACGCCTCGTCGCCCGGCGGGTAACCGAGGTCGGCGAGCGCGGCGAGTGCCCAGTGCGCCCCCTGCCACTTGGCGTAGGCACCGGGACGTTCCGCCCGGTCGAACGGGGCGAGCAGCCGCCGTACGACCGCCGAGTCGCGGATCTCCTCCCGTAACGCCGTCTGCCCGGTCTCGCCCAGCACCCCCGAGCGCACCTTCCACCGGATCGCGGGCTCCGGCGAGGCCAGCAACGCCTCCACGAGGAATTCGTTTCCTGCCATTCGGGTGACCGTCCCTCATCCGCCTGTGGTCCAGGCTAGGGGCTGCTCATAACGCGGGGCCGGGAATGTGAGGGAGAAGCAACATGGAACGTTCTTGATGGGGGTTGGCCGGCGAAATACGCTCCGCGTGAGGGAACGGATGCGTGTGGTATGGCAAAAATGTTCGACACCGCGTTGCGCATGGACGCGGCAGGTCCCGGCGGAATTCCCACAATTAACAATCTTCGTTTTCTCCGTCATCCCGCGTGGTACGCGCTGGACCGGATAGCCCCGGGATTCCCCGGCCCGGTCGTCCCGCTGACCAGGGGAAACGGATCGATCGTCCTGCTCAGGGGTGAGGAGGCGGTCCGGCGGTACTTCACCGGCAACGACGTCTTCCACCGGATGGAGGACGGCATCTTCGCACTTCCGGAAGGGCGGGCCTGGTCCCGGATGTTCGACGCCGTGATCACCTTCAACGGGGAACGGCATCGTCGTGCGCGCAAGCTGCTGATGCCGGTGGTGCACAAAAGCGCGATGGATCACTACGCGGCCGTGTTCGCCGACACGTTCAAAAGGACCAGATTCGCGGCGGCGGACGGTGAGCCGTTCGACATGGCGGCCGAATTCCTCGATATCACGCGGGCGAACATGCTCACCTGCCTGCTCGGACTCGAACCGGACGAGGAGAACGTCGCCCTCGCCCACGCCGTCCACCGGCTGCTCCAGGACTCCGTGAACCCGATGGTCTTCCTGTACCAGAAGGAACGCGGCTGGACCCCGTACGGCAAGTGGACCCGGCAGGTGGCCGACGTCTACGAGCGGCTGGCCGGGATCATCGAGCGGAAACGCGCCGAGGAGCCGCGCCGGGACGCGTTGTCGATTCTCTGCCACACCACCGACGAGCACGGCGACTCGCTGAGCACCCCGGAGATCGCGGGGGAGCTGCACGGCCTGTTCGCGGCCGGGTTCGAGACCACCGCGATGTCGATGACGTGGGCGTTGCTGACCATTCTCGGCACGCCTGACCTGGAGGTCTCCGACGAGGAGCAGCTGGACGCCGTCGTCAGGGAGTCGCAACGGCTGATTCCGACGGTGCCGATCTCGCTGCCGCGACGGGTGATGGAGGACGTCGAGATCGAGGGCGCGCCGCCGATCCCGCGCGGGGCGCTGGCCTTCACCTCACCGCTGCTCGAACACCGCGATCCGGTGGCGTTCCCGGATCCGGGCGCGTTCCTGCCGTCCCGGTGGACGGACGCCCGGACCTCGCCGTACGCGTTCCTGCCGTTCGGGGTGGGGCAGCGGCGGTGTCTGGGGGCGTCGTTCGCGGATCTGCAGGTCAGGACGACGCTCGCCCTGATCCTCGCGGCCGGTCGGCCGCAGTTGCTGACCACGGAGGTGGACTATCACATCAGGTCCGGCGTGACGGCGTTCCCGAAGAAGGCGGTCATGGTCAGGACGGGCTCGGACGGACGCGCCGCGGGGCCGCTGTCCGGGACGGTCACCAAACTGTGGAAGTCAGCTTGACGATCGACGCAGCCGGGCCTGGACGCCGTGGTCGGCCAGGAGGTCGGCCAGCAGGGCCCGGCAGGCTGCCCCTTCGTCGGTGAAGACGCGTTCGTTGCCGCGCTGCCCGCGTTCGCTGTAGTAGACGTGCCAGCGGTCCTGGTGCCG
Source organism: Acrocarpospora phusangensis (assembly GCF_016862995.1). GTDB lineage: Bacteria > Actinomycetota > Actinomycetes > Streptosporangiales > Streptosporangiaceae > Acrocarpospora > Acrocarpospora phusangensis. The sequence continues at coordinate 39,410 of NZ_BOOA01000026.1, forward strand.
TACCAGGCAATAACGTTCGTCCACGTCGGCGCCGATGCTGTGCACGTCGTTGCCGATGCCCCGGGCCTCGAGCCAGGCGGCCAGTTCCGCCGAGCGTGGATTCTCGATCACGTTCCCATTATGTGAACGAAAAGGTACCGCCATTCCCGGGGCAACTGGGGGCGAAAACAACTCCAATGGTTGATGTCGCTTTTGTGTATCGAATCGGCCGCCGAATACTGTGGACGGGAGCTGACCTGGGGGAATCTCATGCGGCAGTGGACCAGGCGGGAGGACGAGCGACTGCTCACCGGCGGGGGCCGGTATGTCGCCGACATGGCGGTGCCGGGATGTCTGGACGCCGTCTTCGTACGGAGCGAGGTCGCCCATGGCGTCCTGCGGGAGGTGGACTGCGCCGCCGCCCGCGAGGTGGCGGGAGTGGCCGGAGCGTGGTCCGCCGCGGATGTGCCGGATCTGCCCGATACTCCGTACACGCTGATGGCCAGGCTGGCGACGGAGGAGGCGGTCGCGGGCCGGGAGTGGCCGGTGCTGGTCAAGGACCGGGTGCGGTATCCGGGCGAGGCCGTCGCCGTCGTCGTCGGGGAGGACCGTTACCGCGCGGAGGACGGAGCGGCCGAGGTCGTCGTCCGGATCGACCCGCTGCCCGCCGTGGTCACGCCGTCGGCCGCCGCCGAAGACTCGGTACGCCTCTTCGACGACCTGAGCAACATCGCCTTCGAGGGCGAGACCGGCGAGCCGATCGAGGACGCGGTGTGGCGGGACGCCGCGGCCGTGGTGGAGGCCCGCTACCGCCAGCAGCTGCTGATGCCCACGCCGATGGAGTGCCGGACCATCCTCGCCCTCCCCGAAGGGGACCGGCTGACGGTGTGGTCGGGGCACCAGGCGCCCCACCGGCTGCGCGCGGAACTGGCCGCCGTGCTGGGCTGGCCGGTCGACCGTGTCCGCGTCATCGTGCCCGACACGGGCGGCGCGTTCGGCTCCAAGAGCGCGATCTTCCCCGAGTACGTGGCGGTGGCCTACCTGGCGTTGAAGCTGCGGCGGCCGGTGCGGTGGATCGAGGACCGCATGGAGTCCATGCTCACCGCCACCCGCGGCCGGGGCCAGGACCAGCGGGTCCGCCTCGCCGCCGACGCCGACGGGCACCTCCTCGCGTACGAGCTGGCCATCGACGCCGATGTCGGCGCCTACCCCCACCTGGCCGGGGCGATGCCCTTGCAGACCGCCCGGATGGCGACGGGTGTGTACCGGACGCCTCGGGTGCACGCGACCGTGCGTTCGGTGCTCACCAACACGATGGTGACGTATCCGTACCGGGGGGCCGGCCGGCCGGAGGCGACGATCGCGCTGGAGCGGACGATGGACGCGCTGGCCCGGCGTCTGCGGCTCGATCCGGCGGAGCTGCGGCGGCGTAATTTCGTGGCGCCGGAGAGTTTTCCGTACCGGACGCCGACCGGGCGGGTGTACGACAGCGGGGACTACGCCGCCGCGCTCGAACTGGCCCTGGAGACTCTCGACTACGCGGGCTGGCGCACCGAGCAGTCCCGCCGCCGCCACGACCCGGCGGCCCTGCCACTGGGCATCGGCCTGTCCTGCTACGTCGAACGTTCCGGGGGCGAAGCGGGCGTACTCCACGAATACGGCTCTGTCGAGGCGCACGAGGACGGCACGATCGTCGCCCGCTGCGGCTCGGCCTCCAGCGGCCAGGGCCACGAGACCACCTTCCCGGCGTTCGTGGCCAGGGAACTCGGCGTGGACCAGCGGCGCGTACGGCTCGTGGAGGGGGACACGGACGAGGTGCCCGACGGCGTCGGTTCCTTCGCCAGCCGGTCGGCGCAGGTGGCCGGGGCGGCGTTGCGGCAGGCGTGCGGCATGCTCATCGAGGAGGCACGCGTCCGCGCGGCCGAACTCTGGGAACTCCCGGTGGCCGAGGTGGTGTGGTCCGACGGCACGGTTTCCCCCAGAACGGGCGGGACGGCCGCCATGGACCTGGGCGAACTCGTCAAGGCCACCGGCCCCCTCCAAGCCGAGAACCGGTACGAATCCGGCATGGGCTTCCCGTTCGGCACCCACGCCGCCGTGGCCGAGGTGGACCCCGAACTGGGCACGGTGCACGTCCTGCGCCTGGTCGCCGTGGACGACTGCGGCGTCGTGCTCAACCCGATGCTCGTCAAGGGGCAGGCGTTCGGCTCGGCCGTCCAGGGCCTCGGCCAGGCCCTCTACGAGGGCATCCCGTTCGACGACGACGGCCTGCCGAGGCTGGCCCACGGGCTGCTGGACTACCTGGTGCCCACCGCCGCCGAAATCCCCCCGATCACGCTCAAAGAGACCTACACACCCACCCCGAACACCCCGCTGGGGGCCAAGGGCGCGGGCGAGTCGGGCTGCATCGGCACCCCGGCCGCGATCGTCAACGCCGTCGCCGACGCGCTGAGGCTCACCGACGCCGACGTGCTGCAGATGCCGCTCACCCCCGACGTGGTCTGGCGCGCGGCCAACCTCCGGGAGGCCGGATGAAACTCGCGGCATTCGACTACGCGGCGCCGCGCACGGTGCCGGAGGCCGTGGCCGTCCTCGCCGACGGCGGACGCGACGTCCGGGTGCTGGCCGGCGGGCAGAGCCTCCTGCTGGAGATGCGGCTGCACCGTCTGAGCCCCGACCTGGTGGTCGACATCAACGGGGTCGGCGGACTCGACCGGCTCGACGTGAACGACGGCACGGCCGAGGTCGGCGCCTTGGTCCGCCACGACGTGTTCGACTCGCCGCGGGCCGTGCCGGGACCGCTCGGCACGCTGCTCGCGCTCGCCGCCCCGAACATCGCGCACCCGCCGATCCGCGCCCGCGGCACCATGGTGGGCAGCCTGGCCTGGGCCCACCCGGCCTCCGAATGGTGCGCCATCGCGATGGCGCTGGACGCCGTGATCCGGCTGCGGGGTCCCGAGGGCGTCCGCGAGGTGCCGGTCCGCGACTGGTTCCTCGGCCCGTTCACGACCGCCCGCCGGCCCGGCGAACTTCTCCTGTCGGTACGGCTTCCGCTGCTCGACGCGCACACGGGCGTCGGCTTCCTGGAGCACCGGCGTACGCATTTCAGCTTCGCTCAGGTGGGGGTGGCGGTCGCGCTGGCCGTACGGGACGGGGTGGTCGAGGAGGCCCGGATCGGGCTGGCCAACTGCGCCGACCGGCCGGTACGGGCGTACGCCGCGGAGCGGGAGTTGAACGGCACCGAGGTCGGGCATTCGTTCGTACGCGCGGGCCGGGTCGCGGCGGAGCAGGACGCGGCGCCGCTGGCGGAGCCGTACGCGGATGTGGAGTACCGGCGGCAGGTCATCGCGGTGCTGGTCGCCAGGACGTTGCGCCAAGCGGCGGAAGGAGCCCCGCAGTGAAGATCACCCTTACGGTCAACGACGAGGCGTACCCGCTGGACGTGGAGCCGAGGCGCGTCCTGGCCGACGTGCTGCGCGAGGACTGCGGGCTGACGGGGACGCATCTCGGCTGCGAGCACGGAGTCTGCGGAGCCTGCACGGTCCTGGTGGACGGCAAGGCCGTGCGCTCCTGCCTCATGCTGGCGGTGCAGTGCGACGCCAAGGCCGTACGGACCGTGGAGGGCCTGGCGGGACCCGACGGCGAACCCCACCCCCTCCAGCGCGCCTTCTCCGCCGAGTACGCCCTGCAGTGCGGCTTCTGCACCCCCGGCTTCCTCATGATCGCAGCGGGCGCTCTGGACGCCGACCCGGACCAGATCGCCGGCTTGGTCGAGTCCAATATCTGCCGCTGCACCGGATACGAGCCCATCCGACGTGCCATCACGCACGCCACCCGGGGCGACGACTGACCCCCTGTATGCCCCGCTAACTGGGGAAACATCCCCCGACACGGCTCATAGTTGAATAAGTCGCTAACTTGTATAGTTCGTGTTTATGGCGGTAGGTTTGGGCCATGAGCGCATCCAGTACTCCGACCATCGCCGAGGAGTTGCGCGGGGCGGGCCTGCGAGTGACGGCCGCCCGTGTCGCTCTGCTCGAAACCGTCCGGGAGGGCAACCACCTGGACGTGGAGGCGATCGCCTCCGGGGTGCGTGATCGCGTAGGCCACATCTCCCTGCAAGCCGTGTACGAGGCCCTCCAGGCCCTCACCGCGGCCGGACTCGTCCGGCGCATCGAACCGGCCGGCAGCCCGGCCCGGTTCGAGGGACGCGTCGGGGACAACCACCACCACGTCGTGTGCCGCTCCTGCGGCGTCGTCGGCGACATCGACTGCGCGGTCGGCGAGACGCCCTGCCTGACCGCTTCCGATGCCCACGGCTTCGTGATCGACGAGGCCGAGGTCATCTACTGGGGCCTGTGCCCCGACTGCTCCACCGTTCGCAGCTCCGAGCACCGTTGAACAATTAGTCCGGAAGGATCCCCATGTCTGAGAACCATGACGCGATCGTCACAGACGACAAGCCGGAGGGCGGTGGCGGCTGCCCGGTCGCGCACGGGCGCATCGCGCACCCGACCCAGGGCGGCGGCAACAGCCAGTGGTGGCCGAACCGGCTCAACCTGAAGATCCTGGCCAAGAACCCGGCTGTGTCCAACCCCCTCGGCGACTTCGACTACGCCGAGGCTTTCCAGACCCTCGACTTGGCCGCCGTGAAGCAGGACATCGCGGAGGTGCTGACGACCTCCCAGGACTGGTGGCCCGCCGACTACGGCCACTACGGCCCGTTCATCATCCGGATGGCGTGGCACAGCGCGGGCACGTACCGGATCAGTGACGGCCGTGGCGGCGCCGGGGCCGGTCAGCAGCGTTTCGCCCCCCTCAACAGCTGGCCCGACAACGGCAACCTGGACAAGGCCCGCCGCCTGCTCTGGCCGGTCAAGAAGAAGTACGGCCAGAAGCTCTCCTGGGCCGACCTCATGATCCTCGCGGGCAACGTCGCCCTGGAGTCCATGGGCTTCAAGACCTTCGGCTTCGCCGGCGGCCGGGCGGACGTGTGGGAGCCCGACGAGGACGTGTACTGGGGCCCCGAGGCCACCTGGCTGGGCGACGAGCGCTACAGCGGCGACCGCCAGCTGGAGAACCCGCTCGCCGCGGTCCAGATGGGCCTCATCTACGTCAACCCGGAAGGCCCGAACGGCAACCCCGACCCGCTGGCCGCGGCCCGGGACATCCGCGAGACCTTCCGCCGCATGGCCATGAACGACGAGGAGACGGCCGCCCTGATCGCCGGCGGTCACACCTTCGGCAAGACCCACGGCGCGGGCCCCTCGGAGAACGTCGGCCCCGACCCCGAGGCCGCCCCGATCGAGGCGCAGGGCCTCGGCTGGCAGAACTCCTTCGGCACCGGCAAGGGCGGCGACGCCATCACCAGCGGCCTTGAGGGCGCCTGGACGAACACCCCGATCACCTGGGACAACAGATTCCTGGAGATCCTGTACGGCTACGAGTGGGAGCTGAGCAAGAGCCCCGCCGGCGCCCACCAGTGGAAGCCGAAGGACGGCGCGGGGGCGGGCACCGTGCCCGACGCGCACGACCCGGCCAAGAGCCACGCCCCGACCATGCTCACGACCGACCTCGCCCTCCGCGTGGACCCGGTCTACGAGCAGATCACCCGGCGCTGGCTGGCCAACCCCGAGGAGCTCGCGGACGCCTTCGCCCGCGCGTGGTTCAAGCTGACCCACCGCGACATGGGCCCGGTCGTGCGCTACCTCGGCCCGGAGGTCCCGGCCGAGACGCAGCTGTGGCAGGACCCGCTGCCCACGGCGACGTACGAGTCCGTGGACGCCGCCGACATCGCCGCGCTCAAGGAGCAGATCCTCGCCTCGGGCCTGCCGGTGTCGCAGCTGGTGTCCACCGCGTGGGCGGCGGCCTCGTCCTTCCGCGGCAGCGACAAGCGCGGCGGCGCCAACGGCGGGCGCATCCGCCTGCAGCCGCAGAGCGCGTGGGAGGTCAACGAGCCCGACCAGCTGGCGACCGTGCTGCGCGCCCTCGAAGGCATCCAGCAGACCTTCAACGCCGCCCAGACCGGCGGCAAGCAGGTCTCCCTCGCCGACCTGGTCGTCCTGGCCGGCAGCGCGGCCGTGGAGAAGGCCGCCGAGGACGCCGGCGTCGCCGTCGAGGTGCCCTTCACGCCGGGCCGCGTGGACGCCTCGCAGGAGCAGACCGACGTGGAGTCCTTCGCCGCCCTTGAGCCGGCGGTGGACGGCTTCCGCAACTACCTCGGCAAGGACACCCGGCTCCCGGCCGAGTACCTGCTGATCGACCGGGCCAACCTGCTGACCCTGAGCGCCCCCGAGCTGACCGTCCTCGTCGGCGGCCTGCGCGTCCTGGGCGCCAACTACCAGCAGTCGCCGCTCGGCGTCTTCACCGCCAGCCCCGGCACGCTGACGAACGACTTCTTCGTCAACCTGCTCGACCTGGGCACGACGTGGCAGGCGACCGCCGAGGACGCCAACGTCTTCGAGGGCCGCGACGCCTCGGGCGAGGTCAAATGGACCGGCACCCGCGCCGACCTCGTCTTCGGCTCCAACTCCGAGCTGCGCGCCCTCGCCGAGGTCTACGCCAGCGACGACGCCGGCCAGAAGTTCGTCACCGACTTCGTCGCCGCCTGGACCAAGGTCATGAACCTGGACCGGTTCGACCTGGTCTGACCTGAAGTCTGACGTCCAGGCCCGCCCTTCTGAGGGCGGGCCTGGACGCGCTGTATGGCGGCTGTATGTCCGGGCTCTAGGTTGGAAATGATGCTCGGCTTAATGATCCGTCAGCTGCGGCGGCAGAGAGTCCGCACCCTGACGACGCTCCTGGGAGTGCTCGTCGCCGCCACGGGGTTCACGCTGCTCACGGGGGCGGTGGAGACGTCGCGGCTGCAGGTGACCGGGACGGTCGACAAGAACTACCGCAGCGCGTACGACGTGCTGGTACGGCCGGGCGGGAGCCGTACCGGGCAGGAGGCGGCGCGGGGGCAGGTGCGGCCGAACTTCCTGTCGGGCCAGTACGGCGGGATCACGCTGGAGCAGTGGCGGAGCATCGGCGCGCTGCCCGGGGTGGAGGCGGCGGCACCGGTGGCGATGGTCGGATACACGCCGGTCACCGCGGCCGCGGAACTCGACCTGACCGAGCGGCTGGATCCCGCCGAGCGCGCGCAGCTGTTCCAGATCAAGCTGACCTGGCAGAGCGACCAGGGACTGTCCACGATCACCGATCCCGGCATGCGGCTCGTGTACGTCACCCGCAACCCGGTGCTCTGGCCGGAGTACACCACCACCGAGTCGATGGACATCGAGTTCGCCGGCTACCGGCACCAGGGCCGGCTCATCCAGGCCAAGCCGGACAAGTGCGGCGAGTTCCAGGAAGAGGGCAAGCCACCGGCCGAGGTGCTCCCGGGCGGACAGGTCAAGGTGATCTGCGCGGCCTCCGTCGCCTTCGAACTGGGCAAGACCGGCCTCACCCCCGAGGACAGGTCCCGCCTCCAGATCTTCCAAGCCCTCCTGGACGGCGGCTACGTCACCCAGCCCGGCCAGCCCACGGACGACCCGGTACGCCAGGACACGCTGACGGTACGCATCCCGTGGGCGATGCCGCTGCTGCTCGCCGCGATCGACCCGGTGCAGGAGGCCCGGCTGGTGGGGCTGGACAAAGCGGTCGTGTCAGGCCGCTACCTGCACCCCCTCGAAGCGCCGGCGCCTGTCGGAACCCGCATCGTCCGGGTGCCCTTCATGGTCTCGGCGAGCGCGCAGATCGACCAGCGGCTCACCGCCGACGTCGTCCGCCTCGACGGGCCGCCGAGCCTGACCGAGTGGCCTCTAAAGGGCCTGGGCGAAAGGGTGGCCGCGCTGCCGGGAGAGACCCTGACCACGGTCCGGTTCGAGGCCGAGGAGGCGTACCGGACGACCAGCGCGCGGCCGATCAGCGGTCCGCGTGATTCGTGGGTGGATCTGAACCGCATCCTGCGTTCCGGGCAGCCGCGGTACCTCGCCGGAGAGGTGCTCAGCCCGCAGCCGGTCAGCCTGGACGCGGGGCAGCTGTGGCGGCAGGATTTCGGGTGGCGCGTGGACGACTCCAGCCCGCTGTCGGTGCTGGATGTGGCGCTGCGGCCGGTGACGCGGCGGGAGCTGTTCGGCCCGGGCGGGGTCGGCCAAGCCCCGTTCCCGGAGGTGGTGGGGCATTTCGATCCGGCGCGGCTGACGGGTGGGACGGGACTCGCGTCGGTGCCCCTGGAGACGTACCGGCCCGCGGCCGCCACCGGAACGGACGCCGCCGCCCGCAAGGCCCTCGGCGACGAGCCGCTGCTGCCCGACGGCAACCCCGGCGCGTACCTCGCCACCCCGCCGCAGCTGCTGACCACGCTGCGGTCGCTGCCCCACCTCATCCGCGCCGACGACGAGACCCGCCAGGCACCGATCTCGGCCGTGCGCGTACGGGTGGCCGGCGTGACCGGCCTGGACGACCTGTCCCAGGAGCGCGTCAGGGACGTGGCCGAGCGGATCGCCACCACGACCGGGCTGGACGTCGACATCACGATCGGCTCCTCCCCGGGCCCGCGTACGGTCCGGCTGCCCGCCGGCTCCTTCGGCCGCCCGGAGCTGAACCTGCGCGAGGACTGGACCACCAAGGGCGTCGCGGTCGCGCTCATCAAGGCCGTCGACCGCAAGAGCGTGCTGCTGTCCGTGCTGATCCTCGCGGTGTGCGTGCTCTTCCTCAGCAACACCGTGGCCGCGTCGGTACGGGTGCGCCGCCGGGAGCTGGCCGTGCTCGGCTGCCTGGGCTGGCCGGCCTGGCGGCTGTCCACGCTCGTCCTGGGCGAGGTGCTGATCATCGGCCTCGCGGCCGGCGCGCTCGGCGTCGCGGCGGCCTTCCCGCTGGCCGCCCTCACCGGCATCACCCTGAGCGGCCCGCACGCGCTGCTCGCCGTCCCGGTCGCCTGCGGAGTCACCCTGCTGGCCGGGCTGGTCCCGGCGCTCCGCGCGGGCCGGGCGCACCCCATGGCCGCGATCCACCCGGCCGTGCTCAAGGTCGGCCGCGCCCGCCGCCGCCGCACCGTGTACGGCATGGCCGTCGGCAACGTGATCCGCGTCCCCGGCCGGAGCCTCGCCGGCGTGGTGGCCCTCGCGGTCGGAGTCGCCGCCGTGGGCATCCTGATCGTGATCACCCGCCAGTTCCACGGCACCGCCCAGGGCACCCTGCTCGGCGACGCGGTCTCCCTCCAGGTCCGGGGCGTCGACCTGGCCGCGGCCCTCACCACCGTGGCGCTCGGCGTGTTCGCCATCGCCGACGCGCTCTACCTGAGCGTGCGGGAGCGCGCCGCCGAACTGGCCGCGCTGCGCGCCTGCGGCTGGTCCGACCTGGAACTCAGCCGCCTGATCGTGACCGAGGGGGGCCTGCTCGGGTTCACCGGGGCCGCGATCGGGACGGCGCTGGCGCTCGGCGGCCTGTGGTCGTTCACGGGCGGCCTGAGCGTGGCGATGGTGACGGCCGTGCTGCCCGTCACCGCGGCGGGGGCGGGGCTGGCGGTGCTCGCCGCGGCCGTACCCGCCCAGCTCATGCGTGGTCTGCGGCTCGCGGCCGTACTGGCGGAGGATTGAGAGGTGCTCATGGAGGCGCAGCCGGTGGCCACGGAGACGCGGCGCGGGGTCGAGGTGACGGTCCGGGAGCTCACCAAGCGGTTCGGCGAGGGCGAGAGCGGGATCGTCGCGGCCGACGCGGTGACGCTGCACGTGCCCGCCGGTCAGCGGGTGGCGCTGCTCGGCGCGTCCGGTTCCGGCAAGTCCACGCTCCTGCACCTGATCGGCGGCATGGAACGCGCCGACAGCGGCACGATCACCGTCGGGGACCACGAGGTGACCGCGCTCGGCCGCCGGCGGCTGTCGGTCTACCGGCGGAGCGTGGGCTTCGTCTTCCAGCGGTTCCACCTGCTGCCCGCGCTCACCGTCCTGGACAACGTGATCGCTCCCGTGCTGCCCCGGCGGGTCGGCTTCGACCGGGCCGAACGGGCGCGGCAGCTGCTCGCGGCCGTGGGGCTGGCCGAACGCGCGCACGCCGTGCCGTCGCAGCTGTCCGGCGGCCAGCAGCAGCGCGTCGCCATCGCCCGCGCGCTCATCGGCGAACCCCGCATCATCCTGGCCGACGAGCCGACCGGCAACCTCGACTCGGCCACCGGCAGGGACGTCATGGAGCTGGTCGGCCGCCTGGTCGAGGAGCACGGCCTCACCCTCCTGATGGCCACCCACGACGAGAACCTCACCGCCCACTGCGACCGGGTGATCCGGCTGCGCGACGGCGTCGTCATCGAGGACACCGGCGCATGATCCCCGTCCTGCTGGCCGTGGTGGCGGTTCTGGGGTTCGTCGTCCGGCTGCGCCGTAGATTCCTGGTGGTGACCGTACGGGGGGCGAGCATGGAGCCGGCCTTCCGCGACGGCCAGCGGGTGCTGACGCGGCGCTGCCGCCCGGAGGCGCTGCGGACCGGGGACGTGGCCGTCTTCCACGGCCCGGCGGAGCACGCCGATCTGCTGATCAAGCGGGTGGCCGCGCTGCCCGGAGAGCGGGTGCCCGCGGAGGTCCGTACGTCGCTCGACGACGCCCGGGTGCCGCGCGACTCGCTCGTGGTGCTCGGCGACAACCGCCGCGCCAGCCAGGACTCCCGGCACTACGGCTACGTCGCGGCCGGCCGTCTGGTGGGGACCGTGATCAGGACCATGTAGACGCCTGTATCGGGGCTGTGCCCGCGCTGTGCTGGGAATATGCGTCGGCTTCCTACGCTCGGATCAGTCCATGAGCGAAGGGAGCTTTCATGAGGACGCTGGTCAACCGGGTCGCCGACCGCCTGCTCGAACGAGTGGCGCCACGCGCCGAGGCCCAGGCCTGCGGGTGGACGAGCTACTGCGGCTGCTACTCCGGCTACATCTACTACTTCAACACCTGCTCCGGCAACTGCCAGGCGCGTTGGTACGCGGGCTGCCCCTGAGCCCCGAGAACCGTCCGGCGCGATGGCCTTCGGGCCGCGCCGGACGGTTCTTCCTTTCCCGCTCAGCCCTTCGCCACCAGCACGTCGGCGACGGCGCCCCCGCTGGCCAGCACCTTCTTCTCCGTGCCGACGAGCGCGAAGGCGGGGAACGCCCGTACGCGCAGGGCCTCCATGACTCCCTCGCCCCGGTTCTCGACCACGACCCGGGCCACGGGGTGCAGCGCGGCCTGCTGCTCGGCCGTCTCTCCGGGATCCCCGGCGACGACGGCGAGCACGTGGTCGCGTCCGTACGGGTGGTTCTTGGCCGCCTCGACGAAACGCGGGAGATGCTCGGCGCAGGCCGGGCAGCTGGGCGAGAAGAACCCCACGAGCGTCGGCTCGAAGGTCAGGTCCGCGTCGGAGGCCGCCTCGCCGTCCGTCGTCACGACCGCGTACGCGCCGACGGGCTCCCCGGGGGCGGCGATGGCGGCGGGCGGTGTGGAGAGCGCGGCCAGCGCGGCCGAGTGCTCGCGGAGCCTGCGGATCACCCCGAAGGTGAGCACGAGGTCGAGCAGGCACACGGCGCCCACGAGGGCGAGCAGGGCGATGACGATCGGCATGCGGTCAGCTCTCTTCCGTCGGTGCGGCGAACAGGTAGGCCAGCAGGTCGGTGAGCAGGACGAGCAGCGTCAGGAAGAGGCTCACGGCCACCAGCACCGCGAGCAGCGCCGGCTCGGGCGCGGGGGCCGGCCCGAGCGCGAGTCCGCAGGCCGCGGCGGCCAGCAGGAACACGTTCCTGGCCAGGTGCGCCCCGCCGACCGGTGTCACCGAAGGCCCGAAACAGGCGCAGCGCACGGCGCGCCGGTTCCTGACAGCGCCCGCGATGGCGACCGTGAACCCGGTGAGCAGCGCCGCCGCCAGCACGAACCCGGCGGCCGGAGCCACCGCCAGCAACACGGGGACCGCCGCCTCTCCGATCAGCGCGACGGCCGCGACCATCCCGGGTCTGCCGAAAGGAACGAGCGCCCGGGTCGCGTCCCCATATCGCGCGTACGCACCCGGCCCCCGGACCTTGCTCAGCGCCGAAACCGTGAATACCGCCCCGATGAGAAATCGCGCCACCAGATATGCCGCCGCGCCAATGGACATCGTGGCCCCGTCACTACGACCTCATTTCCGGCCAGCGTAGGAGCCGGGTGCACAGGCGGCGCACATTCCTCATACAGTTCCGCGCGCCGAACCGGTCACCCTGTTCTGGACGTCCGGGCGGAGCAGGTCGGTGTCGCGCCGGAGAATCGCGGTGTGGAGCAGGTCGATCCGGCCGTCCGGGTCGAGGCCGAGTGAACGCTGGAGCACCTCCCGGGCGCCGGAGCACGCGTGCAGGGCGCCCGCGATGTCGCCGAGCCGGTACAGGGTCACCACCAGCTGGCGGTGCGGGCGCTCCCGGATCGGGTGTTCGGCCAGGTGCCTGCGCAGGTCCTCGGTGAGGGCCGACGCGCTGCACTGGTTGGTGGTCGTCAGGTCCAGCCGTACGTCGAACCAGTCCTCCAGCACGCCGAGACGCCGTTCGTCCAGCGCGGCGGCGGCCGCCGCGAGGATCGGGCCGCGGCAGAGCCCGGTGAGCGCGGGTCCCCGCCACAGGCCCAGCGCCAGCTCGTACGCCCTCTCGGCCGAGCACAGGTCCCCGTCCACCTGGCTCTGCTTGGCCCGCCAGCAGAGATCGCCGAAGATCTCCACGTCCACCTGGTCCCGGTCGGTCAGCAGGCGGAGGCCGTCCGGGTCCGAGACGAGCTGCGCGCCGCCGGCGAAGACGATCCGGCGCAGCTCGGTGGCGTAGGTCCGCAGGTTGGACATGGCGGACGCGGGCTGGGCGGCGTCCCACAGCTCCTCCAGCATGCGGTGCCAGAGCACGAGCTTGCCGGAATTGAGCAGCAACATGGCCAGCAACGCCCGCGGTTTGTGCGCGGTCAGCGATATCGGCCGCACGTTGTCGACTATTTCGAAGGGCCCCAGTAATTGAAAGTTCAACCCCATCAACTTCCCCCGGTCCCGAAAGTTTCGGAAGATTACAGAAAATATAAACTTTACCGAAGGTGCTTTTCAACGTGCGCGAACTGGTAGCCGCGCGCCTGCAGCGTGAACAGCCGCGCGTACACTCCGCCGGCGGCCATCAGCGTGTCGTGCGTGCCCTGCTCCGCCACCTGGCCCCGATCCAGGACGACGAGCAGGTCGGCCTCCCGCACCGCGCTGAGCCGATGCGAGATCAGCACACTGGTACGCCCCCGCCGATGCTCCCGCAGCCGGGTGTGGACCTCGTGCTCCGCCTCGGCGTCCAGCCCGGAACCGGGTTCGTCCAGGATGAGCAGATCGCGGTCGCCGCGCAGGAGGGCGCGGGCCAGGGCCAGCCGCTGCCACTGGCCCCCGGACAGGTGCAGACCCCGCTCGCCGCCGTCCCCGTCCAGGAAGATCCGCGACAGCAGGGTGTCGTACGCGCGAGGCAGCTCCGCCACGAAGGTGTGGGCGCCCGCCCGGCGCGCCGCCCCGACGAGCCTGGACCGGTCGGTCAGCGCGTCGAGGTCGCCCAGGCCGATGTTCTCGGCCACCGTCAGGTCGTACTCCATGAAGTCCTGGAACACGGCTCCGACGCGGGCCCGGAGGTCGTCCGGGGCCAGGTCGCGCAGGTCGATCCCGTCCCAGAGGATCGCGCCGCGTTCCGGGTCGTACATGCGGCACAGCAGTTTCACCAGCGTGCTCTTGCCGGCGCCGTTCGTGCCCACCAGGCCGACCGTCGACCCGTACGGGACGGAGAGGCTGACCCCGCGCAGCGCCCACTCCTGGCCGGGGGAGTAACGGAACCACACATCCCGCAGCTCGATGCCCTGGCGGAGCGGGCGTACGGGCCGGGGCCGGGCGGGGAGCGGCAGGTCGGAGCCGTCGGTGAGCACGGCGCGGAAGTGCGCGAACAGCCGGAGCTGTTCGTGCGCCTGGGCGATCTCGGTCACCAGGCCCGTGACAGCCCCCTGCACCCCCGCGACACCAGCGACGAACAGGGCGATGTCGCCGATCGAGCGGTCGCCGTCCAGCGCGCCGAGCAGCACCCACAGCAGCCCGGCCCCGGCCAGCAGCGCGCTCGCGAGCGCCGTGCAGCCCTGCACGGCCAGCTCCCGCCGGTCCATGCGGCGGCGCTCGCCGTCGGCGACACGGCGCTCGCCCAGCATCAGCTCCCGCAGGTGACCGGCGATCCCGAACAGCCGGATCTCCTTGGCGGCCTTCACGCTGACCAGCAGGTTCTGAAAGAAGATCTCCCGGCGCTCGTACGGCCCGATGTGCCACATCACATCCGCCCGCCGCCGCGCCAGCCACAACTCCGCCAGCAGCACCGGCACGGCGGAACCGACCACCAGCACCGACATCCCCGGACTGATCACGACCAGGGACGCCAGGAAGCCCACACCCACGAGCCCGGTCCTGGCGATCCCCAGCACGGCCGCGACCAGCAGTCCCGGCGTGGCACCCCCGTGCCCCAGCGCGATCCGCAGCCGATCGAGAAAGACCGGCTCCTCGAACCGGGCCAACCCCACATATCTCTCAGTGGCCCGGAACAACCCGTCCACGGCCGCGAACCCGACCCGCCGCCTCATCTCATCCTGGACATACCGGACGCCCGGCGGCAGCAGCGCCGCGCAGACCCCGCACAACCCCAGCGCCACCGCCAACGCGACGACGCCACCCACGGTCGCTCCACCGCGCTCGATCACATCCAGCACGGCCTTCGTCAACCAGGCGACGGCAAGAGGGACGGCGGCGGCGAGAACGGTGAACGCGGCGAACAGCGCCAGCCGGACCCGCCCGGACCGCCAGGCGAGCCCGAGCGCCATCCCCAGATCCCTCACGCCCCGCCGCCCACCGGTGTAACCCCGTCGGCGAGCGGCATGCGATCGGCTCCTTTCCAGCAGGGGAGGTGCCAGACATCGGTTCCGCTGCGCGCCAGGCTAGAAGCCCCCCGCACAGCCGACATACATTCCCGGCACAGCCGCTAGGCTCCCTGCCTCAGGACGCGCTCAGCGACCTGAGTTCCGTGTCACGCACGGAATGCGATCAGGCGGAGCGCTGCTCGTGGTGGGTATGCCGCAGTTGACCGAGGTCGAGTTCTATCCGGGATCCGTGGACGGTGACCACGATGCTCGCGCTGTCGGCGCCGGTAGCCATCAGGTATTCGTACAGGGTGGACAGCAGCATGTCGTTGCGATTCTCCAGCCGGGACACCACGCCCTGGCCAACCCCGAGTTTGCGGGCCACCTCCACCTGGGTCATCTGCCCCGCCTTGCGGATCATCGCCAGGTTCATCGCGTGGGCCCGGTCCATCTCTTCGGCCGCCTCGTGAGCCTGGGCGACCTCCGCGGCGAGCTGCGGGTCGGACAGGAGCCGGTCCAGATGCTCGTTGCCGCGGACAAACGTTGGGTTCTCGGGCTCGGTCATGGCTTCTCCTCGTAGGACGTCTCCCGTTTCCACTGGTCGATCAGGGCGTCTGCACGGGCGGTGACACTTTTGTAGAAAAGGTCGCCCAGCCTGGCTTTGTCTCCGGCGAACAGTGCGACGACCACCTTGCCGGTGTCGGGCGGGAACCAGCAGACCAGCCGCACCGCCACCTCCGGATGGTAGGCGTGGGAAACCCGCCACAGCGGATAGCGCCGCGACTGGCGCACCCATCGCAAGGTGGCCGTCTCTTCTTCTCGGTCTGGTGGTTCGCTCAGGTTCCGAAGCTGATCCAGCGCGCGGGCCGTGAAGACCAGCATGAGGCGTGCGTGTCCATCGCCCGCGCGTGCGTCGGCTTCGAGCCGGTCGAGCCAGGTGCCGAAGTCGGCTGGCCAGTCGATGTCCACCTTCAGATTATGACTTCAGAGCGATATGTCATGCAAGTCATATTGCCTATGACGACAGACGGTCAGCGAACCTGCGTTTTCTGGTTGTCGAGGGCCTGCTGGACGGCTTCGCGGACGCGGGCTTCCTCGCGGTCCTTGCGGCGGGCGCGCCTGCGGCGGGAGAGGAGGAAGGCGCCGACGAGGAGGGCGAGCAGGAGGGCGAGCAGGAGGAGCTGGGTCCAGGGGAGGGCCCAGGCGCCGGTGGAGGCGAGGACCGGTTCGAGGGAGGTGGTGGCGCCGGAGGCGTCGGTGAGGAGGGGCATGAGGATGGTGGTGGCGGCCAGGCGGAAGGCGGGGGAGACGTGGTGGACGGGGACGGTCATCTTCCAGCTCTCGCCCGGGAGGAGCTCCGGCGGGGCGGCGATCTGGCCGGCGTCGGTGGCGAGCCAGCCGAAGGGGCCCGCGACGGACATCGTCTGCTTGGCCGACAGGATGGCGTTGCCGGTGTTGTGGATCGTGTAGCTGATGATGGCGTCGCCGGAGGAGAACGGGTTGACGGAGCCCGCGTAGTCCATGCGGAGGTCCTCGATCGCGAGGTTCGGCCGGAGCTGGCCGCTGACCCGCAGTATGATCCGGATGCCGAGGCGCCGGTCCACGTTGATGCCCCCGGCGTCGCCGGGCTGCGTCAGGGAGGTGAGGATGCCGCCCACGTAGTCGCCGGGCGGCGCGTTGTCCGGAACGGTGACCTTGAGGGGGATCGTGATGGACTGGCCGGGCTTGATCTCGGCGTGGTCGCGGTCGGCGTGGACCCAGGCGCCGATGCCCACGGACTTCTTGTCCTTGGGGAACAGGTCGAGTTGGCCGGTGTCGGTGGTGAAGCCGTCGGCGGCGTACACGGCGAGGTCGAGCGGGTCCTTGCCGCGGTTGGCGACGATCAGGCCGTCCTCGAGTGAGCCGCCGGGGTTGACGACGTAGTCGAAGCTGGACCGGTCGGCGCCGTAGTTGTTGGACTCCGTCCTGACCGTCCAGGCGACGTCGCCGTCGTCGGCCAGCGCGGGGCTCGCGTGCAGGCCGGTGATCGCGCAGGAGGCGAGCAGGGCCAGGGCGGTGGTTCGGAGGAAGGCGGCGACCGGGTTTGCCCGGCGCCTGGTGAGCGCGTGCATCTCAGCTCCACGGGCGATCTTGGATGTGGCTGGAACGAGTGACGGGGTGGACGCCCGAAGGCGCCCACCCCACCAGGGAGAACAGGGACCGGTCAGCTGCTCAGCGCGGTGATCGTGAGGGTCGCGCGGTAGCCACCCTTGTCGACGCTGCCCGGGATCTTCAGCGACAGCTCGGCGCCCAGCTTGGCGACGCCCTTGGCGTGGCCCTGGTCGGCCCAGCCGAGGCCGCGCGAGACGGACAGACCCTGGCCGTGGTCGTCGTAGGCGGAGGGAACCGCCCCGCTGGCCTTGGCCCCGGCGCCGTCCTCGATGACCCGCGGCGTCCAGCCCAGGTACGCACCCGAGAAGGTCTTGGCGGCGTCGGCGAAGTCGCTCACGCTGGCCGAGATCGACCACGGCGCGAGCGAGCGGCGGTTGTCCGACACGACGATCGGGTTGATCTGACCGGCCGCCTCGAAGTAGTCGCCGTTGTGCTCCTTGGCGGTGCCGAGGTCGACGAGGCCGTTGTAGCCGTCGATGGTCCAGCCGAACTCACCGGGGGCGGCGTTGGGCACGTTGACCTGGAGGGCCTGCCCGTCACCGTTGTACGGGTGCACGGTCACCTTGTCGACGATGGAGCCGACCGGCTTCTCGGCGGGGTTGTTGGAGCAGGACAGCCCACGCTCGACCGCCGCGTTCGGAGGCGCACAGGTGCCACTCCGGACGTTCTCGACGACGAGCTTGTCCTTGCGCACGCCGACCTTGATGTAGGACCGCACGTGCTCCTGGTTCTGGACCGAGTTGTACCAGTAGCTGCCCGGGTTCAGCGGGTCGGCGCCGTTGCCCGCGCCGCTGGTGCCCGAGGCGTCCGGGGCGGAGATGTCGTAGTACTTCGAACCCGAGGCCGAGTTCGAGGTCACGTACAGCACGCCGCCGGGGCCGGCGGTCACGTCGGCGGCGCCGGGCTGCTCGTCCGGGTTCGCCTTCTGGCTGTTCTTGATCAGGTAGCTGCGGGAGTACGCGTGGTCGTGGCCCTGCAGCACCAGGTCCACCCCGAGGTTGGAGAAGGCGGTCGGGAAGTCGACCCGGCGCACCTTGGCGTCTCCGTCCTTGGCGTGGGAGGCCGGCGAGTAGATGGCGTGGTGGAAGACGAGCACCTTCCACTTGGCCTCGGCGCCGTGCTGCTTGATGACATCGGTCACGTACGCGACATGCGCCGCGTCACCGCCGCCGCCCTGGGTGGTGGCGTAGCTGTTGCTGTTGATGTCGATGAACAGGGTGTCCTTGTACACGAACCAGTAGTTGCCACCGGAGGTGTTGGACGCCGGGTTGCCGTTGGCGTACAGCGGGCCGGAGCGGTCGGTGTTGGGCACGGTGAAGTGCTGCTCGTAGGCCTTGCTGCCGACGTCGTGGTTGCCGATGGTGGCGACCCACGGGTACTGGCGCAGCTTGTCGGAGCCGAGGAAGGCGTTCCACTGGGTCTCGGTGCCCGCGGTCTCGACCTGGTCACCGCCCGACACCAGCAGTTCGGAGTCCGGGTTGGCGCTGAGCGCGACGTCCAGGGTGTCCTGCCAGCCGGCGCCGTCCTTGGCCGTGTCGCCGGAGGAGCCGATCTGCGGGTCGCCGAAGAACAGGAAGTCGTAGTCGCCCTCGAAGTCCTGCGTCCTGAACGCGTACGTCTCCGACCAGCCGGACTCGCCGCCGACCCGGTACGAGTACGCGGTCTGCTCCTGCAGGTTGCTGATCGTGGCGTGGCGGTTGTAGCCGCCGCTGGTGGCGATGTTCGCCCCGCCGGCGGCGTCGAAGGTGGCGGCGTCGGCCGGGAACTCGCCGTTGACGAGCTTCGCGGTCGGGACGACCTGGACCTTCTGCGCGGTGTCGGCCGCGGAGTACCAGGTCACGGTGCGCTGGGTCTCGTTGGCGCCGACGCCGAGGATGATCCCGGTGAGCGTGGTGTCGGCGGCGTTGGCGGGGGCCGCCACACCGCCGAGGGCCACGGCCAGGCCCAGGAACGCCGCGGTGGCCCCGGTGGCCACGCGGCGCCGCATCAGGCCGGAAGCCTGGATGCCTAATGTCATGGTAAATGTCCTTTTTGTACAAGAACGTACAGAGAAGCGCCACTCAAGCTTCCGCTGTCCGGTAAATCGTTCGTGAATGTGCGCTAGCCGGCTTATGGAATGTTCCAAAAGGGCTGATATGTCATGACTCGAACGTGTGCTCGATGAACCAGGTCGGACCCATGACGGCTGCGTCGGCGGAGATCGGGCCGCGGGTCATGGATGAACGAGAGCCGTCCCCCTGACGAACTGACGGATAAATAACCCCATAGCAATCCTTATAGATCTAAAATGGGACGAAGGGGATAGGAGGATGGACGCGCATCACCCGTCACAACCCGGAGAACGATCATCTTGCGTCCCCCGCCGCGGGTCGTCGCCGCACTGGCCGCCCTCGCCGTACTGGTCAGCGCGTGCGGTGACGACTGGGCAGAACCCCACGACAAGCCCACCGCCGTCGGCGCCCTCGGCCCGGACTTCCTCGCGCCGTCCACCACACCCGTCCCGGAAGCGACCATCACCCCCGGGCCCGGCTCGTGGGATGGAGTCCGTCCGTCGGAGGACTACCGCGTGGTCCTGCTCACCACCGGCGACGACGCGCCCACCCAGGCCCTCGTGACCGCGGTTCAGGAGTGGGCCGACGAAGAAGACGTCGATCTCAGGACCGTCGTCGCCGACCACCCGTACGACCTGGTCCCCACCATCACCAGCGCGCTCGACATGGCCCCCGACCTCATCGTCAGCGCCGGCAACGACCTCATCGACCCCCTGGCCATGGTCACCGCGAGCCACCTCTCCCAGCGGTTCCTCGTCGTGGGCGCCGAACTCGCCGAGCCCACCCACAACGTCACCGCCGTCGACTGGTCCGGCGCCTCGTTCCGCGGCGAGGGCCTCGGCGCCTCCTCCACGTACGACCCCGCCTCGTTCACCCCCGCCCGCTGCGCGGCCGCCATCCGGGCCGGCGTCGCGGCCGTCCTCAACGACCTGACCGGGATCGTGATCTGGCTGAGCTGAACGCGGCCGCGGCGTATGCGGCGAGTACCGCCAGACCGGCGAGCGGCGGCAGCGGGTAGAAGCCCTGCGTGGGGACGTAGTACCCGATGACGTGGGCGTACTCGGGAATGCTCTGCTGGATCGCGAAACCGGCGGCCGGGGTGATCCGGAACAGCCACGCGGTGACGGCGTCGGGGAGGATTCCGGCGAAGGCGAGCAGGAACGGGAGGATCAGCAGGGCGAACACCACGGTGGCCGCCATGAACTTACGCCGCAGGAGAGCGCCGACCCCGGCAGCGAGGACGGCCGACGCGGCGAGCAGAACCCCAGTGCCGATGATCACCCTTGCCTCGGTGAGCAGCGACACGGGGAGGACCTGGGTTCCGTTGCCGCGCAGAATCGCCGTGCCGACGGGCTCCACACATGCCGCGATAGTCCCGGTGACAAAGGCTTGCGCCGCGAGCTTGAGTGGCTCCCTGGTGCGTACACCCATGACAACGATCACGATCAGCGCCGCGAACGTCCCGATGAGGGTGGTCTCGATCCGAGGGGCGTCGAACCTCGGCGCGATGTCGCCGGTCCCGGTCACGGTCAGCGTGTCCCCGGACTCGACCAGGCCGTTCGCGCGGTGACTTCGCTCCCAATCCGTCTGTACGCCCTCGCCGCCCACCTCGTCCGTGCTCCACCCGCCCTGGAGACTGACGTGGTCGAATGTGGCGCTGGCCTGGGTGAACCGCACCTGGACGGCCCCGCCGGGCTTGCTCCGGTCCACGGTCATGTCGCCCGGAGAGGCGGCGAACAGGCCGATCCGGACCGTGGCCGGCAGCCCGGGAAGGGTGGCCGTGCCGATCGTCGTCCACTGTTCGCCGTCGGGCGACTCGTAGCCGGTGATCCTCTCCCCGCTGCGGGTCAGCCGCAGCCAGCGCGGCGACGTGCCGGTCCGACCGCCCATGTCCTCGGTGAAGTTGTACTGCATCCGCGTGCCATGGCTCCCGGTGAGCATGACCGCCGCGTACGGCGAGCCCTGCCGCACGCTCTCCTTGATCATGAGACCGGCCTTCGCCCAGGGCACCAGCCCCGTGACGATACGGTCGTGGCCGGGCGGGGGATAGGTGATGATGCCCGTCATCGACGTCAGCCGGACGGTGATGCCGCCGTCCCCGGTGAGCGCCTGGTGGGCGAAGGTGAAGCGGTCCTCGACCGCCTGGCCGTACGGGCCGATGGGGTGGGCAGGGCACGGGCCGGGGTCACAGACGCTGCGGGCTCCGGCCGCGACGAGCAGGCCGGGCACGACGATGAGCAGCGCGGCGAGCATCAGCCCGGCCAGACGCCCGCGAACCAGACGGAATCTACGCATGGGCGAAGTTCTAGGGATCCGGCCATAACAGCACCCGAACGAGGGCCGTCACGCCGGTGTTAGGTCGGGCAGGGCATCCTGGGAGGCCGGCACGGGGAGAGGGCACCATGAGCAGACGCCTCCAACTGCGGGGACGCGGCATACGGCTGCGCTTCACCGCCATGTACATGGCCCTGTTCCTGCTCTCCGGAGCCGGCCTGCTGGCGATCACCAACCTCGTGGCCGGCGGCGAGATCAGGCAGAGCGTCCCGGCGGACCCGCGACCGCGGAACGAAGTCGCCGCCCCGCAGCAGCAGATCATCCGGTTGCAGGCCGAGCTGGACCGGATCCACACGGACCAGTCGCGTCAGCTCCTCACCGGCTCGGCGGTCGCGCTGCTGGTCATGGTCGCGGTCTCGGCGGTCCTCGGCCGCGTCGTCGCCGGCCGCGTCCTGCGCCCCCTCCGTACGGTCACCGCCGCCACCCGCCGGATCACCGCCGACAACCTGCACGAACGGCTGGCGGTCACCGCTCCGCACGACGAGGTCAAGGACCTCTCCGACACCATCGACGGCCTGCTCGAACGCCTGGAGGGCGCGTTCGACGCGCAGCGCCGGTTCGTCGCCAACGCGTCCCACGAGCTGCGTACGCCACTGACCACGATGCGGGCGGCGCTGGACGTCGCGATGGCCAAACCCGCGCCGATACCGGCGCAGACGACGATGCTGGCCGACCGGTTCCGCGTCGAACTCGACCAGATCGACCGGCTCCTGGACGGACTGCTCCTGCTCGCCCGCGTCCAGCACGGCGCGCTGCCGGACCAGGTCACGGTTCCGCTCGGCCGTCTGGTGTCCGAAGCTCTGGAGCTCAGAGCCGCGGCCATCGCCGAGAAGGAGCTGACCGTCCATCGTGATCTCGATGAGAGCGCGTGGATCAGCGGAAGCCGGACACTGCTGTCGCGCATGGTCGACAACGTGATCGACAACGCTGTGATCCACAACCATCGCGGAGGCTGGATTCGGGTCGCGGTCACGGGGGACGGACTCGTCGTCGAGAGCGGTGGGCGTGTCCTCGACCAGGAGCAGGTCAGCCGGTTGGGGCAGCCGTTCCAGCGGCTGGGGGCCGAACGCACCGGCAACGCCCACGGATCCGGGCTCGGCCTGTCCATCGTCTCGGACATCGCCACTGCCAGCGGGGGCGGTCTCGATCTCCGTGCCCGGCCCGAGGGCGGGCTGCGGGTGGCGATCGCTCTGCCGCTCGGGGGCGTGCCGGGATGAGAGTGCTGGTGGTCGAGGACGCCCGCTCGCTGGCCGCGATCCTCGCCGAGGGACTGCGCGATCAGGGCATGGCAGTAGATGTGGCGCATGACGGGCTGGAGGCCGCGGCCAAACTCGACCTCAACGCGTACGACGTGGTGGTGCTCGACCGGGATCTGCCGGGGATCCACGGGGACGCGCTCTGCCAGATGATCGCCGAACGGCATGAGCGCGTGATGACGCTGATGCTCACGGCGGCCGGCGCGCCCGGTGACCGGGTCAGCGGCCTCGCCCTGGGCGCGGACGACTACCTCACGAAACCCTTCCACTTCCCGGAACTCGTTCTGCGCATCCGCGCCCTGGCCCGCCGCCAGCCTTCCGTTCGAGCCCACACGTTGCGCGCGGCCGGCCTCGAACTCGACCCCATCCGCCGTACGGTCACCAGGGACGGCCGCCACCTGGACCTGTCGGTGAAGGAGTTCGCCCTCCTCGAAGCGCTCCTGCGTGCCTGCCCCGGCCACCTCAGCACGGAAGACCTGCTCGAACAGGTCTGGGACGAACACGCCGACCCGTTCACGAACACGGTCACCGTCACCATCGGCCGCCTCCGCCGCAAACTCGGCCAACCCCCCATCATCACCACCACACCCGGCATCGGTTATCGAATCACCGACTAATAATCATTGCCGTATGGATGGCTTATGTCGCCATATTGGGTGGTGAAAGGAAAGGCCATTGCGTGCGTGTGGGGGTCCCTTTATTATTGGTGCCGAGGCCGAAATTGTGAGCGGTTGGCAATGTGACTATCTTTCGGTGTGATATTTCGAAAATTACTTTTGAGGAAATAGGCATCGTTACGCCTCGCTCCTGAGCAACCAACCGTCCACGAGCCTAGGAGGGGCGTAAATGCCCAAGTTCAGCGAAAATGAGACCCTCGATCCGCTGGACCGCCTGCTCTCCGGTCCCACGGGCCTGGGAACCTCCGGACTCCGCCTCCCAACCGCGGACCTCCCCGCTTTCGACTACGCGGACGGACACCAGCCACCCGATCCCACCGCCACGCTCGACCCCAGCTGGCTCGTCCGCCGCCACAGCCTCGCGCCCCTGCCGTACGCGGAGCGGGAATGGGGAGACGGTTCCCATCCGCCGCTGTACTGCCCGGAGACCGTACGGATCGACGAACCTCTCGCCGACGAGGTGAACCGGCGGCTGGTCGCGTGGGCGGAACACGTCGGAATCCACACCGACCGCATCGAAGCCTTCCGGGACACCGGCTACGGCCGCCTGGCCATGCTCACCCACCCCGACAGCGACGAACCCGACACGATCCTCATCGCCGCCCAGATGAACGCCGCCTGGTGGGCCGCCGACGACTACTACGCCGACGAGACCGACCTGGGCGCCACCCCGACCGAGCTTCCCCCGCGGCTCGCCCTGGTGATGTCGGCCATGGACCCGCCCCCGCCCGCCGGCGACTACACCCGCCAGCTGGAGGACGCCATCCGCGCCGACCCCGTCCTGGTCGCCCTCCGATCGGCCACCGGCCACCTGTCCCGCCATGCCACCCCGGCCCAGGTCATGCGGGCCTGCCTGACCACCTCCCAGATGTTCGTCAGCTGGACCGCGTACGCCGCCTGGCGCTACCTCGAAACCCCGCCCCCCGTCTGGCGTTACCTGGCCGCGCGGCAACACGACAGCTTCTACACGTCCATGATCCTCATCGACGTCGTCGGCGAGTACGAGCTTCCCGCCAACCTCTTCTACGACCGGCGATTCCACCTCGCCCTCATGCAGGCCGGCACCGCCAGCGTCATCGTCAACGACCTCTACTCGCTCGCCAGGGAAGCGGCCGACGAACTCCCTGACTCCAACGTGGTCCTGCTCATCGCCGCCGAGGAGAAATGCTCCACCCGCGAGGCCGTCGAACGCGCCGTCCACCTCCACAACGATTTCGTCCGGGGCTTCGAAATCAGCCAGCGGCAACTCGCCGCCGTCCCCTCCCCGGAACTCCAGCGTTTCCTGCGCGGCGCCCAAGCCTGGATGGCCGGCTGCCTTGAATGGCACGGCACCAGCGACCGCTACAAATCCTGACACCCATTCAGTAACTCCAGCGAAAGGAATCCCATCGGTGACCGTTACCCAAGGTGACCACGTCCTCAGCAGCCTCTACCAGCGCTCCATCGCCGACTACTGGAACACCGAGAAGAACCCGGTCAACCTGCGCCTGGGCGAAGTCGACGGCATCTACCACCACCACTACGGCATCGGCGACGTGGACTGGTCGGTCCTGGAGGGCCCGG
Source organism: Acrocarpospora phusangensis (assembly GCF_016862995.1). Taxonomy (GTDB): domain Bacteria; phylum Actinomycetota; class Actinomycetes; order Streptosporangiales; family Streptosporangiaceae; genus Acrocarpospora; species Acrocarpospora phusangensis. Next base: position 64,276 of record NZ_BOOA01000026.1, read on the forward strand.
AGGACACCCGCGAGGAACGCGTGACCAGGGAACTCCACCGGCTCGAATCCGCCCAGGCCGACTTCCTCCTGAACCACCTCGGCCCCCTCCAGCCCCACCACCGCGTCATGGACGCCGGCTCCGGCCGAGGCGGTTCCAGCCTCGTCGCCAATCTCCGGTACGGCTGCGACGTGGACGGCGTCTCCATCTCCGAGGCCCAGGTCGGCTTCGCCAACGAACAGGCGCGCCTGCGCGGCGTCGACGACAAGGTGCGCTTCCACTTCCGCAACATGCTCGACACCGGCTTCCCGACCGGCTCCCTCCAGGCCAGCTGGAACAACGAGAGCACGATGTACGTCGAACTCTCCCTGCTCTTCGCCGAACACGCCCGCCTCCTGGCCCGCGGCGGCCGCTACGTCTGCATCACCGGCTGCTACAACGACGCGTACGGCCTGCCCTCCAAGGCGATCAGCCAGATCAACGCCCACTACATCTGCGACATCCACCCGCGCAGCAGCTACTTCAAGGAGATGGCCGCCAACCGCCTCGTCCCGGTCAGCGTCGTCGATCTCACCGCGGCCACCATCCCGTACTGGGAGCTCCGCGCCAAGACCCACCTCGCCACCGGCATCGAACAGGCCTTCCTCGACGCGTACAACAACGGCAGCTTCCAGTACCTGCTGATCGCCGCCGACCGCGTCTGATTCTCAGGAGGGACGGGTGACGGTGGAGACCCTCCACGAGACCGTCACCCGGAGGGCCGATAGCCGCGGACGTAGTCGACGGTGAACTCCCTCGGGTATGGCCGTTCCGGTTCGCCGCCGGGCGAGGGACGCGGGGGCGGTGGTCCACTGCGGCAGATAGCGGGGCACCCATCGGCTCTCGTCGAGGCGGTCGCCGTCGAAGGTGTCCTCGAACGCCAGCTCGTAGCCGTCCCCCGGACGTGTCATCGTCTACTGGAGGCCGGCGCGGACGGACGTGATGCGCTGGGTGTTGAAGCCGAGCCAGTGCATCCGGCCCACGTAGCGCGCGTGCTCGACCTTGAGGCAGCGGTCGACGATCACGGTGGCACCGGCGTCCGCCGCGATCCGCGAACCCTCCTCGTTGATCACGCCGAACTGGCACCAGAGCGCACCGGCCTTGATCTGCACCGCTTCGCGCGCGATTCCGGGCAACGCGTCCGGCGCGCGGAACACGTTCACGATGTCCACCGGCACGGGCACGTCCAGCAGGCTCGCGTAACTCGTCTCCCCGAGGATCCGCTTCTCGCGCGGGTTCACGGGGATCACGCGGTAGCCGTGCCGTTTGAGGTAGTAGCCGACGAAGTAGCTGGCGCGCAGCTCGTTGTTGGACAGGCCGACGATCGCGATGGTCCCGGCGCTGTGGAGCAGGCGCTGGATCGTCAGCGGGTCCTGGTAACGCTCAAGATCGGTCATGCCTCCGTCACCTCTTTCCCGACGTGCGCGAAACTCTGCTCCAGGTCCCAGATCAGATCGTCGACGGACTCCGTGCCGACCGACAGCCGTACCGTTCCGGGGGCGATCCCGGCGGCCCGGAGTTCTTCGTCGCCCAGCTGGCGATGGGTCGTACTGGCGGGGTGGATGATCAGGCTCTTCGCGTCGCCGACGTTGGCCAGGTGGGACCAGAGCGTCACCCCGCGGATGAGGTCCTGCCCGCCGGCCCGGCCCCCGGCGCAGTCGAACGAGAACACCGCCCCGGCACCCAGCGGCAGATACTTCTCCACCAGCGGCCGGTACGCGCTGGACGGCAGGCCGGGATACGTCACGTTCGACGCCAGCTCGTGCGACTCCAGGTACGCGGCGACCGCCCGCGCGTTCTCGACGTGGCGTTCCATCCGCAGCGACAGCGTCTCCAGCCCCTGCAGGAACAGGAACGCGTTGAACGGCGCGAGCGCCCCACCGAGATCGCGCAGGGTCTCGGCCCGCAGTTTCATCAGGTAGCCATAGGTCCCGAACGTCTCGTGGAACTGCAGCCCGTGGTAGGCGGGCGACGGATCCGCGACCACGGGGAACCGCCCGTTGGACCAGTTGAACGTCCCGGCCTCGACGACGACACCGCCGATGCTCGTGCCGTGCCCCCCGATGAACTTGGTCGCCGAATGGATCACGATGTCCGCGCCCCACTCGATCGGCCGGCACAGGTACGGCGTCGCGAACGTGTTGTCCACGATCAACGGCAGCTCGTGCTCGTGCGCGATGGCCGCCACGGTCTCGATGTCCAGCACGTTCCCGGCCGGGTTGCCGATCGTCTCCCCGAAGAACGCCTTCGTGTTCGGGCGTACCGCCTTGCGCCAGGCGTCCGGATCGTCGGGATCGACCCAGGTCAGCTCGACGTTCATCTTGCGCAGCAGGTGTTTGAGCTGGTTGACCGTGCCGCCGTACAGGGCGGAGGAGGAGACGACGTGGTCGCCCGGCTGGAGCAGGGTGAAGAGCGCGCCGGCCTGGGCGGCGATTCCGCTGGCGAACGCGACCGCGCCGCAGCCGCCCTCCAGGTTCGCCACGCGCTCCTCGAACACCGCGACGGTCGGGTTCATGATGCGCGAGTAGGTGTTCCCGTACTCCTGCAGGTTGAAGTACGCCGCCGCCGACTCCGGGTCCTCGAACACGTAGCTGGTGGTCTGGAAGATGGGCACCGCACGCGCGCCCGTGTTCGGGTCGGGGCGTTGACCGGCGTGCAGCTGTCGTGTCTCGAATCCGAACGCGCGAGCTTCCTCGGCGCGGGGGAAATTGTCGGTCACCAAACCCTCTTCCTCGACCTCATCCGCTGCCCAGGAAGCGGCGGATGATGGGCGTCTGACGCGCTTCCTCCAGCAGGAAGCAGTCGTGGCCGTACGGCGCGTCGATCACGTGGGACTCGACCGGCTTGCCGAGGCCACGGAGTGCGTCTTCGATCTCCTCCGACGCGGACGGCGGATACAGCCAGTCGGAGCTGAAGGCGATCAGCAGCGTGCGCGCCGAGACGGGTTCGAGCGCCCGCGCGAGCGAGCCGCCGCCGTGTTCCCGCGCGAGGTCGAAGTAGGTCAGCGCCCGCGAGGTGAAGAGATAGGTGTTGGCGTCGAAGCGCTTGACGAACGAGTCGGCCTGGTGGCGCAGGTAGTTCTCGATCTCGAACTCCGGCTCGGTGATCGTGTGGCGGATGTCGTCCGCGAACTGGAGCCGCCGGCCGAACCTGTCGTCCAGCGCCGGCGCGGACAGGTACGTGACATGTCCGACCATCCGCGCCACGCCCATGCCGGCGTCGGGCTTGTGTCCGGTGCCGTAGTAGTGGCCGCCCTGCCAGGCGGGATCGCCCATGATGGCATTCCGCGCGATCGCGTTCCAGGCCACCCCCTGCGGGTGCAGGGCGTGCGTGCTGGCGATCACCACGATGGCGTCGACCTGGTCGGGGAACATGATCGCCCACTGCAACGCCTGCATCCCGCCGAGCGACCCCCCGGCCACCGCCGCGAGCCGCTCGATCCCCAGGGCGTCCAGAAACGCCCGTTCGGTACGGACCATGTCCGCGACCGTGATGACGGGAAAGTCAGACCCGTACGGCCGGCCGGTCGCCGGATCGATCGACGACGGTCCGGTCGTCCCGCTACAGCCGCCGAGCAGGTTCGTGGAGACGACGAAGTAGCGGTCGGTGTCGAACGCCTTGCCGGGACCGATCATCCCGTCCCACCAGCCGAGTCCCCGGCCGGCCGCGCCGTCGCGGTCCGCGGCCCCGAACCCGTCGCGGGTACCGCTCTGCGGCGGCGTCTTCGCGATCCCGGCCGCGTGGGCGTCGCCGCTGAGCGCGTGGCACACCAGAATGACGTTGTCACGCGCGGGCGAGAGGGTGCCGTAGGTTTCGTACGCCACCCGAACCGGGTGCAGCGCCTGCCCGCAGTTGAGCTGTACCGGTTCCGGCAGGTCGATGTACTGCGTCTCGACGCTGCCGACCGAGCCGGCGGAGAATGTCGAAACCGCCACCATGGGCGAAAGCATACCTAGCCATACTCCTCGCGGCCACGATATTGTCAATTATTCAGATGGGAAATGCGGGGAAATTCACCCCAGGCCGGGCGGCATGGAACGGGATGGAACGCCCTTACTCGTGAAGGCCGCTTCGAAGGGAAGTGCCCCGCATGACGAAAGGGACATTACGCGACATGACCACTATCGACAACGGAGTCAACGTCCAGGCACTGCTCGACGCCCGCGAAGCGCTCAAGGGCGCGCCCGAGGCAGCTCAGTTCACCTGGCGGGCATCCTCCAAGTGGCAGAACGGCGTCCACAGCACCACGAGGGTCCAGCACTTCTTCGGCCTCGGCCAGGAGCAGAGCCACAAGAGCGAGGCGGTGTTCACCGCCGACCACCCCGAGGTCTTCGCGGCGGAGGACAACGGCATCACGCCGATCGAATACCTGCTCGTCGGCCTGGCGAGCTGCCTGACGGCAGGCGTCGCGTCCGTCGCGCAGAACCGCGGCATCCAGTTACGGTCGGTCGAGTCGACGGTCGAAGGCCACCACGACATCCGCGGCATCCTCGGCGCCGACAGCGACGTACGCAACGGCTTCAACGACATCAAGGTGACCTTCACCATCGACGCGGACGCCTCGCAGGAGGACATTGAAGCGCTGGTGGCGCAGTCCCAGAAGCGCTCCGCCGTGTTCGACGCCCTCACGAACCCCACGAACGTCAGCGTCGAAGTCGCCTGAGGGAGATCGAGCCATCGAACGCACCACCGCGGTCGTCATCGGCGCGGGACACGCGGGCCTCGCCGCGAGCCACTTCCTGTGTGGCCGGTCCATCGACCACGTCGTGCTGGAGCGCGGCGAGGTGGCGAACTCCTGGCGACGCGAACGCTGGGACTCGCTGCGGCTGCTCACTCCCAACTGGCTGAGCCGGCTGCCGGGCCATGAGTACGCAGGGTCGGATCCTGATGACTACATGACGATGGGCGAAGTGGTCGAGTTCGTCGAGCGCTACGCCACCGTCACGCGGGCTCCCGTACAGACCGGGACGAACGTCACGTCGGTACGCCGCACCGACGACGGATACCACGTGACGACGAGCCGTGGCGAAATCAGTTGCCGGACGGTGGTCATCGCGAGCGGCGCCTGCAACCAGCCGTCGGTGCCGCAGTTCGCCGACGCGGTCCCGGCTTCCGTCAGGCAAGTCACGCCGTTCGACTACCGAGGTCCCGGCCAGTTGCCCGACGGGGGCGTGCTCGTCGTGGGCGCGTCCGCGACCGGCGTGCAACTGGCGGCCGAACTGCGGCGGTCGGGACGGCCGGTGACCCTCTCGGTGGGGGAGCACGTGCGGTTGCCGCGGTTGTATCGCGGACGCGATGTGCTCTGGTGGATGGACGCGTCGGGCGTATGGGACCAACGTCACGACGAGGTCGAGGACCTGACGCGAGCCCGGCGGCTGCCCTCGCCCCAACTGGTCGGAACCCCCGAACGCAGCACCCTCGACCTCAACGCGCTCACCGCGATGGGCGTGGAACTGGTGGGCCGCTGGGCAGCCGTGCGGGACGGCTGCGCCCTGTTCTCCGGCGGCCTGCGCAACGTCTTCTCACTCGCGGACCTCAAAATGCGCCGCCTGCTGGACACCTTCGACGCCTGGGCCGCCGGACGCGACGCCGACGTGGACCCTCCCGAACGCTTCGCGCCCACACAGGTCCCCGAGAAGTCGCGCTGGCAACTCGACCTACGCAGCGGCGAGATCCGCACCATCATCTGGGCGACGGGCTACCGCCCCGACTACCGCTGGCTCCACGTCCCCGTAATCGACCCAAAGGGCCACCTCCGCCACGAGGGCGGCACAGTCGACAGCCCCGGCCTGTACGCCCTCGGCCTCCCCGTCCTACGCCGCCGCAGATCCACCTTCATCCACGGCATCGAAGACGACGCCCACGAGGTAATCACCCACCTCACACAACACCTGGCAGCAAAGTCCTGAAATACCAGACCAGCGCCCACTGCCTTTGGCACCGGTACGGCGAGAAGCACCACCTACGCAAACGGCGCCGGATACGGCGAGAACGCGGCTCCTGGAATTACCTGAGATACCGGGTCGGCGCCACGCTGCGGCCCTCTTGGCGCCGGTACGGCGAGAAGCATCACCTGCGCAAACGGCGCCGGATAACGGCGAGAACGCGGCTCTGGTCACGTCAGCAGCCACACGTGATGGCGGACCTCGGGGCGGTCAGGTCGTCGACTGGGCGGATGTGGCGGCCAGTCGGCGTCTCCACCGGGAAGCCCTCCCGCACCCAGTACTCATAACCCCCGAGCATCTCCTTGACCTGGTAGCCGAGCGTGGCGAACACCAGCGCCGCCCGGGTCGCGCCGTTGCAGCCGGGTCCCCAGCAGTAGGTGACGACGGCCGTACCCGGCACGATCAGCTGGGCGGCCCGCGCGGCGATCTCCGCGGTCGGCAGGTGCAGAGCCCCGGGCAGATGCCCCTGCTCCCAAGCCTGCACGTTGCGCGAATCGACCACGACCACCCCGGCGGCACCCGCCTCCAGATCGGCGTGCACGTCACTGACATCGGTCTCGAAGGACAGCCGCGCCGCGAAATGGGCGACGGCCTGCGCCGGAGCGGCCGGCGGAACGGAAAGCACAGAAGACATGCCCACGATCCTGGCGACCACGGAGACCTCACGACAGTGGCGTGAATGACGCCGTTCGCTAAATTAACGCCATGCGCACAGACCTGTCCGTCTCCGTCCTGGCCTACGACGGCATGTCCGCCTTCGAACTCGGCATCGTCACCGAGGTGTTCGGCCTTCCCCGCCCAGAATTCGACATCCCCTGGTACGACCTGACGGTCTGCGCCCAAGGCCCGGTACGCGTCATCGGCGGCGCTCACCTGAACACCCCCCACGGTTTGGAGGTCTTCTCGGCCGCGCGGACGGTCATCGTCCCGGGCGTACCCGACGTGACAGCGGATCCGTCACCCGAGGTGACAGCGGCCCTGCGCCGGGCACACCAGCGAGGCGCCCGCATCGTCTCCATCTGCTCCGGCGCGTTCGCCCTCGCCGCCGCCGGCCTGCTCGACGGCCGCCGCGCCACCACCCACTGGCGCCACGCCGACCTGCTACAAAGGCGCTACCCCCAGGTCCGGGTCGACGCCAACGCCCTCTACATCGACGTACACGACGTGATCACCGGTGCCGGCAGCGCCGCCGGACTCGACGTCTGCACCCACCTCGTCCGCAAGGACCACGGCGCGGCCATCGCCAACGCCGTCGCGCGCCGCCTGGTCATCCAGCCCCACCGCGACGGCGGCCAGGCCCAGTACATCGAGACGCCCGTGACCGCGGACCCGGACGACGACCGGATCGCCCGGAACATGGCCTGGGCGCTGGAGCGGCTCCCCGAGGCTCTCACCGTCGAAACCCTCGCCCACCAGGCGCACATGTCACCCCGCACCTACCTGCGTCACTTCGCGAAGGCGACGGGGACCAGCCCGATCCGGTGGCTCATCACCCAACGGGTCCAGGCCAGCCTGCCCCTGCTGGAGACCACCGACGCCCCCATCGAACGCGTCGCGGCCGCGGTCGGCTTCGACACCGCGGTGACCTACCGCCACCATTTCGCCCGGATCATGCGAACCTCCCCCACCGCCTATCGCCGGGCTTTCAGCGGCATCCCGCAGTCCCAGACCAACCCGCCCGGCCTCCCTCGGCAGGGCACCTGAACACTTAGGGGATTCTCATGGCTAGAGCGTACGTATTTCGCGAGTACGGCGGCCCGGACGTCGAAGAGCTGGTCGACCTGCCCCGGCCTGTCCCGGGACCGGGGCAGGTGCTGGTCGAGGTCAGGGCCGCCGGAGTCAACCCGGCCGACTGGAAACGCCGCACCGGGTACGCCCCGCCAGGAGCCGCCCCCGTGGCACTCCCGGCCGTCTTCGGCAACGAGGTCTCCGGCGTGGTGGTCGAATCCGGCCCTGGCGCGGACTTCGCCCCGGGTGAGGAGGTCTTCGGTTACCCGATCACCGGCGGCTACGCCGAGTTCACCCTGCTCCCCGCCGATCTCACCGCCCGCAAACCGCCCTCGGTCTCGTTCACGGACGCGGCCACGCTGCCGGTCGCGGCGGCCACCGCGTACGACGCGATCCAGCAGGTCGCGCTGACTCCCGGGGCGACGTTGCTGATCACCGGCGTGGGTGGCGGCGTGGGGGTGGCCGCCGCCCAGATCGCCCGCCACGCCGGCCTCCGCGTGATCGGTACGGCGAGCGCCGCGAAGAAGGACTTCGTGGCCTCGCTCGGGGTGATCCACGTGGAGCCGGGGCCCGGGACGGCCGACCGCGTACGCGCCGAGGCCCCCGGCGGCGTCGACGCGATCGTGGACCTGGTCGGCGGTGCCGCCCTGGAAGAGGTGGCCGAACTGCTCGGCGACCGCGCCAAGCTGGTCACCGCGGCGGATCGGGCGACGGTGGCGGCGCTCGGCGGCGTGCCGGTGGCGCGGGCACGCGACCGCGAGGTGCTCGACGCGGTGGCGCGACTGGTCGTCGAGGGTGCGCTGCATCCGTACGTGACGCGGACGTTCCCGCTGGCCGAGGCCGGGCGCGCCCTGCGGTCGGTGGAGGAGGGCCACACCCGGGGCAAGGTCGTAATCGAGATAGCCGGATAACAGAATGAAGCAGGCCACTCTTGGCGCCGGTGCGGCGAGTCGTATCGCCTGCGTTAACGGCGGGGGATAACGGCGAGGAAATTGCCCCCGACTCATTCTGGTAGGCGCTCTAAACGGCGTCGCCGCCCACGCCGGTGGTCCGATCGGCGTGGGCGGGCGCGGTCACAGAACGGGTCACGGGTTGATGTTGAGTACCTGGAGGGTGACATCCGTGGCGTCGCCGCCGCTCCATTCCACTCGCCCGGTGGCCACGCTCGCCTGCGTTTCCGGCATGACGACCTGATTGAAGGCCTTCCGCACGCGGATCGTGTCCTCCAGGCAGCCGCATTGCCCCTCACGCAGGACGACTTCCCCGTGGTAACGAATGGCGTTGCCCGGCAACAGTTCCACGAAGCCGTGCAGCTCGGTGAGGACCTCGCCGCCGCAGGACCAACTCTGGTCGATCACCATCTGCTGACTGTTGTAGACGAGGTCGTTGTCCAGCAGAGAATAGGTGCACCGCTCATTGGTCCCGAAATTCTCATCATCCATGATGTAGACGGTCCCGGAAACGACCACCCGCCGTTTCGCCTCATCCGCATAAGCGGAACCTGCGCCGAGCATTCCCAGCGTCGTCAATCCGGCAATGCTCAGCGCCGCGATCTTCCTGAACACAATTCTCTCCTACACCGTAGCCCGAATTCGGTGTAGTCGATCTTGCCTTGCGGGCGGTCCGCATAGGGCCTCGACTCCGCAAGGGTCATCCCAAGATCCAAGTCGAGCGCACAGGCCGGGTTCGAAATCCGCACCGGCCGTCACCGTTGGCGGCTTCGTCAGGATTTCTTCAGGTATTCGGCCAGCACGACGGCTTGATTGATCTCCGGGTCCTTGGCGCCGTACAGCAGGGTCACCGTCGGGTTCGTCCGGCCGGCCTGCCGGAGTGTGTCGACCGCCGGGTTGCCGTCGAGTTCGTCGACGTACCGAGCGGAGAACTCGGCGAAACGATCGGCTCGGTGACCGAACCAGGTCCGCAGCTCCGTACTCGGCGCCACGTCCTTCAGCCACAGGTCGAGATGGGCTTCCTCCTTGGACACACCCCGCGGCCACAGCCGATCGACCAGCACCCGAAAGCCATCACCAGGATCCACTTCGTCGTAGACCCGCTTGATCAGGAAAGACACACCTCCATCGTCCCCTCCGGGAAGCCGCCGAACCGGTTCGTCAGCGTGGCGACGGCAGAACGGACAATTCCGCGGGGTACGCGTCGGCGGGCGCGCCCAGCACCCAGACGATCATCGCCGCGAGCGTCTCCGGCCGGATACACGCCTCCGGATCGTACGGACGACCGAAGGCGGCTCTGACCTCGCCCAACAGGTCGGTCGCCGTCGCACCGGGATAGACCGTGGTCACGCGTACCCCGGAAGCCGCCTCTTCCTCGCGCAGCGAATCGGCCAGTTCGCGCAGCGCCGCCTTACTGCCGACGAAGGCCGACCAACGGGGGACCCCGGTCGTCCCAGGCGCGGCGTTAACAAAGATCACGTGACCACGAGAACGCCGCAGGGCGGGTAACGCCAGCCGTGTCAGCTCGGCGGCGGAGGCCACATTCACCGCCAGAATCCGCTGCCACATCTCGGCGTCGGCGTCGGCGACCGCCGCGACAGGAGAGATCGCCGCACAATGCACCAGCGCGGTCAGATCCTCCAGTTCCCCCGCATCCTCCAGCGCTCCCATCGCCCCGGCCAGCGTCCCCGGCTCGGCGAGATCAGCCTCGATCCCCGGCACGTCCAACCGCCCGACGCCACGCCCCACGGCGGTCACCCGATGCCCGGCCTCCACCAGCGCACCGACCAGCGCCACCCCGATCCCTCCGGTGGCCCCGGTCACCAGCACGTGTCCCACAATGACCCCCTGAACTCGGCATGATCATCGTACGCACTGGAGTCCTCCGACGGCCGCGACAGCGGCGCAGAGCCAACCTTCTGCAGCGCAACCGGAGGCCGGCGCGGCGAATGGTTCGGTGCGGGCGATGTCCCGCTACCTGCTGTCATTGGCGCCGGTCGGCACGGAGGAAGCCAGGGCGAGCAATTCGTCGACGGACCATTGGTCGTAGGCGTGCTCGCCGTACTTGACGGAAAGCACGGTGCCGTCCTGGCCGATCAGGAAATCGGCGGGGAGGCCGAAGCGGCCGCCGTGTGGTCTGGCCGCCGGTGGGCGCTCGCGACGGCGCAGGATCCGCCAGGTGCTCAGGGTGGCCGCTCGGGCGATGGTTCCCCATACGCGTGGATCGAGCAGTGAGCGGACTTTGGACTCCACGGCGAACTCGACGTACAGGCGCTTGCCGGGGTCCGCGATCAGGGGGAACGGCAGGTGGCCGGCGTGCTCGGCCAGTTCCGCGGCAGGCGAGTGGAAGACGACGACCTCGCGGATCCCCGCCGCCTCGATCTCCGCGTGACGCCGGATCACGGCGCGCAGGTGCAGGTTGCAGAGCGGGCAGCCGGCGAATCGCCGGAACTGCAGGTGGGTCAGCCGCTGCGGGTCCGGGATGGTCACCGGTGGACCGTTGACCGAGGCCAGTTCGCGGGTGGGGATCACGGTTCCATGCTTCATCGTGGCCATCCGATGCTCCTTTTAGGTGTACGGCATACGCTAACGATGCTAAAGCGTATGCCGTACACTTTCAACGGCCATGCCTCGCCCGCGTTCACTCACACCCGCCCAGCTGGCCTCGGCCGCCCTCCACGTCATCGACCACGACGGGCTCGCCGGCCTGTCGATGCGCGCGGTCGCCCAGCAGATCGGGATGAGCACCATGGCGCTCTACCGCTACGTCAACGACCGCGACGAGCTCGAACGCCTCGTCGTCGACCTCGTTTTCGGCGCCGTCGACACCACGCCGCCCGCCGCGGACAGGCCCTGGCACCAGCGAATCGAGATCATGGCCGATCGCGTACGCGACACCGTGGGCGCCCATCCGGGGATCGTCCCCCTGATCATCGCTCACCGGCACCGATCCACCCACCTGCTGGGCTGGTCGGAGACCGTGACCGGCATCCTCGCCGAAGGGGGCCTCGACGGCCGCGACCGCGTGATCGCCCTGCGCAGTCTGTCCGCGTACGTCATCGGGGCTATTCAGCTCGAACACCTCGGACCGCTGGGGGGTCCGGGCACCCAGGTCATGGCCGAGCTCCCGCCGACCGAGTTTCCGTACCTGACGGAGACCGCGACGCATGCCCGCACGGTCACAGCCGACGAGGAGTTTCACGGCGGGCTGGCGAACCTGCTCCGAGGCATGACCGCCGAGACGGGGCGTCCGGCGTGACGGCGCGGAAACCGACCGGGTTGAGCTGAGCGTTGGGCGTGATCGCTACCCCTGGCTCCCCGACCCGCGGGTGTATCCACGTTCCTGGAGTAGCCAGGTGTTGCCGTCGGGGTCGGTGAAGTCGGCGAAGCTGGCGTAGTCACGCCGTTCGGGGTCGATCCCGGGCGCGTGGTCGCCCTGCCAGTCGCCGGTCTCGGCCTTGTGCCGGATGGGGCTCACCGGCACTCCGCGTCCGGTGAGTTCGCGGTGGGCCGTTTCTATGTCGTTCACGACGAGGTAGGTGGCGCGTACCGATCCGGGCGCGGCGTCGGTGAGACCGATGCCGAACTGGATCGAGGACGAGGATCCGGGCGGGGTCAGCTGGACGACACGGAAGCCGGCGTTGGGGTGGTAGTCCACGTCGAGCACGAATCCGGCCTGTTCGGTGTAGAAGCGGATGGCCCGGTCGACGTCGCCGACGGGAAGCGTGAGGACCTCGATGGAGTAGCCCATCACGCACCTCCATCAACCTTCTGGCCTACCCGTCGCCATGTGACGAGCGGGGGTATCGGGCCGAACGGCGGTGTCACCGCGATGGCCACGTCTTTCTGGATCTGGCTGGTCATGGCTGTTCCGATCTGTGGAATGGCGGTCAGACGAGAGGTTCTCCGCCGTCGACGGCGAGGGAGACGCCGGTCATAAAAGGGGTGGTCAGGGCGAAGAGGACCGCGTCGGCGATGTCCTCCGGCCGTCCGATGCGCCCTGCGGGGCTGGTGGCCTCGCGAGCGGCGAACAGTCGCGCTTTCCCGCGCTCGCCGAGGGCGTCGTAGGCGCCGGTGTCGACGGTGCCGGGTGAGATCGCGTTGACCCTGATGGGCGCAAGCTCGACGGCCAGGGCCCGGGTGATCACATCGACGGCGCCGTTCGTGGCGCCGACCGCGAGCATGCCGGGTACGGGCTTGCGCGCCGAAGACCCGGAAAAGAGCACGAACGAACCGTCCCCGGGCATGCGAGGCGCGAAGTGTTTGGCGAGGAGCATCGGCCCGATCACTTTGACCTCGAAGGAAGCGAGGACGGCGTCCCGGTCGAGGTCGGCCACGGCTCCCCGGGCACGGGCGGAGGAGGTCGAGACGACGTGATCCACCCGGCCGAGCCGGTCGGCGAGAGCGGCGATGGCGGCCTCGTCGGTGAGGTCGACCCGCTCGGCGGTGATGCCGTCGTCGTCGTAGGCGGCGGCCAGGGCGTCCTTGTCGCGTCCGGCCACCACCACGGTGGCACCGGCTTCGCGGACGGCGAGCGTGATCGCGCGCGCGATACCGCTCGCACGGCCGACGACCAGGACAGTGCGGTCGCTCAGAGCGGAATTCATGGAGTTTGCTCCTTGTCGCGTAGGCGTATCTCATCCGGGTCGAGGCCGCGATCGACGCCGTGCGGCACGACGGCCTGACCTGGTGCGAGAGCGAGCCGCGTGCCGTCGAGCTGCACATCGACGATGTCCGGCTCGAACGACACGAACCCAGACACACGCGCCACCTCCGGCCACGCCTCCAGGTACGACCACGCCGCCCGCTGACGCCGTCCGATGTCGTAGTAACTGGCCAGGCCCTTGTACGGGCAGAACGTCTGGGCCTGGACCGGTGTCAGCGCGGCCTCGTCGACGTCCTCGCGCGGGACGTACCAGCGGGGGGCGAAGCCCGACTCGTACAGCACGAGCGGTCGTCGCGTCTCGGCCACGACGCGATCCCCGTCACGTACGAGGAGGTGACGCGACGTCCGCCGGATGTCGATGCGGTGGTACGGATCGGCCGCGTGGCCCACGATGCGCTCGTCTTCCTCGTAGAAGGCATCCATCGCCCGCCAGGCGAATGCCACGCGCTCGCGCAGTACGGCCGCGTGCTCGGGCGGATCGCTGTACCGCCAGGCCGCCCGCCGGGTGTGCCTGTCGGCGGTGCGCGCGCTGAACCACGCCACGGGCCCGAGCTGCGAGTGCGTCGTGGTGTGCGGCTCCGGCACGAGCGTCTCTTCGCGGACGTCGGCCCGGGGGAAGAACGCGACCGGGTATCTGCCCGGTTCGTGGAGGAGGACGACGTCTTCGCTGTCGGCCACCCATTGCCCGTCGAACCGTACGCGCATCCGGCGGCGGAGCGGCTCGGCGAACAGCAGCCGGTCCGGCAGCGGCCCGGCCACCAGGAACCGTCCCACCGCCCCGGCCGCGAGCGGCCCTTGCTGCCATGCCAGTCCCATGATCGTCTCCTTTCTTTCAGCGGGCCGCCGTCGCCCGTCCCATGAAGCCGAGGATCAGTTCGGCGACCTCGTCGCCGGCGCTCTCCAGCAGGAAGTGGCCGCCGTCGAGGAGATGGATCTCGGCGTCGGGGACGTCCTTGGCGAAGGCGCGGGCTCCGTCGGGGCCGAAGATCCCGTCGCCCTCGCCCCACACCGCGAGCACCGGCGGGCGTTCGGCGCGCAGGTACGCGTGGAGCGCCGGGTACAGCGGCGGGTTGGTCGCGTAGTCACGGAAGAGCGCCAGCTGGATCGCGTCGTTGCCCGGCCGCGACAGCAGGGCGAAGTCGTGGTGCCAGGTGTCCGGGCTGACCAGGCTCTCGTCCGGAACCCCGGTGAGGTACTGCCATCGGGTGCCCTCAAGGGTCAGCGCGCCGCGGACCCCCTCCTCGGTCTCCGGCGTCTGCTCCCGGTGGTAGGCCCACACGGTCTCCCAGAACCCGGGTACGAAGCCCTCCTCGTAGCCGTTCCCGTTCTGGGTGATGATCGCGGTGATCGCCCGCGGGTCGGCCAGCGCCAGCCGCCAGCCGATCGGGGCGCCGTAGTCCTGGACGTAGACGGCGTAGCGCGTGACGCCCAGGTGCTGGAGCAGCCCGGCGGTCAGGCCGGTCAGGGCGTCGAAGGTGTAGTCGAACTCGTCCGCGGGCGGAGCGTCGGACAGCCCGAACCCGAGGTGGTCCGGGGCGATCACACGGTAACGCCCGGCCAGCGCGGGGATCAGGTGGCGGAACATGAACGAGCTGGTCGGGAAGCCGTGCAGCAGCACGATCACGGGAGCATCGGCGGGACCGGCCTCCCGGTAGAACAACCGCCGGCCCTGCACGGTCGCGTAGCGGTGGTGTACGGCAGTCATATCTAACCCCTTCGATTGATTTAGACGGTTAGACATAAGCATCGAAGGGTATAACCTGTCAAGGAGACCTTGGAGGTTAGGTTGGACGTCGGCGAGACCCTGCTGCTGGACCTGCTGAACACCACCCCTGTCGTCGGGGGAGTGCCTCACGACGAACTCGGCGATGCCGACGCCGGGCGACGGTGGCTGCTCGCGCACGGCCAGCCGTCCAGCGAGGACGAGTGGCATGCTCTGCTCGACGTACGCTTAGTGCTGCAGGACATCGTGCGCCGCGACGCCTCACCGGGCGGGCTGGTGCCTTTCGTCGAGGGAGTGACCCGCCGCGCGTCACTCACCGGTGCAGGCGTCGAGTGGACTCTGCACCTGCCCGAAGGGCGGTCGGCGGCCGCGCGGGCCGTACTGGCCTGGGACGCGCTGCGCCGGTCGAGCCCCGGGCGGCTGCGTCCGTGCGCCAACGAGGAATGCCGGCTGTTCCTCATCGACCACAGCAAGCCGAACCAGGCCCGCTGGTGCTCGATGGCCGTCTGCGGCAACCGCATGAAAGCCCGGCGGCACTACCAGCGAACCCGTGAGACACGACCGAGCTGAGAGGAGGCCGAACGGTGGCGCGTCTACTGTCCGTCAACACCGGTATGCCCAAGGACGTGCCTTGGCAGGGCAAAAACGTCCATACGGGTATCTGGAAACACCCCGTCGACGGCCCGGTCATGGTTCGCCGGCTCAATCTCGACGGCGACGGGCAGGGCGACCTGAACGGCCACGGCGGAGAGATGCGCGCCGTGCTCGTCTACCAGCGCGAGTCGTACGATCACTGGCGTCGCCACCTCGGCCGCGACGATCTGGAGTACGGCCGGTTCGGCGAGAACTTCACCGTTGACGGGCTGGCCGACGACGAGGTGCACATCGGCGACCGGTACCGCATCGGCGACGCTGAGTTCGAGGTCACCCAGCCGCGGGTGACGTGCTTCCGCGTGGGCATGCGGCTGGAGGAACCACGGATGCCGGCGTTGATGGTCGCCCACCATCGTCCTGGTTTCTATCTCCGCGTCATCACCGAAGGTCACGTCCAGGCGGGGGACGAGATCGTCCGTACCCGGATCGGCCGGCACCGCATGAGCGTCGCCGCGATCGACGCGCTGCTCTACCTGCCTGACCCGGACATCGGCGAACTCGGCAAAGCCGTGGACATCCCGGCGCTCAGCCCCGGCTGGCAGTCCTCTTTCCACGATCTTCTCGACGCCGCGGCGGCCACCCCCGCAGAGCCCTCCGATGGCTGGGTCGGCTTCCGGCGGTTGCGTGTCTCACGAATCGTGCCCGAGAGCGCCACGGTGGTATCCGTTCACCTGGCCGCTGTTGACGGCCTCCCCCTGCCCGCGCCAGAACCAGGCCAGTACCTCACCCTGAGGTTCCCCGGCGCAGGCGACCCGCCACCGGTACGCAACTACTCGCTGTCGGGCACTCCGGACTGCGCTGGCTATCGCATCAGCGTCAAACGGGACACACACGGCCTGGTCAGCACCTACATCCACACCCGACTGCGACCCGGGAGCCTGGTGGACGCCGCCGCACCACGGGGCGATTTCGTTCTGCCCGACGATCAGGAGACCGGTGCGCTGATCTTCCTGTCCGCCGGTATCGGGGTGACTCCCTTGCTGGCGATGCTGCACCACCTCGCCGCGACCACAAGCAGACGGGAGATCTGGTGGCTGCACACCACCCGCACAGCCGCCGACCACGCTTTCGCCGCCGAGGCGCATCAACTCCTGAACACCCTGGACCGAAGCCACGAGCACATCTACTACACCGCCGAGCCGGCACCCGGGACCGCGACGCCGGTGACGGGCGCTGGCCGGATCGATCGGGAGAGGCTGGGCGGCCTCGACCGGCCCACTACGGTGTTGGGCACCGAGCCGGCACCCGGGACCGCGACGCCGGTGACGGGCGCTGGCCGGATCGATCGGGAGAGGCTGGGCGGCCTCGACCGACCCATCACGGTGTCGGGCACCGAGGCGGCACCTGGGACTGCGACGCCGGTGGCCGGTGCCGATCGGATCGACCGGGAGAAGCTGGCCGCCCTCGGCTTGCCTACCACGGCGTCGGTCTACCTGTGCGGTCCCGCGGGCTTCATGGCCGACATGCGCGAGGCGCTCGTCGGGCTTGGGCTAAACCCTGGCCGCATTCATACGGAGCTGTTCGGCTCGCTTTCGGCCATCAACCCTGGCCTCACCGGCACCATCCGGAAGGCGCCGCATCCACCGTCCGATCCCGCCGGGACCGGACCGAGCGTCACCTTCACCCGCAGCGGCGTCACCGCACCCTGGAACGACGCGTACGGCAGCATCCTGGAGCTCGCCGAGGCATGCGATATCCCCACACGCTGGTCATGCCGCTCCGGCGTCTGCCACACCTGCCAGACGCCCGTCCTCACCGGCCGCGTGCGCTACCGCCCCTGTCCACTGCAACCACCCGCACTCGGCACCGCCCTCGTCTGCTGCTCGCAACCCGAGTCGGACCTCATCCTCGACCTGTGACCTCGCGTCTTTCCACGACCACGATCACGTCGCCAGCAGCCCGCCGATCCGGGCCGCGCCAGGAGGCTTCTAACGGGCTCGCTAGCTCGGTGATGAAGGCCACGGCTGAGCGGAAGCACAAGATCGCTTTACGCAACCTCCGTTTAGGCTCCTTCGGCCCTCGGCGCTTCGATCGTGGCGACATCTATCTCTGAGTGCAGCGTGTGGTGCACCGGGCACTTGTCGGCGATCTCCATGAGCCGCTGCCGCTGCTCCGCGTCCAGGTCACCGTCCAGGTGGATCACACGTTCGATCCGGTCCAGCTTGCCCTGCTGGGTTTCACAGTTCGCACAGTCTTCCGCGTAGATGCGCGAGTGGCGGAGTTTCACGGTCACATGGTCAAGGGGCAACTGCTTGCGCTTGGCGTACATCCGCAGCGTCATCGACGTGCACGCGCCGAGACCGGCCAGCAACAGGTCGTACGGGTTGGGCCCGCTGTCGCCGCCGACGGGCCGGGGTTCGTCGGCGGTGAGAGAGTGCCGGCCGACGGTGATGCTCTGCCCGTACGGGGACTCGCCGTTCTCGGACACCACGACAAATCCGCTGTCGGACTCCCGGGAGGGCTGCTCGGCCGTGGCGGGGAGGTAGCGCGTGGCCCAGGCGGCGAGCATGGTGGCCGCGAACTCGGCGTCGGCCCGATCGGTGAGCAGGTGATCCGCGCCGTCCAGAGCGACGAAGGACTTGGGGTGACGGGCGGCGTCGAAGATGCGCCGCGCGTTGTCCACACCGACGATCTCGTCGCCCGGGGAGTGCATCACCAGCAACGCCGCACCGAGCTTCGCGATGCGCTCCGCCTGTGGCTGGGCCGCGATGTCATCGAGGAACTGCTTGCGGATACGGAAGGGCCGCCCGGCCAGAACCACCTGGGCCTCCCCGCGCTGTTCGATCTCGGCGCGGCTGTCCTCCAGCAGATGCAGCACGTGCGCAGGGTCGGCAGGCGCTCCGATGGTCGCCACCGCCCGTACCTCGGGCACCCGATGCGCCGCCGCCAGCACCGCGGCCCCACCGAGCGAATGCCCGACCAGCAGCGCCGGGGCAGCGAACCGCTCTCTGAGGTGATCGGCGGCAGCCACTACATCCGCCACATTGGAGCTGAAATCGGTGTTACCGAAGTCCCCGCCGGACCCACCAAGCCCGGTGAAGTCGAACCGAAGCACCGCGATCCCGAAGTCGGTCAACGCCCGCGAGATCCGCGCCGCCGCGATCGCCTCCTTGCCACAGGTGAAGCAGTGCGCGAACAACGCATACGCCTGCGGCTCCGACCCAGGCAGATCCAGCCGCGCGGCAAGCGGCACCCCATGCGACCCGGCGAACTCGAATTTCTCACTGTTCATCGTCAGCTCCGTCGTCGAACGGCCGAGGCTTCGTCGGTCAGGACCTGGGTCGGACCAGTAACCGCCTGTGACCTCCACCGAAGCAGTACCTCGGCCGTCAGCTATGCACACATCGTCCCGTACACCGGCCTGAAACTTCTCGCGTCGGCTGCGCGCTTGCCGCCGCCGACGGGTTCGGGGCCCGTTCCCTTGTCGGCACTCACGCCTTCAGCGGCACGACGGCCGGCCACTCGTTCTCGACATCGGCGAGGATGTTGAAGTAGTTGGTCAGCACGTTGAGCGCGAGGTTGCCGACAACCTCAGCGATCTCGGCGTCGGTGACTCCGGCGGTCCGGGCGTCGGCCAGGAGGACGGGATCGACCACGCCACGCCCCCGGGCGATGGCGTCGGACAGGGTCAGCAGGGCAGTGACATGCGGATCCTTGGACTCGGCGTCCCGCGCCAGTTCGATCTCCTCCGGGTCGAGCTTGGCGACGTTCGCCCCGAGATAGGTGTGCGCGGACAGGCAGTACTCGCAGCGGTTGTACTCGGCGGTGGCGATGGCGAGCCGCTCGCGGACACCCGCCGAGAGCACGCCGTCACCGAGGGCACCGGACAGCGCGAGCCAACCCCGCACGAGAGCAGGGCTGTTCGCCATGACCTTGGCCATGTTCGGGATGGAGCCGAGGGTCTTCCTGACCTGGTTCAGCGCCTCGGCCGCGGCTTCGGTCGCGTCCTGGAGTTCGATCTTCGGAAGTGTGGACATCAGCGATACCCCTTCTCTGCCGATCAAGCATCTCTAATGGATAGAGCTGCTTCATTACATTAGGAGCCTGCCAGGCATGCACCCGTCCGGTCAAATGGTTGAGACGGCTTTAACCATTAGTGACCTGCTAGGATGGGGCTCATGACCAGCGGAGAGGTGACCACGAGCGCGACCCTGCTCGGCGAGCCCCTCCCGATCGAGCTGATGAACACGTACGGGATGGTTCGCGGCGAGCCGCACGACGCTGTGAGCGACAACGCGGCGATGGCGGCCTGGCTGCGCGCGGTCGAGGGCCGGATCCGGTCCGAGGCAGGCGGCACCGCCGACTCGCTCGTCTGGGACGAGGCCGCCGTGCGCCCGATCGCCACGCGCCTGCGCAACCTGCGTGACGCACTGCGCCTGCTGGCCGCGGAGGCGACCGGCGTCTCCTGGCCACCCGCGGCCTCGTCCGTGATCACGACCCGGCGAGACGCCCTCGACGCCATGAACGCACTCGCCCCGGCATGGCCCGAACTAGTCTGGCCGGCGGGTGAACAACCGGCCCGGATGCTCCGCACACCCGGCACACCCGGCGAACTCGCGCTCTTCCTGATCGCCCACCAGGGCGTAGAACTCTTCGCGAGTCCTTCGCGCGAACGACTGCGCGCCTGCCGGGCACCCGGCTGCCTGCTGTTCTTCCTGAAGGAGCACCCCCGCAGGGAGTGGTGCTCACCCATATGCGGCAACCGCGCCCGCGTCGCCCGCCACTACCATCGCCACCACACCAGCCCCCGCCCCGAACCCGAGTAACCATCCGCCACCGGGCTCTACCGGGCCGCGATCACGCGCCTCGGCCCTGACTCCCTACGCCGAACGTTCCGCCCACGGGTTCTCCACACGGGCGCCTGTTCGGGCCAGGTGTCTGGTGCTGCGTGTGGCCAGCGTCCAGTTGTTGGCCACGGCGGTCGCGCCGATCAGAGCATCAGGCGGATCGATACTTGTCCCGGCGCTCTTGAGCGCCTTGTGGATGACCAGGTACGCCCCTGCCGGTCCTGATAGTCGATCCGGATCTGGGCCGGCGCTTGTCCGTACCGTGCCTAGCGCAGAGGATCGGCGACGGCTGCGACACCGGCTTCGATCTCGGCGACGGTGAGGACACTCAGGTAAAGATTCGAAGTGGACGAGCTGATCGTCGGGCAAGGACGCGCGGATCTCCCGGATGGTCCGCAACGGTGCGCGTCATCCGAACGAACAGGAGGCGATATGCCGTCTGTTGCGCCCATCGTTACTTCCTTCTCTCACCTGGAGTTCGCGTGCGAATCGGGAACTCCCAGGGGCGTTAAGCGGCTGGTCCGGATCGCGTGGGATCACCTTTTGGGAATCTCCACTCCCGTGGTCGCCGAGGCCGCGGCATATGCTGCCGCGGCCTCGGCGAGGTGAGGGGTGTGGGTCAAGCGGTGGTGGTGGCCACGATGCTGACTTCGACGGGGCTGTTCAGGGGGAGACGGGCGGTGCCGACGTTGGTGCGGACGTGGCGGCCGGTGTCTCCGAAGATGTCGACGATGAGGGTGCTGGCGCCGTCGAGCACCGCGGAGTGGCCGGTGAAGTCGGGGCCGCAGGCGATGTGGCCGGTGACGCTGAGGACCCGGGCGATGCGGTCGATGTCGCCCAGGAGTGCGGCGGCTGCGGCGACGGCGTTCAGGGCGGCTTGGCGGGTCAGGGCTGTGGCCTGAGTGGCGGTGACGTCCACGCCGACGAGTCCGGTCAGCGGCAGGGTGCCGTCGACGAAGGGGAGCTGGCCGGTGGTGATCACCAGGTCGCCGTGCTGGACCGCGGGGACGTAGGCCCCCGCGGCCGCGGGCACGTCGGGGAGCGTCAGGCCCAGGGCGGCGAGCCGCTCGGACGGCGACATCAGGGGGTCGCCTCCAACGCCTCGCGCAGTTTGGCGGCCCTGGCCTGGTCGTCGGCGCGTGCCCGCAACGCCTCGTCGAGGGTCACCGGCACGAACCGCGTACGCGTTCCGGGCGAGCACTGGGCGACCCGGTTCAGGTCGGCGCTGATCACCGTCGCGACCATCGCGTAGCCGCCGCCGGAGACCGCGTCGCGGTGCAGGATGATCGGCTCGACCCCGCCGGGCACCTGGATCGACCCGATCGGGTAGCCGGCGTCCACGATGTTGGACGGGTCGGATCCGGCGCCGAACGGCTGGATCCGCTCCTCCCACTCCAGGACGGGACCGGAATACCGGAAACCGGTGCGGTCCGCGACCGGGGTCAGCGTCCACTCCGACTCCAGCAGGCAGTTCCGGCCCGCCTCGGTCAGGCGGTAGTCGTACAGGCCGAGGACGACCCGGAGTTCGATCTCGCGGCTGTAGGCGGGACGCAACTCCCCGGGTACAGCCCTGCCAGGGGCACCCTGCGCCGGGCCAATCGGGATCACGTCACCCTTTCTCAGGTTCCTGCCCTCGAAGCCACCGAAACCGCCCAGCGCGTACGTGGATCTGCTGCCCAGCACGACCGGTACGTCGAACCCGCCGGCGACGGCGATGTAGATTCGCGCGCCCGCCTGGAGGAATCCGAAGCTCAGCTGGTCTCCGGCCGCGACCGGGAAGGACTCCCACTGCGGCGCGGGCGCGCCGTTGAGCAGCACCGGCATGGTCGCGCCGGTGACGGCCACCACCGTGGGCGCGTCGAACAGCAGCGCGGGCCCCATGTACGGAGCCTCGATGACGGCCGCGTCCGGAGCGTTGCCGACGAGCAGGTTGGCCGCGACGGCGGCGGGCAGGTCGGCCGCGCCCGACGGCGGGATGCCGACGCTGTAGTAGCCCGGCCGTCCCCGGTCCTGGATGCTGGAGGCCAGCCCGGGCTCAACGATCTCAACTGCCATAGAGGGCTCCCAGAAGTTCGGCGTTGTAACCGTCGGGGTCGGCCAGCAGACGGTCCAGGTCGAAGGTGACCGGCCGCTGCCGGTAGCGGTAGGTGCCGGCCTCGACCTCCGCGCGGATGGCGTCGTACTCGGCGTTGTCGATGCTGCGGAACTTCACGATGTCGCCGGGGCGGAAGAACACCATGAAGTCGTTGAAGTCGGCGAGCCGCTGTTCCGGATCGAAGATCGGCACCGGGGTGACGCCGAACATCTGGTAGCCGCCCGCGCCGCGTACCGAATAGATGCACGCGAAGCAGCCGCCGTGCCCGATGGTCAGCGCCGGCGTGTCGGTGCGCGGCCGCAGGTACTTGGGGAGTTCCAGCTGCCGCTCCTGCGGGACCATTTGGAACATGAACGGCAGGCCGGCGACGAAGCCGACCATGGACGTGATCCACGGGGAGCCGGAGTGGGCGTCGATGAACGCCTGGACCGAGTCCATGTCGTTCTCGACGGCCGCGAACTCCAGGTCGTTGCCCTCCGGCCGCTGGTGCCGGTCCCGGAACCTGGCCCCGGTCTCGTTGGTGAACGGGTCGTCGTACCAGACCGGGACCTCGAAGATCCGGGTCTCGACGCTCCGGGCGGGTGCTCCGGCGACCTTCTCCTCGGCCGCCCGTACGGTCGCCTCGACGTCGGCGGGGGCCACCACGTCGGGGTCGAACCTGATCAGCAGAGACGCGTTCGCGGGGCAGATGTCCACGATCCCGGGCAGCCGCTCGTCGTTCAGGATCTTCGACACCGCCATCGCGGTGAAGTTGACCTCAAGGCTCATGGCCTCGGCGAACTGGACGACCAGATGTTCGTCGCCGCCCCAGGAGTATCGACTCTCGCCTGATCTACGCAAGATGGGCTCCTTCACTTGCCGGCGCCGCCGGCGATCCAGTCTTCAAGGAAGGTCGTGTGGTACCGGCCCTCGCGGAACTCCGCGACGTCGGTCACCCTGCGCAGGAAGCCCGCGGTGGTGACGACGCCTTCGATCTCGACCTCGTCCAGGGTCCGGGCCATCCGGGCGACCGCCGCCGGTCGGCTGTCCGCCCAGACGACGATCTTGGCGAGCAGGGAGTCGTAGAACGGGCTGACCTCGCTGCCCGGCCCGAAGCCCGAGTCGACGCGTACGAACGGGCCGCCCGGCATCCGCATGGACGTGATGGCGCCGGGGCTGGGCATGAACCCGAAGTCCGGGTTCTCGGCGTTGAGCCGGACCTCGATGGCGTGGCCGCGGAACTCGACGTCCGACTGGGCGAACGACAGGGGAGCGCCGGAGGCCACGGTGAGCTGCTCGCGGACCAGGTCGCGGCCGGTGACCATCTCGGTGACCGGGTGCTCCACCTGGATCCTGGTGTTCATCTCGATGAAGTAGAACTCTCCGCGCGCGGGGTCGTAGAGGAACTCGACGGTGCCCGCGCCCGAGTAGCCCGAGACCTTGGCCAGCGCGACGGCCGCCTCGGTCATCGCGGTGCGCACGTCCTCGGGCAGCCCGGGCGCGCCGGCCTCCTCGATCACCTTCTGCCGCCGCCGCTGCATCGAGCATTCGCGTTCGCCCAGGTGGACGAAGTTCTGCCCGTCGCCGAACACCTGCACCTCGATGTGCCTGGCGTTCGGGACGAACCTTTCGATGTAGACCAGCCCGCTGCCGAAGGCCGCCTGAGCCTCCGCCCTGGCGACGGGCAGCGCCTCGGTGAGCTCGGCGGCGTCGGCCACCACGCGGATGCCGCGCCCGCCGCCGCCCGCCGCGGCCTTGACCGCCACCGGGTATCCGGCCTGCTCCGCCTCGGCCAGCGCCTCGGCCAGGCCGTCGACGGGACCGTTGGAGCCGGGTACGGTCGGCACGCCCGCCGCCTCGGCCGCGGACCTTGCCCTGGCCTTGTCGCCCATCAGCCGGATCGTCTCCGCGGACGGGCCGACGAAGGTGAGCCTGGCCGCGGCGACCTTCTCGGCGAACTCGGCGCGCTCGGACAGGAAGCCGTACCCGGGATGCACCGCGTCCGCTCCGAGGTCCACGGCCGCGGTGACGATGACGTCCATGTTCAGGTAGCTGCGGGACGCGGCCGGCGGGCCGATCAGCACCCGCTCGTCGGCCAGTTTGACGTGCAGCGCGTCCTGGTCGGCCTCGCTGTACACGGCCACGGTGCCGATCCCGAGCTCGCGCGCGGCGCGGATGACGCGAACCGCGATCTCGCCGCGGTTGGCGACAAGCAGCTTGCGCACCGCGATCAGCCCTCCTCGACGGTGAGGATGCGGTCCCCGGGGCCGATGACGCCCTCGTTCTCCGCGTGGATCTCCTTCACCGTGCCGTTCACCCCGGCCTTGACCTCGGCGAACTGCTTCATGACCTCGACCAGGCCGACGACGGTGTCCGCGGCGACCACGGAGCCGACCTCGACGAAGGGCGGCTGCTCGGGCGAGGGCTTGGTGTAGAAGATGCCGGGAAGCGGGGACTGCACGACGTGCTCAGACATGATTGGCCTTTCCGGACGCGGAGTCCTGCGAGTCGATGACGGTTCTGATGGCGGTGGCCACCTCGACGGCGTTCGGCGTGTCCGAGTGCACACAGACGGTGTCGAATTTCATGGGGATCCGCTCACCCGTGTTGGCGATGGCCACACCCTCGGTGAGGGCGATGGTCATCCGCTCAACGGCGCGCTCGACCGGGGTGGCGTGCGGCCGGCGGGCGATGATCAGCCCGCCGTCGGCCGCGTACTCGAGATCCACGTAGAACTCGGCGAGGAACGGGATGCCCCGCGCGACGGACACCCGCTCGTGGGCCGTGCCCGCCATGCCGAAGATCGGGACCTCGTACTGCGCGGCCACGTCGCACACCGCGTCCATCAGCGTGTCGTCCCGCGCCACCATGCCGTACAGGGAGCCGTGCGGCTTGATGTGGTCGAGGGGTACGCCTGCCGCGTCCAGGAAACCCTTCAACGCGCCGACCTGGTAGCGGACGATGTCGCGTACCTCTTCGGGGTGGAGTTTCATCTCCCGCCGTCCGAAGCCGACCAGGTCGGGCAGCCCCGGGTGGGCGCCGACGGTGATCCCGGCGGCGGCCGCGTTGGTGACGGTCTCCCGGATCCCGCTCGGGTCGCCGGCGTGGAAACCGCAGGCCACGTTCGCCGTGTCGATGAGGCTGAGCAGCGCCTGGTCGTTTCCGAAGGAGTGAATCCCGAAGGATTCCCCCATGTCGGAGTTGAGGGTGATCTTCATGTTCATACCTTTCCGGCGTACACGGCCACCGCGAGCCGGCTGCGCAGACGATCCGCGACGACGGCCAGCGCCAGGACGGCCCCGGTGACGATCATTTGGTAGTAGGAGTTGATCTGCGCCAGGTTCATGCCGTTGGCGACGATCCCGATGAACACCGCGCCCAGCACCGCGTCGATGACCCGGCCGGAGCCGCCGCGCAGGCTGACCCCGCCGATGACGGCAGCGGCGATCGTCTGGAGCGGCAGGGACGCGCCGAGGTTGGCCTCCCCGGTCTCGATGCGCGCGGTGAGCAGCACCGAGCCGATGGCCGCGAGCCCGCCGGCCGCCACGTACGCCAGCAGCAGGGTACGGAACTCGCTGATCCCGGAGAGCCTGGCCGCCTTGGGGCTGGACCCGACCGAGTAGATGTGGCGGCCCGGGCGGGTCAGCGTCAGGAGGACCCAGAGACCGACCGCGGCCAGGGCGGCGATCCAGATGGGGACGCCGATGCCGAGGATCTGGTTGAAGCCCAGCCAGTCGCTGAACTCTACCGGCAGCCCGGAGACGGGTACGCCCGAGGTGAGCATCAGCGCCAGCCCGGAGAACGCCGAGGCCGTGGCCAGCGTCATGATGAACGGGTTGATGTTCATGCTCGCGATGCCCAGGGCGTTGACCAGCCCGCAGCCCATGCCGACCAGCATGCCGACGGCGATGCCGACCAGGACGGCGGTCAGCGGGGAGGACGTCTCCGCCTGCGCGACCATGGCCATCGCGGTGCTCACCGAGACCAGCGCGGTCACCGCGCCGATCGACAGGTCGAACCCGCCGGTCAGCAGCACGATGAACTGACCCAGGGTGGCGATGACGATGTAGGAGTTCTGCCGCAGCGCCGAATGGATGTTCTCCACCGTGAGGAAGTTGTCCGACATGCTGGCGAACACCACCAGCGCGACCAGCACCAGGACGGGCAGTACGCCGATCTTGACGAACCCCCGGGCGGCGAGCGAGATCATCGGGTTGCGCGGTCCCGCGACCGCTGGACTAGTGGCGGTCATGCGATGTCCTTCACAGCTGGTTCGCCCCAATGCATCATGTGGCGCAAGATCGTTTCTTCGTTGATGTCGGCTCCGATGAGCTCCGCGGTGATCTGCCCGTGGGAGAACACGTACACGCGGTGGCACAGGTGCAGGATCTCCGGCAACTCGGACGAGACGACCAGGACGGCACTGCCCGCGCGGGCGAGCGCCACGATCTGCTCGTAGATCGTCACCCGGGCACCGACGTCCACGCCGACGGTCGGCTCGTCCAGCAGGTACGTGGTGCACTCCCCGAGCAGGGCCCGCCCGAGCAGGCCCTTCTGCTGGTTGCCGCCGGAGTAGCTGGCCGCGGGACGCTCCGGGTCGGCCGGGCTCAGCCGCATCCGGCGCAGCATGTCCCCCGCCACCGCGCGCTCCCGCCCCGGCCGCAGCAGCGGGCCGGCCGACATGGGCGCCCGGCGCAGCCACGGCAGGGTGACGGTCTCCCGCAGCGGCCGTTCCAGGAACAGCCCCTCCTGCTTGCGGTCGCTGGGCAGGTAGACCACGCCGGACTTCATGACCGCGGCGGGCTTGGCGCCGGTCAGGTCCTGCCCGGCGACGGTGACCGTGCCGGCGTCCACCCGCTCCAGGCCGAAACAGGCGCGGGCCGCGGCGGACTTGCCCGAGCCCATCAGACCGGCGAAACCGACGATCTCCCCGGCGCGGAGTTCGAAACTCGCGTTCCGCACCGAGCCGTCGAAGGTGGTGAGGCCGCGGGCGGCGAGCATCACGCCGGTGCCGGGGACGGGCAGTTCGGGGTAGAGGTCCTCGACCACCCGGCCGGTCATCAGGTTGATCAGCTGCTCGTCCGGGGTGTCCCCGGGGACGGTCGTGACCAGGCGGCCGTCCCGGAGCACGGTCACCCGGTCGGCGAGCCGCCGGATCTCGGCCATCCGGTGGGTGATGTAGATGATCCCGATGCCCCGCCCGCGTGCCTCCTCGACCAGGGCGAACAGCCGCTCGGCCTCCTCGTCGGTGAGCGAGGCGGTCGGCTCGTCCAGGATCAGCACGCTGAGCTCGGGCCGGAACGCCTTGGCGATCTCCACCATCTGCTGTTCGGCCCGGCTCAGCGTCTCCACCAGCCGGTCGGGGGCGATGCGGAAGCCGAACTCCTCCAGGCGCTCCCGCGCCAGTCTCCTGATCCGCCGCCGGTCGACGAAGCCGAACCTGCCGGGCTCGCTGCCCATCACCAGGTTCTCCGCCACGGTCATCGTGGGCATCAGCGAGAACTCCTGGAAGACCGCGCTGATGCCCAGCCCGCGTGCGGCCGCGACGCCGGACAGTTCGACGGCCCGGCCGCCGACCTCGATGGTCCCGCCGTCCGGGTGCTGCGCCCCGGAGATGATGGAGATGAGGGTGGACTTCCCGGCGCCGTTCTCGCCGAAGAGCGCGTGCACCTCACCGCGGCGGAGTTCGAAGTCCACCCGGTCGAGCGCGGTGACGCCCGGATACTTCTTGGTCAGCCCGCGGACCCGAAGCACAGGTTCGGTCATCGGAGACAACTTTCTGCTGGTGGGAACGTTCCTAAGGTCAGCTGCCGGCCTTGACCTGGAACGTGGGCGACCAGCTGTCGGGGGCCAGCGTGGTGGAGACGTCGAAGTCCTTCAGCGTGTCCTTGGTGACCATGACCAGTTCGGGCCCCACGTGCTTCTGGAAGTCCTTCTTCTCCAGCGCGCGGATGGCCTGGTCGATGGCGATCCGGCCCTGGATGGCGGTGCTGTCGCTGGGCGCGGCCTGGACGGTCCCGCGCTCGATGCCGGTGTACGTGCCCGGGGTGAAGTAGTAACCGGCGACGCGGATCTTGTCGCTCAGGCCGCGGTCCCGCAGGATCGGACCGGCCGCCTCGGCGGTGACCGCGGTGCCGACGATGTAGTTGATGTCGGGGTGCGCGGCGAGCACGTCCTCGATCAGCTTGCTCTGCGCGTCCTTGCCGGTGTCGCCCCACTTGGTGTCGACGACCTGCACCGGGCTGCCGGTGAGGGCGCTCTTGAAGCCGCGCTCGCCGTCCTCGGACCAGCCGGCGCCCTTCGGGCCGGGGAACCAGGCGACCTTGACCGGCTGGCCGGCGGAGTCCTTGACCACCCATTCGGCGGCGATCTGGGCGAGGTCGTGGAAGGAGACGAGCGACTTGGCGGTGACCTTGGGGCTGGACATGCCGTTGATCACGTCGATGACCGGCTTGCCGGCGGCGGCCAGCCGGTCGACCGTGCTGTTCAGCCCGTCGAAGGAGATGGCGCCGATGACCACGGCGTCGGCGCTCTGCGAGCAGTCCTCGATCTGCTGGATCTGCTTGTCGAT
The DNA here is from genome assembly GCF_016862995.1 of Acrocarpospora phusangensis. GTDB lineage: Bacteria > Actinomycetota > Actinomycetes > Streptosporangiales > Streptosporangiaceae > Acrocarpospora > Acrocarpospora phusangensis. The sequence goes on from NZ_BOOA01000026.1 coordinate 93,392, forward strand.
GTTCTCGTAGCCGCCGGCCTCGACCATCGTCATGTTGACGCCGGCCTCGCGCGCCTGCTCGGCCACGCCGTAGTTCATGCCGAGCCAGTACGCGTCCTTCATGTGCGGTACGGACACACAGATGTTCCACGGCTTCTCGGCCTTGCCGACGGGGGTGTACTCGGCCTTGCTGCGCGCGCTGTCCATGGACAGGTCGGCCCAGACGTCGACTTTGGCCGGGGCCCAGCTCTTCGCGGCCGCCGTGTCGCCGGTGGCCGGGCCGGACGCGGAGCCGGATTCGGGGGTGGTGGACGAGCCGCAGGCCGACAACGCCAGGGTGGCGGCGGCCGCGGTCGCGAGGACGGCGGAATAGCGTGTGAACTGCACGAACATCTCCCCTTAGGGGGTTCCGCATGCCGGAACTACGGAGGTCGGTGGGATGGCATGCAGTCAACATCCAGGCTCTTCGCAGCGTCTACGTGCGGCGTGGCCAAGGTCAGGCGCGATGTACTGTGCAATTGCATAACAGGGGTGACTTATCGGGGAGGAGTGGCCCCATGGCGTTGAGCTTGGATCAGCTCATGGCCGAGACCGTCCTGGAGCTCAGCCTGGCCACGCCCACCAGCCCTGACCTGATGAAACGCGCGGTCCGCTGGGTGGCGTCCACCGAGCTCGTGGACCCCGCGCCGTTCCTGCGGGGCGGCGAGCTGCTGCTCACCACCGGCGCCTTCATCCAGGCGGACGATCAAGAAGGCTGGCGAACCTTCGCGTCTCGGCTTAAGCACAAAAGGGTCACGGCCGTCGGATTCGGATGCGGGCTGACCCATGCCGACGTCCCTCGTGCCCTGGTGGAGAGTGCCACGGCGGTGGATCTGCCGGTGCTCGTCGTGCCGTACAGCGTGCCGTTCGTACGGATCAGTGAGTTCGTGGCCGACATGATCGTCGCGGACCGGTTCAAGGACATGGGGCGAGCGTCCAACCTGGCCGCGGAGCTGGCGCAGCTCATGTCCAACAGCGCGCCGCTGATGACCCTGCTCGGGCGGATCGCCGAGGAGATCGGCGGGGAGGCGGCCATCCTCGACATCGACGGCAGGGTGGTGTCGAGCTGGCCGCTCCACCAGGACTGGCGGATGGACCTGGTACTCCAGGGTCTGGCCACCAGCGGCACGACCGGATACCACGCGGTGCCGCTCGACCAGGCGGGCGCGCACGACCACATCCTGGTCGGCCGCACCGAGATGGCCGTCGAGAGCGTACGGATGGCGATGAGCGCCGCCGCCACGCTGGTCGCCATCGACCTGACCCGCCGGTTGCAGGAGGAGCCGTCGAACGCGACGCGAATGGCCGCCGTGCTCACCGGCCTCACCGACTGGACCACACCCACCCCGACCCTGGTCAGGGCGCTGCGCGTGGCCGGCTTCGAGAGCGACGTGCCCACGGTCGTCCTGCTGGCCGCGCCGAAACCCGCGTTCTCGGCCGGGTACTCGCTGCGCCTGCGCCTGGCCGTGGAGCAGGTGCTGCCCGTGGTGCGCTCGGTGCGCAGCGGCGAGCTGCTGGTGCTGTTCGCCCAAGGAGGCACCGGCGACACCACCGGCGAGGTCCTCGAGGTGCTGCGCCGGGAGATGCCCGGCCGGGCGATCGTGGTGGCCGGGCCCGCCAGGGACGCCGAGGAGATCCGCATGGTGCTCGCCTCGGCCCGAGCGTCGATCACCGAGGAGCTGGCCAGACCGCAGCGCTCCCGCGCGTTCGACCTGACCTCGATCGTGGCCGCGGCCGCCGGGCGGGGCGGCCAGCACGCCGCCCGGGAGGTGCTGCAACCACTGATCGACCACGACGCCAAGGCCGACGGCCAGCTGATGCACACCCTCCGGACCTACCTGCGGCTGGACGCCAGGCAGCACGCGACGGCCGAGGCCCTGCACGTGCACCGCAACACGCTCCGGTACCGGCTGGCCCAGATCGGCAAGCTGCTCGAAGCCGACCTGGACAGCCTGGACACCCTGGTGATCTGCAACCTGGCCTTCCGCCTGTACGACGCGGCCGGCCACTGACGTCAGCCGTCGCCCTCACCACGGGCGGCCAGCGCCTCGCCCAGCTCGTCTGCGTGCCGCAACGTCCTGATCAGGAAGGGCACCGCGAACGCGGCGATCGAACGGTCCGCGCCCCGGGCCTTGGCGGCCTCCCGTACCTCGGCGGCGATCACGGACAGGGTGGCCACCGCCTGCAGGGTGAGGCCGACCAGCAGACCGACCCGGTCCGGTCTGACCCCCAGCCGGGCGAACGGCCGGAGCCCGCGCTCCACTGCGGACACCACGTCGTCGACCCGGGTGGTGATCGTGAACAGGTTGGCCGCGGCCAGCGCCGCCACGATCCGCAGGCACACCACCAGCGCCTGGCCGGCGCCGAGCAGCCACCACTGCACCGCGAACACCAGCGCCACCAGGACCCCGAGCATCCGCGCGACCTGCAGGCATCGCCGGAGCGAGACCCGCGCCACCGCGTACCCGAGGAGTACGGCCGCGCAGACGCCGCCCAGCCAGACCGGCGACCTGAGCGCGAACACCAGCGCCGCGAGCGCGAGCACGGCCAGGAACTTCCACCCGGCCGGGGCCCGGTGCAGCGGGCTGGTCCCCGGCTCGTACCAGCCGGTCACGTGACGAGCGTCCGGTAGTGCCGCAGCGCGCGCTCCGGCCGGTCGTCGGCCACGACGCGGCCCTCGTCGAGCACGACCACGCGGTCGAAGGTCTCCAGCAGGTCGAGGTCGTGCGTGACCAGGACGACCTGCTGCCGCAACCCGGCGAGCTTCTCGACGAAGCGTCGTTTGTTCCGCAGATCCAGCAGCGTCGTCGGCTCGTCGCAGACCAGCACGTCGGGATCGAGCACGAGCATCGCGCACAGCGCGAGCATCTGCTTCTGCCCGCCGGAGAGCTGGTGCGCGGGATGCTCGGCGTAGCCGTCCAGCCCGAACTCGGCCAGCGCCCGCTCCGCCCGTTCGGCACGCTCCTTCTTGGACAGTCCGCTCCGCCGCAGCGAGAACGCCACGTCCTCACCCGCGGTCGGCATCACGATCTGGCTGTCCGGGTTGGTGAAGACGAACCCGACGCGACGCCGGACCTCGCGTCCGTCGCGGCTCGGGTCGAGGCCGTGCACTCGTACGCCGCCGCTGGTCGGGGAGACCAGACCATTGATCATGCGGGCCAGGGTGGACTTGCCCGAGCCGTTCGCGCCGACGAAGGCCACCCTTTGCTCGGTCAGTCGCAGATTCACGCTGGACAGGACCACCCGGTCGCCGTAACGGTGCCCAACGTCCGTGAACTCGATCATCGAACCGCCTCCCAGGTCGCGCCCACGCCGACCCCGCCGCCCGGGGACAGGGCGAGGCCGAAGCCCGAACCGAAGATCATGACACCGCCTCCCAGGTCGCGCCCGCGCCGACACCGCCCTCGGGGGCAGCGAGGCCGAAGTCCGGACCGAGGATCATGACACTGCCTCCCAGGTCGTGGCTACGCCGACACCATCGCCTGCGGGCAGGGCGGCGGGGCCGAAGCCCGAACGGAGGATCATGACACTGCCTCCCAGGTCGTGGCTACGCCGACACCGCCGCCTGCGGACAGGGCGGCGAGGCCGAAGCCCGAACCCCGTTGCCGGACCAGGGTCGCGAACAGCCGTACCACCAGAACGGCGCCGGAGGCGCCCCACGGGTGGCCCAGCGCGATCGCGCCGCCGTCCGGGCTGACCGTGTGCTCGTCGATGCCGGCGCCGTCCAGGCAGGCCAGGGTCTGGCCGGCGAACGCCTCGTTGAATTCGACGAATTCGACCATGTCAGGAGTGCGGTCGAGGACGGACTTCATCGCGGGCACTGCGCCTAGGCCGAGCCGGTTGGGGTCCACGGCCGAGGTGGCCGAGGCGACGAGCCGCAGGCCGGGCAGCCCGTGGCGGCGGCGGTACGCCTCGCTCACCAGCAGCACGGCCGCCGCGCCATCGTTGACGCCGCACGAATTGGCCGCGGTCGCGGTGCCGTCCGGGGTGAAGGCGGGCCGGAACCTGGCCAGGCGTGCCACGGTGAAGCCGTCGCGGGGCCGTTCGTCCCGATCGACGCCGCCGATCGGGACCAGTTCGGCGGTGAAGCGGCCTGCCCGCTGGGCGCGTACCGCCCTGGTATGGCTGCGAACGGCGAAGGCGTCCTGACGCTCCCGGGAGATCCCGGCCTCGGCGGCCACCAGGTCGGCGGCGGGGCCCATGTCGGGGTCGCCGATCTCGGCCGGCGCGAAGGGCGCCCGCGTGTAGAAGTCCGGCGGTTCGCCCGGCCGTACGGGCCAGGCGCGCAGCGGGGCGGTGGAGGCGCTCTCCACACCCCCCGCCAGGTACGCCTCACCCGCCCCCGCGCGGATCATCGCCGCCGCCAGCGTGATCGCCGCGAGGCCGCTGGCACACTGCCGGTCCACGGTCAGCCCCGGCACCTCATGACCGAGCCCGGCACGCAGGGCCGCGACCCTCGCCGGGTTGCCGCCCGGCCCGAAGACATTGCCGAGCAGCACGTCGTCCACCGTGTCCAAACCCGCGTCGGCCAGTACGGCCCGCAGCACCGGCGCGGCCAGCTCGTCAACGGCGAACCGGCGCAACGCGCCACCCGCGTTGCCGATCGGGCTACGCCTGGCCGCCACGACGACCGGTGTCAGGTCGTCGATCATCACAACGGCTCCAATGCCACGCCGTGTCTGGCCGCGCCGACGACCGGTGTCGGATTGTCGATCACCGTGATGGCTCCGATGTCAGGCCGTGTTTGGCTGGCTCGATGACGGGTGTCGGATTGTCGATCACCGTGATGGCTCCCATGTCAGGCCGCGCCTGGCCGCCCCTGGTGATCGGTGCCGGGTCGTCGGTCATCGCAGTGGCTCCGCGGCGAGTGTGCCGTCGAGGAGTTGCTGGGCGACGACGGCGCGGGCGGGCTTGCCTGACGCCGTTCTGGGCAGGGCTTTGGTCGCCAGCCAGCGCCGTGGTCGTTTGCCCGGCTCCAGGCCGGCCCGCGCCGCAGCGCGGAGTTCGCGCAGCGTGGGCCGTTCCCCTGCGGCGGTCTCGACCACGGCGGTCACGATCGCGCCGAGCGTCGGATGGGGGGTGCCGGCGACCAGCACGTCCGCCACCGCGGGCACGGCGCGGAGCACCGCTTCGACCTCCGCCGCGGCGACCAGCCTCCCGCCGCTGGACACGACGGCACCGGCCCGGCCGCGCACCGTCAGCAGGCCGGTCCCGTCGATGTCGACCTGATCTCCCACCGTGGACCACTCCGCAGCCGGCGACAGGACTCCTTGATCCAGCCGACCGGCGTACGCCAGCGGGGACTTCACCCACAGCAGGCCGTCCCGGACCTCCAGTCGCACGCCCGGAACCGGGCGCAAGCCGCTGTCACCACGCCGCACCGCGATCAAGGAATGCTCCGCCGAGCCGTAGTACTCGACCAGCTCCGCCCCCGGCAGCAGCCGGGCGAACCGTTCCCGGGTCCGGTCGCCCAGATGCGCGCCACCGCAGACGACGGTGCTCAGAGCGCAGTCGCGCCGCAGCTCAGGGTCACGCTCCAGCACGTCGAGCAATCCCGACAGCATCGCGGGGACCAGGTGGGCGGTGGCGCATCGCCGCGCGGCCAGCGCCGCGGTCTCCGGTTCCCAGCGGGCCAGCCACTCGATCGGGTGGCCGCACCAGAGCGCATGCAGGGCGCCGAACAGGAACAGCGACGAGCTGAGCGGCCCCGGAACCAGCACCGGACCGGGCAGCGGCCCGAGCGCGGCGAAGCTGCGCAGCCACGACCCGCGGGTCCGGACCAGCACCTTCGGCCGGGCGCTGCTGCCCGAGGTCGTCGGCAGGTAGAAGAACGTGCCATCGCCGCCCGCCGACACCGTGCCTTCCGCGCTCGGTTCGTCGCTCGCTGGTGTCGTGTCTTCCGCGGGCGGTTCGTCGTCCATCGGCGCTGTGCCGCGCCGGCTCGGTTCGTCGCTCGCTGGTGTCGTGCCTTCCGGGCTCGGTTCGTCGCCCACTGGCGCTGTGTCGTCCCGGCTTGGTTGGTCGCCCGCTGGTGCCGTGTCCTGTGCGCTTGGTGCGGTGGTGGCGGTGACCACCAGGTCCGGGCGCGCGTCGGCGAGCACCGCGTCCCGCTCGCGTGGTGTCCATGCCGGCTCGACCATCAGGCAGGCCGCGCCGAGTAGATCCGCCCCGAGGAACCAGGGCAGCGGGTCGGGGGAGTCCACCGCCACCCGGGAGCCTTCGGTGATCCCGCGGGCGGCCAGCCATCGAGCGGCCCCGTGCGCGCGTGCGAGCAATTCGGCGGGAACCGCGCCAGGGCCGACGATCGGCGGTGTGGCGAGCCTCATGCGGACCGTTTCGCCGACCCCGCCAGCTGTCCGGGCAGGGCACGGTAGAGCAGGGCGGCGATCAGCGAGACCACCACCACCTTGGCCACGTCACCCGGCAGGAAGGTCAGCGACTGGACCGCGGCGGCCGGCAGGTCGCCCGTGTACAGGCCGAGGAACGGCACGCCGATGAGGTAGTCGGCGGCCAGCCCGGCCGCGTTGGCGACCAGCAGCACGGGCAGCCCCGGACTCTTCGCGCGCTCCACGATGAGACCGGCGACCAGGGCGGACAGGATCCAGCCCAGCAGGTAACCGCCGCTCGGGCCGAGGAAAGGGCCGATCCCCGCCCGGCCGCCCGACAGCAGCGGCAGGCCGAGCGCGGTCAACGCCAGGAACAGCGCGACGGACATGGCCCCACGGCGGGCGCCCAACAGGCTTCCGGCCAGCAGCGGGCCGGCGTTCTGCAGGACGATGGGGATGCCGGAGGTGCCGACGTAGACGCCGGGGAAGATGCCGAGCACCGCGATGAAGGCGGCGAAGACCACCGTCCTGGCAAGGTCGGCGGCGGGGAGGGAAGCACGGGAACCTGACACGCGGACACCATATCCCCAGGTTGGGAGGGGCCTATATGGCACTGTCGCGGCTGACCGTGCGACCCGACTCTGATGGCGCTCCTGACCGCGTCCGCGACCATCCATTGTTCGCACCGTGGTGACGAGAGCCGGTAACGGTCCTGGTAATGGCTCTCGCTCATCAAAGGTTCATCTGGAGCCTGGTGACGAGGGACTTAGGGCGTTCGCGAAGTCAGCGAAAGACGCGGCACGGGTGCATCAACCGGCGATCGCGTCGTCTGAGTCGAGCGTCGACGGAAGCGCCCGGACGGCCGATGCGGCGTTGGCTGACTGCACCAGTTCCGGGCTGCCGAGTGGGCGCGTCGCCTGCTCAGCTGCCCTGAGTTCGCTCAGTTGACTCTCGACGACCTTGAGCGTGTGGAGTTTGCGGGCGGTCACCATGACGCGGCTCTCGATGGGGCCGACTGTGTTGTTGGAGGCCTTAACCGCCATGAACGCGGCCATCGGAACCTTGGAGTCCACGGTATTGGAGACACCAGAATCTTCATCAGACCTGGAGCGGTTGGGTTCGCTCTGCATCTGGAAGCAGTTTGTTGACGAAGTTCCGGGTGGCCGGTGTCCCGTTTTAACCGAGGTGCTCGCGCTGATCAGCGCGCTGGGTGGGTTGATGTTCGTTACGGAACTCTCATGCCGAACGCGTGGATCACACCCATTCGCCGACATTGGCATTGAGTGGGAGCTCTGCGGGAAATTTCTGCACTCCTGCGCGGGTTCGCCTCGAAATCTGTTGATAACGATATAATAACTGCCCGTGTGAATCATCTCAATGTGGTTATCTTCTCCCGATGTATTCCGCGAATATCAGGGGGCGGTCAAGTGGCAACCTCGGAGAGTACGGGCGACAACGATCCGGCGGAGAAGGCCATAGAACGCCGGCATGCGCGGCGCGTTTCCTGGATCGCCGTCACTGGCCAGATCTCAGGGGCGTTCATCACCGCTCTGGCCGCGGTCGTGGTGGGGCTCCTCGCGCTATGGAAACCCGGACAGGCTGATACTCCCGATGCCACTCCGACGGCGGCGATCCGGCAGTCGTCATCCCCCACGGTGACGGCGCCACCCATGTCCGCGGCCAAGGATTTGGGCGCGCATGATCTTGAATCCAGCGCGAGTCGTTATGAATCGGATCAGAAGATTGCCGACAGGGCGGTGCTGCGCTCGTCGGACGTCGGTTCAGGCTTCCACGGTAAGCCCTACACCCCGGACGGGCAATCCGAGCTGGACTACACAGCCCTCTTGAAGTGTCTGGGCAGGCCACCTATCGAAGAGCGCAAGTCCGGGCAGGCATTCTCACCGCTATTCACCCGGAAAGACGGTCAGCAGATCCTCGGTTCGGTTACCTTTGTAGAATCACCCGAGGACGCTATGGCAGACTTCAAGGCCCTGAACTCGAATCGTGCGAAGACCTGTCTCAAGAAGAACTATCTGCTTTCGCTGCGACGCGAAGGGGCCCAGAATCCTCGGGTATACGTCAGCCGGATCCGCGTACTGCCGCGCGAATCCAACGTCTGTGCTTATCGAAGTCGAATCGTCCAGCGGGTGAACGGCCGGGATCTCACGGTGTACGTCGATTCCGTCTCGGTTATCCGTGACCGGGCGGAGGTCCAGGCGCACTACCTGGGTGTGAGCCGGGCCGTTGCCCGGAAGCTGGAACAACGCACCATGTCGGCGATGCTGGGCCGCTTGTAGCCTCCTTGCGTTCGGCGGGTACGCACCGTGGAGGTCAGGCGGTGGCGGGCGGGTCGGCTCAACGGGCCGAAGCCGACGCGCAGGCCGTCCGCGTCGACGCGGACGCCGACCGAACTTCAGGCGAGCCCGAGCAGCGCCGCCGGCACGAGGGCGACCAGGCTGATCCGGACGGCCGGGCCAGGCCTGTCACGGCGAACCCGCCGGCGAGCAGGGCAACGATGGACGCGCCGACCAGCCAGGGGCTGGACGCGCGGCCCACCCCAGACCGCGCTGCCCCGTGCGACCTCGGGTGGCCATGACGGTTCCTTGGGAGTGGGGGATCCGCGACAGTTCTACTGACGGGGTCATGACAGGGTGAGCTAGCCCCGTTGCTCCAGCGCGCGCCCATGCCCGGCGCACCGCCGGAGGAACGCTAATGGATCCGGTGGCCGGTCCGGAACAGATCGGCCGGGTCGTACGCGCGTTTCACGTCGAGGAGACGGCTGTGGTCCTCGCGGGTGTACGCGTCGGCGGTCCGGCCCGTGTCGGCGAGGAAGTTGAGAAAGACACCTCCGTTCGCGTACGGCGCGAGCGCCTCGGCCACGCCGGGCAGTTGGGCGTCCACGATGACGGAGAAACGGGTGTCGCGGTGGCTCACCGGGCCGCCGGGCTTGGCCAGCGCGCCACCCCAGTGGCGTACCTCCACGGTGGCCTCCCGTCCGGCGCTGACCAGGGTGTCGATAGTGGCGTCCGGCAGCGAGGGGAAGAGGTCGAGGTGGCGGGCGGCGGTGCCGCCCATCGCGGCCTGGCCGAACGGCATGGGGGCCATGGTGTCCGTGATCGCCGTCGCCCACAGAGGGCGTAGCGGGTCGGTGGATCCAGTGCACATGGCCTTGATCGTCAGGGAGTTCGGGGTCAGCACGAGGGCGGTGCTCACCTCGTCAGGGGCGGTCGCGCACCAGTCGCGGTAGAGCGCCAGGGTTTCGGCCGCTCGCTCGACCGGGAACGTGGCCGCCCCCGCGTACACCACGGGCACCGGATACAACCGGAACTCCAGCGCTGTGACCACCCCGAAGCCTCCGCCACCTCCGCGAAGCGCCCAGAACAGGTCGGCGTGCTGGCCGGGGTCGGCCGTGATCATTCGTCCGTCCGAGGTGACGACTTCGGCGCGGAGCACGCTGTCGGCGGCGAAGCCGTACCGGCGGGAGAGCCAGCCGAGGCCGCCGCCGAGGGTGTAGCCGATGACGCCGACATCGGGGTGCGACCCCGCCAGCGGCGCCAGCCCGTACGGCGCGGCGGCGGCGATCACCTGACCCCAGCGCGCCCCGGGGCCGACCCGGGCGATCCGGCGTTCCGGGTCGACGGTGACGGAGGCCATGTCCGACGTTCTGAGCAGCAGCACCCGCTCGTCGCAGGCGACATGGGTGCCGTGGCCGGTGGCCCGTACGGTCAGGGCCAGATCGAGTTCCCGGGCCGCGCGCACGGCGGCCGCCACGTCCCCCGCCTCCCTGGCCTCGGCCACCAGGGCCGGGCGCGGGTCCAGGGCCGGGTTGAGCGTCCTGCGCGCCTCGTCGTAGCCGAGGTCGCCGGGTCCGAGATAGTTGTGCCGTTCCATCAACCGGGGCATTTCGCGTCTCTCCATATCCATACGTCGAACCAGATCCGGCGTCCACGACAGATTTGAGCAGGTGGGTACGACGAAATCGCGAGACCGCTGGCAAGGATCGCGCCACCGCCCTGGCCGGAACCGCCCGTCGCGGGTGCCGCCACTGCGGCATGTCCGCTGCCGTCTGCCGTATTCGCTCCTGACAGGTCCCACAGTGCCGGGAGTCGCTTACCGACTTCTTCCGCTCCGCTTACCGCCGGGCTTACGGACTACGGCGGCGTCCCGCGCTCCGGGGTCGCCGGGCTCGCTCACGCTGGGGACTGACGATGGCGCCGCCGGACTCGAGGTCCTCACGTTCCCGGCGCTATAGGTTGCCGTACAGGCGGCCGGTGGCGCGCTCGGCCGTGGCACGGGACACGATATACGTCACTTCGCCCGTGGGGTCCGGCAGGCCGACGATCTCCCCGGAGCCGACCTCATCCAGGGGCGCCCGCACGATCTCGCCGTCCGGGGTGCGGAGGCTGAGGGCGCCGGCAGCCCGCCGGGTCTCCGTGCTGCGGGCGGTCGGTCCGGCGACCTCCCAGCTCGCGACGACGCCCACGCCTGGGTCGTCGGTCACGTCCGGGGTGTCCGCGCTGTAGAGGGTGACAGGGCTCGAGGTCAGGTTGATGGCGTGCATGGTCTCTCCTCGGGGAGTTCATGCCTACGGCGACCCATACGCTCTGGACCACAGAGCTCGGCCTCACTGGAGGACCGACCGGCTGCCTCCATCCGGTGATCAACGTTGTTGCCGCCTGCCCAGTCACTGTCCGATTTTCACTCTTTCGGCTTGCCGCCGTACTGGGCGATCAGTGCGCTGGCCTCGCGCAGGATCTCGGCCTGCCGGTCGAGGCGCTCGCGACGGCGGGAGGCGTACACCCGGATGACGAAGAAGGCGGCGACGAGGAGGACGAGGAGGACGAGTTGCGGCCAGGGCAGGGCCCAGAGGGTGGTGTCGACCGTCACCCGCTCGGCGAGGACGCCTGGGGCGGGCTGGCCCACGGGGGAGGGGATCGTCACGATTTTGGTGGTGAGGGAGCCCATCGGCCAGACGCCGGTCACCCGGGCGGTGAACTGGCGGCTGCTGCCCGGCATGATCTCTCTGGTCTTGGCTTCGGATGTGTCGTCCCAGCCGCTTTCACCCACCAGCGCGGACGTACGGATCTGCGCGGACGGCGCCACCCGGACGTTGCCGACGTTGGCTACGGTGTACGTCACGTCGATGGAGCCCGAGGTGAAGGGATTCCATGAGCCGGTGTATTCGGTCCGCAGCTCGGTCACGGCGACTTTGGCCACGTAGTCGCCGGTCACGCGGAGGTTCACCCGCACGCCGACCCGGTTCTGGACCCGGACCTGGTCGGAGATCGTTTCCACGGACGCGGTGACACCCGCGGGGTGGTCGCCCGGCGTCGCGTTCTGCGGCACCGTGACCTTGACGGGCACGATGGCGGTGGCGCCGGCGGGAATGGTCACCTTGTCGGGAATCTGGATCCATGCTCCGCCGTCGGTCGGCGTGGCGTCCGAGGGCCGCATGTCGAACAGCCCCTTGGCGGTCAGGTAGCCGTCGTTGGCGTCGATCGCGAAGACGACCTCCTTGGTGGAGCGGTTGATGACCGCGACGTGCTCGGTCACCTCCTGCCCACCGGCCAGTTCGACATCGATCACGCTGCGGCCGTCGGGGCCGCCGGCATTGGCCGGTACGACCGACCAGGTGATGTCGCGGGCGGCGGCCGGGCCAGCCAATCCGACCAGGGTGGCGCACATGAGCGCGAGGAGGGCGACTGCCCTGCGCGGACTGGCCAACAGAGGTGTCTCCTGTCTGATCGTGAACATTCCGGGACGTGCGCCAGAGTGGCACACGTCCCGGACGGACCGCCCTTTCGG
>NZ_BOOA01000027.1 GCF_016862995.1 Acrocarpospora phusangensis
CGCGCGCATGTACCGCACCGGCGACCGCGGCAGGCGGCTGCCCGACGGCGAGTTCGAATTCGCCGGCCGCGCCGACCGGCAGGTCAAGGTCCGCGGCTTCCGCGTCGAGCTCGGGGAGCTCGAGTCGGCGCTGGCCGCGCACGCCGACGTGACGGGCGCGGCGGTCCTCGCGGTGGCCGACGACACCGGGGCCAAACGGCTGGCCGCCTATGTCAGCGCCTCGCCGGACAGCCATCTGACCGCCGCCGACCTGCGGGCCTGGGTGGGGGAGCGCCTGCCGGAATACCTGCGCCCCTCCTACTACGTGCTCCTGGACCAGCTGCCGGTCGATCCCAACGGCAAGATCGATCGGCGGGCGCTGCCGCAGCCGTGGGCCTCGCGTGACCAGCTCGACCTGCCGGCGTACGTCCCCCCGCGGACCTCCATGGAGCGCCTGCTGGCCACGGTGCTGGCGGAGACCCTGGGCCTGGACCGGGTCGGCCGCGAGGACGACTTCTTCCAGCTCGGCGGCGACTCGCTGCGCAGCGTGGCCGTCCTGGAGCAGCTGCGGGAGGGCGGCATCGCCGTCACCGCGAGGGAGTTCTTCGCCCATCCGAGGATCGCCGACCTCGCCGCCTTCGTCGATCGTTCCGGCGTGGGCGGCCGCGTCCTGGCGACCGGGCGCTGACGTGGAGATCACCGCGCCCGACCCGCTGCTGCGCCCGAGCCCGGCCGGCGTCGACCTGGCCGACCCCGGCCTCTACCGCGGCGCCTGCCAGCACGCGCTGTGGCGGACCATGCGCGAGCACGCGCCCGTGCACTGGCAGTCCGCCCCGAACGGCACCGGCTTCTGGTCGGTCACCCGCTACGCCGACTGCGACCGGATCCTCCGCGACCACCAGAACTACAGCTCCGTGGACGGCACCATCCTCGCCTCCGTCGGGATCGGCGACCCGGCCGGCGGGCTGACCATCACCCTCATGGACCCGCCCGAGCACACCGCCATCCGCAAGCCCGCGATGCGGCTGCTCGGCGGCTCGGGGGTGCGCAGGAGGCTGGAGCTGATCAGAGCGCGGGTGGACGAGCTGCTGTCCCCGCTGGCCGGCGGGGGCGAACACGACTTCGCCGGTCTCGTACGGCTGCTGCCCATGACGATGTTCGGCGACATGATGGGCGTCCCCAAGCCGCTGTGGCCGCAGATCGCCCACTGGGCCCACGCCAGCATCGCCCCCGAGGATCCGGAGTTCCGGACCGGGAACTCCCCGGCCGAGAGCATGCGCAACGCGCATCACTCCCTGTTCGAGCTGTTCACGGAGGCGCTGCGGCACAGCAGGCGGAACCCCGGCGACGACCTGCTGACCATCCTGTCGGCGATGGAGCCGGCCGGGCAGCCGATGAGCGAGTGGCAGATCCTGCTCAACTGCTACAGCTACATCCTCGGCGCCCACTCGACCACGCCGCACGTGGCCGCGCACACGCTGTCCGTGCTGGCGCGGCGCGAGGACCTCTGGGACGCCGTCGCCGCCGACCGCTCCCTGATCCCGGCGCTGGTCGACGAGGGCGCCCGCTGGACTTCGCCGACGCACCACCTGGTCCGCCGGGCCGACGCCGAGGCGGAGCTCGACGGGGCGACGATCAAGGCGGGTGACTGGGTCTGCGCCTGGGTGGCCTCCGCCAACCGGGACGAGGAGGTCTTCGCCGACCCGTACGCCTTCCGCCTGGACCGCGAGCGCAACCCGCATCTCAGCTTCGGCGTCGGCGCGCACTTCTGCATCGGCACACACCTGTCCAAGGCGGGTCTCACCATGGCCTTCGAGTGGCTCTTCACCCATGTCCGCCGGGTCGAGCCGACCGGCGTACCCACCCATCTCCTGTCCAACTGGATCAACGGGCTGACCCGCATGCCCGTTGCCGTGCATCCCGGATGAGGTCATGCGAAACCTGACTGCCCCGCCGCCGCAGCCGACACCGCTCGAGGAGATCGACCTGTTCGATCCCGAGCGTTTCCGGTCGGGATCGCAGCACGCCGCCTGGCACACCCTGCGGGAGCGAGCACCGGTGTGGCCGGAGACCGGTCCCGACGGCGGGCGCTTCTGGTCGGTGACGCGGTACGCGGACGTGCTGAAGGTCATCAAGGACCACCGCACCTACAGCTCCGAGCACGGAACGATCCTGGCCGTCCTCGGCGGCGACAGCGCGGGCGGGCGGACCATCAACCTGATGGATCCCCCCAAGCACCGCTCGATCCGGGTGCCGACCATGCAACTGCTGGCCACCGGCGCGATGCAGCGGCACGAGGGGAAGGTCCGCGACCGGGTACGCGCGCTGCTGGCCCCGCTGGCCGACGGCGGCGTCCACGACATGGCCGGCCTGCTTCTGCCGCTCCCCATGATCGCCGTCGGCGACGTCATCGGCGTGCCCGAGAGCGACTGGGCGGACGTGGCCCGCTGGACGATGTCCGGGGTCGCGCCCGCCGACCCCGCCTTCGCGCACGGCACCACCGAGGAGACCCTCCAGGCCGCCCACTACGAACTCTTCGCCCTCTTCCACGGACTCATCAGGGAACGGCGGGCGCGGCCCGGGGACGACATGATCTCCATGCTGCTCTCCGTCGAGCACGAGGGACGCAAGCTCAGCCCGGACGACGTGCTGCTCAACTGCTACAGCTTCGTGATGGGGGCCAACACCACCACCCCGCACGTGGCCACGCACCTGGTCGAGGCGTACGCGCGAGATCCCGGGCTGTGGCGGAGGCTGAAGGCGGGGGAGACGAGCACGCGGCACGCCGTCGAGGAGGCGCTGCGCTGGGCGACCCCCACCAACCATCTGCTGCGGCGGGCGAACACGGACGTCGTGATCGCGGACACGCCGATCGCCGCGGGAGAGACCGTGTGCGCCTGGATCGCCTCCGCCAACAGGGACGAGGCCGTCTTCGAGGACCCCTACACCTTCCGCCCCGACCGGCACCCCAACCCGCACCTGGCCTTCGGCAACGGCATCCACTTCTGCAACGGAGCGCCCGCCGCCCGGCTCGCCCTGCCCATCCTCCTGGAGGAGCTGGCGCTGCGCGTCTCCGAGCTGGAGGTGGCGGGGCAGGTCACCCACCTCTACTCCAACTTCATCAACGGCATCACCGGCCTGCCGGTCTCCGTCCGTCCCGCCGGGCGGGCGCCGCAGGTCCTGGCCTCGGTCGGCGAGACCGGGGGAGGGGAGCGATGAGCATCACCGCGACCCCGGGCCGCTGGCTGCTGCGGCCGCCGCCGGACGACGCGCGGCTGCTGCTGTTCGCGCTGCCGTACGCCGGGGTGGGAGCCTCGTCCTACCGGGACTGGCCGTCGGCGATCGGGCCGATCGCCGTCTGCCCCCTGCAGCCGCCGGGCCGGGAGAACCGGCTGCGGGAGCGGCCGCACCGCAACCACGCCGACTTCGCCGCCGACCTCGGGGCGACGATCGCCCGCTACGCCGACCGGCCGTACGCCCTGATCGGGCACTGCGGGGCCGTGCCGTACGCGCTGGCGACCATCTGGAACCTGCACGACAGCGGGGTGCGCCCGCCCGCGCGGCTGATCGCCTCCTCCTGGGGGCCGCCGCAACGCGGCCTGTACGGCCGGCTGAACTTCGTGGACCTGAACGCCTTCGACCCGATGGCGGAGGTCAAGGCGCTGTTCGCGCAGATGGGCCGGGCACGCGTGCCGGACGACCTGGTGGAGCTGGCCGCCGAGACGCTCGTCGTCGACCTGGAGACGCAGCGCGGCTTCCGCTACGCGGACGACCGGCCGCTGCCCTGCCCGGTCACGGTCCTCGGCTGGCGATCCGACGACGTCGTCCCCGACGACCTGGTGCACGACGGCTGGGACGAGGTGGCCGAGGTACGGCATCGCACCCTTCCGGGCCGGCACCTGGACTATCTGCGCTGCCCGGACGTCCTGCGCGCCCTGCTCGCCGAGGAGCTGAGCGCGCCGGCCCACACCGCGAGCGAGTGAGCGATGCCGAGGACCGAACGGACCACGACCGATCCCGTCGGCGTGACCGACCTGGCCGGAGGTACCCCATGACCGTTCTCCCGTCCTGGCGTTCCACAGCCGCCGGAACGCCTGCCGCCCGCCGTACGCTGCCGGCAGGGGTCGCACGCCTCGCCGACGCGCTGGACGTGCCGGTGGAGCAGGTCCTGCTCGCCGCCCACCTGGTCGTCCTGGCGAGGCTGACCGGCCAGCGGACCGTCTGCACCCGCCGGGACGGCCGCTGCCACCGCCTCGACCTGCCCGCGACCTCGTGGCGGGAGCTCATCGGGATCGCGGGCGAACTCACCGGTCAGGATCTCGCCGACTGCGACGCCGCGTTCGGCGGCGTCGCGCGGGCCGGGCTCACGCTGAGCTGGACCCCCGGCACTCTCGAGGTACGGCTGGCGCCGGACCGGTTCGGCGACGACCACGCGGAACGCGTCGCCGGATATCACCTCGCCGCCCTGTCCCACCTCGTCGCCGACCCGGACGCCGCCCACGACGACGCCGACCTGCTCGACGCGGCCGAACGCCACCTGCAGATCCACGACCTGGCCGGTCCGGCGCGCGAACTCCCCGCCAAGGGCGTGGCCGAACTGGTGGCGGAGCAGGCCGCCCTGCACCCCGACCGGCTCGCGGTCCGGGCCCCGAGCGGCTCCTGGACCTACGCCGCGCTCGACACGGCCGCCGCCCACGTGGCCGGCGGCCTGCACCGGGCGGGACTGGCCGCCGAGGACGTCGTGGCCGTCGTCATGCGGCGGGACCTGCCCTGGGCCGCCGCGGTCCTGGGCATCCTGCGCGCGGGCGGCGTCTACCTGCCGATCGACCCCCTCTACCCGCCGGAGCGCATCGCCATGCTGCTGCGGCGCAGCGGCTGCCGGTGGGTGCTGGCCGACGACGGCGTCGCGCCGCTGGAGCAGGCACTGGGCGAGCCCGGGCTGGAGGGTGTGCGCCGGGTCCTGCCCTGTCCTGGCGACGCGCCGCCGGTGCCGGTGGCGGCCGACCGGCTCGCGTACATCTACTTCACGTCGGGTTCCACCGGGCAGCCCAAGGGGGCCATGTGCGAGCACGGCGGCATGATCAACCACCTGCTCGCCAAGATCGAGGATCTGGAGCTCGGGCCTGACGACGTGGTGGTGCAGAACGCGCCGCAGTGCTTCGACATCTCCCTCTGGCAGCTGTGCGCGCCGTTGCTGGTGGGCGGGCGCACCCTGATCATCGGCCCCGACGACCTGGTCGACCTCGGGAAGTTCTGCACGATTCTGCGGGCGGAGGGGGCGAGCGTGCTCCAGGTCGTCCCGAGCTACCTGGACGTCCTGCTCACGGAGGAGTCGGTACGGGACGGCGACTTGGGGATGGTGCGCTGCGTCTCGGTGACGGGCGAGGCCGTGAGCCGGGCGCTCGTCCGCCGGTGGTTCGCGGCCTTCCCCGGGATCCCGCTGGTCAACGCGTACGGGGCGACGGAATCGTCCGACGACGCCACGCACGCGATCCTGCGTACGGTGCCGCCGAATGAGCTGGTGCCGGTCGGCCGCCCGGTGCCGAACGTCGCCGTCTCCGTACTCGACGAGCGGCGGCGCCTGGTTCCGCTCGGCACGCCGGGCGAGATCGTCTTCTCCGGTGTCTGCGTCGGCCGCGGGTACGTCAACGACCCGGAACGCACCCGCGAGTCGTTCGTCCCCGACCCGCTGCGGCCGGGGCAGGCCATGTACCGGACCGGCGACATCGGGCGCTGGACGCCCGGCGGAGTGCTGGAGTACCTCGGCAGGCGCGATCAGCAGGTGAAGATCCGCGGCATGCGGGTCGAGGTGGGCGAGGTCGAGAACCGCCTCCTGGCCGTGCCCGGCGTGAACTCCGGTGTCGTGCTGGTCCGCGACGATCCGTCCGGTGTCACCCTGCTGGCCTTCTACACCGGCGAGGAACTCGCGCCCGACCGGGTACGCGACACGCTCGGCGCCGTCCTGCCCGCGCACATGGTCCCGGCCCACTGCCTGCGGGTGGCCGACCTGCCGCTCACGGAGAACGGGAAGGTGGACCGCCGGGCCCTGTTCGCACTGGCGGACCGGTCCCTGACCGGCGTACGGCAGGCCCCCGCGACCAGCACCGAACGGCTGATCGCGAAAGCGTGGGCGGAGGTGCTGGGCCGGTCCGCCGACCAGGTGAGCACCGACGAGGACTTCTTCGCGGTCGGCGGCAACTCCCTGGCGGCCGTGCGCCTGGTGGTCAGGCTGGACGGGCTGGTGTCGCTGGTGGACATCACGGAGCGGCCGGTCCTGGCGGATCTGGCCGCCGTCGCCGAGGGGGAGCGTTGACGTCATCACTGACCGGACGGCTCACGGGCGGGCCCGCCAGGTTGCTGCAGGAGGAGGCCCTCGCGCCGCAGTTCGCCTACGACCGGCGCCACCTGCTCACGGGGTACGTGCGGGCGGAGAAGGCGCTCCTGGCCGAGTACCTCCGGATGGGCGTGCTCGACGCCGACGGCGCCACGACGCTGGCGCGGGCGCTCGACGCCGTACGGCCGGAGGACCTCGACGCCGACCCGGACGCCAACCTGTCGGACTTCGCCTTCGCCCTGGAAGGCGTGGTGCAGGCGGCGGCCGATGACGTCCCCGCGGCCTGGCACGTCGACCGCAGCCGCAACGACCTGCAGGCCACCGCCCAGCTGATGTTCGCCAGGCGGCTGCTGCTGGACTGCGCGGGAGCGTGTCTCGCCTTCGGCCGTACCGTGCTGGGGGCCGCCGCGCCGCTGACGGACGTGCCGATGCCCGGCTACACCCACCTGCAGGCCGCCCAGGTGATCAGTCCCGGGTTCTACCTGGCGGCGCTGGCCGGTGAGACGCTGGACGCGACGCGCCGCATGGTCGCCGCCTACCACGACATCGACCGCTGCCCGCTCGGCGCGGGCGCCATGGCCGGGCAGGAGCTGGACTGGGACCGCGGGCGCCTGGCGGCGCTGCTGGGCTTCGCCGCGCCGGTGCCGCACGCGCTGACCGCGGTCGCCGGGCGCGGCTGGCATCTCGCGCTCGCCGGCGAGTGGGCCGCCCTGGCCGTGACGCTGAGCCGGTTCACCACCGACCTGATGGCGTGGGCCGGCGAGGCCTACGGCTTCCTCGCCCTGCCCGACGAACTGGCCGCGATCTCCTCGGCGATGCCGCAGAAGAAGAACTACCCCATCTTCGAACGGGTCCGCGGCCGCCTCGGCCACGTGGCGGCGCTGGCCACGGACGTGTTCACGGGACAGCGCAACACCCCCTACGCCAACTCCGTCGAGGTCGGCAAGGAGGCGGGGGCGAACCTGCTCGCCATGGCCGACCACCTCCGCTCCGCGCTGCGCCTGCTGGGCGCGGCCATCGACGCCGCCGAGTGGCGGCACGACCGCATGTGGTCGGCCCTCGGCCCCACCTACATCGGCGGTTTCGCCCTGGCCAACGCGCTCTGCCTGCGGGAGGCGCTGCCCTGGCGGGCGGCGCAGGTCGTGGCGGGGAGGTACGTCCGCGCGGCCATGGAACGCGGCCTGCCCCCCGACCGCCCCGACGTCCCGCTGCTCCGGGAACTGGCCGCGGGCGAAGGCCACCGCCTCACCGATCCGGCCGCGGCGCTGGCGGCCCTCGCGCCCGAGACGGCGTTGAGCCGGTGGCGCGGGCTGGGCAGCGCGCATCCACGGCGGGTGGACGACCTGCTCACCGCCCAGGGCGGCGCCTTCGACGGTGTCGAACTCGACCTGGCACGCCTGCGCCAGGCCGACGCGCGGGCCCGTACGGAACTGGACGGGCTGTTCGGGATCGGCGGCGGATGAACGCCGTCTCATGTGCTGCATCCGGGAGGCGCTGAGTGCGACACGACGACGTGGTGGATGCGATCGGCCACACGCCGCTCGTCCGGCTGAGGCTGCCCGCCGGCCAGGCGGAGCTGTACGCGAAGCTGGAACTGCAGAACCTCTACGCGATGAAGGACCGGGTGGCCAGGCAGATGCTGCGGTCCGCCCGGGCGGCGGGCCTGCTGCGCCCCGGCGCGCCCATCATCGAGAGCTCCTCCGGCAGCATGGCGCTGGGCCTGGCCCTGGTCGGGCGCGCCCTCGGCCACCCCGTGCACATCGTCACCGATCCCCGGATCGACCCCCTCACCATGGCCAAGCTGAAGGCGCTCGGCTGCGCCGTGTACGTGGTCGACAAGATGGGCGCGCACGGCTGGCAGGGCGCGCGGCTGGACCTGCTGGCCGAGCTGCTGGCCACCATGCCCGACGCCTTCTGGCTCCGGCAGTACACCAACCCGGACAACCCCAGCGCGTACGCGGGCCTGGCGGAGGAACTCCTGGCGGATCTGGGACGGGTCGACGTGCTCGTCGGCTCGGTGGGCACCGGAGGTTCCCTGTGCGGCGCGGCCAGGACACTCAGGCTCACCCAGCCGCAGCCGGTGCGCGTGGTGGCGGTGGACAGCGTGGGCAGCGTGCTGTTCGACCAGCCGGACCGGCCCGGGCGGCTGCAGAGCGGCCTGGGCAACAGCCTGCGGTCGGCGAACGTGGACCGGGCGGTCATCGACGAGATCCACTGGCTGAACGACCGCGAGGCGTTCGAGGCGACCATGGAGCTCGCCACCGAGCAGCAGCTCTTCGCCGGCAACACCTCGGGCTCGGTGTACCGGGTGGCCCGGTACCTGGCGGGGCAGGCGCCCGCCGGGACCCGGATCGTGGCCGTCCTGCCCGACCGGGGTGACCGGTACGTCCACACCATCTTCGACGAGGCCTACCTTCGCGAGCGCGGAGTGACGGCGCAGCCCCGCGCGACGGCCCCGAGCCTCGTTCCCTACGGGGAGCCGGTCCGCGGCTGGTCGTTCGCCCGGCTCAGCGCGGGTGACGGCGGCGCCCGGATGGTGTTCGTGGAGTCGAACACCACGGGCACCGGCATGCGCGCCCTGGTACGCGCCCGCGAGCAGGGCCTGGTCCCGGTGCTGGTGACCGAGGACCCGTCGCGTTACCGGGGGCTGGCGGAGACCGGGGCGCAGGTCGTGCGGGCCGACACCGCGGACGCGGCGGCCCTCGCGACCGCCGTCGGCGCGCAGACGCCGCTCGCCGGGATCACCACCACCAGCGACTTCTACACCATCGCCGCCACGCGGCTGGCGTCGGCGGCGGGCTTCCCCGCCAACCCGCCCCAGGCGGTCGCCCGGTGCCGGGACAAGTCGCGGACCCGGCGCGCCCTGACGCGAGCGGGGCTGGCCCAGCCGCTCTTCGCGGTGGTCGAGCGGATCGGCGACGTGGCCGGCGCGCTGGAGTCGGTCGGGCTGCCGTGCGTGGTCAAGCCGGCCGAGGGCTCCGCCTCCGAGGGCGTCCGGCTCTGCGAGACCCCGGCCGAAGCGAGCGACCACGCCGCGCTCCTGCTCCGGCGTACGCACAACGTGCGCGGGCAGCCGATCCGGCCGCGCGTCCTGATCGAGCAACTGCTCGCCGGAGCGGAGTTCAGCGTGGAGACCATGGGGCTGGGCGACGACGTCGTCTGCCTGGGGATCACGGCCAAGCGCCTGGGCCCGCCGCCGTGGTTCGTCGAGACCGGGCACCACTTCCCGGCCCCGCTTCCCGCCGCCACCAGGGCCATCCTGGTGGATCTCACCACGCGCACGCTCAAGGCGCTCGGCCTCACCCTGGGACCCGCCCACACGGAGGTACGGCTGACCGCGGACGGGCCGGTGGTGGTCGAGGTCAACCCGCGCCTCGCCGGCGGCCTCATCCCCGAGCTGGTACGGCGGGCCACCGGCGTCGACCTCCTGGCCCAGCAGATCGCGCAGGCCTGCGGCCGCGTCCCCGACCTCGTCCCCACGCTGAACCGGCACGCCGGCATCCGCTTCATCCTCGCGCCCCGGACGGGACGGCTGCGGGACGCCTCCGGGATCGACGTCGCCAGGCGCGTACCCGGAGTGGTGAACGTGCACTTCTCCGGCGAGCCGGGCGCGCCGGTCGCGCCCGCGCGCGACGGATACGGACGGCTGGGACACATCATGGCCGAGGGCGACGACGAGACGGCGGTGACGGACGCGCTCGACGCGGCGACGGCCGCCGTGAGCCTCCTGATCGACTCTCCTGGACGAGACCTGGCGCGGGTCGGACCGGCGGATCCGGCATGAGCGCCCCGGAGCGGTGGAGCACGCCCCCGGAAGCCGCGCGCGGGACAGCGCAGGCGGCGGCGTGGCTGGGCCGGCGCGCCGGCGAACTCGACACCGCGCTGGCGAAGAGCGGCGCCGTGCTCGTCCGCGGCATGCCGCTGCGCACGCCCGCCGATCTCACGCCGGTGCTGGCGGCGCTGGGGAGCGAGCCGTCGCGGCCGGGGGAGTGGTTCGTCCCGCGCGAGGAGCTGGCCGATCGTGTCTACGGTCCGCTGCCCTGGCCGGACGAGCGTGTCCTCTGCCCGCATCCCGAGGCCGCCTACGCCCTCAGGCCGCCCGCGCGGCTGGTCGTGGCCTGCCTGCGCGCGCCCGGCGCGGACGGCGACGCGGTGCTGGCCGACGGCCGCGCCGTCCTCGCCACCCTGCCGGACGACCTGGTCGCGCACGCCGAACGCACCGGCTGGACGCTGGTACGGAACTTCCGCACCTACGTCGGCGTGCCGTGGACCGCCGCGTTCGCCACGAAGGAACGCGAGCGGGTCGAGTCCCACTGCGCCGCGGAAGCGGTGACGTGCGAGTGGACGCGGGGCGACAGCCTGCGGACCACGCGCCGCAGGCCGGCGGTGGTCCGGCACCCGGAGACCGGCGATCCGGTCTGGTTCAACCAGCTCGGCTTCCTCAGCAGATGGGCGCTGCTGCCGGACGAGCGCGCGGTGCTGGAGGCCGCCTACGGCACGGCGGGCCTGCCGGCCGACACCGCCTTCGGCGACGGGAGACCGCTGACGGCGGAGGAGCACGCCGTCATCGAGTCCGCCTACGACCGGGTGGAGCACCGCTTCAGCTGGCGGGCCGGCGACGTGCTGGTGCTGGACAACCTCCTCATGGCGTACGGGCGGCGGCCCCAGCGGGAGGGCGGCTCGTTCGCCGTCGCGATGCTGGGCCGGCTGGCTCTGGAAATGGTCTAATTCAAGGCAGGGTGGCACATGTCATCACTTTCGGTTCTTGAGCCGGTCCGGCTGCTGGCACCCGGCTCGACCTCGGCGATGCGGCTGGTGTGCTTTCCGTACGCCGGAGGAGGACTGTCGGTCTACCGGGCGCTGCGGCCGTCGGCCGGCGTCGAGGTTCTCGGCGTGCAACTGCCCGGCCGGGAGGACCGCTACCACGAGAGTCCCTTCCAGCGGATGAGCGAGCTCGTGGACTGGCTCTGCGCGATCCTGCCCCCGTACCTCGACCGGCCCACCGCCTTCTTCGGGCACAGCATGGGCGCCCGCGTGGCCCTCGCGCTGACCCGCAGGCTGAGCGCGGACGGCGGCCCCTCGCCGCGCGCGCTCTTCGTGTCCGGCAGCCCCGGCCCCTGCCTCAACACCACGGTCGGCGGCTGGAACGAACCGGATGACGGCCTGATCAGCTGGTTGCGCCGGATGGACGGAACCCCGCGGGAGATCCTCGAACGGCCGGAGATCCTCAACGCGCTGCTGCCCACCCTGCGCGCCGACCTCACCGTGGTGGCCACGCACCCGTACCACGACGGCGAGCCCCTGAGCATCCCGATCCACGCCTTCGCGGGCGAGGACGACGACTACGCCGGGCCCGACCGCATGGCCTACTGGCGACGGGAGACCACCGGCCGGTTCCAGCTCTCGCCGCTGCCGGGCGGGCACTTCTTCCTGACCTCCCAGCTGCCGGCGATCCTCACCGCCCTCGACCGCGACCTGACCGACCTCACCGGGGAACTGAGCAGGGAGACGACCCGATGACCACCATGGCACCCTCCACGGCACCCTCCACCGCGACCGACGGCGCAACCACCGTGCGGCAGCGGGCGTGGCCCCGCTACGACGAGGAGTCGCTGGCCCGCGTGGCGGAGCTCGCGCGCGCCGGCCGTACGTTCGACTACCACCACGGGCCCGAGCTCGCCGAGATCGAGGAGCTGTTCACCCGGGCGCACGACGGCCGGTACGCCGTGGCCCTGAACTCCGGCACCAGCGCCCTGCTCGCCGCCTACCACGCGCTCGGCGTGGGGCCGGGCGACGAGGTGCTGGTCCCCGCGCTGACCTTCCTCGCCACCGCCTCGCCGCTGTTCCTGCTGGGCGCCGTCCCCGTCCTGTGCGACGCGGGTACGCCCCAGGGCAACGTGAGCGCCGACACGCTCAGGGAGCGCGTCACCCCCAGGACCAAGGCCATCGCCGTCACGCACCTCTTCGGCCACCCGGCGCCGATGGCCGAGATCGCCGCGCTGGCCCGGGAGCACGGCCTGCCCCTCATCGAGGACTGCTCCCACGCGCACGGCTCCACGCTGGACGGCCGTTCCGTCGGCACCTTCGGCGACCTCGCCGTCTACAGCATCGGCGGCCTGAAGCTCGTCTCGGGCGGCATGGGAGGCGTCCTGCTCGCCCGGGACGCCCGGCACCACGACCTCGCCTGCCTGCTCAGCTCCTTCCAGCAGCGCAGCGCGGAGACCGTCATCGATCCCCGGTTACGCGGGCTCGCCGACGTCGGGCTCGGGGGCAATCTCCGGATAACGCCCATCGCGGCGGTGCTCGCGGCCAGCCACGCCCGCCGCCTGCCGGAACTGGTCGCCGCCAAGCAGCGCAATGCCAGGGCCCTGCTGAGCCGGCTGACCGTCCACCCCGGGGTGGAAGAGCTGCCCGTCGCGGCGGGGGCGACGACGGGCGGGTGGTACGACGTGGTGTTCGCCGTGGACGAGGACAGCGCGGGATTCACCAGAGACGATCTGATCGCGGCGTTGCAGGCTCACGGTCTGCCCGCCGGGGTGCCGCGCAGCGCTCCGCTCCACCTGGCCTCGGTCTTCCGCGGCGAGGCGTCCCCCGACGTCCTGCGTACGCCCCTGGGCTACCGGCCGGGTGACCTGCCGGTCAGCGAGTCCCTGCACCGCCAGTGGGTCAGCCTGCTCGGGCCGCAGCTCAACGCGCCGGAGCCGCTCGTCCTGGACGGCTACCTGGCCGCCGCGGACGCCGCCCTGGCCGGCCTCACGACCTCGCGGGGGGCGCGGCGGTGAGCGGCTTCATCCACCTGGTGGGGCCGGGGAGCGTCATGAGCTGGATGCCCTACTTCCGGGCCGCCGGCGACGACGATCCCGTGGTTCCGCTCGGCCCGGTCGATCCGGTCGATCCGCGCCGGCTGGAACAGCTCTGCGCGGGTCGCGTCGCGGTCTTCGTCTCCGACCACGACACCCTTCTGCGCGACCGGGCCCTGGCCGACCGCCTCGAGACGGCCGGGCACCGGGTGCTGTGCCAGTCGCACCGGGCGGTGCTGCTCGGCATGGACAAGCTGGTGATGAAGGAGTTCCTGCGGGCCGAGGGCTTCCCGACCCTGCCGTGGTGGCACGCGCGCGAGCGGGCCGACGGGGAGGGCCTGGACGGAGCCGTCGTCGTCAAGGCCAGGCACGGCACGCAGAGCCAGGGGATCCGGCTGCTCGGGCCGGGCGGTCCGCCCGTGACCGCGCGGGAGTTCTGCGAGCCGTACCGCGACGGGATCGAGTACTCCATGATCGCCTACCGCGACGCCGAGCGCCTGGTGATCTTCCCGCCCGTGTGGAAGGGGCCGACCGGCCGGGATCTCGTCCCGCCGTGGCGCCGGTTGCGCCGCTGCCCCCTCCCGGAGCCCGACCCCGTCCTGTCCGAGCTGCTGTACGAGCTCACGGCCGGCATCGCCGTCCGGGCCGAGATCACCGGCTATGTGGAGATCGAATACCTGGTGCCCGAGGACGGCGGCCCGCTGGTCCTGGAGCTCAACCCGCGGCTGTCCGGCACGATGCGGCTGGCCGCGATGGCCACCGGTGTCCCCGTCTTCTCGCCGCACACCCTCCAGAAAGGCCACGGCCGCCCTCCCGCCGTACGGCTGGCGGCCGAGATCCCCCACGACGGGCCCGCCTGGTCCGACCCGGAGGCGGGCGTCTTCGCGACCAGCCGGCTGACGGTCGCGGCCGACGACCCGGCCGCGCTGCTGGCGAAGCTGCGCCTGCACAGCCCCGACTCCCGCTGGCTGGCGGCCGCCGCGTTCGCCGGCCAGGCCGCGTGACCCCGCGGACCTAGACAGAGGAAGTGACATGACCATCCAGCAGAATCGTCAGGTCGACGGCGGATGCGAGGCCGTGTACGCGGCCTCCGGTTGCGTCTGGGGCGTGGAGCCGGAACCGCTCCTGGAAGCGCTCACCGCCCGCTACCCCGTGGACGGCCGGCGCGTGTACGACGCCGGCTGCGGCGAGGGCCGCAACGCCGTACACCTGGCCAGGCAGGGAGCCCACGTGACGGCGGTGGACGTGTCGGCCAGGGCGCTGCGCAACGCGGCCGAGACCTGGCCCGGCGAGCCGCGCGTGGAATGGCGGCAGGCGGACGTCCTCACCACCCCGCCGGAACGTGCCGCCTACGACGTCGTCCTCTGCGACAGCGTGATCCACTGGCTCGTCAGCCACGCCGAGGCCAGGCAGCTCGTACGCGTCCTCCAGGACGCCACCCGGCCGGGCGGCGCGCACCTGCTCTGCTCGTTCAACGACCGCGCCCAGGACCTGTCCGGCCACGACAACCCGCCCCGGCTGCTGCTCGGGCACGACCGGCTCCTCGAGCTGTACCAGGGCTGGGAAATCTGGGAGGTGCGCGACGAGGACATCTCCTCCTCGCACGAGGGAGCCTGGACGCCGCACCGGCACTCGGTGACCAAGTTCCTGGCCCGGGCCCCGCTCGCCGCTGACGGCGGGACGCCATGACCCACCTGCCGCTGTCGCGGGAGCAACAGCAGGTCTGGTTCGTGGAGCGGCTGGCTCCGGACAGCGGTCAGTACAACGAGCTGATCGTGCTCGAACTCGGCGGTCCGCTGGAACCCCACCGGTTGCGGGCGGCGCTGGCGGCGGTACTGGATCGGCACGCCACGTTGCGCTCCACGTTCCACGACGTGGCGGGCAGGCCGGTGGTGCGGCTGCTGCCGGACGTGCGGCTGGACCTGAGCCAGCCGGTCGATCTCACCCGGCTTCCCGGGCCGGACCAGGAGCAGGCCGTAGCGCGGCTGGCCGCCGAGTTCGCCGACCAGCCGTACCGGCTCGAACAGGGTCCCCTGATCAGGGCCGCGCTCCTGCGCCTGGACCGGGAACGGCACGCGCTCCTGCTCGGCCTGCACCATCTGATCGCCGACGGCTGGTCGGCCGGCATCCTGGTCCGCGAGCTGGACGAGCTCTACCGCGACCCGGGCGCGCCGGGCGCGGCGCCGCCGTACGGCTACCTGGACCACGCCCGTGCCCAGCAGGAGCGGGGGGAGCCGGCGGACCACCTCGCGTACTGGAAGGAACAGCTGGCGGGGGTCGAGCCCGTGCTGGACCTGGTCGGCCCGCGCCTGCGGCCCGTCGAGCGCAGCGGGCGCGGCGAGCGGCTGCGCTTCGACCTCGATCCGGAGCTGATCGCCGGGATGGACCGGCTGATCGCCCAGGAGACCACCACCCGGGCCGCCATCCTGCTGGCGGCCCTCGGCGTGGTCCTGCACCGCTACACGGGCCGCCGGGACCTGGTGATCGGCTCGGCGTCGGAGGCCAGGCCGCGCGAGGAGCTCGAGAACGTCATCGGGTTCTTCGCCACGCTGCTCCCGCTGCGCCTCCGCCTCGACCCCGACATGTCCTTCCGCGCCCTCGTGGAGGTCGTCACCGAGCTGAACTTCGACGCGCTCGACCACCAGGACGTGTCCTTCCCGAGGCTCGTCGACCTCGTCGGCCAGGGACGCGACGCCAGCTGCCCGCCGCTGCTCCAGGTGGTGTTCACGCACGCGACCGAGCTGCCCGGCCCGCAGCGGATCGGGCCCATGGCCGTACGGCAGCGGGAGGTGCCCCGCGGCCGGGCCAGGTTCGACCTGCTGATCGAGGCCAGGACCGGCAGCGGCACCGGGCACCTCTGGCTGGAGTGCGACGCCGAGCTCCTCGACGCCGCGTGGGCGGAGCGTTTCGTGGGGCACCTGCGCAACGCGCTGACGGCGGCGCTCGCCAATCCGGACCGCGCGCTGGCCGAGCTGCCGCTGCTCGGCCCGGCCGAACGTCGCCGGGCGCTGGGCGAACGGCCGCCGCCCGGAGCGCCGGCGCTCGCGCACGACGTCGTCCTCACCGACGGCGCCCTGCTCTCCCCGACCGGCGTGGTGGGGGAGGTGCACCAGATCTACCCGCAGCTGTGCGCGATCGTCGGCGACCGGGTCACGTCCCGGGGGGACGGGCTGGCCCCCCTTCCGACCGGGCGGCTCGGCCGGTGGGAGGGCGACACCCTGGTCACGCTCGGACCGCCCGACCGGCTGCCGCTCGTGCAGGGCGTGCGCGTGCCGCTGGACACGATCGAGGCCACCCTGCTGGTGCATCCCGCGATCAGGGAGGCCCGGGTCCGCCTGGTCGACGGGCGGCTGCGCGCGGAGGTCCTTCCCGCCCGTCCCGACGTCGAGCCGGCCGGGCTCCTGGCGTACCTGCGCGACCGGCTGCCCCGCCACGCCCTTCCGCAGCTGATCGGGTTGGCCGCGCCGCCGGCTCCGCAGGACGTGCAGGACACCCTGCTGGAGTTGTGGCGGGCCGCTCTCGGCCGGCCCGAGCTCACCTGCGACGACGACTTCTTCGCCGCCGGCGGTCACTCCCTGCTGGCCGTCGAGCTGCTCGACGCGATCGCCGACCGCCTGGGCGTGCGGCTGCCGGTCCGGCGGCTGTTCGAATGCCCGACCGTGGCCGAACTGGCCGGGCTCGTCGATCTGGAACGCGTACGGCCCGTGCCGGAGCCCGTCCCGGCCACGCCGTCCGGCGGATCGCCACTGACGGTGGCGCAAGCCGACATCTGGGTGGTGCAACGGCTCGCGCCACGTCAGCCGGTGTACAACGTGCCGCTGGTCATCGACATCGAAGGCGAACTGGACGAGACGGCCCTGGCGACGGCGTTCGCCCGGGTCGTGGCCAGGCACGAAGCGCTGCGCAGCCTGTACACCATGGATGACCACCATGTCGTGCAACTGCCCACCGCGCCCCCGGCGTGCCTGGAGACGGTGGACCTGCGGTCCCTGCCTCCGGCCGCCGCGACGGCCGAGGCCGACCGGAGGGAGCGGGCCGCCGCGCGGCAGCCGTTCGACCTGGCCAGGCAGCCGCCGCTGCGCGCGAGCCTGCTGTGCCTCCCCGGCGGATACCGGCTCATGCTGACCGCGCACCACGTGGCGGTCGACGGACTCGCGCTCGCGGTCGTCTGCCGCGACCTGTCCTCGGCGTACGCCGCCGCCCGCGCGGGCGTCAGCCCCGCCCTGCCCGCCGGTCCGCTCACGTGGGGCCAGTACGCGGCGTGGGAGCCGGGCTGGCTGGACCGGGAGGAACCGCGGCTCACGGACTTCTGGCGCAGACGCCTCTCGGGTGTGCCCGAACTGGCGCTTCCCACCGACCTGCCGAGGCCGTCCCGGCTGACCTTCGACGGCAGCCATCTGGAGATGGCCGGGGGCGACGCCGGCGCGCTCGCCGCCTTCGCCCGCGCCACCGGCACCACACCGTTCATGGTCACCACGGCGGCCGTCGCCGCGCTCCTGAGCCGGCGCGCCGGTCAGGAGGTGGTGCCGCTCGCGGTCCCCTCGGAGAACCGGCACCTGCCGGCCGCCAGGGACCTGGTCGGATGCACCACCGGCATGCTGGTCCTGCCCGTCCGGTGCGACCCCGACCTCGGCTTCACCGGCCTGGTACGGCAGGTGCGGGACCTGACCCTCGACGCGCACGACCACCAGGGGCTCCCCGTGCCGAAGATGATCCAGGCCGCCGGCAGCGGGCGGCACGGCAACAAGATGGCCCTCTTCCAGGTCTCCAGCGACTGGCAGGACGCCCCGCCGCTGGAGCTGGCCGGATGCCGCGTCGACTGGCGCTACGTCTCGACCGGTACGGCCCGCAACGACCTGTTCTTCTCCGCCTTCCGGCGGGGCGACGGGCTGTGGTGGAGCCTGGAGTACAACACCAACCTGTGGCGCGAGGACAGCGCCAGGAAGATGCTCGCCGAGGTCACGCAGATCCTCGCCGACGGCGTCGCGCACCCGGACCGGCCGATCCGGCACGGGCACTGAACCCAGCTATGGCAACTTTTGTTGTGATGACTTATAACTATAGTTGCAAGCCGTCCTGCGAAAGGAAGCTCGTATGAACGGCCTGACCTCCACCCGGGCCGCCGTCCTGGCGACGTTCGGCGAGTCGGTGGGGATCCGCGAATTCCCGGTCCCGCCGCCGGACGAGGGGCAGATCGTGGTCGCCGTCCGTTACGGCGGGGTCTGCGGCACCGACGTGCACCTGAGAGCGGGCTTCCTGCGGGTTCCGCTCCCGCTCGTGCTGGGGCACGAAGGCGTCGGAACGGTTGTGACCTGCGGGAACGGGGCCGGCGAGGACTACTTCGGTAGCCCGCTGCGCCCTGGCGACCAGGTGATGTGGTCATCGTCCATCTCCTGCGGGCGCTGCGTCGCGTGCGGCCGGCGGGAGCCGACCCTGTGCCTGCGGCGCAGCACGTACGGGGTGACGCTCGGGCTGGCGGACCATCCCGGGCTGTCGGGCTCGTGGGCCGGGCACATGGTGCTGCGCGCGGGCACGACCGTGGTGAAGCTGCCGGACGCCGTCCCGCCACTCGCCGCCGCGTCGCTGGCCTGCGCGGGACCGACCATGGTCCACGCGCTCCACGACCGCCGTCCCGTACGGCCCGGCGACGTGGTCGTCGTGCAGGGCAGCGGACCTGTCGGCCTGGCCGCGGCCGCCCTGTCCCACCTGGCGGGCGCCGCCCAGGTGATCCTCGTCGGCGGCCCCGCGGAACGGCTGGACCTCGCGGCGCGCTCCGGCTTCGGCGACCACCACCTCGACGTCGAAGGACCGGACGGCCCGGAGCCCGCGCTCGCCGCCGTCATGGACCTCACCGGCGGCAAGGGGGCCGATCTCGTCATCGAGTGCACGGGCTCGCCGCCCGCCGTGGCGCAGGGCCTGCGGATGGCGGCCAGAGGCGGCGCCTATCTGGTGGTGGGCCAGTACACCGACAGGGGAGACACGGAAGTGAACCCTCATCTGATCGTCTACAAGCAGCTGGACGTGCTGGGCTCGTGGGGCTTCACCGGCGCCCACCTGGCCGAGTACGTAAACCTCCTGCCGGCGCTGACGCGCCGATTCGATCTCGAAAAGCTGGTCGTCACCTATCCGCTGGAGGCCGCCGACCAGGCACTCGACGACGTCGAGGCGGGCGCGGTCATGAAGGCCGTCCTGGTCGCCGGTTGAGAGGGGCCAGAAGCCCGATGCGTCCCAGCGCCCGCTATCCGCACGGTGAGCTCATCCACAAGATGTTCCGCCACCAGGCCCGTGTCAGGCCCGACGCCGTCGCCCTGATCGAGGGCGAGAGGCGGTTCAGCTACGCGCACCTCGACCGGGCCTCGGACGTCCTCTGCCGGCGGCTGCAGGACAGGGGAGTGGCCCCCGGGGATCTCGTCCCCGTGCTCATGCCGCGCTCGGCCGGCCTCGTCGCCGCCCTCCTCGGACTGCTCAAGTGCGGCGCCGCCTACGCGGCCCTGGACACCGGGTGGCCGGCCGGGCAGGTACGGGCACTCGTCCACCGGCTCCGCCCGCCGCTGGTCGTCACGGACGCGGCGGCCGACTGGGGCGTGCCCGCCTGGCGGCCCGAACCCGTCGAACTCGCCGCGGCCGGACCGGAGACGCCCCTGCCCGTACGGGTCGACGGCGCCTGCCCGGCCACGGTCTTCTTCACCTCCGGCACCACGGGACCGCCGAAAGGCGTCGTCACCCCGCACCGCGCGACGGCACGCCTGACCGGGGACCCGCTCGTGCGCGGCGGGCCGGGATCGGTGATGCCCCAGGCCGCGCCGGTCCCGTGGGACGGCTACAGCCTGGAACTGTGGACGACCCTGCTGAGCGGCGGCGCCTCCGTCGTGGTGACGGCTCCCTATCTGCTGCCGCAGGAGCTGAGGCATCTCGTCGCCCGGCACGGGGTGAACCGGGTGTGGCTCACCGCCTCGCTGTTCAACCTCTTCGTGGAGGAGGACTGCGACGCCTTCGCGGGGCTGCGTCAGGTCATGACCGGAGGGGAGCGGCTGTCGCCGGCCCATGTCGAGTCGTTCCTGACCGTTCACCCCTCCATCCGCCTGGTCAACGGGTACGGGCCGGTCGAGAGCACGGTGTTCACCACGGCGCATGCCGTACGACGGGAGGACTGTCGCCTGCCGGGTGGGATCCCGATCGGCCGCCCCGTGGCGGGCACGGAGGTCCACATCCTGGACGGCGATCGGGTGTGCGGGCCGGACGAAACAGGCGAGATCTGCGTCGGGGGCGACGGGCTGGCCATCGGGTACCTGGACGAGGACCGTCTCACCGCCGAGAGGTTCAGGATGATCGAGGTCGGCGGCGGCGCGCGGCGGCTGTACCGCTCCGGCGACCTCGGACGTCGTTCGCCCGACGGAGATTTCCACTTCGAAGGACGCCGCGACCGGCAGATCAAGCTGCGCGGGCACCGGATCGAACTCGCCGCCGTCGAGGCCGCCACGGACGCGATCGCCGGAGTGACCCGATGCGTCGCCGTCGTCGACACCGACCGATGGGGCAGCGCCCGCGCCGTCGTCCTGTTCTACACCTCCGACACGGCCCTGGCGGCTGAGACGCTCCGGCGGCAACTGGAGGAGGCGTTACCCGGTTATGCGCTCCCCGACGCCGTACACCGCGTCGAGTCCTTCCCGCTGACCCCCAACGGCAAGATCGAACAGACCGCCCTGCTCGATCAGGTACGGCTAGGCGACGATGCGCCCGCTGCCACCGACACGCATCCCGACGAGCTGATCGAACAGACCACCCCGCTCGATCAGCTGCGGCCGCGCGACGATGCGTCCGCCGCCTCTCCCGACGAGCTGACCGCGGCCGTCGCCAGGGTCTTCGCCGAAGTCACGGGGCTGACCCGGATACCCGGCGACGCCTCCCTGTTCGAACTCGGCGGCACGTCCCTGGACGCCGGGCGGATCTGCGGACGGCTGCGCCGCCGATTGGGACGTCCCATACCCGTCTCCCGCCTGATGGGGAACCCGACCGTGAACGGCCTGGCCGCCTGGCTCAGGAGCGCGGAGGACGCCGCCCGCGCAGTGCCGTCGCCGGGAGACGACGGCGGGGTTCCGTTGCGCGGGATGCAGGCGGCCTTCTGCGCGATGCGGCAGTTCTTCCCCGACGATCTGTCCTCCCTGTGCCTGCTGACGTGGGAGGTGACAGGGCCACTCGACGCCGACGCCCTGGAGGCCGCCCTCGGGGACCTCATCGGCAGGCATGAAGCCCTCCGCTCGGCGTACGTCGCCGAGCCGACACCCGCGGCCGTGGTGCTCGATCCGCCCAGGCCTACGGCGGGCCTGCCGGAGCGGCTGGGTCACGGGGGGAAGCAGAGTCTGATCCGGGCGCTCGCCAGGCCGCTGGCCATCGAGAAGGGAGAGGTCGTGCGTGCGGCGGTCGTCGGCGCGGGCGACGTCCATCTGCTGGGGATCGCCGTCCACCACGTGGCCGTCGACGGCTTCTCCGAGCACCTGCTGGCCGATGACCTGTCCAGGAGCTACGCGGCGCGCGCACGCGGACGCGCCCCCGTCTTCGACCTGCCCGCCCCCGGGCTGGCGGCTGCCGCCGCCGAGTGGGGTGAGGCCGAGGCGCACAGCTCCCTGGCCGCCCAGCGCGCCTTCTGGCGAGACCGGCTGGAAGGGCTCCCGCCCCTGCGGTATCCGCCCGCCGCGTCACGGGACGGACGCGCCGATCCTCGTGCCGCGGTTGGCCGGACGTGGCGGACATGCGAAACCGGCGTCGCCTTCCACTTGACGGCACCCGAGTACGGCGCATGGGAGCGCTTGGCCGCCCGGCAGGGAACCACCGGGTTCGTCGTCATGATGGCCGCCTTCGCGCGCGCCCTCGCCCAGGTCACCCAGCAGGACGCCTTCGGCCTGGGCACGGCCGTGACCAAGCGGAACGCGGAGTCGGCGGCGCACGCCGTCGGCTGCCTGATCGACACGGTGTGCGTACCCGTACGATCGGCCCTCGGCCCATGGCCCGCTTTCGTGGAGTCCATGGCCGAATCGATCATGAGCTGCCTGGCCAACCAGGACGTCCCGTTCATGGAGGTCGTCGCCCTGTCCGTACGGCGGCGCGACGACCGTAGCCCGCTCTACCAGGCGATGTTCGCGCTGCACGACGACCCGGTCCCGGAACTGCGCCTGCCCGGCTGCGTGACCCGGTTCGACCGGCCCGCCGGTCCGCGGGCGGTCGCGGAGATCGTCGCCGAGGTGTGGCCGCTGCCGGGTGGGGGCGCCCGAGTGGAGATCGGCCACCAGCCGGAGCGGGTCGCCGCCGCGCTCGTCAGGGAGCTCGCCGACACCTACCGGGAGACTCTGCGGCAGGGGCGACCGTGGGCGTGAGGCCCTCCTTCTGGGAGGATCCGTACCCCACCTACCAGGCCATCGCGTCCGGCTCGCCGGTCGTCCGGGACGAGGGCATGGGCGTCTGGATCGTCACCGGCAGGCGGGAGGCGACCGCGATCCTGCGCTCGCCGCACGTCTCCTCCCGGTGGGACCTCCTCCACCGTACGGAGCAGGCGGACGTCCTGCGGCGGATGCTGGGCGGCTGGTTCATGCTGATGGATCCGCCCGATCACACCCGGTTGCGGCGGGCCGTCCAGGGCTGGTTCACCCGGCGGCGCATCGAGGTGCTCCGCGCCGACCTGCGGCGGGACGCGGATGAGCTGCTCCGCGGGACGTCCGGCGACCGGGTGGACGTCATGGGCGGCTTCGCCGAGCCCCTGGCGCAGCGGATGATCTCCAGGGTCCTGGGCATCCCGCTGGAGCACGGCGTCAGGGCGGCCCGCCTGATGCCGCCCATCGCCGGGTTCCTGGCCATGCCGCACAGCCGCCGGTTCGAGGCCGCCGCGGCGGAAGCGGCCGAGGAGCTGAACCGGCTGTTCCGCGGCTGCGCCGACGCGCTCACGCCGGACGGCCTGCTCGCCGCACTGGCCGCCGAGCGAGGCCCCGACGCGCTCTTCGCGGACACGGCCATCCTGCTGGTGTTCGCCGGCCAGGAGACGACCGCGGGCCTCATCGGAGCAGGTCTGCTGCACCTGCTCCGCGATCGGGCGGCCTGGGGGAAGCTGCTCCGGCACGAGGTGACGGTGGAGAAGGCCGTCGAGGAGATCCTGCGGTTCGACACCTCGGTGCCGCAGGTGCCGCGGATCGCGACGGCGGACGTGGCGGCCGGCGGCGAACTCATCAGGGCGGGAGACCGGATCGTGGTCATCCTCGGCGCGGCCAACCGGGACCCCCGGGTCACGGCCGACCCCGACCTGCTCGACCTGTCCCGCGCGCCGTCGCATCTGGCCTTCGGCACCGGCATCCACCACTGCCTCGGCGCCCCGATCGCGCGGATGACGGCGCAGGTGGCGATCTCGGCCTGGCTGTCGTCGCTGCCCCGGGCGCGCGTCGTGAACGGCAGCGTGCGCTGGTCGGCCGACCGGGGTTACCGCAAGCTGGCACGGGCCTGTGTGCTGCGAACACCCGAACACGATCACCCTCCGGAGGGTCCTGCCCATGAGCCGTGAAGAGACCATCGGCCACCTGCTCGACGACCGGCTGCACGCGGTGTCGGTCGTCTTCGGACGGATACTCGGCGAAGGCGTCACCATCGATCCGGAGAGCGACTTCTTCCTGCTGGGAGGGCACTCGCTGCTCGTCATCGAGGCGATCGCCGAACTTCGCGACCGGTACGGCCTCCAGGTCCCGGCCAGGCAGTTCCTCCAGGACGCCCGAGTGTCGGCCGTGGCCGAGGCGTGCACGAGGCTGGATCACACCGCCGGTGACCGGCGATGATCCCCGCCTCGGCCCCTGTGCTGTTCCTGCGCCGGGCGAGGGAGCGTCCCGAGGCCGTCGCGGTCTCCGAGGCGGACGGCCGCCGGACCTCGTACGCGGAACTGCTCGCACTCGCGTCGGGCGCTGCGGGCCTGCTCCGCGATCACGGGGTCCCCGCCGGCTCCGTCGTCGGCATCCGAAGCGCGCCCTGCGCCGCCGTTCTCGCCGCGCAGCTCGGCATCTGGCTCCACGGCGGCGTACCCCTGCTCATCGACCCCGCGCAGCCGCTCGCCCGCGCCGAGACGATGATCGCGGACGCCGGACCGGCCGCCCTGTTCACCGCCGAACCCTCGGGGCTCGGGGGCGTCCTCGAGATCGACCTCTCCCGGCTCTCCCCGCGAGGCGACAGCCGCCGATTCCGGGGTACGCGTCCCGATGCGCCCGCCTACCTGCTCTACACCTCCGGCTCCACGGGCAGGCCCAAGGGCGTACTGGTCGGGCACGCCTCCTTCGCCCGGCTCATCGACTGGCACATCCGGACCTATGCGGTGGCCCCCGGAGACACCGCCTCGTCGGTGGCCGCTCCGTCGTTCGACGCCTTCCAGTGGGAGACGTGGCCGTACCTGTGCGCCGGCGCGCGGGTCTGCTTCGCGCCGCCCGAACTGCGGTACGCCCCCTGGGAACTCGGCTCCTGGTTCTCGGCGGAGAAGGTGGATCTGGCCTTTCTGCCCACTCCGCTCGCCGAGGCGTACGTCCGTCGCGGCTCCTCGTACGACCAGCTCAGGTGCCTGCTGACCGGCGGTGACCGGCTCCGCCTGGCCGACGGGCACCCCTTGCGGCGTCTCGTGAACCACTACGGCCCCACGGAGGGCACCGTTCTGGCGACATTTCATGACGTCCAGCCTGCGGAGTCCGGTGCCATCCCGATCGGCCGGCCGATCCCCTCCGCCACGACGCTGGTCCTGGACGAGGACGACAGGCGTACGCCACCGGGGGAGCCGGGGGAGCTGGTTCTCGGGGGCGACTGCCTTGCGCTCGGCTACTGGCGGGAGGAGAACGCGCGATCGCCCTTCACCTCGCTGCGGGGTCGCCCCGGCCGCTGGTACCGGACCGGCGACCTGGTCAGGCGGGACAGCACGGGCGTGCTGCATTTCCTCGCACGGCTGGACCGCCAGCTCAAGGTGCGCGGCATGCGGGTGGAACCGGGGGAGATCGAGGCCGTACTCCGAAGTCACCCGCTCCTCGACGACGCGGTCGTGACCGCCGACCCGGCGGCCGGCCGGCTCCTCGCCTTCCTGGTGACACGGGAACCCGCCGTGGACGAGAACGCGGTACGCGCCTTCGCGGCCGGCCGGTTGCCCCGCGAGATGGTGCCCGCGGTCTTCCACCTGGTCCCGGAGCTGCCGCTGACCGCCCACGGGAAGGTCGACCTGGCCGCTCTCCACGAGCCGGTGTGAGCGGCATGCGCGTCGGCGTCCTCATCCTCCCGGAGCATCGCTGGCCGGAGGCCGGCGAACTCTGGCGGCGGGCCGAACTGCTGGGATTCGACCATGCCTGGACCTATGACCACCTGTCCTGGCAGCGCCTGCGCGACCGGACGTGGTTCGCCGCACTGCCGACGCTCACCGCCGCCGCAGGAAGATCCCCGCAAGTGCCTCGCCGCGTTCGAGCAGCAGGTCGATCGCCTCGGAGAGGCGTGCGTCGCGGAAGGCCGCGAGCCGGACGACATCCACCGGGTCCTGCTCACCGGAGTCACCCCCGAACGGCCGCTCGCGTCCGTCCAGGCTTTCAGGGACTTCGCGGGCCGTTACGCGGAGGCGGGCGCGACGGACCTGATCCTGCACTGGCCCCGCCCCGACGAACCGTACGAGGCCGACCCGGCCGTTTTCGAACGCATCGCCACCGCGGCCCTCGCTGACGTCCAGGCAGGCCGCTTCTAGAGTCTGGAGGGGCATGCCATTCGCAGCGGTGAACGGGGTCCGCCTCGGCTACGAGATCCACGGGACGGGCGAGCCGATCGTCCTGGTGATGGGCG
Source organism: Acrocarpospora phusangensis (assembly GCF_016862995.1). GTDB lineage: Bacteria > Actinomycetota > Actinomycetes > Streptosporangiales > Streptosporangiaceae > Acrocarpospora > Acrocarpospora phusangensis. The sequence goes on from NZ_BOOA01000027.1 coordinate 25,939, forward strand.
CCGGCGCGGGCGGCGCGGTCTGGCGCATCCACCAGGTGCCCGCCCTCGTCTCGGCGGGATACCAGGCCCTGACATTCGACAATCGCGGCTTGCCGGAGAATGGTCCGAACCCGGGCGATTTCGGCATCGACGACATGGTGAGCGACACGATCGCCCTGATAGAGCAACTCGGGTGGGCGCCGTGCCGGGCCGTGGGACTCTCCCTCGGATCCATGATCCTCCAGGAGGTCGCGCTGGCCAGGCCCGACCTGCTCTCCCACTGCGTGCTCCTCGCCACCCGGGGCCGCACGGACGCGTTCCGCGCCGCCTTGATCGCCGCCGAGACCGACCTGCTGGATCGCCACCTGGAGGTCCCCGGTCCCATGGCCGCGGTGCTCAGCGGCGTGCTCAATCTGTCCCCCGCCACCCTCGACCACGACCAGCGCGTACGCGACTGGCTCGGCCTGTTCGAAATGTCGCCGCGGCAGGCCGGTCCGGGAATCCGCGCGCAGTACCAGGCGTGCCTGATCCCCGATCGCCTGGAGGCGCTGGCGAAGGTGAGCGTGCCCACCATGGTCGTCGCCTTCGAGCACGACCGGCTGACCCCACCGCATCTGGGACGCGAGGTCGCGGACGCGATCCCCGGCTGCCTGTATCGCGAACTCCCCGGTTGCGGCCACTTCGCACATCTGGAGCAGCCCGCACTGGTCAACGCCGAGATCCTCCGCTTCTTCGCCGATCCCTTACCTGGCGCGTAATCGCGCTTCCTCTCCCAGGGTCGGCATCCTTCACATGTCGCAACATCAGCAGCGCCCCAGGACCTGAGCCACACGCTTACGTGGTGGAATGTCCGGTGCGGGCCTCGGCGCGGCCTTCGTCGCGGGCGCGGGCGAGCAGTGCCGCGAGGCGTCGCCTGCGTAGCCGGGTGACGGTCCGGAAGGAGAAGTAGAGGAGTCCGAGGACGGCGATGAGGGCCAGTTGCGGCCAGGGCAGGGTCCAGACGGTCACGTCGGCGGAGGTTCGCTCGATCATCGCGCCGGACGGGGAGGCGGCCTGGATGGACGGCGACACGGTGACGCTGGTGCTGAGGGGTCCCAGCGCCCACACGCCTCCGATGCGCGCCTCGATCTCCCTGTCGCCGCCCGGATAGATCTCCTCGACATCGGCCCGGCCGCCCTGTTCGGCCAGGCCGCCCAGTCCGGATACGGTCACCTGGCCGGCGCCGGTCACCCCGACGTTGCCCTTGTTGGTGGCGGTGTACCTGACCACGACGGTGCCGGACGAGAAGGGGTTCCACGGCTGTTCGTACGTGGCGGTGAGGCCGTCGACCGCGACCGACGCCTTCATGACGCCCTTGGCGCGCATGACGACCCGGAATCCCACGCGGCTCTCGACGGCGACCGTGCCCCGGGTGCTGGTGACCGACGCCGCGATGCCGGCCGGATGGTCGCCGGGGGTGGCGTCCTCGGGCACGGAGATGGTGAACGGCACCACCTTCGTCTCCTTGGGCCCGACGGCGACCTCGTTCTGGACGGTGATCCAGGTGCCGCCGTCCACCGAGGCGCGGTCGGACTGGAGCATGTTGAAGCGGCCCTTGTCGGTGAGGTAGCCGTCGGCGGCCTTCAGCGTGAAGACGGCGGCGCCGTCGCTGAAGTTCCGTACGGCCAGGTGCTCGGTGACGCTCTGCCCCGGGTCGAGGGCGAGCTCGATCCACCGGCGCCCGTCCGGGCCCTGCTCGTCGGCCGGCTGGACCGACCAGGTGAGGGTCGGCTTGGCCGGTTCCGCCGCCGCGGGGGCGGGCGCGATCGGCACGGCGATGAGAACGGCCGCGAGCACGGCGAGCAGGTTTCGGATCATGGCGAGCTCCTCCGAGGGGGGCCGCCCGGAGGCGGCCCCCACGTCATGCCTTATTCGAACAGGGACAGGGTCAGCGTCGAGGAGTACGAGCCCGCCGCGACATCGGCCGGGGTGCGCAGGAACAGGTCGGCGTTGACGGTGTAGGCGCCACCGGTGACGGCGCCGGAGTCGAAGGTCGAGGCCAGCAGCTCCTGATCCACCAGGCCGACGTTGTTGCCCGGCTGGGTCGGCTCGTCCAGGACGGTCACCACTTCCTCGCCCTCGGCGACCAGGCCGGTCTCACCGCCGTCGATGAGGTGCGGCTTCCAGCCGAGGTGACCGGCGGTGATGGGCGCCTGGCCGGCGTCGCCGGTGAAGGCGGTCGCGTTGCCGAGCACGGCCCAGGCGGCACCGGCGGGCACCTCCTCCAGCGTCCGGGTGTCGGTCACCGTCACCGTCGGCAGCGTGCCCAGGAACTGGCGGTTCTCCAGGGTCGAGCCGTCCTCGGCCAGCGCGACCGAGTTGGCGGCGACCGAGAGGGCGAGCACGCCCGGCTCCCTGATCTCCTCGATGTCGACCGTCACCTGGACGTCGGAGCTGTCACCGGGGTCGGCCAGGGCGGGCGTCTGGAACGCCACGGACGCGGTGAGGGCCGCTGCCGCCGCGAACAGCCACTTCTGGTTGGTTCTCATGGATTACTCCGCTTTCTTTGGGGGGTTGTGATCAGGAACAGGAGATGGCTGGATGTGCGGCGGTGCGGTCCGTCGTCGTCTCCTCGCCGGCCACGGTGCCGCTGGCGCGCACGGTCACCGAGCCCGCCGCGATCGAGGCCGCCCTGGTGGCGAACGACTGGTAGGCGTTGGCGCCCGATGCGACGCCCGGGAAGGACCGCTCGCCGTACGCGGTCTCCACGGCGATGTCCGCCGGCCCGTCGTGGTTGTTGCGCACCTGTACGGCCAGGTACGCCTTGCCCGCCAGGCATCGCGGCTGGGCCGTGACCGTGACGGGGATCTCGGCGGGCTCCTCCGGAGCCGGTTCCTGGGCGAAGACCCGCCACTCCGTGATCGCGACCGCGGAGTAGGTGGTGCCGTTGCCGTTGGCCCGGACGGTGGCCCGTACCCGGGAGGTGGTGACCGGGTCGAAGGTGACGCTGTTGAACGCGGTCGTGCTCGTGCCGTACGGCGAGGCGCCGGTCACGTCACGCCAGGCCGAGGCCGCCTCGTCCCAGTACTGGAGCACCCACCCGTCGGGCTGGGCGACGCCGTCGCCGGTGCCCTGGTTGGAGTCCCGCCAGAACTTCAGCTCCGAGGAGATGATCCGTACCGGGCGGGACCAGTCGTACTGGACCCACTGGGTGGCCGGGCGGGTGCCGGACCAGGTGCCCCAGATCTGGGCCTGGCTCGGGTTGGCCGGGTCGGAATTGTCGTTGAGCGCGGTGACGCTGTTCCAGCCCGCCGTGTAGGAGGCGGTGGGCGTGCCGATCGGCGCGATGTTGCCGTTGAGCGGCGCGGACAGGTCCGCCGGGATGACGACCGTCTTGGCGGTCTCCAGGTTCCCCGCCTTGTCGATCGCCCGGTACGACACCGTGTGCCGGTTCGCGTCGGGCGCCGTGACGACGCCGCCCGCGTACGGGGTCCACGGGCCGGTGCCGATGGCGTACTCGATGCCGGCCACGCCGGAGGTGGCGTCGGCGGCGAGCACCTTGACCGTCCGGTCGGCGGCGTTGAGGGTGCCCGCGCTGATCGGCGCCGTGGCGTCGATCTTCACGGCGAGGGTCGCGGGCTCCGAGACGTTGCCGGCGCGGTCGGTCGCGGTGGCGGTGACCGTGTGCTGGCCGTCGCCGGTGACGTCCACGTCGGCCTGCCGGGTGTCCTGGGTGACGACCGGCTGGCCGTCGTCCACCCGCGCCCGGATGGTCATCCGGCCGCCCCGGTCGTCGACGCCGGCGGCGCGCACCCGCACCGCCGAGCGGTACCAGCCGGCGCTGCCCGCGCTGCCGCTCGGGGTGAGCGTCAGCGTCGGCGCGGTCTCGTCGCCTTCGGTGTCGTCCGGCGAGAGGACCGTGACCTGCGCGGAGATCCGGGCGGCGGCGTAACCGAGCACCGTCCCCTGAATGGCGACCGTGCCGGGCTGGGCGACCTGCCCGGCGGTGAGCGGGTCCCAGAAGACGGGGATCCGCAGGGTCTCGCCGCCGAAGGCGACGCCGACGGTGCCGGGCAGCTCCTGCTCGCCCACCTCGACGGTGATGGCCGGCGGGGTGACGGACTCGGGCTGCACGGCGAGGATCTTCCACTCCTCGACCGCCACCGCCGAGTAGGTGCTGCCGTTGGTGGAGGCGTCGAACACCGCGCGGACCTGGGTGGTGGTGACCGGGTCGAACGTGGTGTTCTGGAATCCCTGTGTGCCGGTCGGGTAGCCGCTCGGGTTCGGCACGTCGGCCCACTGGCCGGTGTCCAGGTTCCAGTACTGGACGCGCCAGCGGGCGGGCGCCGCGACGCCCACGCCGCTTCCCTGCGGCTGGTCGTTCCAGAACTCGATCTGCGAACCGGAGATCCGCATCGGCTGGTCCCAGGTGTACTGCGCCCACTGCTGCGGGGGGTTGCTGCCGGTCCAGGTGCCCCACATGTCCGGCGGCAGCGGGTTGGACCGGACGATCTCGTCGTTGAGCGCCTTGATCCAGTACTGGGTGGGCACCGGCTCGTTGGAGACGGTGGCCTTCGCCTCCTGCGCGATGTTCGCCCGGGGGGTGAGGTCGCGGCCCTTGACCGGCGTGGGCGTGACGAGCTTGATCCGGGGCGGGGTCTGCGTGTCGTCCCACTCCACCCGGTCGATCGCCACCGAACGGCGGAAGTGCCCGCCGCCGACCGCGTCGGCCGTGTGGTACGCGAGGTACCACTTGCCGTTGAACTCCAGGATGCCCGGGTGGCTGGTGGTCGAGGAGACCGGCCGGAGCATGGTGCCCCGGTAGGTCCACGGCCCGGCCGGCGAGGAGGCCGTGGCGTACGCGATGCAGGCGTGGTAGTTCGCCGGGGTGCACTGCGAGGTCGGGCCGGCGTTGTTCCCGGCGTACGCCATGTAGTAGGCGCCGTTGCGTTTGAAGACCCAGGGCGCCTCGAAGTAGCCGGTCAGGCCGGTGACGGAGCGCTGGGTGCCGATCGGCGTCTTCATGTCCTGCTGGTACTCGAGCATCCGCAGCTGCCCGAAGGTGCCCCACCAGACGTACACCCGCTGATTGGGGGCCTCGCCGTCGATCAGGATGGTCGGGTCGATGTTCTGGATGTTGTTGGTGGTGGGCACCCGCTGGGAGATCAGCGGCCCGCCCACGTAGTCGGTCCACGGGCCGGTCGGGTCGGTGGCGACGGCCAGGCCGATGGCGAACCTGTCGGACGCGGTGCTGTCGCGCTCACTGACCGGGACGTACCAGTAGTAGCGCCCGTCGACGCCCTGGATCATCTGGCCCGCGTACGCGCGCCCCGGGGTGGCCCAGGAGAAGACCTGCTCGGGGCGCATCAGCGACGGGTAGTGGGTCCACTGACCGGCTTCGACGTCCGAGGTCCTGAACGCGCCCCACTCGTTCATGATGAAGTCGTTCTGGGACGGCCCGGCCTGGTCGTGGCCGGTGTAGATGAAGAGCTCGTCGCGGCCGCTGCTGTTGCCTGGGGCGCCGGCCGGGATGACGACCGGGGCCGGGTCGGCCGAATAGTAGCTGCCGTCGGCGAGGATCGGGTTGCGGGTGCTGGTGAAGGTGACGGAGTCGGCGGCGTGAGCCGCTGTGGGAACCCCCACCAGGCAGAGGGCCGCGATCTGGGCGGCCGCCACGGCGAGGGTTCTGCGTAACCGGGGAGGCGATGAGGCGGAGGGACGCCTCACGGCGATCTTCAAGGTGCGTCCTTACTCTCGGCTGGGGGGTGGCGGCGCCACGGGGACGCCGCCACCGGGGGGTGCTAGCCGCAGTTGATCGCGCTGTACGGCGCGTCCGCCGGCACGGTCACCGGCACGCCGTCGACGGTTCCGGTGACCTTCACCGTCGCCGTTCCGGCCGGGATCGACTTGGCGCGGGTGTTGAACGCCTGGTAGGCGAACTTGCCGGGCGCCACGTTGGCCACCGTGCGGGAGCCGTACGGCGTGACGAGCTCGATCGTGAGCGGCACGTCGTCGTCGTTGCGGACGTTGAGGGAGACGTAGGCGTTCGTGCCGGTGCACTGGCTGCGCGTCTGCACGGCCGTCTCCCAGATGGGGCCGCCCTCGCCCACGGTGAGCGTCAGCGTGGTCCGGGTGGTGCCGGCCTCGCTCACGTAGTCGGGCAGGATCAGGTCGCCGATGATGGTGTAGGTGCCGTCGGTGTTGACGATGTCGGGGTTGAACCGCCAGTTCACGCCGATGGCCTGGTTGTCCCGGGAGCCGTCGTTGTAGGAGACCTCCACCTTGGTGGGCAGGTGGGGGAGTTCGCCCACGTCCACGTGCTGCTCGAAGGACTGCGCGCCCTGGATCGAGATGCCGTCATCGGACATCTCTGGCCGGACGTAGACGCGGGCTTCGGCGATCAGGCCGTAGCCGTCGTTGGTGCCGTAGACCACGAACGGTTCCACGTTCGTCTCGGCGACCATGTCCGGCGTGATCGGCTGCCAGGTGAAGGCGACGGTTCCCCGCGCGCCGCTGGCGTAGACCGCGTCCAGCGTGGACGGCAGGGCGGGCACCATGCCGACGCCGGTCCGGATGAGCACCGGCGAGGCCACCGAGTCGACGGTCTCGCCGTTGGCGCGCCACCGCAGCACGCCGGTGCCGGCGCCGCCGGTCATCAGGCCCCAGATCCGGATCCGGATCCGGCTGGTGGTCACCGGCTCGAAATTGAAGCGGTTGTAGGTGTTGGTGGCCAGGCCGTTCGCGTACGTCGAGCCCTGGAGCGTGACCGGCGTCCAGGTGGTGCCGTCCGCCGAGGTCTCGATGGCGTACGTGGTGGCCGTGGGGCGGCGGGTGCCGCCGTTGTCGTCGTACCAGTAGATGTCGGTCGAGGAGAGCCGCACCGGCGAGTTCCAGCTGTACTGGATCCACGCCTCCGTGGCCGGGCTGGTGCCGTTGCGGGTCTGGCCCCAGTTGCCCCAGCCGTTCCCGGAGCCGGGGTTCGAGCTGCTCGGCGTGGTGGCCTCGTTGACCCGCGAGTGGTTCTCCCACGACGCGGTGCCGGTGGTGGTGATGGTCGCGGTGGAGCCGAACTCCGCCACGACGTCCTTCTTGGCGAGCGTCACCGACACGGTGGCCGTGGACCGCTTCTCGCCGTCGTCGGCGAAGAACCGGAACACGTAGTCACCGGCGACCGTGCCGGTCACCCGGGTCGACAGCGCCTTGGCATCGGCGTAGATGACGCCCGCGCCCTGCGGAGCGGAGACGGTCTCCCAGCCGAAGGTCAGCTCGTCGTCGTACGGGATGCCGTCGTCGGTCGCGGTGCCGACCAGCCGGGTGGACAGGTTGCCGTCCGCCGAGGCGTCGCGGGTGGCGGTGACGGCGGGCGCCTGGTTGCTGACGTCCGGCACGTCCCGGCCCGAGTCGAACACCTGGATCTCGGAGATCGCGGTGAAGAAGGTCGGGTTGTTGGTGAAGGCGATGCGCACCTTGTCCGTGGACACGCCGTCGAAGAGCGCCTCGTTGAACTTCGCGGAGGGCACCGAGGGGTTCTTGAACTGGCCCGGTACCTCCTTCCAGCCGCCGCTGCCGTTCGGCACCTGGACCCACCAGCGGGCGGGCTCGCGGTAGCCGCCGGCCTGGCGGTCGCTGACGAAGAACACCTTCACGTTGTCGAAGGACTTGGCCGAGCCCAGGTCGAGCTCGACGTAGCCGTTCTTGTCGGTGGCGCCGTAGTTGCCCCAGTAGGGTTCGTTGGCGGTGACGCCGTCGGTCACGGCCGCCAGGGCCACGGGCTGCTCGGTCTCCTTGATGGCGCCGGGCGTGTAGTTCATCGAGGTGGTGCTCCACCCGGGCGTGTGGAACTGCCGCCACGGGGCCGGCCGGGTGCCCTGCTGGGTGTGGGACGAGGCCAGGGTGGCGCCGTTCGCCAGGTTCTGCCCGTCCTCGGTGAGGTCGATGCCGGCCGTCTTGAGGTAGCCGACGACGCGGTCGTCCTGGATCGGGGTGTCCACCGCGGTCGGGAAGTCGCTCCCGGCGGCGGCGGTGAAGGTGACGGTCAGCCCGTTCTCGGCCTGGACCTGGTTGGTCTCCGGGTCGTAGGTGATCTTGCCGAGCTGGTCGGTGCTGACCTTCTTCTCACCGTTCAGGAACAGGCTGTAGCCGGCGCCCAGGCCGTACTCGCTGCCGTCGGGGTCCCAGACGATGGTGACGTCCTGCCCGTGGTAGCGCAGGTTGTTGACCATGAAGTGGTCGTAGCCGAACTTGATCGGCCACAGCTCGATCTTGTCGTCGGAGCGCGGCTGGATGCCGCCCATGTCCTCGACGAAGATGTAGTTCATGTTCCCGAGCATCACGTGGTTCGGGTTGTTCCGGTTGTACGTCTTCGCGGTCGCGTTCCAGTTGGAGTAGTACTCCGACTGGTTGGGAACGCGCAGGTCGGCGCCCGGGTAGATGCTCCAGGCCATCCAGTCGAGCAGCCGCTTGGCGTACGCCGGGGTGACGTACTTGCCCTGCGGGTCGTAGTGGCGCAGCGCCGACCGCACCCCGCGGTACTGCACGGTGAAGTTGATGTTGGAGAAGTTGTTGGAGCCGCCGACCCCGTAGGCCGTCCGGTCGTACTGGTTGGCGGTGTAGAACGGGAAGATCGGGAAGTTGTCGCCGTAGGTCAGGAACCGGAAACCGTCGACGTAGGTCTGCCACTGGTCGAACGGGATGAGGTTTTCGGCGTAGACGTCGTAGAGGTTGGACTCCTTGGCCGGGATCAGGCCCCGGGCCCCGGCCGGCAGGGGGTTGGCCCGGCCGTTGGAGGTGGCGGCGCTGGTGGCCCCGTGCGACGTGGCGGCCAGGAACATGCGCATGTCCGGGCTCCACAGCTTGGTCAGGATCGCGTCCTTGATCCCGTTGGCGCCGGCCGCCATCTGGTCGACCTTGGCCTGGGGCGCGCCGGAGATCTGGTACAGCTGCCGCGCGGCGTCGAACGCGCCCCACACGTACGCCGACTCGGGACGCTCGATCGTCCGCGCGCCGGGCGCGCCGCCGCCGGACTTCGGGAACCCGAAGGAGATGGCGTCCGCGTCGTTGCCCGGCATGTAGTTGGTGTCGTACGCGATGAGCTTGTCGTTGTTGCCGTCGTAGTGCTGGAGCTGCCCCACGCCGTCGCCCTCGAAGAAGCGGGCGAACTTCTGGGCGATCTCCTTGCCGCCGCCGTGCACCTCGTACGCCTCAAGGCCGGCGGTGCCGATGTACTGCGAGTAGTGGTTGTTCCAGCTCGTGTGCCCCGGGCTGTCCAGGAAGGCCGAGGACCCGGACAGCTCGCCGATGTTCAGGATCTGGCCGTACGGCAGGTACGGCGTGCGCAGCCACTTGGTGTCCTGCAGGTGCATCGGCTGGGTCAGCGCCACGGCGTTCTGGTAGAGGTTCACCCCCTCGATCGTCGTGGGGTACTGGTAGACGTGGCCGGTCGCGTTGGCGTCGAGGGAGTTGTAACGCTCGCCCCACCAGCGGTAGACGATGGCCTTCTCCAGCGCGGGGTCCGGGACGTTGATGTAGGGCACGTCCTGCGCCCAGCGGCGGTTGAACGCGGTGACGCCCTGCTTCACCGCCGCCGCCGGGGCCAGCTCGGCGTAGTCGTGGTAGCTCGCCACCGTCTCCGGCAGCGTGGCCGAGGAGACCGCGCCGACCACGGAGAGGGAGACCGTGCCCCCGGCGGGGACGGTGATCTCGCGGTCCAGGTTGCTGCCGCTGCGGGCGAAGCCGGCCCCGGTCACGTCGATCTTGATCGTGTTCCACGGGGTGTCGATGAGCCCGTTGTTGGCGCCGCTGGTGATGACGCGGGTGCCGGTCAGCTCGGCCGCGGTGGCTCCGGCCTGGGTGGCCAGCGGCGAGGCGGCCCGGACCGTGAAGGTGGCGGGGGACTCGCCGGGGTTGGTGAAGTCGATCGCGGTGACCGCGACGTTGTCGTACGTGATGAACTTGGTCAGGTCGGCGGTGACGCCGGTGGTGCCGATCGTGTACCGGCTCCTGGCGTGGCTGGGCGCGTTGAACCGGTTGGCGTTCACCTCGGTGACCGTCTGCCCGGGCACGGTGACGGTGTAGAGGTTGCCCAGGTTGTTGGGACCGCCGACGAAGGCGCTGCCGGCGAAGCCCATGACGGTGAAGTTGTTGTTGCTCGCGCCGCGCATGTACAGGGAGCGGCCCCTGGTCATCAGCACCGTCGAGCCGAGGTTGCCGCGCACGCCCAGCACGCGGTCGAGGTAGTAGTCGGTGCCGCCGGCGGCCAGGTCCTTCTCGAAGATCGACTGGTGCATGCTGGCCGCGGTGAACGGCACACCGGGCTTGAGCTGGTTGACGACGTCGCCGACGTTGGCGTAGACGGGGTCCCCGATGTCCATGACGTGGCTCTGCCCGTTGGTGTAGACACCGACGTCGCCCTCGTTGCCGGGCAGAATCGGGCTGTCGGCATGAGCGGCGGACGGCAGGCTGACCAGGCCTGCCGCCAAGAGCGCCGACAGAGTCACCCAGGTGGGCGCTCTGCCTAAGCGTCGGGTAATCATTACTCCTCCTGGTACCGGATGGCGGGTGACGCGCCGTGACGGGACACGTGCGGCTGGGGTGGCTCGGGATTGATGTCGGTCGGTTGCTTGCTTGGATTTCAGGGGGCGGCACGCTCCACGGCGGTGTCTCCGCGTGGCGGGGCGCGCCCGTCCCGGGAACACGTGGTGATCGGAAGGGTTACTCGCACCGCGTTCCCTCCGAGGACGCGGAGTCGTTCGCGGCGGGCAGCCAGACCCGCATGGTGGCGGGCCCGCGGTTGCCCCACCGGTGGTACGGCACCAGCCGAAGAGTGAACGGCTCCCCGTCCCCGGCCGCCCGGGACCCGTTCCCCTCCGCCGTGTACGGCCAGGCCGCCGGCGCCGGTGTGAGCGGCGCCGCCTCGACGTCGAGCTCGACGGCCCCGTCCACCACGCGCTCGGCCGGCGCGCTCCGGCGCACCGCCACCTCGGCCAGCGGCGGCTCGTCCGCCACCGACTCGGCGCAGTAGACCAGCGGCCCTCGCTCGACCGCCACGCTGCCGCGGAGCGCGTCGATCCTGGCGTCCGGCACCGTCCACCGGGAGGTGACAGGCAGGTCGAGGCCGATCGTGTCGCCCGGCCGCCACGCGCCCTCGGCCTCGGCGTAGCCGGGGGACACGGGACGCCGGACGCCGCCGTGGGAGATCGTCGCGCCGTCGGCCCACGCCGGGACCCGCAGGGAGATCCGTCCCGTCCCGCCCTCGACCACCCGGACCGTGACCTCGCCCGACCACGGGTAGCCGGTCTCCACGCGCAGCACCAGGTCGCCGGAGCGGATCTCGGACGGGGTGTGGTGGTGGATCCGCACCCCGGACGCGTCGGCGGCGGCCAGGTAGGCCGGCAGCGAGGCGAAGGTGCGGGCGATGTTGTTCGGGCAGCACGACACGGTGAACCAGGGGGAGCGCAGCCCGCCCTCGGACGCCAGGTTGATCCCGTCGAGCGGCTCGGCGGGCACCCGGACCTGGAGCGGGTTGGCGTAGAAGAACGACCGGCCGTCCAGCGCCGGCGAGGTGGCCAGCACGTTGTACAGGGTGCGCTCGGCCAGGTCGGCGTAGCGGACGTCGCCGGTGGCCAGCAGCAGCCGGTGGGCGAGCATGAACGAGGCGACCCCGGCGCAGGTCTCCGAGTAGGCACGGTCCGAGGGCAGCTCGAAGTCCTCGCCGAACGACTCGCCGGAGTGGCGCGAGCCCATCCCGCCGGTCAGGTAGGTGCGCCGGGCGATCGTGCTCTCCCACTGCGCCTCGACCGTCTTCAGCAGTTCCACGTCCCCGGTCTCCACGGCGACGTCCACCACGCCGGAGGCGAGGTAGAGCGCGCGTACCGCGTGGCCGTGGAAGACCTTGGCCTGCCGTACGGGCATGTCGTCCTGGAAGTAGCCGCGGCCGAACTCGATGTCGCCGAGGGCGGGCAGGCCGCGGCGGTCGATGAAACGCCTGGCCATCTCCAGGTAACGCTCGGTTCCGGTCGCCCGGTACAGCTCGACCAGGGCCATCTCCACCACCGGGTGGCCGCAGGTCTCGGTGGTCGCCAGGAAGCGGTCGCAGATGTGGTCGGCCGCGCGGCGCACGACGTCGGTCAGCTCGTCCTCGCCGTGCGCGCGCAGCCTGGCCACGCCGGCCTGGATGAGGTGGCCGTAGCAGTAGAGCTCGTGGCCCCACTCGAAGTCGGTGTAGCGGTTGTCCGGCCACCTGGTGTTGAGGTAGCCGTCGGGCTCCTGGGCGCGGGCCACGGTCGCGGCCAGCTCGGGCAACGCCGGGTGATCGGCCCAGGCCATGGCTTCGAGCAGCTTGTAGATCTCGGAATCGCTGAACTCCCGGCCCCGGCGCGGGCGCTCGCCCCGGAAGTTGCCGATCCAGCCCTCCCGCTCCATCCATTCCTGGCAGTGGGCGATCGTGACCTCACGGTTCAGGGCGATCCGGTCGCCCCAGAAGCCGGGCTCCGGCCGTACGGCGTCCAGGCCGAGGGGAGTCAGAATTCCGGAGGAGGGCAGCACAGGACTAGCCACGCAGAGCTCCTGACGTGAATCCGCGCACGAAGTGGCGCTGGCGGACAAGGAAGTGGATCAGGCACGGGATCGCGATGACCACGGCGACCGGCAGGGGGAAGCTCGCACCGTCATTGAGCAGGATTCGCGGCGCCAAGAAGTCGTTCCACGGCGGCACTGACCAGCACACATGGCTCCATGGCCTTCTCCTTCCGATACCCCCGAATCGACGTCCGAAATTACCTAAAAGGTTTTCGTGACGTAGAAGAAGCCTGCGTCGCTGTCAACGGATCCCCGGGTACGATGGGGCCCAGCCAACAAGAGCGTGAAGAAAAGGGTTTCGTGAGTTGACGGCCAGGCGTGCGACCATAACCGACGTGGCCGCCCTGGCCGGCGTCTCCATCGCCACCGCGTCCAAGGCCATCAACGGCCGCGTGGACGTCAGGGCCGAGACCAGGCAACTGGTCCTCGACGCCGCCGCCCGGCTCAGCTTCCAGCCGAACGCGCTGGCCCAGGGGCTGCTGTCCGGGCAGACCCGCACGGTCGGCCTGCTCACGGGCGACATGGTGGGCCGGTTCGGCATCCCCGTGCTGCTCGGCGCGGAAAACGCTTTCGGCGCGGGCGAGATGGCGGTGCTGCTCTGCGACGCCCGGGGCGACGCCATCCGGGAGCAGCACTACGTGCGCACGCTGCTGTCCCGCCGGGTGGACGGCCTCATCGTGGTCGGCGAGAGCACCAACCCCCGCCCGTCCATCACCAAGGACGTGTTCGTCCCGGTGGTCTACGCCTACGCGCCCTCCGAGGACCCCGACGACGTCTCGTTCGTCCCCGACGACGTGGGCGGCGCCCGGCTCGCCGTCCGCCACCTGATCGCCGGCGGCCGGTCCCGCATCGCGCACGTCACCGGGCCCCCCGACTACAAAGCCGCCACCGACCGGGCCGAGGGCGTACGGCAGGCGCTCGCCGAGGCGGGCCTCGAACAGGCCGGCGAGACGCTGTACGGATCCTGGTCCCAGCGGTGGGGGCGGCACGCGGCGGAGATGCTGCTGCTGACCGAACCGAAGATCGACGCCGTGTTCTGCGGCAGCGACCAGGCCGCCGCCGGCTTCATCGAGGCGGTCAAGGAGCGCGGCCGGCGGGTGCCCGACGACATCGCGGTCGTCGGCTACGACAACTGGGAGGTCCTGTCGGAGGAGACCCGGCCGGCCCTCACCACCGTCGACCCTGACCTGGAACGTCTCGGTCACACCGCCGCCCAGCACCTGTTCGCCGCCATCGACGGCAGGGCCACCCCCGGGGTGCACCGCATGCCGTGCCGCCTGGTCATCCGCGACTCCACCGCGCCCGGTGGATGTCCGTAACGTGTTGGTAACAGTTGGGTGGATCACTCTGGTCGAAGATGACATGTGAACGCTAACAATTTCATCAGATATCCCCTCGAGTGAGCGGCTTCGCGCGGCTCCGGGTGTCGCGTCAGGAGCCAGCGGCACACGGGCCACGCTTCGGCGCTGCCCTGCCCAAAGCGCGTTGTCGGAAGGCGCAGCTGTCACGCCCAGGAACGGTGTGAAGAAGGGAGCGGTGCAGTTGATTATGTTAGCGCTAACATTCGACGTCGGCACGTGATCACGCGTCCACCCGAGGGTCCAGCTTGCAAGCGAAGGGAAGACGGGCCATGACAACGTCCGAGCAGTCAGGACTGAGCCGCCGCACATTCGTCCGCACATCAGCCCTGGGGGTGGCGTTAGCCGCGACGGCCAAGGCCCTTCCGGCATCAGCGGCGGCGGAGACCACGGCCTCGGGAGTCACCGCGTCCCTAGCCGGGATCCCGTACGTCGGCGCGGGAAGCAACACCGCGGTCAGGCCGTTCTGGCTGCACGAGGTCGGCCTGAACGCCGGTCTGCTGCAGGAGAAGCGCGACCGGATGAAGGCGTTCCTGCAGGCGTTCGACGAGCGCCGCTTCCTCGTCCTCTTCAACAACCAGGCCGGCCGGCCCAACCCCGCGGGCGTGACGGTGCCCGGCGGCTGGGAGGACGGCGGCCTGCTCAGCGGGCACTGGGCCGGTCACTACATGAGCGCCCTCGCCCAGGCGTACGCGGACCAGGGCCAGCAGGTCTTCAAGGACAAACTCGACTGGATGGTCAACGAACTCGCCGCGTGCCAGGCCGCCATCACCGCGCGGATGGACGCCCCCGGCGGGGGAGGCGAGGAGCCCGAGGAGCCGGTGATCGGCCGGGTCGCGGGACGCTTCGGCAACGGCCTGCGGCTCAACGGCGGCAGCACCGCGGAGCACATCCGGCTGCCCCAGGAGGCGGTGTCCCAGCTCACCAACTTCACCATCGCGACCTGGGTCAACCTCGCCGCCACCCAGAACTGGAGCCGAGTCTTCGACTTCGGCCAGAACACGACCGTCAACATGTTCCTCACCGCCCGCGCGGGCGTGACCGGAAACCCGCCCCGGTTCGCCATCACCGTCGGCGGCAGCGGCCAGGAACAGCAGATCAACGGCACGTCCGCGGTGCCGACCGGGCAGTGGGCGCACCTCGCCGTCACCCTCTCGGGCAGCGTCGGCACGCTGTACGTCAACGGGTCGCCCGTCGGCACGAACAACGCCATGACCCTCAACCCGACCAACCTCGGCGTCCCGGGCAACGTCTGGATCGGCCGGTCCGCGTACGGCGACGCGATGCTCAACGCGACCATCGACGAGTTCCACATCTTCGACCGGGCCCTCAGCCCGGAGGAGATCCAGTCCCTCCAGAGTTCCGCCGCGGGATCCACGGGCGGCGGCAACATCGCCTGGTACCGCTTCGACGAGCAGAGCGGATCGACCGCGCTCGACTCCTCGCCCAACGGCCGCAACGCCGGCATCGTCCCCGTCACGCAGACCGGCAACACCCCGTGGGTGCCCACCCATCCCGGCTATCTGGGGGCCATCCCGGAGGACGCCGTCATCCGGGTGGGGCCGCCGCGGTTCGCCGTCTACGGCAGCAACCTCAACACGAACGTCTGGGCGCCCTGGTACACCCAGCACAAGATCATGCGGGGTCTGCTGGACGCGTACTACCTGACCGGCAACATGAAGGCCCGCGAGGTCGTCGTCAAGATGGCGGACTGGGCGCACCTCGCCCTGACCGTCGGCGACAAGAACCACGCGCAGTACGCGGGACCCGTCACCAGGGACAACCTCAACTACATGTGGGACACCTACATCGCCGGTGAGCTCGGCGGCGCCAACGAGGTGTTCCCGGAGATCTACGCGCTGACCGGGGACGCCAAGCACCTTGAGACGGCGAAGTGCTTCGACAACCGGGAGTCCCTCTTCGGCGCCACCGTCGAGAACCGGGACATCCTCGTGGTGACCAACCCCACCGGCATCGGGCGCCGCCGCCCGGCCCGGCTGCACGTCAACCAGCACGTGCCCGGCTTCAGCGGCTACCTGCGCATCTTCGAGCAGACCGGCGAGCAGGACTACTTCAAGGCGGCGAAGAACTTCTTCGGCATGGTCGTCCCGCACCGCATGTTCTCGCACGGCGGCACCGGCGGAAACTACCCGGGTTCCAACAACAACATCGAAATGTTCCAGAACCGGGACAACATCGCCAACGCGATCGCCCAGGGCGGCGCGGAGACCTGCTCCATCTACAACGTGTCCAAGCTGGCCCGCAACCTCTTCCTGCACACGGCGGACCCGGCCTACATCGACTACTACGAGCGGGCCCTCTTCAACCAGCTCGCCGGATCGCGGGCCGACTCGACCAGCACGGGCAACCCGCAGGTCACCTATTTCCAGCCCCTGACGCCGGGCGCGACCAAGTCCTACGGCAACACCGGCACCTGCTGCGGCGGGACCGGGCTGGAGATCCACACGAAGTACCAGGACACCGTCTACTTCAAGTCCGCCGACGGTTCCACGCTGTGGGTCAACCTCTTCGTGCCGTCGACCGTGACCTGGGCGGACAAGGGCTTCGTGGTGACCCAGGAGACGAACTTCCCCCGCGAGGCGAGCACGAAGCTCAAGGTCGAGGGCAACGGTCCCCTCGACATCAAGCTGCGGGTTCCCGGCTGGGCCCGGAAGGGCTTCACCGTACGGATCAACGGAATCGTGGCGCCCATGCAGACACCGGCGCCGGGCACCTACGTGACCCTGAGCCGCACCTGGCACTCCGGGGACGTCATCGACGTCTCGATGCCCTTCAGCATCCGGATCGAACGCGCCATCGACCGGCCGGACACCCAGTCCATCATGTGGGGGCCGCTCCTCATGCCGATCCTCGGCAACCCCGGCGGCGGCACCTACCGCGAGCTCTCGCTCTACCGCTACCTCAAGCGGGACGGCGACTACTCGCGGGCGGCCATCACGGCGGCCGGGACGAACGCGGCAGGCGACCCGCTCTTCACCACCCACGGGTTCAACCTGCGCCCCTGGTACGTGGGGGACACCCAGGCCCATTCCGCGTACTTCCGCCGGGTGGAGCCGAAGATCGTCTTCGGGAGCATCGACTCGGGCGTGCCCAACGTGAAGCGCAACGACGGGCTGCCCAATTACGACGTCCCGGTCACCGGTGTTCCGTCGCCCGGCACCGACGGTCTGACGTTCCTGGACGTGGTCTGGGACAAGGCGCCGTTCGCGACCCACGCGGCGTTCGTCACCACGGTCACCGAGACGGCCGAGGCGTTCGTGACCGCCGGGCTCCTGACCGCCGAGCAGAAGGACACGGTGGTGGCCGCCGCCGTGAGCGCGCGCGGCGAACTGGCGCCGGGCGCGCAGATACCGGTCACGGTCGTCGCCGAGTCCCGCTGCATCGGCACTTCCGCCTTCGTGGCCGTACGCGTGACGAACGATCACGACGCGCCCGTGGACGTCGTGGTGCAGACGCCGTACGGCTCGCGCACCTTCAACGACGTCGCCCCCGGCAAGTACGCGTACCAGTCCTTCGCGGTTCGCGCGCCGCAGGTCGCCGCCGGCGAGGTCACGGTCCGCGTCACCGGTACGGTCGCCGGAGACGAGGTGACAACCGAGGTCGTCAAGGAGTACGCGGCCGCGGCCTGCGCCTGATCGCTTCTGGAACCACGACCGAAGGTGGCCCGTGACTGACGAGTTCAGGCCGTACGAGCTGTGGGAGCCTGACACCCGCCGCGACCCGCACGCGTTCTACGCACGCGTGCGGGCCGCCGGCCGGCCCATCCCGCAGATCGATCCGGCAGGCGACCGGTTCTGGATCGTGGCACGCCACGCCGACGTCCTGGACGGCCTGCAGCACCCCGCGATCGGTCACGAAGTGCGCGAGCACCAGGCTCAGGGCCCGGCGCTCGCGCACCACCGAACCGAGGCGGAGCGGATCGCGGCCCGCCAGCTCATCGACCTGGATCCCCCTGACCACACCCGGCTGCGCGGGCTCGTCAGCAAGGCTTTCACGGCCCGTACGGTCGCGAAGCTGGAGCCGTGGATCGGTGACGTGGCGGACCAGCTGGTCGCCCGCGCGCTGCGGCTCGGCACGTTCGACGGCGTGGCCGACCTGGCCGATCCGCTGCCGGTCAACGTCATCGCCCAGCTCGTGGGGGTCCCCGAGGAGGACCGCGCGCAGTTCCGCGCGTGGTCGGCGACCATCGTCTCCGGGAGCGATCAGCATGGCGTGGCCACGTTGGCGTTCGCCGCGTACATCGACGAACTGGCCGCACGCCGGCGAGCGGTCCCGGCGGACGACCTGCTCTCCGAGCTCGTCGCCCTGGAGGCGCAGGGGGACGCCCTCGACCGCGACGAACTCGTCGCGATGGTGCAGCTCCTGCTCATCGCCGGTCAGGAGACCACCGTCGACGTCATCGTCAACGGCATCCGGCTCCTGCTCACCCATCCCGAGCAGTGGCAGGACCTCCGCGCCGACCCGTCACTGGCGAGCGCGCTCGTCGAGGAGACGCTACGGTACCGCGGTCCGGTCGAGATCGTGCCGCCTCGCTTCACCTTCCGCGACCTCGACATCGCCGGGGGCACGATCCCGGCGTTCGAGCGCGTCGGCCTGTCCCTGTGGGGCGCGAACAGGGACCCCTCGGTCTTCGCCGATCCGGACGTGTTCGACATCCACCGCCCGGACGTCCACCGGCACATCGCCTTCGGCCACGGCATCCACTTCTGCCTGGGCGCCTCCCTGGGCCGTCTAGAGGCCCGCATCATGTTCGACCGCATCGCCCGCGAGCTTCCCCGACTGCGGCTAGCGGTGGACCCTGACGACGTGGACGACTTCCGCCTGCACTGGGGAAGCCTGCCGCTACGGATCCCGACCTGACACGCCGCCTGCCCCGGACGGCGTTCGTCCGGCGCCCGGGGGACGCCGACTCGTGAACCGCGGTCAGAATGTGGCGATCGGGTTGACCGGGCTGCCGGACGTGCCGGCGAAACGGACCGGCGCGACCGCGAGGTGGAAGTCCCACTGGCCGAGTTCGGCAGCCGTCCTCGCGCACGCCTCCAGGTCGCAGTTGTCGAGCATCCACAGACCCATCGCGACCAGGCTCACGGCGTGAACCGGCATCAACACGTCTTCGTACCCCGATGGCTGAACGTCCTGGGGGGTGTCGGCGCCGATCAGCGCGACCTCCCGTTCATGCAGCCACGGCAGGCAGGACGCGTGCCACCCGGCCTGCGTGAAACCGCCGGCCGCACCGGTCTCGTGCCGGACGCGGCCATACCCGGTCCGCAGGAGTACCGCATCGCCGGGTCGCACCCGCACACCCTGGCGACGCTCGGCCTCCTCGAGGTCGTCGGGAAACACCCCCTGCCCCGGTTCCAGCCACGGCACATCCCGCACGCTGGCGATGTCCAGCAGGACACCACGCGTGATGATCCCGTTCGCCGCCGCCGTGACCGACGCCCACGCCGATCCCGTCGCGGTGTCGACCAGCGCGTGCGACCGCCCGTTGTACATCATGCCGTCCCAGAAGATGTGGCACGGCGAGTCGACGTGGGTGAGGGTGTTGCCGTGGAACGTGACGCCGAGCCGCTCGGACGAGAAGCCCCAGCGCCGGTCCTTGTGGAATGCGGGCACCGGCATGTTCTCGGCGCCCGGCATGTCGGCGGCGCACGGGCACGTCGTCGTCGACCGCTCCATGTCTTCCGGTACGGCGACCTCCCATGCGCACGACACGCTCCTGCCGTGGCGCACGGCCCGCGCCGCCGCCAGCCGGACGTCGTCGGTGATGTGGTTCAGAGTGCCGAGCTCGTCGTCCTCGCCCCACCGGCCCCAGTTCGACAGCGTGTTGAAGTACCCGAGCACGTCGTCCTGTGTGGGCATCGGTCGCCCTGCCGTCATCCCAGCATCGACTCCTCCGGTCACGTGGTTCGAGGCACCGCAGGCAGGGTATCCCGCCGTCTCCTTTAGGAACACCTCGATGTCCTGAGCTCCACCGTTCCCTCATTCTCCAGCATTGCCGAACAGTTGTTCGGTATCCTTTTGGGCGGGCCGCACCTCGATCGTGAGATCCATCATCAGCACAGGAAAGAAGGCACACCGGTGGGTAAGCTCGTCTACTCGATGATCACGTCACTCGACGGCTACGTGAGCGACAAGGCCGGCGACTTCGGCTGGGGCCGCCCCGAGGAGGAGTCGCACGAGTTCATCAACGAACACGGGCGATCGATCGGCACCTACCTGTACGGCCGCCGGATGTACGACACGATGGCCTACTGGGAGACCGCGCACACGGAGCCCGGCCATGAGCCGTTCATCCTGGAGTGGGCGCGGATCTGGCAGGCGGCCGACAAGATCGTCTACTCCACGACGCTGCACGAGGCGGTCGGCGAACGAACCCGGATCGAGCGCACGTTCGACCCTGAGGCAGTGCGGAAGCTGAAGGCCGAGGCCGACCTCGACATAGCCGTCGCCGGGCCGCACCTGGCGGCGCAGGCGATTCGAGCGGGGCTGGTCGACGAGTATCACCTCTTCGTCCGGCCGGTGGTCGTGGGCGGCGGCAACGCGTTCTTTCCGGACGATGTACGCGTCGACCTGGCACTGCTGGACGAACGGCGCTTCAGTGACGGCGCGGTCTATGTACGTTACGGCGTCAAGGCGGGCATCGCGTAGGGGCGAAGCGAACACCATCCAGGCATCGAAAACAGCGCGGTCTCCACCGCCCGGGGCCGAAGTAGGGTCGGCTAACGAGCCTGTCCCTCCCGGTGCGCCGGCCTCGGAGACTCGGCCGTTGACGGGAGGGCCGTGGCGATGCAGTCGAGGACGCGCCGGAGGCCGTACCGGAACTGGTCGTCGCGGCTCAGGTGCGGCTGGCGCGCCTCCATCACGATCTTGGTGAAGATCGGGTACTCCCCGCTCTTCACCAGCCGGTCGATGTACGAGTAACTCCGCGCCATCCACTCCGACTCGCTGAGCCCGCTGCGGCGGAATTCCCCGGCCGAGCTGATCTCCTCGCGGGCGGCGCCCTCGATGTAGCTGTTCAGCATGGCCACGAGGCTGAGGTTCTCGTCGATGGAGACGAAGACGTCGAGCACTCCCATCAGCCGTTCGATCAGGAGCAGCTGGTTGGGGCCGAAGCTGGGGAGCGACCGTTGCACGGTGGCGATCCACGGGTGCCTCAGCCACATGGCACGCAGCCCGTCGGCGTACTGGGTCAGGTCGGCGCGCCAGTCGCCCGAGGGCATGCCCGTGACGTCGATCTCGCCCATCAGCCGGTCGGCCATGAGCTCGACCAGGTTGTCGCGGCTCGGGACGTATCGGTAGAGGGACATCGCGCCGGCGCCGATCTCGGCGGCGATCCGCCGCATGGTGGCGGCCTCCAGCCCTTCGGCGTCGGCGATCCGGACGGCCGCCTCGGTGATCTGCGCGCGGCTGTAGACCGGCTTCGGCCCGCGGGCGGGGCGTTCGGGCCGCATCCAGATGTTCACGTACTCGGCGTCGGTCACCGTTCCACTCCCTAGTTGCGTACATGGTACCCAGTAACTTAGCCTGGCCGGCATAACCGCGTACAACGTACCCAGTTGGAGGGATCATGGCGGATCCGGTCGTCTTCGCCGAAGGGCTGCACAAGTCCTTCGGCGACACCCATGCGCTGCGGGGGCTGGACCTGAGCGTTCCGAGAGGTACGGTCTGCGGCGTGCTGGGGCCCAACGGCGCGGGGAAGACGACCGCCGTGCGCATCCTGGCGACCTTGTCCGATCCCGATGCCGGGCACGCCCGCATCGCCGGGTACGACGTCGTCCGCGAGGCCGGCAAGGTGCGCGCCAGGATCGGGCTCGCGGGCCAGTACGCCGCCGTGGACGAGAAGCTCACCGGCCGTGGCAACCTGCGCATGTTCGGGCGCCTCTCCCACCTGTCCCGGCGCGAGGCGCACCGGCGGGCCGACGAGCTGCTCGAACGCTTCGGCCTGACGGACGCCGCCGATCGGCAGGTCACCGGCTACTCCGGCGGCATGCGCCGCCGCCTCGACCTGATCACCAGCCTCATCCTGCGCCCCGAGGTGCTCTTCCTGGACGAGCCGACCACCGGCCTGGACCCGCGCAGCCGCGGCGAGATCTGGGACAGCCTCCGCGAGCTGGTGGCGGACGGCACCACGGTGCTGCTCACCACGCAGTACCTGGACGAGGCCGACCAGCTGGCCGACGACATCGCCGTCGTCGACCACGGACAGGTGATCGCCACGGGCACACCCGACGAGCTGAAGGCCACGATCGGCGACCGCCTCGACGTCGTCCTCGAAGACCCCGCCGCCCTGCCCCAGGCGGCGACCGCGCTGAATGCCCTGGCCGGGACCGACCCCACGATGACCGGCGCCGACCGGCTCAGCGTCGCCCTGCCGGGCGGCGGCTTCCGCCTCGCCCACATCGTGCGCGAACTCGACCGCGCCGGGGTCGCCGCGGCCGACGTACGACTGCGCCGCCCCACCCTCGACGAGGTGTTCCTGCGCCTCACCGACCGGAAGGAACAGGTCCGATGACTGACCTCGCCCCGCCGCTGGGCCGCCGCCTGCGGTGGACGTTCACCGACGGGCTGACCCTGGTCGGCCGCGAGCTGGGACGGCTGCGACACGATCCCGGCGAACTCGTCGCGGCCCTGATCTTCCCGGCCGTCATGGTGGTGCTGTTCGGGTACGTCTTCGGCAGCGCGATCCACGTACCGGACGGCGGCGACTACCGCGAGTACCTCATGCCCGGCCTGTTCGCGATGGTGACCTTCTCCGCGGTGATGGGGGTCATGACGCGGATGGCCGCCGACGCCTCCCGCGGCGTGATGGACCGGTTCCGCTCCATGCCGATGGCGCGCTCGGCGGTGCCGTTCGGGCAGACCGGCGCCGACCTGCTGACCGGCCTGCTGATGCTGGCCATCATGGTGGGCGCCGGCCTGCTGGTGGGCTGGCAACCACACCGCGGCCTGATCCCCACGGCCCAGGCGTTCCTCCTGATGATCGTGCTTAGGTACGCGCTGAGCTGGGTGGGCGTCTACGTGGGCCTGGCGGTGAAGAACGACCAGGTCGCCGACGCGATGGTGCCCCTCTTCCTCCCGTTCACGATGCTGTCGAACGCGTTCGTCCCCACCGACGGCATGCCCGGCTGGCTACGCTTCCTGGCCGACTGGAACCCGGTAAGCGCACTCACCGCCGCCTCCCGCCACCTGTTCGGCAACCCGGGCGCCCCCTCTGGCGACCTGGCCTGGCCACTCGCCCACCCGGTGACCACCGTCCTACTCTGGTCGGCCGCCCTCCTGGCGATCTTCGTCCCGCTGTCGCTCCGCGCGTACACCCACAGAGGACGCTGAACGCTCCAGGGCCTTCGGCCAGGATCAGTTCAGCAATTTGAGACGAGTTGCGATGCCGTCGATGAACCAGGCGGTGAATTTGTCAGCGGGGTCCAAAGCGGCGCGGGCCATGGATCTCCAGTCCTGGCGATGCAGGACCGCGAGATAGCGATTCAGCAGGACGGACCGGTCGTCCGCGGGCAGGCTCGGGATATTGAGGTCCTCTTTCCGTAGGTGGTCGGCGATGAAGGCGGCGGTGACATAGCGGATCCAGGTGGGTGGCTGGCGGGCCAGGTAGCCGACGTGGGCGTCCAGGACGCGGGAGATCGGGGGGTAGGTGTTCCAGGTCATGCCCATGCCGCTGTTGCCGGCCATGATCTGCAGCACGCGGCCGGTGTGATCGATCAGGGCATCGTCGGGATCGGGACCGGTGATCGCCTCGTGAACATCGGCGGTCATCGCGACCTCGCCCACGTAATAGCCGCTCAGAAAGTCGCCGTCCAGCGCGTGGCGCAGGAGCCAGGGGCGAGCGGAAGCTCCCGCCAGGGAACAGAGGGTCTCGATGACGTACACCCGGCCCCAGCCCCTGCTTCGCTGGGCCAGCCACAGCAGCGCCTCGCCCCCGCCCCTGCGCCGCTTCAACGCCTCAGCGGCCAGGGAACCGAAGGTATCCGACAGCAGACCGATATGCCGGATCAGGTCGATGTCATCCGGGTTCCAGTCGGCGGCCAGCAGGGCAAGCCCGATGAGCACCGAGCATCGGTCGCCGCTGTGGCCAACCAGCCACCGCCCGGTTTCCCGGGCTCTTCCGCGGTCGGCGCGCCGGGCCGCGGCGGCGATGTGCTCGTTGTGATGGATGGGAACATCCACCTCGTGGAAGGCCCACACCAGTTCGCCCGGTGTGGCGCCGGGTCGGGCGAAGAACTCATCCAGGATGGCGGCCGCGGCCGCGCCCCGGCGGCGCTGATCCTCTGAGCCCGAATACCGACGCCGATGGGCGCCGTCGTCGGGGTAGGGCTCACCATCGTCAGGGAGTGCGGCGTCGGGATGCCGGCGGTGGAGCTGCAGAGCGTGCTCGTACAAGCTCGTGGGGGTTCCGAGCGGTCCGGGCTCGGGGGTCTTGCTCACCGGCGGACGGAAGACTCGATTCTTTCGATCATGCGCACAGCGTATACGAGGGCGAGGGTGTGATCCATCGCCACCGATGTGCCGCACCCCGCCCTCCGGGCGGCCGGGCCCTACGAGGATCCCGCCGGTGGGTCGTGGCAGACCGTCCAGCGGTGAGAGCGCTCTCGGCATCGGACCGTCTTGACCTGCACTGGAGGGATTAACCTCCGGGCAATCATTCAGAAACATTGACGAGAGGTGTTCCGGGCATTAGTTTCCGCGCTGAGAGAGCGCTCTCATCGCGGTGGAGAGAGCCCGTCCCGCAGGACGCTTTCTCCGGTGCGTCCCCGATTCCACCGCGACCCGGACATCACCTGTCGCAGCCCTCGATCCGTCCGAACCCCGACTCCCGCACCCCCGGTCGTCACCCCCCACGGAGGAAGAATGGACCAGCCCATTGGGGCTCAGTTACCCGGCACCTCACCGCCCAGCGCCGCCCGGCCGGCCCGCCGTACCGTGTCGCGGCCGGTCGTGGTCGGCGTCGTGCTGGCGATGATCGCCGCGATGCTCGCCGTCGTGGTGAGTACGCCCGCCGCCCAGGCGGGCACGGTCGGCGCCGGGTCGTACGCCGACACGCTGCCGGCCGGCCGTGCGCTGCCGTCCGGCTGCGGGTCGCTGTCGACCAACCCGCGCCTCTACGTCACGGCGAACGCCCCGGCCGGCGCGGTCCCCACCAACGACTGGTGGTCGTCGCTGCTGTGGAAGCGGTTCGACTGCGCCTACAGCGAGCCGCTGCACGCGCACCCCATCTCGTACGACACGTTCGCCGGCGGCCTCGGCTTCTCCTACAACACCGTCGCCGCGATCAGTGGCACCGCGACCGGCGTGGGGGAGTACCACTACCCGTACGTGCAGGACATCCTGGTCGGCGTGACCGGGCTGAACTCGCCGGACGCCAAGGTGGACGGCTGGACGGACTGGACGGTCAGCCCGTACTGGAGTGACGGCGCCCGGACGCTGCGGGCCACCATCGGGCACGGCCTGCCGTTCGCCTACTTCCAGAAGACCGGCGGCAACGCGCAGATCACCACCAGCGGGACCCCGGCCGTGTGGTCCAACAGCGGCGGGACCATCGGGTTCACCGTCAACGGCAAGGACTACCTGGGCTTCGCCCCCAGCGGCTCGACCTGGACGGTCAGTGGGACCAGCATCTCCTCGACGCTGAACGGGCAGAACTACTTCTCGGTCGCGGTGCTGCCGACGACGCCGTCGACCCCGGCCGCCACCCGTACCAGCCTGGCGAGCACGTACGCGCAGTACGCCCACGCTCACGTCACCGGCACCCGGGTGTCGTACTCGTACAACCCGGGCAACGCGAACGTCAGCACCACCTACACCTTCACCACGACGGCTCGGGAGGGCAGCGCGAGCGGCACCGTCATCGCGCTCTACCCGCACCAGTGGAACTACCTGACCGGCTCGACGCCGCTGACGCAGACCTACATCTCGGCGCGCGGCCAGATGAAGGTGGTCACCGGCGCCTCGTTCAGCACCACGATGAAGTTCCAGGGTGTGCTGCCCGAGATCCCGGCGGTCGCCGACAACTCCGGCGGCGACCTGACCACCGTCACCAACTACCTGAACGCGGAGCTCGGCGACCCCACGGCCGGCCTCGGCGACGACACCTACTGGACCGGCAAGGGCCTCGGCCGGGCGGCGCGCATCGCGGAGATCGCCGACCAGCTCAACCTGACGGC
Organism: Acrocarpospora phusangensis; assembly: GCF_016862995.1. Taxonomy (GTDB): domain Bacteria; phylum Actinomycetota; class Actinomycetes; order Streptosporangiales; family Streptosporangiaceae; genus Acrocarpospora; species Acrocarpospora phusangensis. Next base: position 52,028 of record NZ_BOOA01000027.1, read on the forward strand.
CGTCCGGGACGCGGCGCTCAACCGCATCCGGACCAGGCTCAACGACTGGTTCACCGCCAGCGCGGGCAAGACCAGCCGGGTCTTCTACTACAACTCGGCTTGGGGCACCCTGCTCGGCTACCCGGCCTCGTACGGCTCGGACGCCGAGCTCAACGACCACCACTTTCACTACGGCTACTACATCGCGGCCGCGGCGACGCTGGCGAAGTTCGACCCGACCTGGGCGACCAACGCCCAGTACGGCGGCATGGTCGACCTGCTGATCCGGGACGCCAACAACTACGACCGCAACGACACCCGCTTCCCGTACCTGCGCGACTTCGACATCTACGCGGGTCACGACTGGGCGGCCGGGCACGGCGCGTTCGGCTCCGGCAACAACCAGGAGTCCTCTTCGGAGGGGATGAACTTCGCCAACGCTCTGATCCAGTGGGGTCAGGCGACCGGCAACACCGCCGTCCGCGACGCCGGTGTGTTCATCTACGCCACCCAGAGCGCGGCGATCCAGGAGTACTGGTTCGACGTGCGCAACCAGAACTTCCCATCCACCTTCGGGCACTCCACGGTCGGCATGGTCTGGGGCTCCGGCGGCGCGTACGCCACCTGGTTCAGCGCCGAGCCCGAGATGATCCAGGGCATCAACATGCTGCCGATCACCGGTGGCCATTTCTACCTCGGCGAGTACCCGGCGTACGTGCTGACCAACTACAACGAGCTGGTCACCAACAACGGCGGACCGCCGACGGTCTGGCAGGACATCCTCCAGGAGTTCCGGGCGCTCGGCGACGGACCGGCCGCTCTGGCGGCCTTCCAGGCCAATCCGAACTTCACCTCCGAGGAGGGCGAGAGCAAGGCGCACACCTTCCACTGGCTGCGCAACCTCGCCTCCCTGGGCACGGTGGACACCACGGTCACCGCGAACCACCCGCTGGCGAAGGTCTTCGTCAAGAACGGTGTACGGACCTACGTCGCCTCCAACATCACCAACAGCCCGCTGACGGTGACCTTCTCCAACGGCACGACGCTGACCGCGCCGGCCGGCAAGACGGTCACCTCGGGCCTGTTCACCTGGAGCGGCGGCAACGCCAACGGGGGCGGCACGCCGACGACCAGCCCGTCGCCCAGCCCGTCCCCGAGCCCGTCGCCCTCCCCGTGCACGCCGACCTCGCTGCTCTCGCAGGGCCGGCCGGCCACCTCGTCGAGTATCGAGACCGGCTACCCGGCCAGCCTGGCGTTCGACGGCAACGCGGCCACCCGCTGGTCGAGCGCGTTCAGTGACCCGCAGTGGATCCAGGTGGACCTCGGCTCGGTGCAGAACATCTCGTCGGTGCAGCTGACCTGGGAGGCCGCTTACGGTCGGTCGTACCAGATCCAGACGTCCACCACCGGGACGGCCCCCTGGACCGACATCTACAGCACCACCACCGGTGACGGCGGCACGGACAACCTGACGGTGTCCGGGTCGGGCCGCTACGTGCGGCTCTACGGTACGGCGCGTGGCACCGCGTGGGGCTACTCGCTGTGGGAGTTCAAGGTCTTCGGCGGCGGCGTCTGCGCCAGCCCGTCGCCCAGCCCGTCGCCCTCACCGCCGGGTGGGTTCTCCGCCAACCGGTACCCGCAGTCGAACGGCTCCCTGCCGGGCACGACGGGTACGGCCGGCACCGTCACGCTGGCCGCGGCCAACGGCAACCACGACGGTGTCCCGAACAACCCCGCCGTCTACAACGCGACCGGGCTGACCGCCACGTTCGGCGGCGCGGCCACCACGTTCGACGTGTTCGTGGACGCCGGGACCAACGTCGGCAACGCCACCCAGGTCAGGGTCTCCTACGACCTGACCGGCAACGGCAGCTGGGACCGGGTGGAGACGTACACGTACTTCGCCACCGACCCGGTGAGCGGCTGGGAGCACTACACCCAGGCGGCCGGGGTGAAGACGGCCACCGGCGCGCTCGGCAACCTGGCCAACGGCTCGGTGCGGGTCGAGATCTGGAGCGCGATCGGCTCCACCACGACCAACGTCGGGATCGGCAACCAGAGCGTCATCCGGCTGCCCTTCGCGTAGCCACCGATGGCGGCGGGCCGCCCGTCCGGCCCGCCGCCATCACCTTCGAGTCCCCTCGGTACGAACCTTGCCAGACCTGCCCACATCGGCTTATCTCTTAGGAAAGTTTATTTTTAATTTCTCTGGAAGGGGCTTCGTGAAAAGACGTGCTCTTCGGATGGGGATCATCGCTCTCGGCCTGACCGCCGTCACCCTCACCGCCTCGCCCGCTCACGCCGGCGTCGTCGCCTACTACCCCAGCAGCGTCTCGTGCGAGGCCGCCGGGCAGCGCGGCCTCGGCGGCCTCTGGCCCTGGTACACCTGCTACCAGTCGGGCAGCGTCTGGGCCCTCTGGGCGCCCGGCTTCTAGATCACGGGGCCCGGGGGCCGTCTCGCCGGTCGAGGTGACGGCCCCCGGGTCGTGAAGTCGCGATGAGTCCGCGCGGTCCGCTTCTGGCCATCCCCTCCGTCTCGACGGCGGTATCGCGAGGACGGATGCTTGCGGTGCCGTCCCTCATCAGAGGGATTGCCCTGGTGAGGGAGAAGGATGACCGATTTACCTGGCAAGGGTGCCTGGCTGTCGGCCGGGCAGTACCTGACGGTGGGCGATTACCTGGTCGCGGCCAATGGCCAGTACTTCGCGATCATGCAGTCGGATGGGAATTTCGTCATCTACCGCGGGAGCGGCCCGTCCCAGCAGGGCGCTTTCGTGTGGAACACGGGGACCGCCCGAGGGCAGGGCCAGTGCTACGCGATCATGCAACCGGATGGGAATTTCGTCATCTACCGGGGGAGTGACCCGTCCCACAAAGGTGCTTTCGTGTGGAACACCGGGATCGCCCGGGGGCAGGGCCAGAGCTTCGCCATCTTGCAGGACGACGGGATATTCGTCGTCTACCAGGGCAGCGACCCCGCCCATCGGAAGGCTTTCGCTTGGGCGTCGCACGCGATGCTGGTGGGCGGCGACGCCCGGCCGCTGGCCGAGCTGGACCCGGGCGGCACCCCGGTGGTGCTGTCGTACGACGTTCCCGAGCCGACCTCCTACCGGGGCCGCCACATCATCGAACTCGACATTCCGCCGGACTACTTCGTCACGCAGGAGCAGGCCGACGCCACACCGCAGGTGGCGGCCGCGTCGGTGCCCACCCAGCAGGATCCGATGTTCGGGCCGGACGGCAGCGGGTCGAGCCAGGTCTACAACCAGGAGGCCCCGGTGTTCGGCACGTCGGTGCCCACCGGGCGCGCCACCCCCGACCAGCTCACGGTGGAGCGGATCACCACCGCGTTCAACCTGGCCAAGTCGACCGGCTACTTCGATCCCGCGGTCTTTCCGAACGTCCAGGCCGGCGACGACAAGTACACCCGGAGCTGTGTCAAGGAGGCGCTGGCCGACCTGGACGCCACCACCGTGGTCACTCAGATCAACGCCGGCAACCGCTTCGTCATCTACCGGGACACCAGCGGGCGCTGCACCTACAGGTTCATCCCCGTGCCGCGGACCGGGGCGCCGGCGCTGCTGCTGGTGGAGTACTACCGGCTGTCCTCCTTCCCCGCGCGGTACGGCGCCGGGCGGACCATCAAGACGTTCTCGCTGCTGCCCGGCGAGCGGACCAGGATTCGGGTGAGCACCTACAAGCGCACCGCGGAGACCGCCAGCCGCTCGTCGTCGGTTCTGGATTCCACCAGCGACGAGACCGAGAGCGAGTTCGAGCGCAGTATCCAGGGCGAGCAGACGAGGCGGGACAACAACAGCCGGGCCTTCGAGTACCACGCCGACGTGGAGGCCGAGGCAAAGGCCTCGTGGGGCTGGGGCAGCGCCAGCGTCACCGCCTCGGGAGGCGTCAAGGGCACCTCGAACGCCGCCCGCGAGGAGTTCGCCAAGAACGTCGCCACCGCGGTGTCGCAGAACGCGGCCCGCGCCTCCTCCCGCAGGGACGTGCAGATCGACACCAGCCTCGACGTGAAGCTGGAACTCGGCGAGGAGCAGGCGATCGAGCGCGAGCTGGAGAACGTCAACGTCAGCAGGACGCTGAACTTCGTCTTCCGGCAGATGAACCAGGAGTTCGTCACGCTGCTCCACCTGGTGGACATCCGGGCGGCCTTCTTCAACGGCTTCGTCGAGTCGCGGGCGGAGGTGCCGCTGCCGGCGCTCGCCGAACTGCTGGACACCTACATCCTGCCGGAGCACCGGCAGGCGGTGCTGGCCGCCGTCACGGGCGAGTTGCAGAGCATCGTCGACCACGCCGGCAGGGTTCGCACCGACTTCGTGGAGAGCGTCACGCTCACCGGCGCGGACGACGGCACGATGACCTACCTGCGGGTCAACGACAAGGCGACCTCGACGTACGGCAACGGCGTGGCGGGCCCGGTCATCAACCTGCCCGGCGTGATCCTCAATGCCGACACCCACGTCATGCGAACCGACGGCGTCGTGGTCGACACCTTCCTCGGTCTCGGCAACGGCCTCGACGACTACTCGCGGGGCCTGCAGGAGGAGGAGGTCCGCGGCCGTCGTCTGGAGAACGACCGGCGTCAGGCGGAGGTGGACCGCCTCCGGCTCGCGGTCTCGCTGGTGGAGCGGGGCGACACCGCAGGAGTCGATCTCTACCAGCGGGTCTTCCCGCCGCCGCAGATCGTCAACCAGATCGAACAGGCGGCCGTCAGCGGCTCGCCGGACGGATCCGCCGCCGCGGTGCCCACGCCATGAAAAGGAGCCTGGAAGTCAGCAAGGCCCAGCTACTCAACAATCAGGCGACCAGCCGAGAGCAGCAGGTGATCTCGAAAGCCCCGCTCGGCAAGGCGCAACCCGCCACGCTGGAGATCATCGCCACCCTCGACGGGTCCACCGGTCCACTGACCAAGCACCCGAATTTCTCGGGTGGCCGACTCCAGGTAGTGGTCGGCCAGCGTGTGCGCCTGGGAGTCGAGGTCCGCACCGCCGGAGGGCCGCAGGCCCACCTGAGCGAGATCAATTGGACGGTGGGCGACGGCGCCCTGGGAGACTGCGTGCAGACCCTCCTCACGGGCACTGCCGTTGGGCTCACTCCCGCTCAGCGGGCGGCCGGCGATATCTCGTTCTACTGGATCAGCGGCGGCCTGAAGACCGTACGGGTGACGGCCAGGATCGGCGGCGTGCAGGCCAGCAGGGAGGCCACGGTGGACGTGGCCGCTCCGACGGTCCACTACTTCCGGATCACCACGTCCAATGTCACGCTGTGCGGGCCCGGCCAGTATCACGGCGACCGCGAGAAGGTCAACAGCTGGGTGGCACTGTATGAGCCCCAGGTGGGCGAGTCCGGTCAGCGCTACGGCTGTTCCTGGGAGGCCCGCGTGCAGGCCCCGTCCAGGCAGGTGGGCTTGGGGCTGATGAACGCACGGTACCTCGGCGCCGGCAGTTTTGGATTCATCCAGACATGCGGCTTTGACTGGACCGTATCCCCCGTACGGAATCAGGGTCAGGCTCACATCAGAACCTCACTCGGCAGCGCGACGGCGACCGCGCTGGATGCCGACGACGTCAAGCGCGATGGCAGCGTGCTCTACACCATCGAGAAGGTGGTCACGGCAGGCCAAGCGGCGACTATCGGACCGGGCCCCTACTTCTGCGACAGCCCCGGATATGAGCTCCCGGGGGCCGTCGCCGGGATCGACGGCAAGGACCTCTTCCAGTTGTATCTCGTCTACAAGCCCGAAGGCGCGCACAGCATCTGGGTGGCGCTGCGGCGCGCGGACTGGTCATGGCAGGCCACGGTCTCCCGGCAGGACCGTTCCGACGGCACCAGTGCGTGGAAGCCGATGGAGAACGTCATCGTCAGCCCCAATCCGCACGTGGTCACCTCCGCGCAGGCCGCTCACGGGCAGCCGACATGGACAGAACGGGCCAAGGAAATCTTGAGCAGAAGACTCTTTCCGGAGACCTGAGCCGCGGCAGCCGGAGAAGTCAGTCCAGCGCGGCCGCCTTGCGCAGCAGCACCGATCGTTCGCGCTGGTTGGCGCAGAGCCGGGCCGCCAGCTCCAGTTCGGCGCGCGCTTCCGGTCGCCGTCCGAGCCGGGCCAGCAGCTCACCCCGTACGGTCGGCACCAGATGGGAACCGGGGAGCCGGTCCAGGGCGATCAGCTCGTCCACGATGGCCAGGGCCTGCGCCGGGCCCGAGGCCATGGCCACGGCGACGGCCCGGTTGAGCTCGACCACCGGCGAGGGCGCGACCCGGCCGAGCGCCTCGTAGAGCACCACGATCCGGTCCCAGTCGGTCGACTCGACGGAGGGCGCCGACGCGTGGACGGCGGCGATCGCGGCCTGCAGCCCGTACGGACCGAGGCCGCGGGTCGATGCCCTGGCCAGCGCGGCCAGCCCACGGCGGATCGCCGAGAAGTCCCACCGCCGCCGGTCCTGGTCCTCGAGCAGGACCGGCGAACCGTCCGGGCCGGTCCGGGCCGGGAAGCGCGCGGCCGTCAGCTCGCACAACGCGAGCAGGCCGTGCACCTCGGGCTCGTCCGGCAGCAGCGCGGCCAGCGTGCGGGCCAGCCGGATCGCCTCGTACGCGAGGTCGGGGCGGAGCAGCCGGTCGCCCGACGTGGCCGTCGACCCCTCGGTGAAGATCACGTAAAGGACGCTGAGCACGCCGCCCAGCCGCTCCCGGCGCTCGCCGGCCGCCGGCAGCTCGAACGGCACCCCGGCCGCCGCGATCGTCTTCTTGCCCCGGGTGATGCGGGCCTGCACGGTCGGCACGGATACGAGGAACGCCCGCGCGATCTCCTCGCTGGACAGGCCGCCGACCACGCGCAGGGTCAGCGCCACCCGGGCCTCCGGGGAGAGCATCGGGTGACAGCTGACGAACATCAGCGCCAGGACGTCGTCGTCGATCCTGTCGGGGTCGATTTCCGCGTCGACCGCCCGGTCGGCCGCCAGCAGGGAGTACCGGTCCTGGAGGGCGGTCCGGCGGCGGATCGCGTCGATCGCCCGACGCCGGGCCGTGGCCATCAGCCAGCCGGCCGGGTTGGCCGGAGGGGCGAGCGGCCATGACACCAGCGCCTCGGCCACCGCCTCCTGGGCCGCGTCCTCGGCCAGCCCGAAATCGCCGGTGAACCGGGTCAGTGCGGCGACGATCCGCGCCGACTCGATCCGCCAGACGGCCTCGACGTCGGCCGTGCCCATCAGACCCGGCCGTTGCTCTCGCTGTCCTGCGGGACCTCGTCGGCCTCGGCCACCCGCCTGACCTCGATCTTGGACCCGCGGACCGCCGGGACCCGCCTGGCCCACTCGACCGCCTCGTGCTTCGAGACGACATCGAGCAGGAAGTAACCTCCGAACAGTTCCTTGGTCTCGCCGTACGGCCCGTCGGTGACCACCGGGGTCTCGCCGTTGAAGTCGACCACGACGCCCCGGTCCGGATGGTCCAGCCCTTCGGCCGCGAGGAGAACACCGGCCTTGAGCATCTCCTCGATGAACCGGCCGGTCGCGGCCATCGCCTCGTCGATCGACGCCATCATGGCCGCGTTCGACTCATCGGTGCCCCGCATGATCAACATGTACTTCGGCATCGTGTTCTCCTCGTTCAGCGGGGCCGCCGCTCGGCCCTCGCACCCGCACGTCGAACGAGCGGCGCACGGATCGACACAGTCCCGAAGAAAATCTCCCGCCACGCCGAGCGATGGCTGATCAGAAAGCTTAACGTCGCAGCTTCGGGACGTGGCCAGTGAGAAATCAGTCGGCGGGCTTGCCGAACCAGCGGGAGAGATGGTCGTCCAGGTCCTGCTGGTCGTCGCCGACCCAGGCGACGTGGCCGTCGGGGCGTACCAGGACGGACGGAACATCCAGCGCCGCGGTGGGATCCGCGAGGTGATCGACCCGGTCTGACCAGCCGCCGGCGGTCAGGCGTTCGGTGCGGTCCAGCAGCAGGCCGCGGCCGCGGTGCAGCAGACCGTAGAGGTGGCCCTGTTTCACGTCGATGTCGCGCAGGCGGCGGCCGAGCAGGTCGGGGCCCGCGCCGAAGTCGTAGCGGATGCCGGTTGCGGTGATCTTCTCCAGCAGGTGGCGGTTCACCTCGTCGAAGTCCATCAGTTCGGTGAGCAGTCGGCGCACGGCCCGCGGGCCCGGTTCGGTGGACAGCAGTTCCATCTGGGCGCGGGTGTTGTCCAGCACGTCCTCGGCGACCGGATGACGTTCGGCCTGGTAGGTGTCCAGCAGTGTTTCCGGCGCCCAGCCGCGGATCTGTGCGGCCAGTTTCCAGCCGAGGTTGAACGCGTCCTGAACGCCCAGGTTGAGGCCCTGTCCGCCGATGGGTGGATGGATGTGTGCCGCATCGCCGGCCAGCAGCACCCGCCCGACCCGATAACGTTCGGCCAGCCGGGTGGCGTCCCCGAAGCGGGACATCCAGCGCGGGGAGTGCACGCCGAAATCGGTTCCGGCGATGGTACGCAACTGTTGTTTGAAATCGTCGAGGGTGGGCGGCTCCGCGCGGTCGGTGACTCCCGCGGCGGGGACTACCACGCTGTAGACCCCTTCGCCGAAGGGCCGGAGCCAGAATCGGTGATGGGCTTCGCGGATTTCGGTCACCTTGGCGGCGACCTCCTCCTGCGGCACGCCCACGTTCATCTCGCCCATCAGCGTGTCGGCCCGTGAGGGCTCGCCGGGGAAGCCGACGCCGAGCAGTTTGCGCACCGTACTGCGCCCGCCGTCACAGCCGACGAGGTAGCGCGACCGCAGCCGTTCCCCGTCGGCCAGTTCGACGGTCACCCCCTCGTCGTCCTGCGCGAAACCGGTCACCGCGCGACCGCGCCGGACCTGCGCACCCCGTTCGATCGCGTGTTCTTCGAGCACTCGCTCGATGACCGGCTGGGGGATTCCCAGCAGATAGGCGTACGCGGAATCCAGGCTCTTGGGCGCGGGTTTGGCGATGGCGGCGAAGAAACCGGCGGCCGGACGCTTTCTGCCGTGCGGGAGAACGCGGTCCAGCAGTCCGCGCATCGCCATCAGTTCGAGACTGCGAATGTGCAGACTGACGATGCGAACGAACGACGCGGGCTCGGTTTCCTTCTCCAGAACGAGTACCCGTACATCGTGCAGCCGAAGTTCGGCGGCCAGCATCGCGCCGGTCGGCCCGCACCCGGCAATGATCACGTCGAACATGAGGGGCGCGCGGTCGGCGCCGGAGACGGTGAACTGGGAGCGCATAGGTGTTGCCTTTCGGGAGTGCCGTGTTGGCGAGGCGCTCCCGGCGACACCTACGTCAATCGCCCGACCGTGACGGGAAGGGGGAGCACCCACATCGATACAGCGTTCATGGGTCTCACCTCCTCGGACGGTGTCGCGGTCACCCGCAAGCTACAAGTCCGGCCATCATCCCGTCCAATCCTTTCCCAGCCACACGATCACGACTCCAACCGGGCCTGTGTCGGTTACGGGGAAGCCGCCTGCCTGGGCGCCGCCTTCACCGCGAGCGTCTACAAGTCGATGCCCCGCAAGACGGCCGAGTGGAAGTCCATCGTCCGCGAGAAGAGCAAGGAGTTCGGCTACATCTACGGCTCGGCCAAGGCCATCACGTATTGGCTGAACCGCGGCTTCAACTCCCGCAACCCCAAGTACTGCAACACCTGGTCCGCTTCCACGGCCCGGATCTCATAACCAGAACCCATCGCCGTGTATCGACCCCAGCTGCGGGCATCCGCGGCTGGGGCCTCTCCAACCTGATCATCATGCCGCGGGTCGATCCGCACGCCTGAGCACCGGCACCTCCAGAACGGTGGCGTGGGCACCGCCCGCGTCGATGAGGTGATCTTCCAGAGTGGGGCCGGCGACGGTCAGTTCGTGGCGGTGCAGCCAGCCGAACAGCTCCTCACCGGCACGGACGACACCGATCGAGGCGGGGACGATGGCGCGCACAACGGCACGGGCGGGCAGGACGAGCTGCTCGCCGCCCCGATCTGTGGTCACCGCCGCGGCGAATCCGCCCGTCGGCTGTCCGCCGAGCCAGGTCAGCAAGGTCGACGGCGATACCGCCGCGCAGATGGCGGCCAGTTCGGACGCGTGGTCGAGACGCAGGTGTCGTACGCGCAGGCGGCGCGGCCCCACCGTGGTCTGCTGAGGCAGTATCGACATGGGCGTCTTGAGGTGGTCCTCCGCCTGGGCCGCGGTCGCGGCCAATGCGGCGATGTCGCGGTGGAGACTCGTCACGTTCTCGGCCAAGGCTTGGCGCAGCTGTGCCTCGGGTGCGTCAAGCAGATCGGTGATCTGGCGCAGCGGCAGGCCGAGGCGTTGCAATCCCCGGATGCGCTCCAGCCGGGACAACTCGGTCACGCCGTACCAGCGATAACCGGTGGCCCGATCCACCGCGGCGGGCACCAGCAGCCCGATCTTGTCGTAGTGACGCAGGGTGCGCTGGGATACCCCGGCCATACGCGCCAATTGACCGATCCGCCACATGACGACTCCTTGCCCTCAGCGTGTTGACCTTCTCCCTGTGTCAGGGTTCTACCGTCACCGTCCATGACAGATCTGAACCCCGGGGCCCGGCTCACCGGTGTCCTGCTGCTGACCTCACTGCTGGCCATGATCGCCGGTCTGGCCATCGTGGTGCCATCAGGGTTGACCCTGAATCCCACCGACCCGGGCACCACGCTCGTCGCGGTGGGCGAGCAGGTTGGTCTGCACCTGACCGAACTGGCCTTCGACGTGCTCGGCTGGCTGTCGTTGACCGCGGCCGGGCTGGTCATGGCCGCGAGCCCGCAGGTCGCGCCCCGGCCACACCTGGTCGTACTCGCCGGTGGGCTGCTGGCCGCCACCGGGCTGGCGGGGCTGCTTCACGACGCCGGCAACCTGGCGCTGACCGGGCTGAGCACCGATCCGGTCACGCCGGCCACCGCCGCCGCGGCCACGGCGGTACTGCTCACCGCGAAGTGGATGGTCAACCTGGCAGGGCTGCTCTGGGTCGCCGCCGCGACCACCACCGCGCTGGGCGTCCCCATGCCCGGCGGCCTTCGCTGGGCCGGCGCCATCGCGGCGCTCTGCGCCCTGGCCGCGGTCGCACTGCCATGGACGGCCGGAGGCGACACCCCTTCGGAGGCGTCGGAGCAGCTCGGGTACGCCCTCTACCTGCCGATCATGATCTGGTACGGCGTGCTGGGCTGGCGCTATCTGCGGCGGCAGTGAGCGCCCGGGGTCAAGCCAACCATTCGGGGAAGGTGAACGGCTGACCCCGTTCCCGAACAGTGGGGTGGTCCGCCCCCTCGTCACACTCGAACCGCTGGCCGGCGCCCACATGCCTGGTTCGCCCCAGCGTGTCCATGAAGCCTGTCGAGCCATCAAACGGATAGTTCATCCGATTGTGCTAGTGTCCGAGCCAATCGGATGAAGTATCCGTTTATCTGGACGGAGTGGTCTCATGACGAGGTCAGCTGTGGTCACGGCAGGCACGGGAGGCATCGGCCTGGAGACCGCGCTGGGGCTGGCCGCCGCAGGGTTCGCGGTCACCGTCGTCGGGCGCGACGCCGAGCGTGGAGCCAGGGCGGTGGAGCGGATCAACGCGGCGCGACCCGCGTACCCCGGACGGTTTCTGGCCGCCGACCTCGCCTCGCTCGACCAGGTACGCGCGCTGGCCCACGGCATAGCCGCCGACCACGCCGCGTCGGGGGAGCCGTTGACGGTGCGGCCGCTGGTCCGCCGCAGGTTCGAACAATCCACCTCGGGGCCGGTGTCCGCTGCGGCCAGGTCCTCGATCGCCGCCGCCACCGACCCGGTGCTGACCGGCAGGACCGGCCTCGTCATCGGCCCCAGGCGCCCCCCCGTCGCCCCGTTCCGCGCGGCGACCGACCGCCGCATCGCCGAAGCCGTGCACCTGCTCAGCCGAACCCACGCGCCCGCGGTGGCCGGATGACCATCCGCCGGTGCGGGCCCTGTCGGGTGGCGAGTCCGTGAACCTGGATACTTCCCCCATGACGACCACATCGCTGCGAAAGGACGCCGCCCGTAACTGGGAGCGGATCGTCGCCACCGCCCGCGACCTGGTCGACCAGGGCACCCCATTGCAGCTCAACGACGTCGCGCGCCGGGCGGGCCTCGGGGTCGCGACGGTCTACCGGCACTTCGCCACGCCCGAGGCACTTTTGGAGACCGTCGCCACTCCCTGCCTGGAAGCCCTGGCCGCGCACGGCGAGCGGGCCTTGGCCGACCCCGACCCCCGGCGGGCGCTGGACGGCTTCCTGTCCCGCGTCGTCGAAGCACAGGTCACCGACGCCGCCCTGCCTCCGGTCGCCGCCGCGACCACCGACACCCTGGCGCGCACCACGGAACTCAAGAAGTCACTCGCGTCCGCCGGCACCACGCTCCTCGAGCGGGCGCGCGACGCCCGTGCCGTCCGCCCCGACCTCGCCGCCGCCGACCTCGTCCCGCTCATGTGCGGCGTCGCCCATGCCGTGGCCGTCCACGGCGGTACCCCCATCGAGCGGATCGAGACCGCCCGCCGATACCTCGCCACCCTGCTCGAAGGCATGCGCCTCGCTCGGTGACCGGCGGCGGGCGAAGTCGGAACCGAAACTCTGATCAGCGGATCCTGATCAGCATCTGGGTGACCAGGACGATCCGGGCGAGGCTGACCGTCAAAGCACAGATGATCAATACTGACGGCAGAGCCATGGCCCTGGCTGTGGTCAGCACGGCCAGGTCGACCAGCACCAGCCCGCAGGCTCCGCTCACGACGGCCCGCCGTAACACCTTGTAGTGGTGGGAGACCGCCCGCGCCAGCGCGAGCGTCGCCACGACCATCAGCAGCACCGCGCCCACGCTCACCGGAACGGCCGTCGGCACCGGCCAGGTCCACACCTCCGCGCTCACCAGCGCGCTTCCCCACACCATGCCCACCAGAGGGCCGGTGGCCAGCAGCAGCCGGGCGGCGGCGCGGACGGGTGCGTCCCGGACGAAGGCGGCGCTGATGGTGTCGGCGTCGCCGAACTCCGCCACGGCCGCCCGGCCGCGGCGTCCGGGTCGCGGAGCCGCCGCAACTGGGCCTGGTAGGTCTCGGTCAGGCCGTCGGCCAGTTCCTCGACGATGAGGGGAGGCAGCCGCCTGGCCAGCACCCGGACCTGGCTCTCGATCAGCTCGTGGCCGGCCACGGTGCGCTCTTCAGGGCTGAGGAGATGACGTCGGCGAACTCGCGCCAGTTCTGGCGGGCGTCGGCCAGCGCCGTCCGCCCGTGCCCGGTGAGTTGATAGGTACGGCGGCGACGTCCGGCCACCACTGACCAGGTGCCGCTGATCAGCCCGGCCTGTTCCAGCCGGTGTAGTGCGGGGTAGATGGTGCCGGTGGGCAGGTCGAGCTTCCCGGCGGTGGTCTCGCGCAACGCCTCCTTGACCGCGTAGCCGTGTCGTGGACCTTCGTCCAGGGCTGCCAGCAGCAGCGCGTCCAGGTGGCCCTTCAGTACTTCGGCCCTCATATGTAGCAACGCTATACCGGCATTGTCGCGCCGCCAACCGCATGCGTAGGATTCCTATAGGTAGTTATCCTACGCATGAGAAATCCGGTATGGGATACGTCCCTGACGGCGGACCCGTCTTCCTCTTCGCCTTTGGCCGTACACGTGACCGCTGGTCTCACCTGCATTGCAACAGGTGCCATGGCCGCCTTCTCCGGCAAAGGCGGCCGACGCCACCGGCGCACCGGGCGGATCTGCATCCAGGCCCTGGGCGTGGCCTTCGCGACCATGACGGTGATGTCGCTGATCCGATGGCGGGAGAACGCCCACCTCTTCGCCGTCGGATGCCTGACCTTCGCCTGCGGCCTGGACGGGTTCGACTGCTGTCATGTCACCAGATTGGTCGAGGTCGGTAGGTTCAGTCAGCGGGGTGGGATCTTTCCCGATTCCCGAGGTCTCGCAAGTAGGCCGCCACGCGGTGCTTGCCGCCGTATTCGGCCCAGCCGAGCGGGGTCGAGTCGTACTGAGTGTCCTTGATCGTCGGGTCGGCGCCGAGTTCGATCAGCGCCGTGGCGGTCTCCCTGTCGTCGTTCCAGGCCGCCTCGTGCAGCGGGGTGGAACGGTGTAGGTGGTTGACGTCGAAGCCGAGTCCGGCGAGCAGCCGTACCGCCGCGGTCTTGCGCAGCCCGGCCGCACGGTTGATCAGCTCCGGGTGCCGGGCCAGTACGCGGGCCAGCAGTCGCGGGCCGAGTCCGGCGACCGTCTCGGCGTCGGCGCGCATGCAGGCGGCGGTGAAGGCGTCCATCTCCTCCAGTTCCGCTGAGGCGCCCGCGGCGGCGAGAAGGTGCGCGACCTCGGTGTGTCCGTTGAGCAGGGCAAGCTCGTAGGGGGTGCGCCCGCCGTAGGCGGGATGCCCGCCCAGGCCGTCGACCTCCGCGCCGTTCGCCAGGAGCAGCCGGGCCCGCCGTGGGCCGCCCCGCAGCGCGGCGGTGGCCAGTTCCTCGCGCAGCAACTGCTGCGGGGACTGCATCGTCGGGCCCAGTCGAGCGTGCCACGGCCCGCCCTGGCCGCGGCCCAGGCCGAACTCCAGCAGCAGCTCAAGGTGGGCGGTGTCGTCCGAGAAGGAGCCGCCGAGGCCGAGGTTGTACAGGGTCTGGCTGTCGTTGGGGTCGGCTCCGGCCTCCAGCAGCAGCCTGGCGAGCGCCAGGCCCTGCGGGTGCGGTGGCTGGTCGCCCTCGCCTCCGCCGAATGCGCCGGTGAGCGCGGTGAACGGCGACGTCAGTCCGTCCCACAGGAATCCGGCGTCGGGGTCGGCGCCGTGCCGGAGGAGGAGCCGGGCCGCCGCGACGGACCGGCCGGGAGGGTCGAGGCGCGCGTAGGCCAGGTACAGCAGCGGCTCCCACCCGAAGGGGCCGCCTTGAGTCCGGGCCAGCCCGGGATTCCCGGCCAGCGCATCAGCCAGCGCATCGGCCGAGCCGGTGGCCGCCATCGTGAAAACGTCCGCGGTGGCCAGCTGTGGATGCCGGGCCAGCAGCTGGTCGGCCTCCCGGGTCCGGCCCGGATAGTCGCTCCCGTAGGTGAGGCAGGCAAGCCGGAGGAACTCCTGCGGCAGTTCTCGGCACGCTTCGACCTGGTGTGGCGATCGGGAGTACCGCGCCACGGTGTCGATGTGTTCTTTCAGCCGGGGCCAGCTCGCGAAGCCGTACATGCGGGCGGTGACGAGTTGTGCGTCGGACAGTTTGAGTGGCTGTGACGGCCGGGGATGGAACTCGGTGACGAGTCCGAGCGCCTCGGGAACTCTCGCGTTCACGTACTGGAAGAGTGTCTTGGCCTGTTTGCGGAGCCGTTCGAGGCTGGGGTTGTCGGGCAGGCGGTGAACAGGCATCGGAACCTCGTTTCCGTCAGCGCCTGGTGTCCGCATGATCAGGCCGGAAAGAGGTCGGATCGCGTCGTTCGACGAGTATCAGGTGGGCTTGGCCCTTCCCGCGGACCGGGTGCGCCCTGAGCGCGTCACCCAGCTTACGCCCACGACCACTCGCGTGCTCGATGTCGTCCCGCACTTGCCTGATGGCCGGCTGCCGACACGCCCTCGCACGAGGCGGACGGTGAGCAGGTCGGAGCCGGGCCATCCTGGGGCGGGCAGCAGGCATACAAGAGCGACTGCAGGTCCAGCAGGGCGCGATTGATGCGCTGATTTGACAGATATCTAATCAGGGCTGCATGCTATCCCCAAGTCTGATTAGACAATCTTCTAATCAGGCGGGCTGGTGCGCCCGACGCCCGGCCCTGCAGCAGATCGATGCCCGCTCTGCTGCTTTCCGCCGCCCAACGATCATCAGGAGGATCAGTCATGAGTGGCCTCACCACCAACTCCACAGCCACCGCCTCTCTCAACACCGCCGTACCGACCCCGCCGGGCCGCAACGATCTACCGGTGGTGGTGATCGGAGCCGGGCCGGTCGGTCTGGCCGCCGCCGCGCACCTGGCCGAGCGCGGCCTGGACTTCCTCGTCCTGGAAGCCGGTGAGCAGGTCGCGGCCTCCGTCGCCCAGTGGGGTCACGTGCGGATCTTCAGCCCGTGGCGGTTCAACATCGACGACGCCGCCCGCCGCCTGCTGGAGGCCGACGGCTGGACCGCCCCGGATGCGGACTGGCTGCCCACCGGGGAAGAGCTGATCTCCGACTATCTCGCCCCGCTGGCCAAGCTCCTGGGCGCGCGGGTGCGGCTGGGCGTTCGGGTGACGGCCATCAGCTGCCTCGGGTTCGACCGCGTCCGTACGGACGGCCGCGAGCACGCCCCTTTCCTGATCAGGACCGCCAACGGCGAGGAGTTCCAGGCTCGCGCGATCGTGGACGCCTCCGGCGCGTACGCGAACGTGCTGGGCGCGAGCGGTCTGCCCGCCCATGGCGAGACCGCCGATCTGATCGACCACGCGCTACCCGATGTGCTCGGCGCCGACCGGGAGCTGTACGAGGGGCGCCACACCCTGGTCGTCGGCGCGGGCCACTCGGCCGCCACCACCCTGCTCGCCCTGACCCAGCTGGAGGACGCCCGCATCACCTGGGCGATCCGCGCCGGTGACGCGGGTCGCACTTACGGCGGCGGCGACGCCGATGCCCTGCCCGCCCGCGGCGCACTCGGCTCCCGCCTCCGGCAGCACGTCGCCTCCGGCCGGATCACCCTGCTCACCGGTTTCTACGCCCACTCCGTCCGCGCCGACGACGCGGCGGTGACGGTCGTCAGCCGCGACCGCACGGGGGCCGAGCGGTCGGTCACCGCGGACCGGGTGGTGGCGGCGACCGGCTTCCGCCCCGACCACTCGATCGCCTCCGAACTGCGGCTGGACCTGGACCCGATCCTCGGCTCCACCCGCGCGCTGGCCCCGCTGATCGACCCCAACCGGCACTCCTGCGGCACCGTACCCGCCCACGGAGTCGACGAGCTGGCCCACCCCGAGAACGGCTACTACGCGGTCGGCGTCAAGAGCTACGGCCGGGCGCCCACCTTCTTGATGGCCACCGGCTACGAGCAGGCCCGCTCGGTTGCGGCCGCCATCGCCGGTGACTGGGAGGCGGCCCGTGAGGTGCAGCTCGACCTGCCCGAGACCGGCGTCTGCTCCTCCAGCCTGGCCGAAGCCCAGGAACGACGTGTCGGCCTGGCCACCGGCATCAGCGGCGGCCTACTCGCCACCCCGCTGCCACTGGCCGAGGTCTCCTCCGGCGGCGGATGCTGCGGCTGAGACCATGTCCGAGGGATATCCCACCGCCGCCCAGAAGGAGGCCCTGCGCCTCATCTGCGCCCACGGCCGGCTCGACACTGACGAGTTGGGCGCTCACCTGGTCCGCGCGCGGCGATCGAGCAGCAACCCGGGATTCACTCCCGCGATTGCCCGCATGGCAGGAACGCTGACCTGGCGACTGCACGCCCAGGGCTTCCTCACCGAAACCGGGGGATTCTGGTCGGCCACCGCCGCAGGCCGCAAGCTGATCTCCTGCGAGCCCACATGAGCGCCACCATCAAAGGCACAGACCGGTCCACCGGCAAGTCGACCGCCTCGTCCGTCGCCGAATCCACCGGCGAGTCCGCCGCGCCGCCGGCCTCGGTCTCCCAGGGCTGGCGGATGGTGGTCGCGCTCGCCGTCACCCAGACCATCGGGTACGGCGTGCTCTACTACGCCTTCTCGGTCTTCCTGATCCCGATGACCCGCGACCTGAATGCCACCGGCGCACAGGTCGCCGCCGCCCTCACGATCTCCATCCTGATCGCCGCCCTGTGCGCGCCGCTGGTCGGCCGCTGGCTGGACGCGCGCGGCGGCCGTGGCCTGATGACGGTGGGTTCGGTCCTGGGCACGGTCGCCGTGCTGGCCTGGTCGCGGGTGGAGAATCTGCCGCAGCTGTATGTCGTTTCGGCCGTCATCGGAATCGCTTGCGCGATGGTCCTCTACGAATCCGCCTTCGCCGTCGTCGTCAGCTGGTTCGACGGCGACAACCGGGCGAACGCCCTCCTGGCGATCACCATCGTCGCGGGCTTCGCCTCCGCGATCTTCCTCCCGGTCACCGGCCTGCTCGTCGACTCCCACGGCTGGCGCCAGGCGCTGGTCATCCTGGCCATCGGGTACGGCGTGACCGCGATCCCGTTGCACGCCCTCGTACTGCGCCGCCGTCCACGCCCGAAGCCACGAGCCGAACGCGACGGAATCGTCAAAGCCGCCACCCGCGCCCGCCCGTTCTGGCTGCTGGTGATCGCCTTCACCGCCAACGGCGGCGCGGTCTCCATCATGTCGGTCCTGCTCATCAGCTACCTCATCCACCTCGGCCACTCACCCGTACTCGCCGCCACCCTCGCGGGCCTGCTCGGCGTGCTGTCGGTGACCGGACGTCTGATCACCACCGGCCTGCAACGCCGCCTGCCCGCCGCCCTGATCGCGGCCGCGATCTTCGCCCTCCAGGGGGTGGCCGTCCTGCTCCTGCCACCTCTGGGAGCGACGGTGCAGGGCGCCGTCGCCTGCGTCCTGCTGTTCGGCCTCGGCTTCGGCATCGCCTCCATCACCCTGCCCCACCTGCTGGTCGACCGGTACGGCACCGCCGCCTACGCCACCCTGTCCGGCAGAATCGCCGTCTTCTCCGTCGCCGACAAGGCCCTGGCCCCGCTCGGCGCGGTCGCGCTCGCCCAGACGGCCGGATACAGCTGGGTCATGGGCGCGGTCGCCGTCGCCTGCCTGATCGCCGCGTCGTCCCTGGTGGCCTACCATCGCCTATGATTTAGACAGATGTCGAAGTAAAGGGGTGTTCGCCGTGACCGATGCCACCATCACCTGCTGCGCGCCGATCGCCCGCGAGCCACTGTCGGAGTCCGACGCCGTGGAGATGGCCGCGCTGCTCAAGGCCGTCGCCGACCCGGTACGGCTCCGCCTGCTCTCGCTGATCGGCTCCCACGCGGGCGGCGAAGCCTGCGTCTGCGACCTGACCGACGCCTTCGACCTGACCGCCCCCACGATCTCCCACCACCTGAAGGTCCTGCGCACCGCCGGCCTGATCGACTCCGAACGCCGCGGCACCTGGGTCTACTACTGGATCATCCCGTCCGTGGTCGCCAAGCTCGGCGCCCTGTTCACCCCGCTGTCCGAGCCCGGGGCGGCCTCCGGCCCAGTCGACGTGGAACTCGTCACCGCCTGACCGCCCGATTGCCAAAGGTCCATGACCCGGGCCTGGAAGATCTCACGCCACCGCGACCTTGAGCTCGGCCAGCAGGTCACGCACCCGGCGTTCGATCTCGTCGCGGATCGGCCGCACGTCCTCGGCGCTCTTGCCCGCCGGGTCGTCCAGTTCCCAGTCCAGGTAGCGCTTGCCGGGGAAGACGGGGCAGGTGTCGCCGCAGCCCATGGTCACGACCACATCGGCGGCACGGATGATCTCCTCGGTCCACGGCTTGGGGAACTCGGCGGAGATGTCGATGCCGCGTTCGGCCATGGAGGCGACGGCGGCGGGGTTGATCTCGCTGGCGAACTCCGATCCGCCCGACCAGGCCACGGCGTTCTCTCCGGCCAGATGCTGGAAGAAGCCCATGGCCATCTGGCTGCGGCCGGCGTTGTGCACGCACAGGAACAGCACGATGGGGCGGCCGTCCTCGGCGTTGCCCTCCACCCGGGCCAGGGCGGTCAGGCGCTGGCGGGCGAAGCGTTCGGCCAGCAGTGGCAGGAAGGCCGGGATGGCGGCCTTCTCGGCGAACTGGTCGTAGCTGGTGTGGAGGAAACGTTCGATGGTCTCGGTGCCGAAGGTGCCGGCGAACAGGTCGCCGAGATTGCGGGCGGCGGTCAGCAGGGCGTGCTGCTGGTCCACGCTCAGGTCGGCACGCTGGTAGGTCTCAGGCATGAGTCACTCCTGCGGGAGTCGGACAGCGGGGACAGGAAGGTCGATGGGGGGATCAATGGGAAGGACGGCGGGGGCCAGCCGGTCGATCCGGCCGGCGATGTCGGTGAAGGCGTGCTCGAAAGCCGCGTCGGTACCCAGACGGACCGGGTCGGGGATCGACCAGTGCAGGCGCTCGCGCCCGCCGAGTCGTTCGTGAGCACTGTCACAGACCGCCACGATCAGATCCTCCGGCTGGGCGACCTGGTCCAGGTGGGCGGTACGGGCCTGGTCCAGGTCCAGGCCGTGACGGCGGGCCACGGCCTGGGCGCCGGGGTTGACCCGCTGAGCCGGGACGGTCCCGGCCGAGGCGGCGGGCACCGCGCTGCGCCGCTGCCACAGGGCGGCTGCCAGCTGGGATCGGGCGGAGTTGTGGGTACACACGAACACCACGCGCGGGGCCTGCCGTGCCTGCACCGGCATCAGCGCTTCCAGCGCGCCGGTCACCAGGCGCAGGTACGTGCGGCGACGGTCACCTTCCGAGCGCCGCCGCTCGACTACACCCGCCTCGTGCAGGATCTTCACGTGGTGGGCGAACAGATTGGTGGGCAGGCCCAACTGCCCGCCGAGCTCGCCCGGCGAGGCGTCACCCAGGGCCAGCCGGTCCACGATCGTCAGCCGCGCGGGGTCGCCGAGGGCGGCGTGCACCTGCGCCCGCCCCGCCACCGCGTCAGCCCAGTCAGCATTCATTGACTCAATAATTACTGACTGGATTTGATGGCGTCAAACGACGATCTGATGGCCTGCGGGTGAACGCGGCTCAGCGACTAGCCGTGGGTTCTCCGCTCACTGCTTCGGGCACATCCGCGCCTGGACGGCCGAACAGCCCCTGCACCAGCAGGAATCCGATAACCCCGCCCGCCAGTTGCGCGAGTACGAAGCCGGGGACCGAGATGGGGGCGATCCCGGCGAAGGTGTCGGAGAAGGCGCGGCCGAGGGTGACGGCCGGGTTGGCGAAGCTGGTGGAGGAGGTGAACCAGTACGCGGCGCCGATGTACGCGGCCACCGCCACAGGCGCGGCCGCGGCCCGGCCGGTACGAGTGAGAGCGAAGATCACCAAGATCAGGCCCGCCGTCGCGACGATTTCACCCAGCCACACGGCCGCTCCGGTCCGCTCGGTCGACGACCAGGAGATGGCCGGTACGGCGAACATGGCGTTGGCCAGCAGACAACCGCCGATCGCGCCCAGCGCCTGGGCCAGGACGTAGCCGCCCAGTTCACGACTCGACAAACCAGTGCCCCGCTGGCGCGCCTGCCACCAGTCGGCCAGTGACACCACCGGGTTGAAGTGCGCGCCGGACACCGGCCCCAGGATGAGGATCAGCACGGCCAGGCCGAACACGGTCGCCGTGGAGTTGGCCAGCAGCTGCAAGCCGATCTGTCCCGGGGCCAGGTTCTGGGCCATGATGCCCGAACCCACGACCACGGCCACCAGCAGAGCGGTGCCCACGAATTCGGCCAGAAGCCGACGGCCCAGGCGGCTCACCGAGCCACCCGCTCGGGCGCGGCCAGCAGCGCCGACAGGTCGGCGAGCGCTTCGGGGACCAGGCGGTAGTACACCCAGGAAGCGCGGCGTTCGCTGGTGAGCAGACCTACCTCCTTGAGCACCTTCAGGTGGTGGCTGATGGTCGGCTGCGAGAGCGTGAAGGCGGCGGTCAGATCGCATACGCACGCTTCGCCGTTCTCGTGCGCGGCCACGATCGACAGGATGCGCAGCCGTACCGGGTCGCCGAGCGCTTTGAACACCCGCGCCAGTTCGGCCGACCGCTGATCGTCCAGTGGCTCACGGGCCAGCGGCGAACAGCAGTCCAGCAGGGGGAGATCCTTCACCAGGCATCCTTATCGAGATCAATCGACATCAACAGCTGTCTATATTGACATTGATCGATCTCAGTGGCCATCTGCTTCCATGGGCGACTTTCCTCAGGCGCCCGTGACTCGCCTCTCGATCAGCAGCACATCGCGCCAGGTCCCGTGATGGCAGCCGACGCGCTCACGAGTGCCCACGATCCGGAAGCCAAGCGCCTGATGCAGAGCCAGGCTCGGGGTGTTCTCGGGGAAGATGCCTGTCTGGATGGTCCAGACGCCCGCGTCCTGGCTGGCGGCGACGAACGCGGTGAGCAGGGCGCGGCCGATGCCGTGCGCCTGGCAGCCCGGATGAACGTAGACACTGTGCTCGACCACCCCGGCGTACACCGGACGGGATGAGACCGGAGAGGCGGCGACCCAGCCGACGACCTCACCGGTGTGAGTGTCGGTGGCGACGTAACGCAGATGTGGCAGCCTGCCCGTGGTGAAGCCGTCCCAGCTCGGCGCGGCGGTCTCGAAGCTGGCTTGGCCGGTGTCCAGGCCCGCCTGGTAGATGGCCAGCACCTGGGCGGCGTCGGCCTCGCGCATCGGCCGGATCTCCAGCCCGGGTGGGCAGGCGGGTTTGACCGCATGGATGATCGCGGAATGCACGTGGTCACCGTGATCGGCGGTCAGAGTGACCGTTGCGTTGACGAAGCCGGTGGCCGCCAGCAGATCGCGGTATTCGGCGACGGTCAGCGATCCGGCGACGCAACCGATGCGCCGCTCGGCGGCCACGCGCCGGGCGGGGTCCAGAATCTGGCTGGTGACGACGTCGCTGATCCCGAGCCGGCCGCCGGGTCGCAGCACCCGGAAGCTCTCGGCGACCGTGGCCGCCTTGTCGCTGGACAGGTTGATCACGCAGTTGGAGATGACGACGTCGACCGAATGATCGGACAGCGGGATCGCCTCGATCGCGCCGTGCAGGAACTCCACGTTGGCCGCGCCCGCCTCGCGGGCGTTGCTCCGGGCCAGCTCGATCATGTCCGCGCTGGCGTCCAGCCCATAGACTTTCCCGTACGAGCCGACCCGCCGCGCCGACAGCAGCACGTCGATGCCACCCCCGGAGCCGAGATCAAGCACCGTCTCTCCGGTGTGCAGTTCGGCCACGGCCACGGGGTCGCCGCACCCGAGACTGACCCGCACAGCCGCGTCGGGCAGCCCCGCCGTTTCGTCATAGCCGGCGGGCCCGAAGCCGCCCCGATCGAATTCCTGCGGTGAGCAGTCCACGACCTTCTCCCCGTCCAGGGCGGCCCGCGCCAGGGCGGAGTAGCGGTCGACGACTTCCTCGTGCGCCATAACGATCTCCTCACTCACCTGGCCTGATGCGTTCACTCGCAGACCGGAGCGGCCGGGACGGGGTTGCCCATCACGACGTCGGCCGCGGTGGGGAAGCAGCTCACGCACTGCTCGTTGATCCGGTACAGGCTGGAGGTGCCCTGCCGCTCGACCAGAACGAACCGCACGTCAGACAGGATCTTCAGATGGTGGGAGACCGTCGACTGGCCCACCCCGGAGGCCAGCACGATCTCCCCGACGGTCATCGGCTTTCGCCGCCTGGCCAGCAGCGACACGATCTGGATGCGGGTGGCGTCGGCGAGAGCTTTGAACCAGCTCGCGTACTCCTCGGCCGATTCCCGGTCCAGCGGTTCCGGATTCTCATTCATCTATAATCGACGATAGACGATAGAGCCTGGCAGGGGAATCCTTCCGGCCGGACCGTCGGCGGAGGACCGCCGGGATGGATGTTCCCGGCCGCTCACAGGCTCGGGGCGACCAGCAAGCCGTCCGCGACCAGGCTCGTCCCCTCGGAGGGTGGCTGTTCACCGTTGTACAGCCGCACCGTCACCGGCCCGTCGGTGCCCAGCTTGAATCCCTGCGTGCCGAGTCCCACCCAGCCCCGGGAGGTCTTCTGGTCGATGATGTACGTCTGGACGCCGGCCGACGACTTCACCTCGTAGTGCGCGTACGGATCGAGATTCTCCCTTTCCGGAATGTGCACCCAGATGTCCCACCGGCCGGATGCTGACGTGTCCTGTCCAACCGCCGAGGTGATGTCCCAGGTCATGGACCAACTCGGGCCGCTATCTGGCCGCGACCAGGCTGTGGCTGCCTCGTAGCACTGCTCGGGAGCGCAGTCGCTCAGCTTCCACCCACCTTCGGAACTGGACAGATCATCATCGAAGACCTTGCTGTAGTGCAGCGTGTTCAGCCACATCGTCTCCGCGTCGCGCAGTTCGCCCGACTGATGGTCGACCCAGCCCCGCCAGAACTCGGCGAAGGTCTCCGGTTCCGCCTCGTCCACCACCCGCATGATCTCCTGAAACGAGGAGGTGCTGTAGTCGGCGAAACCGTTCTTGATCTCGGTCGGGCCGATGTTGGGTTCCTGCGGCGGGTTGTCGTCCACCAGATCCCACAACGCGGCGGCCACTCGCCCTTCCACCGCGGGACCGGACTCACAGCGGTACGGATCGGGGTTGGCGAACACGGAGTAGCAGCCCTCAAGGTCGTGGTAACCGCCGGGATCCACCATCCGGGTCCAGTCGGTCGTCCCCGGTGTGTTCTCGGCGAGTACCGCGACGAAGTCGGCGAAACCTTCCGCCCAGCCGCATCCGTCGCTGGACGGGAGGGTGAAGGCGTGGGACCGGCACGCGGGATCCAAGTCGGGGATGGCACTTGCCAGGCGGCGTTCCAGAAGGTGGCCGGCCTCGTGCTCCACCGCGCTCGACCGCGCGAAGTCCGTGTCGATCTCGATGGTGTTGGTGAAGGGTGAAAGACGGTTGTGTCCCTCGTCGTTGAGCTGTACCAGGGCCGCTCCCAGAGCACCTTCCGTTCGGTCGCGGACATTGAGGATTCCGCCGTAGGCAGCCGCGGCGGGGGAGGTCAGCTCGTGTTCCTGATCCTCGGGGCGCTGGAAGAACAGTCCCAGCTCGATCTCGTCGGACACCTCGACCTCGCCGTTTCCCCCCGGCTCGGACACCTTCACCGTCGCGTCCGCGTTCTTCGGCTCAACGCGCAGTACCAGTTTGTCGTCGGCACAGGCGTGGGACTGCTGAAAATCGACTTCCGGCTCAGTGGGCAGGCAGCCGTACCACATCGACCCGTTTGCCAACTGGTAATTCTGGGGGTAGACGAACTCGATATCGAATTCGCCATTCGGACCCAGATATCCGGTCAGGGGATCCCCGGTGCCGCCGGCTCCCGGGCGTACCGGGTGCCATTCCTCCGGATCGGACAACGTGCCGTGTCTGCCCTTGTACCACAATTCCCACCTGGCGCCCGCCATCGGCCGCATCGGCGCGTTCTCGCCCATACGACGAGGCACTACCGCTTGCCCCGTCACCCGCACCTCGGGAGGATCCGGCGGTGACGGCAGGGTGCAGTCACCCATCGTCATCCCCGCACTGTGCAGTTCACCGTCCTCGTGTGTCCAGTTGAGCGTCTTCCAGCCCGCGTAGAAGGAACCTCCCGGTGCCACGCAGACAACGCCGCCAGGGCTCCACGCCCCACCCATATAGATGCTCCAGGCACCGCGTCGCGGCCCGGAAGCGCAGTTCGCATGCCATTCATGACGGCGCCGCTCCGACGGCTGCCAACCCGGCTCGACCCACCGCCAGAAGCCGAAGTAAGGGTCCCCGCACATGTCGCCGGGCACCGAGGTTCCTGGCGGCAGCGTCGGCGGGACGGGCATCTCCGTCTCCGGAGACGGCACGCCACCTTCACCGGCCGCATCATCCTTGATCACCATGTTGCCTGATGTCGTGCCCGTGGGGGGACCGGGCCGTGCCCCCGCGGAAGCAGCGACCGGCATGACCGCGGTCATCCCGGTGAGCATGAACACCATCACGGTGAACACGATCGTCCACCGCCTTTTCTGAGATTCCATACCTTTCCCCTAAGTCGATTTGCCTGCGCCGAGTCGTTCGGGATGCCCAGGACCCCGTTCGGGGGGCGGGCACTCGCCATCGGCTCAACTCGGCAGTACCGCCCCGCGGGAGACCGGGGTTCCGCAACCGGTCAAAGGGCACACAGAACCAGATCGACCCCGAGGTCCTCGCCCGGGCGCACGCCGACTTCACCGCCCTGCGGGCGAGCAGGAGGCCGTCAGCCGCTGGTACGGATGCGAAAGGGCCGGCCGGCGGGCCCTTCCGATTTCTGGTCTTATTTGGCGTGATCGAGGGCCCATTCGAGGACGTGGTCGGCGATGGCCTCCCAGCCGGGGGCGGCGGGAAGGAGGTGCGGGTAGCCCTCGTAGTGCTTGAGTTCGGTGATGGTCTTGGACTTGTAGTGCCTGGCGTTGGACTCCTGGACGGCGGGGGGCATGATGTGGTCCTCGCTCGCCGACACGAAGAGCAGGGGTGCCCGGGCGTCGTTGTGGTAGTCGACGGCGACGGCCTGCTTGCCGGGCTGGAAGTTGGCCAGGACGCTGTCCCACAGGATGCGGCCCGACACCGGGATGGAGTAGCGCTCGTAGAGGGCGCGGGACTCGTCTTCGGGGAAGGTGTTGGTGAAGGCGTAGCGCCACTGGTCGTACTCGATCGGGACGGCCTTGTGGTGGTTGGCCGGGCTCTTCAACACGGGGAAGGTCGACTTGACCTGGCTGAACGGGACGACCCGCACGCCCTCGGTAGGGGCCGAGTTGAGGGCGACGCCGGCCGCGCCGTAGCCGTGGTCGAGAAGGATCTGGGTGAAGGCGCCGCCGGCCGAGTGGCCGATGAGGACGGGCTTCTCGTCCAGGTCACCGATGACCTTCTCGAACTTCTCGATGATCTGCGGGACGCGCAGGTCGACGATCGGGGTCGGGTCGGCGCGCAGCGCCTCCACCTCGACCTCGAAGCCCGGATATCCCGGGGCCAGTACGCGGAAGCCCTTGGCCTCGTAGTGCGTGACCCAGTTCTCCCAGGATCGGGGGGTGACCCAGAAGCCGTGGATGAGGACGATCGTGTTGGGTTTCATGCCAGTTTGTCTCCGTTGAGGAAGGCGAGCAGGTCGGCGCCGAGCCGCTCCTTGTGGGTGTCGGTGAGGCCGTGCGGAGCGTCGGCGTAGACGATGAGCTCGGCCCCCTTGATCAGGTCGGCGGAGGCTTGGCCGCCGACCTCAAACGGCACCACCTGGTCGTCGTCCCCGTGAATGACCAGGGCGGGCACGTCGAACCTGGCGAGGTCGCCGCGGAAGTCGGTGGCGGAGAACGCGGCGACGCACTCGTAGGCGTTGCGGTGCCCGGCGGCCACCGATTGCAGCCAGAACGCGTCCCGGATGCCCCGAGAGACGTTCACGCCGGGCCGGTTGTGGCCGAAGAACGGCCCGTCGGCGAGATCCTTGTACGCCTCCCAGCTGTCGGAGTTCAGCGGCCATCCGTGGCTCAGCACGACCGGGCGGCCGGCGCCCCAGTTCTTGTAGAAGATCCGGGTGCCGTCGGTGGTGGTGACGAAGGGCATGGATCCTCTCAGTCGGTCAGGTCGCGGGTGGAGCGGGCGCTTCGCCAGCGATGACCGCCGCGGATCCGGTCAGGGCCGTGCGGCGGGGAATCGGTGACATGCCAGGGACGTTACGCGGCGCCGCCGGCTCGCTCGTGAGTAAAACGACTGCATCGGGGGATCCGCTGACGGCTCAGAGCCGGTGTTGCGCGGCCATCCGCTGCAGCTCTCCGCGCGAGGTGATGCCGAGCTTGGGGAACATCCGGTACAGGTGGCTGCCGACGGTCCGGTGCGAGATGAACAGGCCCTTGGCGATGTCCCGGTTGGACAACCCCTGCGCGACCATGGACGCGATCTGGATCTCCTGAGGCGACAACGTGTCCCAGACGTCGGCCACACGCGAGTCGCTGCGCTCTCCGGCTGCCCGCAGCTCGTTCCTGGCGCGCTCCGCGAGAGGCCGGGCGCCCAGGCTGTCGAATCCGTCCCGGGCCTGGCGCAGGTAGTCGCGTGACTGGCGGACGCGCCGCCGGCGGCGCAACGTCATCCCGTACGTGAAGAGCAGGCGATAGCGCTCGTACGGCCACATCGTCATGTCGATCCGCAGCGCCTCGGCGAACCGTGACTCCGCCTCGTCGTCGGGGGCCAGTACCGCCCTTGCGAAGCTGAGGTTCATGCGTCCCGTGGGCGAGGTCGTCTCGCGTACCTCCGGACGCAGGTTGGCGACGAGCGAGCGGGCGGCGGCGAGCTCACCGCATGCCGCGGCGGCTTCGGCCATGCTCGCCAGCGACCACAGGGCGTGTGCCGGGTGGTAGGCGCCGTTGGCCGGATCGTGCAGCTGGGCGAGACAGGTGAACGCGTGCTCGTAGTGACCCTGCCCCGATGCGATGGCGGCTCGCGCGACCAGTGTCGCGGCCTCGATGGTGGCGAATCTGCGGGAGTCGGTGAGATCGGCGCCGGCGATGAGGTTCTCGGCGGTGGCGAAGTCGCCCCGGAACGCCGCCACGGCGGCGTGGGCCACCCGCGAGCTGGCCTCCCAGAACGGCTGACGGGTCTCGGCGCACAGGCGGGTGCTCTCCTCGGCCGCGGCCACGGAGTGGGACCAGTGCCCTCGGCGCAGCGCCGTCCACGCGAGCAGTGACAGCGTCCTGCCGAGGGTGTACAGCTGACCTTCCGAACGGAGCCGTTCCGCCGCCTCGGCGAGCAGCCCTTCGGAGAGGTCGAAGGCTCCCGCGCAGGCCGCCGCGTGGGCGAGGCGGTAGGTGGTGGTCGCGTCCCGGGCCGCGGCCGGTACCTGGGCTATCAGTGCCCGTACCGTGTCGGAGCTGTCGAAAGGTGAGCCGTAGGCGAGCAGTTCGGCACGTGTCGGGAGGTCGGCGACTGCCAGCCGGTCCGCGGCGGCGATCACCTCCTTGCCGATCGGGCGGCCGGGGAGAAGATTCCAGCAGCGGAGCGCCGCCGCGCGGATCAGGTCGGTCGCCAGCCGGTCGTCGCCGATCGCTCTGGCCCGCCCGGCGAGGTCGACGAGGGTGGTGATGCGCCGCTCCCCGCCACCGTCTCCGCTGGCCAGCTCGTTCAACCACTCATATCGGAGGTCGTCGTGCTCGCCGTCCACGAGATCCCGGTAGCGGGTGCGTAACCGTTCTCCGGACTCCGGCTGGCCGACCGCGTAGGCGAGCGCGGCGGCCTGGTAGGTGCGCTCCCTCTTGTCACGGCCGTCGACGGACAGCTGGGCCGCGCGCTCCAGGGCCCGTACCGCGTTCGCCGGGGCACCGCGTTTGATCGCCTGCTCGGCGTGCTGTTCCAGGTCGGCCGCCAGCGCGGCGTCCGGTCTCAACGCCGCGGCGGCCCAGTGCCACACAGATCGTTCCGGCTGGTCGACCAGGACACGTGCCAGCGCGCTGTGGCAGGCCCGCCGCCGGTCGGGTCCGAGGGGTTGCAGGATCGCGGATCGGATGAGCGGATGCCGGAAGCGTACGGCGGCGCCGTCCACCACGATCAACCCGGCCGACACCGCCGGGTCGAGGGAGGGGGTGTTGCCAGAACCGGACAGCAGTTCGGCGGCCGCGACGATCTCGGCGACGTCGTCGGAATCGTTGAGCGCCGCCACCTCCAAGATCTTCTTGGTGGTGTCGTCGAACTCACCGATGCGGGCCAGGAACGAGTTCTCCAGGCGCGCGGTCAGCGGTAACCGGTCGAATTCCGCGCCGGAGTGCACGTCCAGCGCGCGAGGCAACTCCAGCAAGGCGAGGGGGTTGCCGCATGCGGCGTCGAGCAGCAGCGACCTCCTACCCGGATCCAGCGCGCCGGCGGCGCCGTCGAGCAGCACGGCCGCGGACTCCACGTCGAGCGGGGCGATGTCCATGCTCGGAATGGCCGCGTCGAGCAGGAACCCTGGCTCGCTCTCGCGGTGCGTCGCGAGCAGCACGATGCGGTCGGAGGAGATCCTGCGGGCGACGAAGGCCAACGCCTGCTGACTGGCCGGGTCCATCCACTGCGCGTCGTCCGCCAGCAGGAGTACCGGCCGATCGGCCGCCGCCTCCGCCAATAGCTCCAGAGCCGCCATGGCCACCGTGTACGGGTCCGGCGACGCGCCCGCCGTACGGCCGAAGGCGACATCGAGGGCGAGCCGGTAGTGCGGGGTCAGCCGGTCGGCGTGGCCGAGAATCGGCCGCAGCACCTGGTGCAGCGCGGCGTAGGGCAGTCCGAATTCGGTGATGGAACCGACCGCCCGCACCACACGGAACCTTCCGGCGCCTGCCGCGGCGGCCCACTCCAGCAGGGCCGACTTGCCCACGCCGGGCGTACCGCGGAAGACCAGGGCGGCGCCCGCCTCGGCGGCTCCGTCGAGCAGTGCGCCGATGGCAGCCTGTTCCGGTGCCCGCCCGACCAGTGAAAGATGTTCGCCCACGCATAGCTCCGTCGTGCACTTCGATGTCGTGCCCGTGCGTACTGAGGTTATCTGCAGGAAGATCACATGCCCGGCGTCGGGAGCTGCTTGGCGATCTCCAGCGCGGTGAGAGGCCCGGCGCTGTGAGCTGTGTGACGGTGGTGCTCGAGCCCGCCGAGCACGCGCACCGATTAGGTTTCCGCGCCGCGCCCGTCTGTACGTGTGAGATCGACTCACGGGAGGCACGATGCGAAAACTGATCTTCGGCATGAACCTGAGCCTGGACGGCTACATCGCCGCGCCCGGCGACGACCTCGGCTGGAGCGTACCGAGCGACGAGCTGTTCCAGTGGTGGTCCGACCGGGTGGGGGCGAGCGATCTGTCGCTGTACGGGCGCAAGCTGTGGGAGACGATGAGCTCCCACTGGCCGACCGCCGACCAGCAGCCCAACGCTACTCCGGCGGAGATCGAGTACGCCCGCCGCTGGCGGGACATGCCGAAGGTGGTGTTCTCCTCGACGACCAGCACGGTCGGCTGGAACACCCGCCTGGTCACCGGCGACGCGGTCACCGAGATCACCCGGCTCAAGGCCGAAGACGGCGGCCCCATGGACATCGTCGGCGCCACACTTGCCGCAGCGGCCATGCGGGCCGGGCTGATCGACGAGTACGTGCTGGTCACCGCGCCGGTCCTGGTGGGCGGCGGCACGCCGTTCTTCACCGCGCTGGACAGCTGGGTGAACCTGAACCTGGTCGAGACGCGGACATTTCCCGGCGGCGTGATGCTGACCCGATACGAGACGAGGCGATGAGCACGGGCCGAATGCTCGGCTCGTAAGGCCAGGTCGGGCGTGCTCACCAGGACCCTCGGCGATGAGGGAACCCTTTCTCGGCCCTTCCTTGGGTTCCGAGTGAGCTGTTGACCGACTCGCTGAAGACGAGGACGACGGCGTCGTTGATCGTGACGATGTTCTTCGGGCATGAAGATGCCCCGCCGGCGGGGCAACGGGGACTTGTCTGATCACAGCGTCGCGGGCAGGCCCAGCCATGGTTTGTCGGCGGCGTCGAATCCGGTGAGCTCGGCGACCTTCCCGTCGACGATGTGCAGGACCGCCATGGCGAATAGCCGGTACTCCGGGTCGTCGGGGGTGCGGAGGTACAGCACGGCGGCAGGCATGCGGTTGACCGTCGTGGCGACGCAGCGCCAGTCGTCGTGGCCGCGCTGGAAGAGCCCACCGGAGACCCAGCCGTCCACCGCGTCCTTGGCCCCCATGATCACGGTGCCCGGATCGGGCAGCATCGCGAAGCGCAGGTCTTCGCGCAGCAGGGCCATCAGCCCGTCGAGGTCGTTGCGCTCATGGGCGTCCATGTACGACTTCACCACGCCGCGCTCGTCATCCGACAGCTCGTGCGTGGCAGGGCTCCGCCAGTCGAGGCGGCGGTCGGGCAACCGCTCGCGCATCGTCACGCGCGCCCGCTGCAGTGCGCTGGTCACCGATGCGACGGTCAGCTCGAGGGCGTCGGCGGCCTTCGACGCCGGCCAGCCGAGGACGTCGCGCAAGATGAACACCGCCCGCTGCCGCGGCGGCAGGTGCTGGACGGCGACGATGAACGCCAGCTCGATCGTCTCCCGCGCCACCACCGATTCCTGCGGGTCCTCCGGGAGCATCCGGTCCGGGTAGGGCTGCAGGTACTGCACTTCCGAGCCCGCACCCGGCAGCTCGGCAGGTACGGGTGTGCGGTCGTTGCGCTTCTCCAGGAAGTCGAGGCAGGCGTTCGTCGCGATCCGGTACAGCCAGGTCCGCAGCGCGGCGTGACCCTGGAACGACTCCCGCTTGTTCCACACCCGCAGGAACGTCTCCTGCGTCATGTCCTGGGCGTCCTCGTAGTTCGCGAGCATCCGATAGCAGTGCACCTGCAGCTCACGCCGATAGCGCTCCGTGATGAGCGCGAACTGTGCCGCGTCGGTTGAGCGGGCCGCCGCGATGAACGCGGCCTCGTCATCGCCTGGCAGTCTGGCGTCGTTCATGGTCGTCAATCCTTCCGCAGGTGGCGAGGGGCCACCAGAACTGACGACGTGGCGGAGGATTTCTGAGCGGTGAAGCCCTTGGCTGATCCCGGCGACATGATTGTGGACCAGGACCTCGCGAACGAACGGGCAGCCGGAACAGCGTCCCGCGCCAGGATCCATCCCGGCCCGATCCATACGATCAGGAACCCGGCAAGCCGCTGCGGATCAGCGAGATCTCGGCGCGCATCACCGCGGAGGTGATGCGCGCCGAGGGTTCAGCCGCCGGTGGTGTTCCAGTTCTGTACCTCGATCTGGCTGCCGCCCCTGCGGGGGGCGTAGATGCTGAGGACGTTTTGTGATTTCAGTCGTGCGTGGTCGATCAGCGGGTCTGACATGTAGTTTGCGGCGGAGCGGTTCCGGACGGTCCAGTCGGTCCAGCCGGACGCCTTCGAGGCAGTCGCGATCTGTAGGACGTTGGTGCCGGAGTGGCCGCTGACGACGTACAGGTTGTCGTGAGAGTCGACCGCGATGTCACCGCGGCTCAGTCCTTCGGTGTAGTTCAGGTACCGCTGTTTCCACTCTTTGGACGCCTTTTCCCGCCAGTAGTGCACGAGTACCACGCTGTTACGGGCGGTGTTGAAGTCGGTGATGCTCGGTGTGTTGGCGGGCAGATGCGAGGCGAGCACGTGCACGACGCCTGCGGCGTCCACCACCTGGGACTCCTGGTTCATCAGGCCGCGGTTCTGGCTGTTGGGCCAGACCCGCAGGCCGGTGGCGCTGGAGGCCAACGGGTTGGAGCCGGTGGTGGCTATCACCGTGCCTGCGTTGTTGCGCCAGTTGCGGCCCTTGTCACTGCTGTAGGCGTAGTAGATGTCGTGGTTGCTGCTGCCGTTGGAGGTCTCGCGTACGGTCCAGGTGGCGTGTAGGAGGCCTCCGCTGTCGTATTCGATCCCGAACAGGTACGCGTTGTTATCGGACGAGGTGCCGTCGATGAACTCGCCGATGTAGCTCCACGAGCCTGATCGGTACTCGAAGAGGACCTCGTCGCCGTTGCCACTGACCCCGGTGCGAATGGCCATTTGCAGGGTGCCGTCGGCGGCGGCGAAGAACTGTGGATAGGTCAGTTGTGAGAAGTTCTGGCCGCCGAGACTGTTCTGTACGGTGCCGAAGCTGCCGGCCGCCCAGTTGGCGCTGCCCGGCGAGGTGGCCAGACCGGTGGCGGACCGGCGGTATTTGAGCCGGTTTGAGTGCATGTCGAAGGCCAGGTGGATGGAACCGTCCTGGGGTGAGATGCCGATGCAGATGACGTTGTGCGAGTCGGTGGACGTGGTCTGGTAGTCGGTCAGCCGAACGTTCTGCCAGCTACCGGTGCCTCCCTGGCGGCGGGAGATGTTGGCGTAGCCGCTCTGGTCCCAGAAGGCGGCGTACTGCCAACCGTTGAAGGTGGTGATTCCGTCCTGTTGGAAGGATTCACCATTCATCAGACCGGAGTAGCTCACTGCCGTCCGTCCGCTGCTGGTCAGCGTGGTCGTGCTGGATTGGCTCACCGTAGGGGCCGCGGCGAGGACTGCCGTGGGTCCGATGAAGACAGTGGCTGAGGTTGCCGTCAGCAAGCTCGCCACCTCGGCCGCGATGGTGCGGAGTGAGGAGGTGAAACGTCTCATCAACAGTGCCTCCCTTGCTTCACGATGTTGGGGGATGAAGGGAAGGTGTTTCAGGAGCGTTACGGTGGAAACGGATGTTACTTCGGAATTGCGGTGCCGTGGCGGCAGCCGGAGCAGCCGACCAAGCTCAGACCGCTCCAGGAGTTGAGGTCGGAGCTGGTCGCGGTCCAGATCCCGCCGTTGGTGTATTTGTCGATGTACATGCGGTACTGGCCGTTGTCCATGCGGACCAGGGATGGCCCTTCGTAGCCCGAGCTGAACAGGTTGCCCCGGTTGATCCAGCCGCCGGTGAGCCTGTCCGTGCTGGTCCAGTGCTCGATGTACTTGGTCGTCTCGTTCTTGACGAACGCGTGCCACGTATTGCCCGACTTCACCACATAAACATCGATGTGGTTGGTGCCCAGGCCCCACATCTGCTGCGGTCCGCTCCACGAGGTGAGGTCACCGTTCTGCGCCGTGTAGACGTAGGGGCGGAAGCAGTTGGAGCAGGTCGTCTGCGCGACGTTCGCGATGATGTTGACGGTGTTGCCCTCGACGTAGAACTCGGGCGCCCACGTGAACCTGGTGTTGCTGATCCCGGAGGGTACGGTGGCGATGTTGGTCCAGCTCTGCAGATTCGTGCTGCGCGCGACGGCGAAGTAGGTCGAGTTCGTCGTCCAGGACTGCCACGTGTAGGCGATGTAGTAGGTGCTGCCCCGCTTGATGATGCTCGGGTCGCGGAGCACACCGGTCGGGCCCCGGAAGTTGGTGTCGTACAGAACGCTGTAGCTCGTGCCGCCGTTGGTGGACTGGTAGATCCACAGCTCCTGGTCGGCCGCCGAGTCACCCTTGAACGTCGCATAGATCAGCGTCGTGGCCGCGGACGCCGGTTGGGCGATGACCAGATTTCCGAGAAGGGCGGCGAGAATGCCCGTGAGCGCCGCCAGCCAGCGGAAGCGGGGAGAAAGCTGAGCGATGTAGCTTCTCATATGCTCTCATTCTGAATTCGTAACGGATTTCTAGATGTCTGCGGACGCATTAGGCGACGCACCACCACGCCCGAACGAGAAGATCACGTCGAGACGACCGTTAGACGGCCGTGCGCGACCACTGCTGGTTGGTGCCGGTGTTGCACGGATACTGCTTGAGGATCACGCCGTCCGCGGTCGATGCGGACGGTACGTCCACGCATTTGCCGCTGTGTCGTGCCCGGAGCTGGAAGTAGCTGCCGTTGGCGACCATCTGGAACTGCTGGTTGGTGCCGGTGCCACAGGTGTACTGGGCGAGCTCGGCGCCGTCGGCGGTTGAAGCGCTCACCACGTCAAGGCACTTTCCGCTGTGGCGGCTGATGATGCGCCAGTAGCCGCTGCCGGCGTCCTGGAACTGCCACTGCTGCCACGCGTTGCCGCCGTAGGTGTACTGGCCGACGCGCGCACCGTTGTCGGTGTTCGGTTGCTGGACGTCCATGGCCTTGCCGCTGTGGCGCACATTGATCCTGTAGACCGTCCCCGACGCCGGCGGAGGAGTGGAGCCGCCGATGGTGTCACCCCAGGCATACCGGATTCGGTCAGCGCCGGAGGTGTTGCGGACCGTCAAGTTGAGATTCGTGCCGCTGGCGCTGAGAGCGTACATGGAGTAGTGGTCGTAGCCGAGGCTTCCGGTTGGCTTGCCGCCGAGGGCGGGCCAGTAGGTGCCGCCCATTTGGTTGTCACGCATGACCTGGGCCATGGCGCGGATGTGGCGCACGAAGTTGTCGGTGCTGTTCGCGTCGCCGTAGTTGAGGCCAGTGGACATCGGCGCGCCGAACTCGGTCGCGACCGCGCGGGAGGCGCAGTTGCCCAGACGCGTCTGGATGTGGCTTCGGAAGGCGTCGTACGTCATCGCGCTGTAGAAGAAGGCGTAGTGGTGGAAGGACAGCAGCGTCGAGTTGAAGCGGCTGTCGTTGCAGACGTCCCGCAGGTCCTGGCTGTAGCCGGTGCCGCCGATGAGCACCCTGCCGGGCACTGCCGAGGTGTGGTAGCTGAGCCAGTTCGCTGCGACGTTGCGCCAGTCCGCCGATGTGTAGCCGTGCGGCTCGTTCATCGGCTCGAAGTAGACGTTGCTGTTCGACCCGTACGTGTTGGTCACGCTGGACCACATCGTGTTCCATGCGGCGATGTTCGTGATCTTGCCGCCGGAGGCGGCGCCGTCCTCCCAGTAGGCGAGGATGACCTTGAATCCACGGGCGGTGGCGGCGTCAATGGCGCCGCGATAGGCGTTCCACCAGGTCGTGTTGGCCACAGTGTGCGTGTTGATGGGCAGCCGGACGGTGTTGACCCCCATGGTGGAGGCCATGTCGTCGTAGAGAGCGTTGGCCTTGGCCCGTACGGTCGCGTTGCTGTCGGACTGACTCAGGCCCTGCACGACGAGCGTGCCGGTGCTGAAGTTGTCACCCAGCACGGCCCAGTTCATGCCGCGGAACTGGCGGGTGGCGGCATCGGCCGGCGGCGCGGAGACGAGACTTGCCACTGCGGTGAGCGCGGCCACCACGAGGGCGATCAGCAACCGGCGCAGCGACCGAGTGCTGCGCGATGGTCCTGATGAGTAACCATCAGACGCCATGATCAGTGCCATGGAATGTCCAATCACTAGATCTGAATTCCCGGGTCGAACTCGCTGACGTACGTCCGGGCCGCATCGTGCTGCTCCAGCAGCAGGACCGGCGGCTACGTAACGGCGGCGTACAGCGGATTGGCAGGTGGGACGCCCTTGCCGCGGGCGTCCCACCGCGCCACAAGGGGTGTTACGAGTCGCCGGAGGGACCCGCGATCGAGGTCCCGGTCCGGACCGGCACGCCGAGGTTGGGCGAGCCGTCCGAGTTCCAGTTGATCTTCTGAGCCCGCGTGGTGCGGGTGGTGCCACAGCCCTGGCCGGCGGAGGCGTTCGCGTGGTAGACGACCCAGGTTTCGGCGTTGTCGGGTGACCTGACGAAGGACGCGTGGCCCGGGCCGTAGACGCCGTTGGCGTCGTTGCGTTGGAAGATTGGCGTGGACTTCTTCGTCCATGAGCTGGGCGACATCGGGTCGCCACCGGTCCAGGTCAGCATGCCGAGCTTGTAGTCAGGCGTCTGACAGGAGCTCGCCGAGTACGTCAGGAATGTCTTTCCGGCGTTGTATACGGCGTAAGGGCCTTCGTTGACCGCCCCGCCCTGCCGCTCCCACGACAGCGTCGGGGACGAGATCCGAACTCCGTTCCGCGAGACCTGGGTCGGCGACGACATCGGGGCGATGAACAGCCCCTGTTCCCCACCGCGGAATGCGGAGTAGACGAAGTGGTTCACGTGGCCGTTGAACCGGACCACGCTGCCGTCGATCGCCCACCCGTTGTTGGGCTCCAGGTTGAGGATTCCCCGGTAGGTGTACGGGCCCATCGGGTCCGTACCGGAGCTCTCCAGCACGCCGGTCCGGCGCTGACCCTGGCCCGGCGACGCCTCGGCCGAGAAGTACAGGTACCACCGGTTGTTGATCCACTGCAGGTCCGGTGCCCACATCGTGCAGCAGCCGGGCCCGGCGGCCAGGGTGAACACCGTGGTCTCCGCTGCGGTCTTCAAGCCGGCCATGGTGGACGACCTGCGCATGATGATCTTCGAGGACCACGTCGTGGCCACGTAGTACCAGTTGCCGCCGCTGTACACGATCGACGGGTCCGCGCTGTTGGGTGTTCCCACGAGGGGGTTGGTGAAGGACGGCCCGGGTGCCGCTGCGGCACGACCGGAGCCGGTGACGGTCACGGCGGCGGCCGGGCCGGCGACCACCAGCGACTGGCACAACGCGAGCAGTACCACGACGGCCGTCGCCAAAGCGGCGCCGACGTGACGGCGGATGGGGGTGCGAGGGGTTGCGAGTCTGTTCATAGCGATGCCTCTTGTCGCAGCCGACCGGTCAGGGCTCAGGATTGGGTGCGGGTCCATTGCTGGTTGGTGCCGGTGCCGCAGGTGTACTGCTGGATGTCGGCTCCGTCGGCGGTGGAAGCGCTGGTGACGTCGAGGCATTTGCCGCTGTGGCGGGCCCTGAGCTGGAAGTAGCTGCCGGTGGCGGCCCACTGCCACTGCTGGTTGGTGGCTCCGCCGCAGGTGTACTGGATGACGTTCGCGCCGTCGGCGGTCGAGCCGCCCGACACGTCCAGGCATCTGCCGCTGTTCTGGTTCACCAGGCGGAAGTAGCCGCCGCCCGCGTCCTGGAACTGCCACCGCTGGTTGCCGCCGCCGTTCCACGGATACTGCTTGACCTCGGCGTTGTTGGCCATGGACGCCCCGACGAGGTCCATCACCTTGCCGCTGTGCCGGGCCGTGATCCGGTACGACGGCGTGGACCCGGAGCCCGTGACCGTGCCCGTGGCGGCGTCGATCGTGACCTGCGGGTGCCAGCTCAGGCTCATGCTCGTCGCGGACGGGAACGTGATCGGCAGCCAGACGTACTGGGAGTCGTTCACCGGGCCGCCCCACGCGCCCGCCCACCGGTCGCCCAGGTAGAGGTAGCTCGTCGTCGAGGTGCCCTGCACCGGCAGCACGTACGCCGGCTGGGAGCCGAAGGTCGTGCCGTCGCCGGTGTTGGTCCATCCGCTCCACGGGCCGGAGACGCTGGAGGCCGTCGCGTACTTCGCCTGGTTGGGGTTCCAGCCGGTGGCCGCGGACGTCAGCAGGAAGTACGTCGAGCCCCGCTTGAACATCGCCGGAGCCTCACGGTGGGCGTCGTTCCAGAAGTTGCCGACCAGCGAGGCGACGTTCAGGTAGTCGGCGGTGAGCCGGTAGATGTGCAGGTCGTAGTTCTCGTCCGCCGCGGAGATCATGTACGCGGTGCCGCCGTCGTTGAACAGCGTGATGTCGCGCGACATGTGCTGGCCCAGCGGACGGAAACTGCCGTGGTAGGTGTAGTCGCCGTCGATGGTCGCCGAGGAGGCCACGGCGGCGCGCGCCTCCCCGTAGTCCCGGCCGTTCTCCTTGTGCATCCACATGACGTAACGGCCGGTGGAGCTGTTGTAGATGACCTTCGGCCGTTCGATGTTGGCGACGTTCAGTTCGGCGTTCGAGGTCCGGGTGAGCACGTCGCGCCGGAACTCCCAGTTCAGCAGGTCGGTGGACCGGTAGACCGAGACCGCGCGGAAGGTGTTGTCGGCGTTGCGGTTCTCGCCGAACCAGTAGTGGTACGCGCCGGACTTCAGCATCCCGCCGCCGTGGGCGTGCACGACGTTTCCGGCGGTGTCACGGAACTGGGTCCCGTTGGTGATCGTGACCGGAGCCGCCTGGGCGGGCGCCGGTTGGGCGACGACGGCACCGGCGACCAGCAGGGCGGCGGCCGCCGCCCTGCGTAAGCCTGTTCTCATCGTTCTCGGCCTCCTCGTACGTGACCCGACGGAGGACCATGCCGAGCGCGTGCTCGGCGAGCTCATCAGGACCATGAGCGAGGCGGTGATGTTGGAGCGCAAAGACATTGGGCCACCCTTCGACAGCGGAAAACAGAGTGTTTGCGCTAACAGCGAAGGACACAGGCCGGGCGGGAAAACCGGGGGAACCCCCGGCGGGACGGGGGCGATCGGTTCGCGGCAATGTTGCTGCTGTGTTTCGCAGCAGTGTTTACGTTACCATCGCGGTTTGTCAACAGGCGGCCGCGAGAAATGCGAATCGGCGGAATCATCGATATGGCGGTGTTGGCCGATCCGATGGGACCGCACCCACGGAGGTGACACACGCCTCGCCGTGGCCACCGACGTCTCGCCCCTCCTGGCTCGCGCCCCCGGAGGTTCCTTCATTCAGGTGGGGGGATGTCAGCCCCGGCGGTGTACCCGGATCTGGCCGACCAGTTGCGGGTCCAGCGGCTCGGGGACCGGGCGGCCCGGCGGTTTTCAGTGCCTAGCGCCGTGCTTGGGGCCTGGCGCTGGCTGGCGGACGAGGTCTCGAGGCCGGAGACGTGCCAGACCGTCTCGTGGCCGTTGTCCTGGCCCAGTGAAAGTGGCACGTACGGAATCCGGGGCGGCTTGCCGCTCCTCGCCAGGATCGGCCGGAGGCCGAATGCCCAGCGAGGGAAGGGCGCGGTCGCCGTCGCCGACACCCTGCTCCCGCCCTGCTTTTCGTCGCTTAGGCGGTCATGGCTAGCAATACCGACTACCGAGAAGACGGCAACGACTTCCACGCCCGCCACGTCCAGCACGTGGCCGCCCGTCATCAATAAACCCTGGAACGCCATTACCAATTCTCCTCGCAATTAGGGATCGGGTGTGCGGCGTGGCTTAGGGCTGGCTGAAGGCGTTCGCTTGCTTGATGGACGGGCCCACCCTACGCGCCAAGATGATCAACTCCGGCGGTTCAGTTGAGGTCGCCTTGCGCCACGTCTCCGCGACCTTCGAAGAATTCTGCTGATAGGGGTTGCGGAGGAGAATTATTGCCGCGCGGACGAGGTCGGGGAAATCCGGCTCTGCAGCGATCTGGAGGCCTTCCATAATCAAATGCAAGGCCCCTCAAATTGTTCTGATTCACTTAGTAACTGGTCATTGACAAAGCAGCTGGTGGCCAAGTCTACCGAGTGGACCTCATGGTTGGCACGAGCGAGCGCGCGCCTGACGTCCTTCGAACGCCGCCTGCCGGTGACCGGGCTCGTGCTCGACGTGCGGCGGGATCTGTCTCCCCTTGCGACAAGCGGCGTAACCATTTGCCGCGGTGCCCATCACCGTGGCCGACCATCGACGGCCCGCGCCGGTGTCGAGATGA
This sequence comes from Acrocarpospora phusangensis, assembly GCF_016862995.1. Taxonomy (GTDB): domain Bacteria; phylum Actinomycetota; class Actinomycetes; order Streptosporangiales; family Streptosporangiaceae; genus Acrocarpospora; species Acrocarpospora phusangensis. The sequence continues at coordinate 92,431 of NZ_BOOA01000027.1, forward strand.
ACCGCCGATTCGACATTCTCGAATGCCCGTGAGGAATCCGTCTATCAGCCAGGAAAGTCCACGAATCGAAACCCTTGACAAGATGTCTCGCATTTATCAAGGCTGTGATCAGGTACCAAATCGAAGAGGATTCGAGTTATTCGAATGGTGACGACAGGAATGCCGACGACGAGGAAGTCGAGTGCGATTAAGGTGTTCGAGCTGCTGAAGACGGTGGCGTCCGCCGGCGTCGCGCACGTCGGGTTCGCCCACGACGACGAAGGTGTGTCGGTCACGGCCAAACGTGTCCACAACCCTCATCTGCCAGGACATGACGGCCGCCCTGGTCGACGACTCGACCGGAAGCACGGGTGCGACCGCGACGCTCGTGCTGACCAATGGTGGCGGGAAGGAGTTACCGCGCGCGAGCGCGACCGACGAGTGAACCGAACCAGCGCACATCGGCACCTGTGACGGGGGCCGCGCCTCACACGCGGCCCCGAGCGGCACGAACGGACGCCTTGCTCAACGGAAAAGGAAGCGCAATGAGAGCAACAACTCGCAATCGCAGACGTCGCCCGGCCGTGGCGGCCCTGAGCGTGGTCACCCTGGGGGCATCTCTGGTCCTCGGCCCGACGTCGGCCGCCGCGGACGGGCCCAGTGCCTCGATCATCTTGGGCGAGATCAACGAGGAGAACGGTCTCCGCCAGATCGAGCAGGGTGACGGCACGACCGCACCCGTGACGGTTGGCGGGCTGAGCGCACGCGCGACCGTGCAGACCTCGGCACCGGCGGAACACATGTACTTCCAGGTCGACGACGCGGTCGCCTTCGATGGCGCGTTCGTCGCGTGCCTGCAGGTTGAGTACTTCGACGAGGGCGGGGCCACATTCCGCGTCCAGTACGACTCGACCAGCAGCGCGTACGGCTCTACGGGTTCGGTGAACCGCACCGGGTCGAACACGTGGAAGACGGCGGGCTTCGAGCTGATGGACGCCCGGTTCGCCAACCGCGAGAACGGCGGCGCCGACTTCCGCGTCGAGGCGGGCTCGGCCGGGGTGACCTTACACAGCGTGAAGTTGACGATCATCCAGGACGACGGAGTGACCCCGCCGTGCGCGGCCGCCTCGCCCGACCCGGAACCCGTCCCCCCGCGCTGGAGGCTCAAGTATGACGAGCCGTTCTCGAAGCGGATCCGCACCGAGGCCAGCCCGTGGGTGCTCGACGACTACAGCGAGCCGGTCGACGACTTCAACGACGACAACGGCGACCTCTACCGCCTTCAGCTCGGTCCCAAGTTCGACGCGGCGATGGCGACCATGCGGACCTACCGGCAGGAGACCGAGTTCGGCCGGGACGGCTGGCTCACGGTGTCCCTCTCCGCGCGAGAGAGCGGCGGGCGGGTCGACGACAGCTATACCGACACCGCCGAACGTCCGTCGATCACGACGGAGAAGCTGGAGACCGTGGGCGCCGTCGCCAAGATCATCGTGCCTCACTACACAGGTGGCGCGATCATCCGCAACACTGAGCCGCTGCCGAAGTACTACCGCATCGAGTACGATCTCAAGACGCTCGACTTCGGCGGCTTGCGTAACGGCTCGCTGTTCTACGACGGCAAGTACAACGGATACACCCTCGGGGAGTGCAAGACGTTCTACCCCTGGGTCGGCAACCCGAACGACATCGAACCGGCCGACCCCTGCGCCACCCGCTCCGTACGGGAGGACAGCAACGAGGCGTACAACGCGTTCCACTTCATGTCGATCCTGGACTTCCCGGCGATGCCCCGGAACCTGGCGATGTACCACTGGCACCGCAAGGTGCTCATGGACCAGTTCAGCCCGGCCCCGTCCCGGAACACGAACGGCTACGACGTCTGTAACTCGCAGACCCGTGAGAAGTACCCCTGGGACCAGAGCAACCGCACCACGGTGAACATGCTCTACTTCACCGGTTCACTCGGTCAGTCGCAGACGTTCGTGACCAGCTGCGACCGTCGGCCGGTTTCCGGCGTGCAGAAGTCGGCCGTGGAACTGCAGCCCGAGCTTATGCCCCACAAGGATTACGCGTTCGCCATCGAGCGCACCGAGGCGGGTTACACGCTCGAGGTGAGCGGCGTCTTCAAGCACGTCGGCAAGCAGACCTACCGGTTCACCCGGGGCTTCATCGACGACGACGCCGGCGTGGTCGGGGCGAACGTCCCGATCTTCCACTACAACGTGGACGCCGAGGAGTACAACGGCCAGTTCAACACGTCGCACACCGCGCGGGGCGCGTTCGGCTCCAAGACGTGGGACAACCAGTGGCCGGCCGGTTCGGCCTACCCCGACTACTTCGTCATCGGTGAGCCGTACACGAACGTCGGTGAGGGCCAGGCCCGCATCGACAACATCCGGCTGTACGTGCCCAAGGATTAGGCACGGGAAGGTCGCGGTCGAACTGACGCAGCCGCGCCCCTGGGACCTCAGACTGCACCCAGGGGCGCGGCCCGCGCTCCGAATTCACGCGATCCTTCATTTCGAGTGATCCGCGGGGGTGTTGGTCGCCGGGATAGCCTTGATCATCTGTTCGGCCTCGGGGGTGACCAGCGCGTCGGCCGGGCGCGCCGGGCGGGTGTCCGCCGTGTCCTTCGTGCCGTCGGGGGACCTGCTGGTCAGCCGCTTGGGGTTGGTTAAGGCAGGTTAGGCAAATAGGCGCCGTCGACGTCAAACACCGGCTCCGAACCGGCGCTAGTGGATCGTGATCACGCTGATGGTGTCGGTGCTGACGCCGTTGGCGCCGGTGGCGAGCAGGATGCCGGGGGCGGAGCCGTTGGCCACGAGCAGCGGGGTGAAGTCGCCGCAGCCGTACGGGATCGCCTGGAGGGTCGCGGTGTCCATCGCGGTCAGGGTTCCCGCCTGAGAGTTCAGGTAGAGCGTGTCCTCGTCCGCGGACAGCAGGATCGGGCCGTCGGTCCGGGTCAGTCCGAGCGGGGTGTCGCTGACGAGTGCGAGCGCGCCCGTGACCGGGTCGATGTCGACGGTGAGCAGGCTGCCGTGGGCGGGTGACTTGACGCTGTCGACGCAGAAGCAGTACGCGCGGGTGAAATCCGCGGTGACGACCTGATTGGCGACCATCACGCGCAGCCGCTGCGAGACGTACAGCGTGTCCTTGGTGACGAACCCGTTCGCGACGTCGACGACCGCCAGCCCACCGAAGCCCGCCAGCAGCAGCTTGCCGCCATCCGGGCTGACAGCGGCCACACCTTCCATGCCGAGCGCCGGGTCGGCCGGGGCGACCCAGGAGTTCCTGACGGCGTAGGTGGCGGGGTCAAGCGCGGCCACGCAGAGCCGGCGGGTGCTCATGTCGCTGTTCCCGATGAAGACCGTCTTGCCGTCTCCGGTGACCAGCATGTACGGAATGGAAGGCTGCCCCGAGGGCGCCAGCGAGTCGAGACCCACGGGCTTGCCCAGCCGCGCGGTGCCGACGTCGAGCGGCAGGATGGAGTAGTCGGGCGAGAGGCGACTGACGTCGCCGTTTCCCGATGACGCGATCAGGTGGATCGTCTTCCCGTCGGGACCGGCCGCGGCGGCATTGATCAGGGTGCCGCCGCTGCGGCTGGGCGGAATGATCGGGCCGACGTCGAACCCGCCCGTCACCTTCAGCGTCGCCAGGTCGAGGACGGCGCCGCGGGTCAGCGGCTGGGTGATCCTCATCCCGATGTTGATCTGGAACAAGAACGCCTTGCCGGCGCCCTTGGGGACGACGATTCCGCCGAGTGACGGCAGGCCGGTCGCCACGTCGCCGCGGGTCACACCGCCGATGTCCAGCACGGCGCTGGCGATCAACTCCTCGCTCGCCCGCTTCCTGCCCCGCCCCCCTCGGCTCCTGCCCTTGCGGCCGGAATCGCCCTCGCCCCCGGAGATGTCCTTGTACGCGATCAGGGTCAGCCTGGTGCCGAGCCCGACCCTGATCCCGCCCGTGATCGGGCCGCTGCCCGAGGGCGCGAAGTTCTGCCCGGACGCGATCCCGGGTGCGTCGAAGCGCGCGCCGGTGGTGTGATCGGTCGCCCAGGTGAGCACGGTCTGCACGGTGGCCTGGCCGTATGGGACCACCGGCGGCGTCGCGGAGAACGACAGCACCTCGGGCCCCGGCTTTTTGGTGATGATCACTGTCGTGGAGCCGTCGTTGTAGCCGGGGACGCTGTGCCAGCTCACGTACGCGAGCGTGAGCGCCTCGTCGAGCCCGCCGGGCAGCGTGGCTTCGATGCCGGTCAGCGCGAACTCGATGATGCCCTGCCCGCCGCTGCCGAGCACCGTGCCGCCCCCGTCGGGGTCGGGCTGCATGATCCAGTACGGGCCCTGGCCCTGGACGTGCCGCTGCGGCGGCTGCCAGACATTGCCGTAGGCGTCGCCGATGCTCATGGCGATCTGCGCGGCGTCGGGCACGGTCGTCAGCGCGCCCGGACCGTCGCCGTAGACGAAGGTGAGCTGGAACGTGGGCGTGTGGCCCTGCCATGCGCCGGTGCCGCCGGGGACCAGCACCGCGTCGCCGGGGTTGACCAGATGCAGGGTCAGCTGCTGCGGCACCCCGGCGTAGACGGAGGGCTGGTTGAAGTCGATTTTCAGGGGCAGCGTCTTCAGCCCCGGCTGCGGCGGATTGGCGATGTTGAGGAACAGCGGCACGTCGGCCTGGTCGTCGGTGACGCCCTGCGCGCCGGCGAGGTCGATGTCCGCGTTGCCGCTGATCGGCTGGCCCGACACCAGCACGTTGCCGAGCCGGAAGCTCAGCGCCCCGCCCTGCGGCACGCTCACCTGGCTCACCGGTGCGATGACCAGATACTGGAAATCGTTCGCGTCGGCGAAGGTGGCGGCCTTCCAGCCGGGTGCGGATACCTCGAAGGCGGCGATGTCGGCGTTGTCGATGTACCCGTTGAGATAGACGTAGATGGCGGACTGCCCAGCCGGGAGACTGCCGTCGGCTACCGGCGTCCCCGGCGGGAACACGATCGGGGCCCCTAAACCGTTGGTGAGCGTCAGCGTCAGCGCGTTCACCGTCGGGTCCCGGGTGATGTAGATGTTCGACGTGCCGTCGGCGTTCTTCAGCGCCGCCGTTACCTGTTGGTTCATGGCATGACCAGCCAGCCCTCGGTGATCTGCTGCGGGGTGTAGTCGAGCGTCGCCGACGATGGCGCGTCGGCCGTCTGCGCTACTTTCCACTGGCCGTCGGCGACGGTGACCCAGTTCCAGGCTCCGTGTTGCTTCGGGAGGGCCAGCGACATGATCGCGGTGTTGGACGCGGTCAGCACCGGGCGGGTGGCCAAGGCCAGCGACAACGAAGCGATGTCATAGTGCTCGGGCGGGATCGTGATCTGCTCGACCGGCAGCACGCCGGTGGTGGCGTGAACCACGCCGCGCGGGTCGAGCAGCAGGGTCACGACGGTGCCCGCCCCGGCGTCGGACGTGGGCGACAACGTGACCGTGTCCTGTGCGGGCGGCCGCACGCCGCCGTTGGACGCGGTCGCGGCGGGCGCGTAGAACGACAGCCAGTCGGTGTCGTCGCCTTGCTGCACCCAGAAGCCGATCAAGCTGTCGTCCAGGCGCTGCGGGTCGCCGAGCCTGACCGGGAAACGCACCGCGCTCAGGCCCGCGTCATCCGGCGCCGCGCCGTGCAGGACTCGCGCCACGAAGCTGGGCCAGGACTGACTGGCGGCGGTGCCGCCGGGCACTTCGAGGTTCAGCCCGGCACGGGCGAGGGCGAGCGGCTGGCCGGCCAGTACGGCGGACTCCGCGCTTTCCCGGAACTCCGCGGGCAGCGTGAAGTCGAGCGATTCGCGTATCTGCGCGAAGAACGGCGCGAGGAACGTGGCGTCCCCTCCGGCGTAGATCGCGACGGCGATGCCGTACAGGTGCGGATTCTGGCCGGCGAAGACCGTCTCGACGCTCGCCCCGTGCGGGTAGGCGCCGCCGGGCGCCGGCGTCCACAGCACCGTGCGTTCGTCGATGCTCAGCGCGAACTCACCCAGCGGGGTGCCGTCGGTGGCGTAGACGGCCAGCGCGCGGTCGAGCCAGTTGGGAACCAGCCACCCGAACACCGGCGTGGTGGCCGGGTGGCTGTTGGTCTCCACTTGGTCGTCGCCGGCGGCCAGCCAGCGGAACAGCAGCCGGGCGGGCTGCGTCAGCCGCGGCGGCAGGAAGGCGGCGCCGGCCGGCGCGTTCAGGGCGGGCGGCGGCGTCAGCGACGCGGACAGCAGCACGGACGGCCCGGCGAAGTCCCTGAACCGGCCGAACGCGTCGACCACGCGCAGCCGCCGAATGGACAGCGTGCCGGTGCGCAGCGGGTTGAAGCTCGCCTCCGGCAGCGGGGCGACGCTGTTCTCCGGCCCGACCGCGGCGGCGATCTGGGCGGTGAACCTGGCCAGCGGCGGCGCGGCCAGCGGGTCGCCGACCGGCAACTGCAGCACCAGCTCCCGCATCAGCATGGCCTGCCCCGCGCCGGTGAGCTGCTGGGCGAGCAGCGGCAACGTCTGCAACTGACCCAGTATCGCGGTGAGATCGGGGTCGGCGTTTCCGGTGTTGCTCAGGAAGCGCTGGATCTCGTCCACCATGGTGGCGCCGGTCCGGCCGCCCAGCAGCGTGCTGCCGGAGTAGAGCTGCTCGTCCTGCGGCGTGCCATGGACGTACCCCAGGTCGACCGCGCTGGTCGGAAGCTGGAAGTTGGCGCTGACGAAATCCGGCGCGTAGGCGCCGCCGCGGACCGGGTCGATGTACTGCAGCGGGCGGAACGCGACCTCGTACTGGAGCAGCAGCGGGAGCCACGGCGTCGTGGCCCAGTCGTGCACCGCCGCGCGGGACGGCGCGCTGCCCGTGTAGCTCACCCTCGTCGGCGGATTTCCGGCCACGAACTGGACCGCGGCCTGGCGCAGCACGTTGCCGGTGGCGGCGAAGTCGAGCACCGCCGGGTTGGTCCGTCCGCCCTGCGCCGCGCAGGCGGCGGCCACCGCCGGTTGCAGCGCGGGTGCGATCAGGATCGCCTCGCGCAGCAGCGCCTGCAGCAGTGCGGCGGGCGCCTGATCGGGGAGGGCCGCCAGCGCGGCCAGCGCCGTCGCCGGGACCGTGACCTGGGCGCTGCCGGAAACCGCTCCCGCCTGGAGCGTCACCGCGGTGACCACTTCGGTGTCCAGACGGCAGGACAGGCCGGCGCCGCCCAGGTCGCGGCCGGCCGCGAGGTGCCGGGCGGCCGGGGCCACGTCGGGACCGCTGAGCAGCAGCACCGGCTCGGCGGGTTCGCGGTACGGCCGGGCCGGGGTGTCGCCGCGCAGCGATTGAGCCGCGGGCAGGGCGGCCCGGATGGCCTGCGCCGCGGTGGCGATGGCGGCCGTCAGCGTGTCGAGGGTGCCGCCGGTCTGGGTGATGGCGGCGATGGCCTGTGCCTGCGCGCTGAGAAAGGTCTGCACCGTGCCCAGCTGGTCGCGCAGTTCCGGCGGCGCCAGATCGGGCTGGTAGCGGATGACGAGGTTCTTGTACCAGTCGGCGAACAGCTGCTGACGGCGCGTCCGCAGTTCGTGGGTCAGCGTGTCCGCCCGCAGCTGGAGCAGGTTCAGCGCGCTGAGGTCGTCGGCGAGCTGGGCGGGCAGGGGGACCTCCCCGCCCTGGGCGGTCTTGTCCACCGTGACGACGCTCCAGACCGACCCGCCTCCGCCCGCCGCGAAGCCGGCATCGTGCATCGCCTGCTCGAAACTCGGTTGCGAGTCGACCTGCGCGCTCTTGGACAGCAGCCCGAACTGCAGCGCGTTGAGCAGCCGCTCGGTGTCGCCGGCCGCCGGGGACCCCGGCGCGGCGGCCGCCATCAGCGCGGACAGCGCCTCCGGGCCGGTGTCGGCGACGGCGACCGTGAGCGGCCGCGGCGCGTCGTCCAGATACTGCCGGGCGGGATCCCAGCTGATGCCGTTCACCACGCCGCTGCACACCGTCGCGGCGGGCGCGACGGTCCCGTCCCAGGTCCAGCCGTATCGGTTGCTCCCGGGCACGATTTTCCCGGTGCGCATCGGGTCGTTCGCGGCGTCGCCGTACCAGCCCGCCACGTGGTAGCTGATCGTGCTGCTCGCGGGGCGGTAGCCGGTCAGGTCGGCGAGCGTGTCGAGGAAGCCGAAGCTGGTGCAGGAGTTGGGGTAGTACCCGGCAAACGTGGGCTGGCCGTAGCCCATCGCGGTCAGGCCGGTCAGGCGTTCCGCCGCTCCGCCCGTCTCACGCCAGGAGGCGAGGTCGAACGACGCGCCGAGATAGCGGAAGTTCTGCCCGGGGGTGGGCTGCATGGGCACGGTCGGCTGGGGCCGGCCGGGCGTGGCGGTGGGCGTCGCCGACAGCCGGTCGCTTTCCACCACCCAGCTCCGCGTGGACACCGTCGGCCGGCTCGCGACGGCCACGTCCAGGACGATGCGCGTCACCAGCCAGCGCTCGGGCACCGGGGGGAAATCCTGCCGCCCGTCGGCGCCGGCGATCGCGTGGCTGAGCCCGGCGGGCAGGGCCCAGTGCAGATGGACGCCCTGCGCCAAGGGCACCGCGCCTCCGAAGGGGACCGAGCCGGCCAGCACGTCGGCGCTGATGTACGGCCCGCGGTTGTGCGTGACCCGGTCGGCCACGTACGGCAGCGCCGAGAAGTCGGCAGTCGGTCCCAGCGTCATCGCGACGCCGCCGGGATCCTGCCCGTCCACGTCGGGCCTGCCGACGCAGAGCGCGTCCACGTCGATGGAGACGATCAGCGTCGGCGGGCTCGGCTCCGCGTCCCGACGCCGGCGGAACGGGCGCCTGCGCCGCTTGTCCGGCTTTTCCTTCCGAAACGAGCGCCTCGGCATGCTCAACTCCCCGTCTCGAAGCTGACCGACTGGACGCCTTCCACCATCTCCAGCCCGAACTGCGCGGCGCTGAACTCCGTCGCCGGAGTCGGCGACGGCCATACCCGCGAGGACATGGCCTGGGCGAGCGCGGCGGTCTTGACGACGGTGGTGCTCCCCGCGCGCAGGGTGACCGGCTGCACGGCTCCGTCGATGAAGCCGCCGGTGCCGGGACCGGCGGCGTAGCGCAGCTGCTTCTGCCAGCCGCCGCCGGAGGCGGGATCCAGCCCGAAGTGCACGCCCTCCGGTGGCTCGCGCAACTCCACCCGGCGCAGTACGCCGCCGAGCAGGCACAGCAGCAGCGCGGGAGCCATCCGCTCCAGGCGCAGCAGCGGCAACGGCTGCGTGGCGTCGGCATCGGCGTAGCCGCGGACCTCCAGACCGGGCCAGCCGGAGACCGCCGCGGAACGGAGCAGGAAACCGCTGATCGCTTCCGGAGCCGCCGCGGGCGCCTGGTCGCCGAGCAGATCGGCGCGGACCCGGCCCAGCCGGGCGCGCGCGGCGGGGACGGCGGCGGCGCGCAGCGCCTCGCCGGCGTCGGCGGTGGCCCGGGTGGCGCCGACGCTGAACGCGCCGTCCAGCAGTGCCTCCACCCAGGCGTTGTCGACCTGGAAGAACCGGATCGATTCCATCGGCAGCATCCGGATGTCCGGCACGAGGTAGGCGAACGGCACTCCATGGAGCAGGTGCAGCCGGGTCAGCCAGTCGATCACCTGATACTCGTCCGTACCCGGCTCTGGGTCGGCGGTGACGCCCGATGTCGCGGCGATGCGGGCGCGCAGCGCCTCACGGCCGACGAACCCCGGCAGCTCGCGTGGCATCATCGGCCCCCGTTCTCCGTGAGCTGTGCCGCCGCCGGGCCGACCACGTCGCGGATGACCCGGGCGAGCCGGCGGTGGGCCGGCGGGAGGGATTGATCGGTGTCGGTGGACAGCGGGGGTAGCAGTTGATCCACGATCTCCTCTTCGAGCTGGTTCGCGGCCTGCTGGGTCACGGTCAGCTTCCAACGGAACAGTGCGGTGGCGTAGCCGCGGTCGTGCAGCGCGAGCAGCCGTCCCAGCTCCCACGCGGCGGCGTAGCTCACGTCGAACATCCCGGTGCCGGGGTCGTAGCGGAGCAGCTCATCGCTTGCCTGCGCGTGGACGGCCGCCGCGGGCGCGACCCCGAGCGGCAGCAGCGGCCCGCGATACCAGGAGACCGTGCCGCCGCCGTCGCGCAGCGTGTGGTTCATCGCGGTGTAGCCCATGCCGAGCGCCTGCGAGACCGGCGTGCCCGGTGGCGCCGGGAGCTGGAGGGCGGCCGGGTTCATGTCCAGCGCCTGCAAAATGCCCTGGAAGCTCTGTTCTAGCCGTGTGGCGAAGAACGTCCAGCTGCGCAGCACCGCCAGCCGTACCGTCTGGGCCGCGGGCGGCACGGCGGCCGGGAGAACGCCGTCGTCGGAGGGCAGGTAAGGTCCATAACCCTCAAGGGACACCAGGAACACCGTGCTGGTGTGTCCGGAGGTGGGCAGCCGGTTGCCGAAGACGACGGCGAACTCGGCCGCCGGCGGGGTGTCGCCGTCGGTCGCCTTCGCCGCCGGGGAGGCCAGCCGTGTGTGCGCCAGCCAGGTCAGGTCGGCCGGCGACGGCGCGATCTGCGCGAACCGGCCGACCGGGACGTCGATGACCGTGACCGGATCCGAGGCCTGCTCCCCGAGTTCGGGGGTGCGCGGCGGGACGAACACGTCGCCGCCGCTGACCAGGTCGGCGATGGTCATCGCCCGTGGTGACGGCGGCGGGTCCTGCTCGTCGAAGAGCAGCAGCGCCAGCCAGCCCGTCCGGGTCGCGATCCCGCCGGGCTCGCGCTGCCAGGGCAGGGTCGGGTCGGTCAGTACGACGTGCGGGAGCGTGTTGTCGAACTCGCCCTGGCTGCCCGGCGGCGGGAACACGCTGTTCACACCGCTGTCGTCGAGCTGGTAGCGAATGCCGGTGACGAAGAAGGACTGGGTCGCCCGCAGCGACTCGCTCTGGCCGTTCACGTTGACGGCCTGCGTGGCCGTAATCGTGTACTCGCCGTCCTCCAGGGCGGGCAGCAGGTACTGAACGAAGCTGATGGAGCCCTCGTCCGCGCTCATCGGACCTCCTCGCCGAGCAGCCGCAGCTGGGGCGGCGCCGCCATAAGACCGAGTGCGTTCGCGGCGAAATCGGCCACGTCGACGTCGGCGTCGACCGCCAGGCCCTGGTCGCGCAGCGCCGCGAGCAGATCGCGGCGCGCCTGGGCGACGCCGCGATCGGTCAGCGACGACTGCATCCGCGACATGGCCGTGTGCTGGTCGAAGGTGTCGCCGTCCGGCGGCGTCACCGGAGACCAGCCGAAGTCGCGGTGCGGCGGGTCGTCGACGAGCAGTTCCTCCACCGGCACCGGCGTGGTGCTGCCGCCGGTCGGCGGGCTGGGTGTCAGCACCACGCCGAGCAGCGCGCCGCCGACGGTCCCGTCGGTCTGCATCTGGTTGCTCGTGTTGAGGTACAGCCCTTTGGGGACGCCGCCGGTGGTGGCGGCCGCGGTCCAGCGGCTTGGGTCGGGCTTGCCGCCACGCGTGATGCCGATCGTGAGCACGGAGTCGAGCGCGCCGGGGGCGGCGCCCATCGGGCCGACTCCGAGCTGATCGGTCCAGGCGCCGGACGGCGTCACCGTGTCGCCGGCGACGACGGTGGCACTGGTCGACGGCAGTTGCGTGGCGACCGCGACCCGCAGCGAGGCCGCCGACACGACGCACACGGTGGCGTCTGCCTGCCGCGCCGTGCCCAGCAGGCCGTCCGCCGCGCTGATCGTGACCAGGCTGTCGGTGGGCGTCACCGTGCCGGGGGACACGGTGACGGCCGCGGCGGCGTGGCGTTCGGAGGCGTTGGCCGGCGGCAGGAACGACTTCCGGAAGTCGGGCCAGCTGAGATCGTCCGGCGGCGGCGGCTGTCCCGCGCCGAAGGCGATGGTGAACGAGAAAATGGACAGATCCACGAGGGCGGTGCCGCCGAACGGCGGTCCCCACAGCGTCAGGCCGATGCCCAGTTGGAGGGTGATCCGCTGGGTGACCACCAGCAGGTGCAGGGTGAACGACACCCCGATGCTCACGCTCACCGAGATCTCGTACTGGAAGGGCTTGAATCTGATGAGGAAGTCCGCCTGGGCGTCGAACCAGGCCGACAGGTCGCCGCTGTTCCAGGTCGCCCGCAGGTAGCCGCCGGCCATCAGGACCGACGGGGTGAGGGCGAAGTACAGCCCGCCGGTGACCGACAGCTCGTCGGATACCTGCCAGCTCAACCCCAGCCGCGGCACCTGCTGCGGGTAGTGGGACGGCGGCGTGAAGTACGGGTTGTAGCCGCCGAGCGTGACGACGAAGTCACCGGCCTGCGGGCTGGGCGCGAACCACACGTAGAAGGCGAACCCCCCCGACAGGCGCGCCGCCTGATCCAGTACGTAGGAACGGGGGGTGAGCTGCGCGTTGACGGCCAGCTGACCGCTGGACGGCGAGAGGTCGACCAGCAGGACCAGATCGGCCACGGCCACCGGAGTGGTCGCGCCGGTGGGCACGCTGATCGTCGACTCGCCGAGCAGGCTGATTTCGGTCCGCGTGCCGAACGCCACGGTGAGCAGCGCGAACGACCGCACCATCTCGAACGAGGTGAACCGCACGCCGGCGGCCAGCCAATCCTCGTTCGGCATCAGCTTGATGAAGTGATCGAGCTGCTGCTGGGTGGTCGCCGAGTCCAGCTTGCCCATCGCGCCGGCGACGAGCGGGAAGTCGGCCACTCCCGAGATGTCCGGAAGCTGCAGACTGCGGTTGTAGCCGAAGCCGCCCGCCAGCCCGGTGACGAAGAAGAACGCGGGCCCGCCGAGCGGTGCGTCGAGGAACAGGAACGCGAACAGGGACGGCTGCCCGTTCACCGTCGTGTACGAGCCGAACGCGGTCACGCCGAACTCGGCGATCTGGATCGTCAGATCGCCGGTGTACTCGACCGGGGAGGAGCCGGGCACCTTCTCCAGGCCGCCGCCGATCTGAACGGCGCCGCCGTCGAACTGGACCTGCAACCCGGCCAGGTCGAAGCTGGGCACGAACGGCGCGTGGATCGGC
>NZ_BOOA01000028.1 GCF_016862995.1 Acrocarpospora phusangensis
GAAGGGGGGTAAGGCGCAGCGCCGGGGGTGCCCGGGGTGGGTGAAGGAGGGTAGGGCGCAGCGCCGGCGGCACCCGGGGTGGGTGCGGGGGCATAGGGCGCAGGGCCGGAGGCAGCTGGCGAGGACGCCGGAGCGCTGGGCTGAGGGCCGGAAGGCGCGGGGGCGTAGGGTGCGGGACCCGAGGCAGCTGAGGAAGGCGCCGGAGCGTTGGACTGAGGGGTAGAAGGTGCCGGGCCTGGAGGAGCCGGGGAAGGTGCCGGGCCTGGAGGAGCTGGGGACGGGGTCGGCGCTGGGGGAGACTCCGGGGCTGGGGGTTCGGTTGTGGTGGGAGTGGGGGGTTCGACTGTGGGGGTGGGTGGGAGGGGGAAAGTCGCGGTCCGGGCGAGGATCTGAGTCACGTCGGGCTCGTCGGCGACGTTCGGAGGGGCTTCCCAGGATTCGCTGAGCATCTCGGTGGCGACCAGCGTGCGCTGAGTCCCCGCCGAAACAGAACTCAACGAAGAAGGCGCCGGAATCGCTCCGCCCACTAAAGCGATCAGAAGGTCCTGAGCGGTAGGGCGTTGGAAAGGATCGGGATCGGTCGCCCGGCGGGCCAGCTCGTTCAGGGGAGCCGGAAGCGCACCGAGATCGGGACGCCCACCCAGGACGCGGGCCGCGAGCGTGACCGCGTCCCCCCGCCCGTACGGATGCCGCCCACTCCCCGCATAAGCCACCAGACATCCCCAAGCGAAGATGTCCGTCCACGGACTGATCTCCTCGCCGCGCACCTGCTCAGGCGCCCACCACCCGGGACTCCCCAGCAGCTCACCCGACTGCGTGAACCCATGCGTCGCGTCCAGCGCCCGCGCGATCCCGAAATCGATCACCCGCGGCCCCGACATGGACAGGATCACATTCGCCGGCTTGAGGTCCCGATGCACCAGCCCCGCCACATGGATCGCGGCCAGCGCGGCGGCCACCCCGAGCGCCACTCCGTGCAGCGGCCCGGGATCGAGCGCCCCGAACTGCGCGATCTGCCGCGACAGCGGTATCCCCGCGATGTACTCGGTCACCATGTACGGCTGCCCGACCTCGGTGTTCCCGTTGTCCAGCACCTGCGCCGTACAGAACGAGGCCACCCGCCGGGCGTTCTCCACTTCCCCGTGGAAGCGTGCGGCGAAATCCTCGTCCATGGTGAACTGCGCCTTCACCACCTTGACCGCCACCAGCCGCCCCGTGGGTGCGACGGCGAGATACACGGTGCCCATGCCGCCCTCGCCCAGTCGCCCCAGCAGCCGGTAAGGGCCGATCGCGGCCGGGTCTTGCGGGGTGAGCGGCTCGGCGCCGGTCGGTTCCATCGCAGGATCTCCTACAGCCTGGAGTTGCGCGCCCACGTTATCCACCGTTGCCTCCCTTCGTACATGGGATGTTCGCCGCAGAGTTCAGCTTGGATGTTCTCAACCGGGGGGCAACAGGTAATTCGGCACGCTCGCATGCACGAGACTGGACGCATGAGTTTGCTCGGGCCCGTCGAAGTGCGCTCTCTCGCGGAGAGACTGAACATCCGTCCGACGAAGAAGCTCGGGCAGAACTTCGTGATCGACGGTGGCACGGTCCGCAAGATCGTCCGGGTGGCGGGGGTCACGCCGGAGGATGTGGTGATCGAGATCGGTCCCGGTCTCGGGTCGCTGACGCTGGCGCTGCTGGGCGAGGTCGCCCAGGTGGTGGCGGTGGAGATCGATCCGGTGCTGGCGGAGCAGCTGCCGTTGACGGTCGCGGAGATGGCCCCCGAGCACGCCGGCCGACTCTCCGTGGTGCCCGCGGACGCGCTCAGGATCGGCCCGGAGGACCTGCCCGCCGAGCCGACCGCGCTGGTGGCGAACCTGCCGTACAACGTGTCGGTGCCGGTGGTGCTGCATCTGCTGCAGATCCTGCCGTCCCTGCGGCGCGGGCTGGTCATGGTTCAGGCCGAGGTCGCCGACCGTCTCGCCGCCGCTCCCGGCTCCAAGATCTACGGCGTGCCCTCGGTGAAGGCCGCCTGGTATGCGGACGTCCGCCGGGCCGGTCCGGTCGGCCGGAACGTCTTCTGGCCCGCGCCCAACGTGGACTCCGGCCTGGTCTCCCTGGTCCGCCGTGACCCGCCGCCCACCTCCGCCACGCGCGAGGAGGTCTTCGCCGTCGTGGACGCCGCGTTCGCCCAGCGCCGCAAGACCCTCCGCGCCGCCCTCGCCTCCTGGGCCGGTACGGCTGCCGCCGCCGAAGAAGCCCTCACCAAAGCAGGCATCAACCCGGCGGAACGCGGCGAACAGCTCGACGTCCACGATTTCGCCAGAATCGCGGAGCACCGCCCTACCCGGTGACGGCCGCCCCGAACTCCAGCGCGTCCCCCTCCGGCGTGAGCAGCCGCGGCCGCTCCCCGAGCACCGACACCACCGCCACCGCCCCGGTCGCCCCCCGATCCGGTACGCCCACGAGCACGAACCCGTCCCCCGTCCGCGCCAGACTCCACCCGAAATGGTCGTACGGCCGTCCCTCCGCCAGCCGGATCAGCCGGCTGACCTCGGTCGAGTCGATGGGGATGGCCTGGATCGTCCCGCTCTCCGGCCGTCGCAGCTCGCTCTGCCCCGGCACCCCGACCAGCAGGGTCGGCCCCATGAACGCCAGGGCGTGCCCGAACATGTCCCCCGCCTCAGGCGTGTCCCCGATGCCCACCGCCCCTTCGTGCAGGGTCCTGATGAGCCGCGGATCCCCGGACGTCGACTCGAACAGCAACGCCAGCCCCGAATCCCGTACGCCGTCCAGGTCCGCGGCCGGTGCTCCGATGGCGAGGTACCCCTTGCCGGCGTAGGTCCCGAACGCCAGTGAATGCCCGAAATGATCGCCGGACCGGGAATCCATCCCGGCCTCCACCGTCGACATGTCCCAGCCGACACCCCGGTAGGTCCACGGCCTGGTCGCGACGTCGTACACGAGCGTGACCGACCCCGTGTCGATCTGCCCGGCCTCCTCCCGGTCCTCGAACGGCGCCCCGATCGCCAGATCCACGGCCGAGGCGTTCCCGCCCAGCCGCGTGTACGCGAGTGACCACCCGAACATGTCCCCGGCCTGCGCGTTCCCCGGCACCCCCGGCGAGTTCTGGGTGATCCGCTGCGGCTCCCCGGGCTTGCGCCCGTCGAACCGGAACACGTACGCCGCCCCGGAGTCGGCGACCTCGTCGGCGTCCTCGTGCGGAGCCCCCACCGCGACCGTCCCCGACGCGATGGCCAGCGACCAGCCGAAGTGCGCGTTGCCCCGGGGCGAGGGCGCCTTCAGCTCCAGCCGCGGCCCGCCCATCGCCCCACCCCAGTAGACGTAGGCGACCCCCGCGCCCGGCACGGTCCTTCCGTCCACCACCCCGGAGGCGTACGGATTGGAGACCACGACGTCCAGGCACCTGTCGCCGTCCAGATGGCCGGCTTTGGCGGTCCAGCCCGCGCCCTGGTCCAGCTGCTTCACCTGGGCGTTCAGCACCGGCCCGACCAGCACGTAGGAGCGTCCCTCCAGCGCGCTGCCCGACGTGACCGGATCGGTCACGAAGGCGTCGTTGACGCCGTCCCCGGTGAAGTCGGCGGGCGCCTTCGCGCAGGCGCCGGCCGGCGGCGAACCCGCCCCGAGCAACCCGAGGATCAAGGCCCCCACCAGGGCCGCCGCTCTCTTTCTCACGCGTAAGCCCGCCGCGTTCACAGGTGGACCTCCAGCTCGCCGCCGCCGGCCACCAGGGAGCCGGTCAGGGTGGCGGGAGTGCGGTCGTCGGGGAGCGCGTACTCGGCCGTGAGGGTGAGACGGTCGCCCGGCGGGAGCCGGTCCGGCGGGGGCGGGGAGGTCGCGGTGTGGCCGAAGCCCTGGTCGTCCACCAGGTGGGGGTAGGCCGACAGCTGGGCGGTGGCGCCGCCCATGTTGAGCAGGAGCCACGTGATGGCGCAGGAGGCGCCCTCGGCGGCGGGACGGCAGTCCGGCGGTTTGACGATCATGTGGACGTCTTGGACGACGATGCGGCGGCCGATGTCGTGGAGGCGCTCCGGGGCCGCCGCCTGTGGCGTGCCGCCCTCCCGTAAGCCGAGGTACAGACCCGCGCCGAGGACCAGGAGCCCGGCCAGGACGGCGTACGGCCATCTCCGCCGGCGGCGCGGGGTTGGCGGAGGAGGTGGGGGCTGCTGGATGTTCTCCGGCGGGTCCCAGGCCATGACCTCCGTACTGGGATCCTCGCGCCCGCCGACCAGGGCCAGCAGGAGCTCCTGGGCGGAGGGCCGGTGGCGGGGCTCCTTGTGCAGGGCGCGCCGGACGAGGGTGTCCAGGGGAGCGGGCAGGCCGTCCAGATCGGGTTCCGACTCCAGGACCCGGTGCGCGAGGACCATCGGGTCGCCCTCGCCGAACGGATGCCGCGCGCTGCCCGCGAAGCCGACCAGGCAGCCCCAGGTGAAGACGTCCACGGCGGGCGTGACCACCCGCCCCTGCAACTGCTCCGGCGCCCACCAGCCAGGAGACCCGACGACCTCGCCGGTCTCGGTGTGCCCGTGGGTGGCGTCCACCGCGCGGGCGATCCCGAAGTCGATCACCCGGGGCCCGGACATGGACAGGATCACGTTGGCCGGCTTGAGATCCCGGTGCACCAGCCCGGCGGCGTGGATGGCCGTCAGCGCGGCCGCCACGCCGAACGCCACCCCGTGCAGGGTGCCCGCCTCCAGCGCGCCGTACGTGGCGATCTGCCGGTCCAGCGGCGTCCCCGGAATGAACTCCGTGACCATGTACGGCCGGCCGTCCTCGGTCTTCCCCTGCGCCAGCACGAGCGCCGTGCAGAACGAGGCCACCCGCTGGGCGTGCTCCACCTCGGTCTGGAAGCGCACGCCGAAGTCCTCGTCCACCGCGTACTGCCGCTTGACGACCTTGACCGCGACCAGCCGGTCGCCATGCTCACCGGCGGACCGCCCCAGGTAGACGGTCCCCATCCCGCCCGTGCCGAGCCGTCCGAGCAGCTTGTACGGCCCGATTTGCGCCGGATCGCTCGAGGAAAGCGGCGCGCTGACCGAGTTGACGTCGATGTGCACTCCCCGTGAACCGCACGTTGCCGTTACCGTACCGTTCCGTGTACGGCTTTCGCCCCAATTTATGGTGATCGTTTGCCGGGCGTAGCAGCAGGTCAGTTAGGCTCGGATGCCGTGACGTCATCTGTGACCGTACGTGTGCCGGCCAAGGTCAACCTGCAGCTGTCGGTGGGGCCGCTGCGCGACGACGGCTACCACGACCTGGTGAACGTCTTCCATGCCGTCTCCCTGTTCGACGAGGTCACCGCGGCCGAGTCGGACCGGCTCTCGATCCGGGTGGTGGGCGACCCGGCCGGTCAGGTCCCGCTGGACGAGAGCAACCTGGCGATCAGGGCCGCCCGCGCGCTCGCCGCCCGAGCGGGCCGGTCGTACGGGGCGGAGCTGGTGATCCGCAAGTCCATCCCGGTGGCGGGTGGCATGGCCGGCGGCAGCGCGGACGCGGCGGCCGCCCTGGTGGCCTGCGACCGGCTCTGGGGTCTCGGGCTGTCCCGGGAGGACCTGTCGGACATCGCCGCCGACCTGGGCAGCGACGTGCCGTTCGCGCTGCTCGGCGGGACCGCCGTGGGCACCGGGCGCGGCGAGATGCTGACCCCGCTCCCGGTCTCCGGGACCTTCCACTGGGTGTTCGCGCTGGCCGACGCCGGCCTGTCCACGCCCGCCGTCTACCGCGAGTGCGACCGGCTCAGGGAGGCCGCCGGGGAGCGCGCCGGCTGGCCCGCGCTGAGCGAGCCGCTCGCCCACGCCCTGCGCGACGGCGACCCCAAGAGCCTCGGCCGGGCCCTGGTCAACGACCTGCAACCGGCCTCGATCATGCTGCGCCGCAGCCTGGCCCGGACCCTGGACGAGGGCCGCGAGCAGGGCGCGCTCGGCGCGCTGGTCTCCGGCTCCGGGCCGACCTGCGCGTTCCTCGCCGAATCCGCCGAGCACGCCCTGGACCTGTCGGTGTCCCTGCGCCGGGTCTGCCACCAGGTGGTCAGCGCGTACGGACCGGTCCCCGGAGCCGTGGTGGTCTAGATAGGCTTACCGGGCGATGAATCTGGTCAATCTTGAATCCGTCTCCCACGCCTACGGTCCCAAACCCCTGCTCTCCGGCGTCTCGCTCGGCGTCGAGGAGGGCGATCGCATCGGCGTCGTCGGCCGCAACGGCGGCGGCAAGACCACGCTGATCTCGATCATCGCGGGTCGGCTGAAGCCGGACAGCGGCCGGGTCACCCACACCCGCAACCTGCGGGTCGGCGTGCTGTCCCAGCGGGACGACTTCGCCGCCGACGCCACCGTCCAGGAGCTGGTGCTGAGCGGCAGGGCCGAGCACGAATGGGCCGGCGACGCCTCGATCCGGGAGATCCTGGCCAACCTGCTCGGCGACATCGAGCTGTCCGCCCGCGCGGGCGCCCTGTCCGGCGGCGAGCGGCGCAGGACCGCGCTGGCCCGGCTGCTGATCGGCGACGACGACCTGATCGTGCTCGACGAGCCCACCAACCACCTGGACATCGAGGCCATCGCCTGGCTGGCCGGGCACCTGGCGGCGCGCAAGTCGGCGCTGATCGTGGTCACCCACGACCGCTGGTTCCTGGACGCGGTCTCCACCAGGACCTGGGAGGTCGTGGACGCCTCGATCGAGCGCTACGACGGCGGCTACGCGGCCTACGTGCTGGCCAAGGCCGAGCGGGCGCGGATCGCGCAGGCCGCCGAGGACCGCCGCCAGAACCTGATGCGCAAGGAGATCGCCTGGCTGCGGCGCGGCCCGCCCGCGCGCACCTCCAAGCCCAAGTTCCGCATCAACGCCGCGGAAGCCCTGATCGCCGATGTGCCGCCGCCGCGCGAGACCGTCGAACTGCTCAAGTTCGCCTCGGCCCGCCTCGGCAGGACCGTCTACGACCTCGAGGACGTCACCCTGCACGCGGGCGGCCCCGGCGCGGGCCCGCTCGTGCTCGACCACTGCACCTGGCAGTTCGGCCCCGGCGACAGAATCGGCCTCATCGGCGTCAACGGCTCCGGCAAGTCCACCGTCCTCCGCCTGCTCTCCGGTTCGGTACGGCCCGACTCCGGCCGCCTGGTCGAGGGACGAACCGTCAAACTCGCCCACCTCTCCCAGGAGCTCACCGAACTCGACCCTGCCCGCCGCGTCCTGGAGACGGTCGAGGAGATCCGCAAGTACATCACCGTCGGCAAGAAGGAGTGGTCGGCCTCGCAGCTGCTGGAGCGGCTCGGGTTCAAGGGCGACGCCCAGTGGAAGGTGATCGGCGACCTGTCCGGCGGCGAGCGGCGGCGGCTCCAGCTGCTCCGGCTCATCATGGACGAGCCGAACGTGCTCCTGCTGGACGAGCCCACCAACGACCTCGACATCGAGACCCTCACCGAGCTGGAGGACCTGCTCGACGGCTGGCCGGGCACCCTGGTGGTGGTCAGCCACGACCGCTACTTCCTGGAGCGCGTCTCGGACCGTACGGTGGCGCTGCTCGGCGACGGCAGGCTGTCGATGCTGCCCGGGGGCGTGGACGAGTACCTGGAGCGCCGGGCGGCCGGGAACGCGCTGTCGGCGCGCGCGGCGTCCGCCACGCCGGTCCTGGTGGCCGAAGCGCCGGTCACGGTCGGGCTGTCCGCCAAGGAGCAGCGGGAACTCCAGAAGGAGCTGTCGCGGCTCGAACGGCAGCTGGACAAGCTCACCGAACGCGAAGGGAAGGTGCACGCCCAGATGGCGGCGGCGGCCAGTGACTTCGAACAGCTCGGCAAGCTCGACGCGGAACTGCGCGAGATCGCCGCATTGAAGGAGAGCACCGAGCTCGAATGGATGGACGTGGCCGACCGCCTCGGCGAATGATCGCCTGACCGTCCTACGGAGCACACAGAAAGGGCCCGGCCGAGCGTGGCCGGGCCCTTTGTTTTCTGTGCTCAGGCGAACCGGGGCACCTCCGGTTCTCCCCGATCGCTACTAGACGATCCGGCCCGACCAGAGGTTCTTGGCCGCGCTGTAGACGCCGTAGGTCTCACCGTCGAAGTACGGGGAAACCGAGGTGTCGTAACGGTTGTTCTTGTCGGTGTCGGAGACACCGATGGTGACACCGTTCAGGTAGCCAAGGCGGCGAGCGCTCTTGTAGTTCAGCAGCCAGGAGGAGCCGATGGAGCCCTCACCCGTGAAGCTGGACTTGATGCCGATGAGCTCCTCGGCCTTGATGGCCGAAGCGGAAGCCGCGAAGGTCTTGCCGTACGCCCACTTGAGGGTCTTGCCGGAGAAGGCGTAGTTGCCGTCCGGGTGCGACCCGCTCGGGTAACCGAACACGAAGACCGGCTTGCCGACCTTCTGGTTGTACGCCAGACCCTGGCCGCCGACGTTGTCGCCGAGACGACCGACGTCCTTGAGACCGATGGACAGCAGCTTGCCGACGACCTTGTAGTCCAGGTCGATGTTCACCCAGAAGGTACGCTTGAAGTAGTCGTACCCACGGCCGTCCCTCTTGGAGAAGTACAGCGTCTTCTTGTCGGGGCTGAAGTACCAGGAGCCGTCGGCCTGGTGGCCGGGGGGCGCCCGGAACTCGTCGTCCGAGATCTCCTTGGTGTCGAACCCGGTGCCGCTGACGGGGTTCTTCCAGGTGTCCTCAGGGTCGATGTACGGGTTGTACTTGTGGAACTCCGTCCAGTCGGCGGCCAGCTTCTGCGAGCCGGGCGTGCCGACCGGCTTCAGCGTGCGGACCTCCACGACCTCCAGGTTGGAGTACCCGGTGGTCTTGTCGGCCTCGAGCCTGGCCTTCTCCGCGTCAGCCAGAGCCTTGGTCGGGTAGACCTTGCTCTCGTAGTCCTTGTCGAAGGCGGCGGACGTCGGGATGACGCCGTTGTACACGGTGACGAACGCGTAGTCGCGGTCGCCGTCCTCGTACACGTCGAAGTCGTAGTGCGTGAAGCCCTGCTTACCGACGTAGATGCCCCAAGGAGTCTTGCCCTGGTAGTAGCCGGGGACGAAGACCCACTTGTCGAGGGTGGCGGCGTTGCTCTCGGTGTCGTACACGCAGTGACCGGCCGTGGCGACCAGGTTGCGGTAGGCGGACTGCACCGAGGTGCCGGTGCACCAGTGCGGGTCGCCGTCGGCGCCGATGAAGAACACCTTGCCCGAGGTCTTGGGCAGGTTGACGTTCTTCGACTTGCTGGAGCTCTTCTTCTCGTCCCCGATCGCGGGGATCACGCCGGGCTTGCTGTCCGCGGCGGGACCACCGGTCGAGATGTGCTTGGCGACGACCTTGGTCTCCACGTCGTAAGGCGTGGCGCCGATCAGGTTCGCCTTGAACTCGCCGAGCCAGAACTTGGCCACCTGCTGAGCGGCGAGGTTGGTGTTGGCCAGGATGACCGACGGAACCTCGTCGGCCGCCTGGGCCGGAGCGGAGACCAGAGCGGAGGCCAGCAGCCCCGCGCTGATGCCGCCCACGATGAATGTGCGCTTCATGGTGTAACCCCAGGTCTGTCGTGGGACGTCACTTGCGCCCCATGCGTCAGTAAAGGAACAGATAGAAGCTATAAGACGATCTACCGTTGCGAAAGTGAAACCGGCATCAGACCGGGGGTGGGGCAGCTCCTGATACATCACGTACCTGAGCGAAAGCTGTGAAAAGAAGGGTCATTTCCCCTGCTGGCAGCGGCTTCCCGAAATGATCATGCTGGACCGGTGCAAATGAGGTGTGTGACGTAAATCACATACCCCAAATGAAACCGTTAGGCGCTATCGTCCCGTCTTACTCGGGTTTCGCCTGCCTCCTGCCGGGCAGTGAGGCCCCTACGCTCCGCTGTCGGAAGCGTCAAAAGGGACAAGTAGCGTGCGCAGCAGGCCCGACAGGGCCTGCTGTTCATGCTTGCCCAGGGCGGCCAGGAGTTCCTGCTCCCGGCGGAGCAGTCCGGCGAAGGCCGCGTCCACCCGTTCCAGCCCGGCCGGGGTGAGCCGGACCAGTACGCCGCGGCGGTCCTCCGGGTCCGGATTGCGGGTCACCAGGCCGGCGTCGGCCAGCCGGTCGATGCGGTTCGTCATCGTGCCCGAGGTCACCAGCGTGGCACGCAGCAGCGCGCCCGGACTCAGCTCGTACGGCTTCCCGGACCGGCGCAGGGCCGTGAGGACGTCGAACTCCCAGGATTCCAGGTCGTGCTCGGCGAAGCTGGCCCGCCGGGCGCGCTCCAGGTGGCGGCTCAGCCGGGACACCCTGCTCAGCACCTGCAGCGGGCTGACGTCCAGGTCGGGACGCTCCTGCTTCCAAGCGGCAACGAGCCGGTCAACTTCATCCTCGGCCTGTCTCATGGACAGCAAGTCTAATCTGTCTTGACGTCGAGACATCTATCACGATATCAAGTATCTTGACATCGAGATAAATGGAGTCGCGCCATGTGGGAGCCCACCCTGTACGGCCGGTACGCCGACCAGCGTTCCCGTCCCTTCTTCGAGCTCGTGGCCAGGATCGGCGCCCAGGATCCCCGGACCGTCGTCGACCTGGGCTGCGGCACCGGCGAGCTCACCGTGCAACTGGCCCACCGCTGGCCGGACGCGGATCTGACCGGGGTGGACTCTTCCCCCGAGATGCTGGCCAAAGCCCCCGCGGGAGCCAGGTTCGAACTGCTGGACGCACGCGCCTGGAAACCCGCGGAACCGGTCGACGTGATCGTCTCCAACGCGCTCCTGCAGTGGATCCCGGAACACCGCGACCTGCTCACCCGCTGGGTGGCCGAGGACCTGGCCCCCGGCGGCTGGCTGGCCTTCCAGGTGCCCGGCAACTTCGACTTCCCCAGCCATGTGCTGATCCGCGACCTGTGCCAGAGCGCCGCCTGGCGGGACGACCTGGGCGACCTGGTGAGGCACGCGCCGGTGGGCGACCCGGTGGAGTACCTGGACCTGCTCGCGAACTGCGCGGTGGACGCCTGGGAGACCACCTACGTGCACCTGCTCCAGGGCGAGGACGCCGTGCTCACGTGGGTGCGCGCGACCGCGCTGCGGCCCATGCTGGCCCGGCTCACCCCGGACCGGCAGGCCGAGTTCCTGGCGGACGCCGCCCGGCTGCTCGGCGAGGCCTACCCACGCCGGGCGTACGGGACGCCGTTCCCGTTCCGGCGCATCTTCGTCGTCGCCAGGAAGGAGTCGTAAATGATCGTGGGATTTCATCACGTGCAGCTGGCCGCGCCCGCCGGGAGCGAGCCGGAACTGCGCGCCTTCTACGTGGGCGTGCTGGGTATGGTGGAGGTGGAGAAGCCTCCTGAGCTGGCCAAACGTGGCGGCGCCTGGTTCCGGGGCGAGGGCGTGGAACTGCACCTCGGCATCGAGGCGGACTTCCGGCCGGCCCGCAAGGCGCATCCCGCGCTCCTGGTCAGCGACCTGGACGAATTGATGGCGCGGTTGCCGGATGCCGTACCGGACGAGTCGTTGCCGGGGTATCGGCGGTGCCACGTGTTCGACCCGGTGGGGAATCGCATCGAGCTCTTGCAAATTCCTTGAGCGATTTGTTCACCTTCAGGTGGCATTATGGCCGCACATACGCGGCCGTCTGTTCACTGCGAGGTGCTAGTGGCGATCGAGAT
The DNA here is from genome assembly GCF_016862995.1 of Acrocarpospora phusangensis. Classification (GTDB taxonomy): domain Bacteria; phylum Actinomycetota; class Actinomycetes; order Streptosporangiales; family Streptosporangiaceae; genus Acrocarpospora; species Acrocarpospora phusangensis. The sequence goes on from NZ_BOOA01000028.1 coordinate 11,604, forward strand.
CGAAGACAAGTTCGACGTTCCCGCCGAGTACGAGATCCCGGACCTCAGCGATCTCAAAGGTTGTGCCGCGGCCGTGGGGCCGAGGACCTATTCCCTGGTAGCCCTCTACTTCGACACGCCTGACCTGCGGCTCGCCGCGCGCGGCATCACGCTGCGCCGCAGGCGCGGCGGCGACGACTCCGGCTGGCACCTCAAACTGCCGAAATCCAAGGGCGTACGGCAGGAGATCACCCACCCGCTCACCCGGAGCACCAAGGTCGTGCCCCAGGAGCTGGCCGACCTCGTCACGGTCTACACCCGCGGGAAGGAACTCGTCCCGGTCGCCCAGCTCGACACCAGACGCGGCGTCATCCGCCTGATGGACGCGCACGGCGAGCTCCTCGGCGAGGTCGCCGACGACCGGGTCAAGGGCACCGTGCTCGGCGAGCCGCCCGTCGTCAGCCGCTGGCGCGAGGTCGAGGCCGAACTGGTCAAGGGTGACGACGCGCTGCTGCGCCGGGTCGGCAAGAAGCTGCGCAAGGCCGGTGCCGTCCCGGCCGCGACGGCCAGCAAGCTCGGCCGGCTGCTCGGCGACGCCGTCCCCGTCAAGCCGGAGCCGCCCCAGGCGGGTACGGCCGGCGCGGTCGTCGTGGACTATTTCCGCAGCCAGGTCGAGCACCTCATCGCCCACGACGGGCCGGTGCGCCGCGCCGAGCACGACGCCGTGCACCAGGCCAGGGTGGCCTGCCGCCGGATGCGCAGCGCGCTCAAGGCGTTCAAGTCCCTGGTCGAGGACACCCCCGAACTCCAGGAGGAGCTGCGCTGGCTGGGCGAGGTGCTCGGCGAGGTGCGCGACCTGGAGGTCATCCGGGCCAGATTCGCCGAGCACCTGGACGGCCTGGACGAAAACATGATCGTCGGCCCGATCCGCGCGCGCCTCGGCAGCGACCTGGAGGCCAAGGAGAACCTCGCGTACGCGCGCGTCCGAGAGGCCATGAGCGGCGAACGCTACTTCGCGCTGCTGGACGCCCTGGAAGCGCCGCTGCCCCTCACCGGCAAGGCCGCCAAATCCGCTGAGGGCACCCTGGAGAAGATCGCCGGCAAGGAGTGGCTGCGGGTCGAAGGCCGGTACGCCACCGCCCAGGCCCTGGAGGACCCCGGCGAACGCGAGATCGCCATGCACGACGTGCGCAAAGCCGCCAAACGGGCTCGCTACACGGCTGAGGCGCTGGGCCTCACCAAGGAGGCGAAGCGCGCGGAATCCGTCCAGGAAGTGCTGGGCCTGCACCAGGACGGCGTCGTCGCCCAGCAGACCCTCGAGTCCGAGGCGGAGCAGGCCCGTAAGGTCGGCGAGGACACCTTCACCTACGGCGTCCTCGCCGGCATCGAACACGCCACCGCCGAGCGCGCCCACCGCAAGTTCCCCTCGGTCTGGGCCAAGGTCACTGCTTAGCCGCGCTCCCAACTTCACCCATTGCCCACGCAGATGTCCGAATGAGGGCTTGCCGGAGCTCTCCCACCCACCCACCCTCTCTGAGCCGGCGCTCGGCCCGCCGGCAATCGCCGCGCCGTTGGTCGTACGCCAGCGTCGCCGCGAACCCGGCCAGTGTCACGTTCCGTAACGTTCCACAGAGACAAGTTGGTCGCCGTTGCGGTGGACCACCGCCAGTTCGCCTTTGCGTAGGTGGGTGTCGCCGCAGCGGTGGTCGCAGATGCCGTCCAGCAGGCCGGGCGCGACCTTGCCGTGCGTGCACACCACCGCGGGTTCGTCCAGTTTGCGGATCAGGCGGAGGGTCTCGCGGGGTTCGTAGTTGTTCTCCGTGAGCAGTTTCTCCTTGCGGACGGGGAGGTCGTTCTTCGTCGCGTACGGCTTGAGGGTCTGCACGCACCGTTTGCTGGGGGAGCTGACCAGGGCCGTGGGCGCGTACGCGGTGAGGATGCCGGCCAGGGTCTCCGCCTGGGCGGCGCCGACCTGGTCCAGCGGGCGGCGGTCGTCGTCGCCCTTCCAGTCCTGGCGGGAACCGGCCTGGGCGTGCCGTACCAGGATCAGCGGGGTGGTGCGGAGGGGGGCGGCGGTGAGGGCGCGGAGCAGGCCCGCGTCCCACTCGTAGGTGAGGCGGCGGCGGGCGGCGTCCAGGGTGAGCCAGGCGACCTGGTCCACCTCGTCGACGGCTTCGAGGGCGTCCAGGTCGCCGATGCCGACGGCCTGGGCGGCCCAGTAGTCGACCCGCTTGAGGCCGCCGTCCTTCAGGTAGTGCACGGGGGGAAGCGCGCGGCCGAGGACGACCCGCAGGCCGGTCTCCTCGGCGACCTCGCGGAGGCACGCGGCGATCACGTGCTCGCCGGGTTTCAGCTTGCCCTTGGGGAAGGACCAGTCGTCGTACCGGGGGCGGTGCACCACCGCGACCTCCGGTTCGCGCTCGTCACCACGCCAGATCACGGCGCCGGCGGCGCGTACCACATCGGTCATTTGCCGTCTTCCACCGTTCGCCACCGACGCGTGCCGATGAGGTAGTGCTGAAGGTCGTTTTCGCCTCGGTGTCTTTGCCAGCGTCCGTCCGCGTTGAGCCACCATGAGTCCGTCCCATCGGAGAAGGCCCGATCGAGCAGGTCCGCGATGTACGAGCGATGTTGCGTGCCGGTCACCTTGACCAGGGCCTCCACCCGGCGGTCCAGGTTCCGGCGCATCAGATCGGCGCTGCCGATCCAGTACTCCGGACGCCTGCCCCCGCCGAACTCGAAGACCCGGGAGTGTTCAAGGAACCGGCCGAGCACGCTTCTGACCCGGATCGTCTCGGACAAACCCGGAACGCCCGGGCGGAGCGTGCAGATGCCCCGCACCCAGAGGTCGATCGGAACCCCCGCCTGCGAGGCGCGGTAGAGCGCGTCGATGATCGGCTCGTCCACCAGCGAGTTGGTCTTGATGCGGATCCTGGCCGCCCGGCCGGCCTTCTGGTGGGCGATCTCCCGCTCGATCCGGCCCAGCAGGCCCTGGCGCATCGAGTGCGGCGCGACCAGCAGGCGGCGGTAGGCCGAGTGGTTGGAGTAGCCGGTGAGGTGGATGAACAGGTCGGTGACGTCCTCGCCCATCAGCGGGTCAGCGGTCAGCAGGCCGAAGTCCTCGTACATGCGGGCGGTCTTCGGGTTGTAGTTGCCGGTCCCGATGTGGCAGTAGCGGCGCAGCTCGCCGCTCGGCTCCTGCCGTACGACCAGGGCCAGCTTGCAGTGGGTCTTCAGGCCGAGCACGCCGTAGACCACGTGACAGCCGGCGCGCTCCAGCTTGCGGGCCCAGGAGATGTTGGCGTGCTCGTCGAACCTGGCCTTGATCTCGACCACGACCACGACCTGCTTGCCCGCCTCCGCCGCGTCGATCAGGGCGTCCACGATCGGGGAGTCGCCGCTGGTCCGGTAGAGCGTCTGCTTGATCGCCAGCACGTACGGATCGGCCGCGGCCTGCTCGATGAACCGCTGCACACTCGTGGAGAACGAGTCGTACGGGTGGTGCAGCAGGATGTCCCGCTCCCGCATCAACGCGAAGATGTCATCATCCGCGTGTACGGCCTCCGCCGGCACGAACGGCCGGTAGCTCAGCTCGCCCCGGTTGTTCTGCGCCGGGCCGATGTCGGCGATCGCGTGCAGGCCGGACAGGTCCAGCGGGCCGGGCAGCCGGTAGATCTCGTGTTCGGCGACGCCCAGCTCCTCCACCAGGAGTTCGAGGACCTCGTCGGTGATGGTCTCCTCCACCTCCAGGCGGACCGGCGGCCCGAACCTGCGGCGCAGCAGTTCCCGTTCCAGAGCCTGCATAAGGTTCTCGGTGACGTCCTCGTCCACGTCCAGGTCCTCGTTCCTGGTGACGCGGAAGACGTGGTGCTGGACGACCTCCATGCCCTTGAACAGCTGGCCGAGGTGGGCGGCGATGACATCTTCCAGCGGGACGAAACGGTCCTGGGACGCGGTCACGAACCGGGGCAGCTGGCTGGGGACCTTCACCCGCGCGAAGACCGTGTTGCCCGTGGCCGGGTTTCGGACGGTGACCGCGAGATTCAGCGAAAGCCCGGATATGTACGGGAACGGGTGCGCCGGGTCCACCGCCAGCGGCGTCAGCACCGGCCGGATGCGCTCCCGGAAGAGTTTGCGCATCGCCGTGCGCTCGTCCCGCCCGAGGTCGTCCCACCGGACGATCTCGATGCCCTCGGCCGCCAGATCCGGCCCCACCAGCTTGTGGAAGCACGCGTCGTGCCGCCGCGCCAGCCCGTCCGCGATCCCCGCGATCCTGGCCAGCTCCTCGCGCGGTTTCAGCCCGCTCTTCGTCCGCAGCAGCAGGCCGGTGGCCATCCGCCGTTTCAGCCCCGCGACCCGGACCCGGAAGAACTCGTCCAGGTTGCTCGCGAAGATCGCGAGAAACCGGACCCGTTCCAGCAGCGGCGTCCTGGGGTCCTCGGCCAGCTCAAGGACTCGCTCATTGAACTGCAGCCAGCTCTCCTCCCGGTTCAGAAACCGGTCGGGCGGCAACGGCCGTTCATCCGGACTTTGATCTTCCTGCTTCGAGACGATAGAGATTTCGGCGGACATGTCCTAAATATGCCCGAACTTGTTGAACGGAACGTTAACTTCCAGGAGTGTCTCTGGGCGATCGTTCAGTCACATTGGCCGCGCCTCCGGCACGGCGGGCTTGGCCGCCGGGAAGCCTGCGTCTTCCCTCCTCCGCTCTGGTCGCCGCGCTCCCGGCGCTCCGTCAGTCCAGACACAGGCGCGGCCAAGCCGGGGGCATACGAATTACGGGGCGGCGATTGCCGAACGGGCCGAGCGCCAGCTCAAAAGGGTGGGCGGGTGGGAGAAAACGGCAACAATGTGACTATTGGGGTTCGGCATCGGCCAAGCGGGCTTGGAGTTCGGCTTGACGGGCTTCGAGCGCACGGACACGTTCCTGTTCGCGCAGTTCGCGTTCACGCTGCTTCTCGAGCTCCCGCTGCAGCTTCTCGTGCTCCTTGGCCTCACGCTCCCGCAGCTTCTCCAACTCCCGCTGCGCCTTCTCCTGCTCCCTGAGCTCCCGCTCCCGCGCTCGCTCCAACTCCTTCGCCTCACGCTCCCGCTGCTTGTCGAACTCCCGCCGCAGCTTCTCCTGCTCCCGCTGCTCCCGCTCCCGCTGCTTCTCCAGCTCCTTCCGCTCCTTCTCCGAGATCGGCGCAGGCGCCTCGAACACCCCAGGAGCGAGAATCAACCCACGAGAAGCCCCGGTCAGCCGCGGATTCGGATCGAGACTGGTCAACCCGTTCCAGCACAGATTCACCAGATGCGCGGCCACCGCCTCCCGGGACGGCTTGCGCACGTCGAGCCACCACTGCCCGGTCAACGCCACCATCCCGACCAGCATCTGCGCGTACATCGGCGCGAGTTTCGGGTCATACCCACGTTCCACGAACTCGTCCGCCAGCACATCCTCCACCTGACTCGCGATGTCGCTGATCAGGCTCGCGAAGGTCCCCGTCCCGGAGGCCGCGTGCGAATCCCGCACCAGGATCCGGAACCCCTCACTGCTCTCCTCGATGTACTGCAACAGCGCCAGCGCCGCCCGCTCCAGCTTCACCAGCGCGTGCGAAGCCGACAACGCCTGCGTGACCAGGCTCAGCAGCCGCTGCATCTCCCGGTCGATGACGACGGCGTAGATCCCCTCTTTGCCCCCGAAGTGCTCGTACACCACCGGCTTGGACACCTTCGCGGTGGCCGCGATCTCCTCGACCGAGGTCCCGTCGAAGCCCTTCTCCGCGAAGAGCGCACGACCGATCTGGATCAACTGCTCGCGCCGCTCGGCGCCGGTCATGCGTCTACGGGATCTGGGTTCGGTCACGGGTTCCATAATGGCGCTCCCCGTGGATTCCGGCCCAGCGGGGGACGGAAGACGTACGGCTACCACGATCTCCGCGGTAGCCGTACGAGAGTTGCCTGGGTCAGCCAAGGCGTTTCGCCGCCAGTCGTTCGGGGGTGGGCCAGCGCACGTCGTACACCCAGCCGAGTTTCTCGAAGACGCGGATGGTGCCGGCGCTGAGGTCGATCTGGCCCTTCAACGCGCCGTGCCGCGCGCAGGTGGGGTCAGAGTGGTGCAGATTGTGCCAGGACTCGCCGAAGGACGGGATGGCCAGCCACCAGACGTTGCGCGACTTGTCGCGGACTTCGAACGCCTCGTCGCCGAACACGTGGCAGATCGAGTTGATCGACCAGGTGACGTGGTGGAGCAGGCCGATCCGGATCACGGTGCCCCAGAAGAACGCGGTCGCCGCGCCCTGCCAGGACCAGGTGATCAGGCCGCCGAGGACGGCGGGGAGGACCAGGGAGGTGATCGCCAGAGTGGGGAAGAACTTGTGGAGCTTGATGACGTCGGGGTCTTTGACCAGGTCCGGGGCGTATTTCGCCCGGTTGGTGCGGTGTGTCTCGAAGAGCCAGCCCATGTGAGCCCAGAGCAGGCCCTTGGTGATCGCCCAGAAGCCGGTCCCGAACCGCCATGGCGAGTGCGGGTCGCCCTCCTTGTCGGAGAACTTGTGGTGCTTGCGATGGGTCGCGACCCAGTCGAGCACGGACATCTCCAGGGAGAGGCTCCCCGCGATGCCCAGCGCGATCTTCATGGGCCGCTTCGCCTTGAACGAGCCGTGGGTGAAGAACCGGTGCAGACCGACCGTCACACCCAGTCCGGAGACGACGTAGAAGACGAAGCCGATGGCGACGTCGACCCAGCTGAGCAGGCCCCAGCTCCAGGCCATCGGGACGGCGACGGCGAGCGCCACCAGGGGCGCGCCGACGACGAAACCAAAGGTGATGAGCTCGGGTAGGGTCTTCGGCTCGGGGTCGATGTCCGGTTTCGGCTGCGGAGCGGCTCGCTCCGTGGCAACGGTCATGGGCTACCTCGCGGTCGTGGGAGAGACTGGCTACGCCACCGTAACTTACGCCATCGTAAGTAAGGAAGCCCTAAGTTGTGACTGTATGGAACATGACCGTTGAACGACCATCTCGTGGCATTCCCCCGACTTGCCACCAAACCCGCTTCGTGCTACCGCGCCCGGCGCGGACACGGGCGGCGATATGTCCACGCGTCTCGATGGCGCTCCCGGTAAGGTGGGGGCTGATCGAACCCGGTGGAAAGGTTCGAGCTATCCGGCGTTGGGTAATTGGCAGCCCGCCAACCTTTGGAGTTGGTTTGTCCTGGTTCGAGTCCAGGCGCCGGAACGCGGTGGAGGGTGGCGTGCTGGCGGTGATCGGTACCCGGCCAGGTAAGCTCACGTTGTCGAGTGGGTGACCGTGCGGTGCCTTGGCGGTAGCCGTACAGCATCCTGATCTAGACCCGTCTCACCAGCGGATCCGAGGGAGCTCCCACAAGTGAGTGCGCCGCGCCCGGCCGCCGTCATCGTCCTCGCCGCCGGCGAGGGCACGCGGATGAAGTCGAAGACCCCGAAAGTTCTGCACGAGCTGTGCGGCCGTTCCCTGGTCGGCCACATGCTCGTGGTCGCCCGGGGCCTCAGCCCCGAGAAGCTGATCGTCGTCATCGGCCACGCGCGCGAACAGGTGGAGGCCCATCTGGCCCGGACCTCGCCCGACGCGCTCCAGGTCGTCCAGGAGCAGCAGAACGGCACCGGCCACGCCGTCCGCACGGTCCTGGAGACGGTCGGCACCATTGAAGGAACGGTCCTGGTGACGTACGGCGACACGCCGCTGCTGCGCACCGAGACCCTCGCCGCCCTGCTGGCCCGCCACGCCGAGGACGCCAACGCCGTCACCGTGCTCACCGCGAACGTCCCCGACCCGACCGGCTACGGAAGGATCATCCGGGACAACACCGGAGCGGTCCTGGAGATCGTCGAGGAGAAGGACGCCACGCCCGGGCAGCGCGCGATCACCGAGATGAACTCGGGGGTGTACGCGTTCGACGGCCTGCTCCTGGCCGACGCCGTGAAGCGCGTCTCCACCGCCAACGCCCAGGGCGAGGAATACCTCACCGACGTGCTGGCCATCCTGCGCGAGGACGGCCACCGCGTCGGCGCCCACGTCGCGGCCGACTACATCGAGGTCGAGGGCGTCAACAACAAGGTCCAGCTGGCCTTCGCCCGCCGGGTGCTGAACGAGCGCATCCTCCACGGGCACATGCTGAACGGCGTCACCGTGATCGATCCGGCCAGCACCTGGATCGATGCCGAGGTCACCCTGGAGGCCGACGCGGTGATCCACCCCGGCACCCAGCTCCACGGCGCGACCCGGATCGGGTCCGGCGCCGAGGTCGGCCCCGCCACCACGCTCACCGACACGATCGTGGGCGAGGAGGCGGTCGTCCGCAACGCGGTCTGCTTCAGCTCCGAGATCGGCGCGCGCGCCTCCGTGGGCCCGTTCGCGTACCTGCGGCCGGGCACCCGGCTCGGTGCGAAGGGCAAGATCGGGACGTACGTGGAGACCAAGAACGCCACCATCGGCGAGGGTTCCAAGATCCCGCACCTCAGCTACGTGGGCGACGCCACCATCGGCACCGGCACCAACATCGGCGCCGCCTGCGTCTTCGTGAACTACGACGGAGTCACGAAGAGCCACACCACGGTGGGCGACCACGTCCGGGTGGGCAGCGACAACATGCTGATCGCCCCCTTGGACATCGGCGACGGCGCGTACACGGCGGCGGGCTCGGTGCTCGTCACCGACGTGCCGCCGGGGGCGATGGCGGTGGCACGCAGCCGCCAGCGCAACGTCGAAGGCTGGGTGTTCCGCCGCCGTGCGGGCACCGCGGCGGCGGAGGCGGCGCAGCGGGCGCTCGACGAGGGGCAGGCCCAGCGTGGGCAGTAACGGATCGGATCAAGGCGCGGTCAGCCGCGTATCACCGGATTATCCCGGGCCAGGAGGAGCAAGTCGCATGAGTGGGATTCAGACGATGGGTCAGAAGAACCTGATGTTCTTCTCCGGCCGGGCATATCCGGAGCTGGCCGAGGAAGTCGCCCGGAACCTGGGGGTGGAGATCACCCCCACCGCCCTGCGGGACTTCGCGAACGGTGAGATCTACGTCCGCTACCTGGAGTCCGTACGGGGCTGCGACGCCTTCATCATCCAGAGCCACACCGCCCCCATCAACAAGTGGATCATGGAACAGCTCATCATGGTGGACGCCCTGAAGCGCGCCTCCGCCAAACGGGTGACCGTGATCATGCCGTTCTTCGGGTACGCCCGGCAGGACAAGAAGGGCCGGGGCCGCGAGCCCATCACCGCCCGCCTCATGGCCGACCTGTTCAAGCAGGCCGGCGCCGACCGCCTGATGTCCATCGACCTGCACACCTCGCAGATCCAGGGCTTCTTCGACGGCCCGGTGGACCACCTGTTCGCGATGCCGATCCTCATCGACTACCTGCGCGACAAGATCGACCCCGCCACCACCACGATCGTCTCGCCCGACACCGGCCGGGTTCGGCTGGCCGAGCGCTGGTCCGACTCGCTGCACACCCCGGTCGCCTTCATCCACAAGCGGCGCGACCTGGACGTGGCCAACCAGGTGAAGGTCAACGAGGTGGTCGGCAAGGTCCGCGGCCGCACCTGCGTGCTGATCGACGACATGATCGACACCGGCGGCTCGATCTGCAAGGCCGCCGACGCACTCTACGAGCACGGCGCCACCAACGTGGTGGTGGCCGCCACCCACGCCGTCTTCAGCGAGCCCGCCGTGGACCGGCTGAAGAACTCCCGCATCTCCGAGGTCGTGGTCACCAACACGCTGCCGATCCCGGAGGAGAAGAGGTTCGACAAGCTCACCGTGCTGTCGATCGCGCCGCTGATCGCCCGCGCCATCACCGAGGTCTTCACCGACGGCTCGGTGACGAGCTTGTTCGAAGGGGATTCCTGAGCCGATAGACTGCTCAGGTTGCGCTCGTAACGCCTTCCGCTAGGGCGGGTGAGGGGGAGCGCGTCATCCAGCCGACTCATCCCTAGGAGATGTGCCGTGTCCGAAGTCAAGATCACCAGCGAAGTCCGCGACCAGTTCGGCAAGGGCGCCGCCCGCGCCATCCGCCGCGCCAACCGCGTCCCCGCCGTCCTGTACGGTCACGGCACCGAGCCCCGCCACCTGAGCCTGCCGGGCCACGAGCTCCTGCTCGCGCTCCGCACCCCGAACGTGCTGATCAAGCTGGAGGGCGCGGTCACCGAGCTGGCCCTGCCCAAGGGCGTGCAGCGCGACCCGATCAAGGGCTTCCTGGAGCACGTGGACCTGCTCCTGGTCAAGCGCGGCGAGAAGGTCGTCGTCGAGATCCCGGTCACCGTGACCGGCGACGTCATCAGCGGCGCGCTGCTCGACCAGCAGATGATCCAGGTGCAGGTGGAGGCCGAGGCCACCCACATCCCGAGCGGCGTCGAGATCGACGTCGAGGGCAAGGAGGTCGGTTTCTCGCTGCACGCCGCCGACCTGCCGCTGCCGTCCGGCACCTCCCTGGTGAGCGACCCCGAGGCGCTGGTCCTGCACGTCGTCGCCGCCCCGGTGGCCGACCTGCCCGAGGAGCCGGTCGCCGAGGCCGCCGCCCCGGCCGAGGCCGCCGAGGAGGCTCCCGCCGAGGCCGCCGCCGAATAACGGTCTTCAGCGCAAGCCCCACCCGGCCTCGCCAGGTGGGGCTTTCGTGTGTACGGCGTTAGAGTTCGAGATCCAGGGTGAGCGGGGAGACGTGGTGGATCGCTGGCTAGTGGTCGGATTGGGCAATCCCGGCGCGGAGTACGCGGCCAACCGGCACAACGCGGGCTTCATGGTGGCCGACGAACTGGCGGCCAGGGCCGGCGGCCGGTTCAAGGCGCACCGGGCGCGGGCCGAGGTCATGGAGGGCCGCCTGGCCGGGGAATCCGTGGTCCTCGCCAAGCCGCTGTCGTTCATGAACCTGTCCGGCGGGCCGGTGAAGGCGCTGGCCGACTTCTACAAGACGACGAACCTCATCGTGGTCCACGACGAGCTGGACGTGCCGTACGGCGCGCTGCGCACGAAGCTGGGCGGCGGAGACAACGGTCACAACGGCCTGAAGTCCATCACCAAGTCGATGAACACGAAGGACTATCTGCGCCTGCGGTTCGGCATCGGACGTCCTCCCGGCCGCATGGACACGGCCGTCTACGTGCTGAAGGACTTCGCCACGGCCGAGCGTAAGGATCTGCCTTTCCTGGTGGACCGGGCGGCCGACATGGTGGAGTCGCTGATCCAGGCCGGGCTGGAGCCCACCCAGAACAAGTTCCACGCGGCGGACCTGAACCTGTCGGGCCCGCCGCGCTGACCCTACTTCCGCCAGTCCATCAGGTTCTGGAAGAGCTCCGCCTGCTCGATGGCGTCGTCGAGGGCGTGGTGGGAGTGCGGGCGCGTGGACCGGAGCTCCTGCGGCATCTGGCGTTTGGTGGCCCAGCCGATGGGGACTCCGGCCCTGGCGGCGTACAGGGTCTTGATGTCGATGCAGCGGGAATGCCCGAAAGGCGAGGAGCCCACGAAGTTCATGAAATACCAGTACATCCACATCCAGTCGTACGAGAGCGGATAAGCCGCCAGCACGGGGGTGGATTTGCCGCACGTCTCGATGAGCCACGTGGCGGCGGCCTTCATGGCCTCCTGGGGGTCGCGGCCCTCGCGGACGAGCAGGTCGCGGTCCAGGCCGCAGACGGCCATGGCTTCTGGCACGAAATCATCGCTGATCGGCCGTAATTCCGCATAAAACGTGCTCGCGGTCGGGTCGCAGCGCTCGAACTCGCGGCCCCGCATGCGCCCGGCCACGGCCATCCCAAAACTCACCATCGAATACGGCCCCGGAATGGGACCGTCCGCCTCGATATCGACGGAAATGTAGGTTTCGGCTTTCACGGAATTCTCCCCAAGGGCAGCGCTAGCATGTCCAGCGGTCGATTAACGGTGGGTATGCGTACGGTTACACGGAGGCATGCGTGGGGGACGGCGAGGTGGGGGCGGTCGTCGTCGTTCGCCCGCGGGGAGTCGTACGGCGGGGCACCGCGTCGCCCGGATGGACGGTGCGGTATCGGGTGAGCGCGGCCGTGTCCGACATCATCTGTGCCTTTCTTGCCGGGGCCGCGGCGGTGCTGCTGCGGTTCGGGGAGGTCACTCCCTATGTGGAGCCTTACGTTCTGCTGAGTGGAACGCTCCCATTGTTATGGGTGATCGTCATGGGGCTCAACCGCGTATACGAGCCCAGACTGATCGGCGTCGGCTCCGAGGAGTTCCGCCGCATCGCCCAGTCCGGCATCGCGGTGATCGCCGCCGTCGCCATCGCCGCCTACGTCACCAAGACCGACGTGGCCCGCGGCTACGTGGTGCTGGCCCTCCCGCTCATGACCATCCTCACCCTCCTCGGCCGGTACGGCCTGCGCCGCGGCCTGCACCGCAGGAGATCCCGGGGCGGCTGCATGCGCAGGGTCGTCGCCGTCGGCCACCCGGAGGCGGTCGCCGACCTGGTCCGGCTGTTCCGCCGTGAGCGCTACCACGGCATGGACATCGTCGCCGCCTGCCTGCCCAAGGAGGGTCCCGACGTCGGGGTTCCCGTGCTGGGCGACTTCTCCGACGTGCCCCTGGTGGTGAACAGCATCAACGCCGACACGGTCGCCGTGCTCGCCTGCCCGGAGTTCGACGGGGTCGCGCTGCGGCGGCTGGCGTGGCTGCTGGAGCGAAGCCGTACGGACCTGGTGGTGGCGCCCGCGCTGATGGAGGTGGCCGGGCCGCGCACCACCATCCGCCCGGTGGCCGGCCTGCCGCTGCTGCACGTGGAGCACCCGGAACTGGCCGGCGTCCGGCGGCTCATCAAGAACGGCTTCGACCGGCTGGTGGCGGGCCTGATCCTCGTGCTGCTGTCGCCGCTGCTGGCCGGCCTCGCCGTCGCGGTGAAGGCGACCAGTTCGGGCCCCGCGCTGTTCCGCCAGACCCGGATCGGCCGGGACGGCAAGGAGTTCACCATCCTCAAGTTCCGCACCATGGCGCAGGACGCCGAGCACCGGAAGATCCAGCTCGTCAGCGACGCCGACGGCGTGCTCTTCAAGATCCGGCGGGACCCCCGGATCACCCCGCTCGGCGCGCGCCTGCGGCGCTACTCGCTGGACGAGCTCCCGCAACTGATCAACGTGGTCAAGGGCCACATGTCCCTGGTCGGCCCCCGCCCGCCCCTGCCCGAGGAGGTGGCCCGCTACGGCGACGACGTACGCCGCCGCCTGCTGGTCCGCCCCGGCATGACCGGTCTCTGGCAGGTGAACGGCAGATCCGACCTCTCCTGGGAGGAATCGGTACGGTTGGACCTGCGTTATGTCGAGAACTGGTCCCTGATGTTGGATCTTCAAATCCTCTGGAAGACGTGGTCGGCCGTGGCACGCGGAGCAGGAGCGTACTGAGCATGAAGACGATTCGCGACGACCACGCCCTCGCCGAAGATCTGGCGACCGAGGCGGGCGAGAGACTTTTACGGCTCCGCGCGCGGTACGGCTTCGACGACCCCAAGGCGCTCAAGGACGCCGGCGATCGCGAGTCCCACCGTTTCCTCACCGAATCCCTGGAACGCCTGCGCCCGAGCGACAGTGTGCTGTCGGAGGAGGGCGACCGGCTGGACCCGGCCCGGTTGAAGGCGAGCCGCGTGTGGATCGTCGACCCGCTGGACGGCACCCGTGAGTTCGGCGAGGCCGGGCGGGCGGACTGGGCGGTGCACGTTGCCCTCTGGGAGGACGGCAGGCTCGCGGCGGGCGCGGTGGCGTTGCCCGCGCAGGGGCGTACCCTCGGGACGGGTAAGCCGCCGGTGTTGCCGCGCCACGAGGGGACCCGGTTCCGGATCGCGGTGAGCCGTACCAGACCGCCGGAGTTCGTGCAGAAGCTCGCCTACCTGGTCGGCGCCGACCTGGTGCCGATCGGCAGCGCGGGCGCGAAGATCTCCGCGGTGCTCACGGGCGACGTCGAGGCGTACGTGCACGCCGGCGGGCAGTATGAGTGGGATTCGGCGGCTCCGGCCGCGGTCGCGCTCGCCGCGGGAGCGCACGCGAGCCGCATCGACGGCACGCCGTTGACCTACAACCAAGCCGACCCGTCACTGCCGGATATCCTGGTCTCCCTACCGGATCTAGCGCCAACGTTGCTCGCTGGGATCCGTGACCTGCGTCGGCCGGTGTAATCACCCCCAGATCAGAGGAAGCCCCAATGCTTCAGCGCGACTACACGACGTCGCAGCTCGACGTCCTCGAAGCCGAGGCGATCCACATCATGCGTGAGGTCGCGGCCGAGTTCGAGCGTCCCTGCCTGCTCTTCTCCGGCGGCAAGGACTCGATCGTGATGCTGCGCATCGCCGAGAAGGCGTTCTGGCCGGCGCCGATCCCGTTCCCGCTCATGCACGTGGACACCGGCCACAACTTCAGCGAGGTCATCGACTTCCGGGACCGGCGGGTGGCCGAACTCGGCGCCCGGCTCGTGGTGGCCTCGGTGCAGGACTCCATCGACGCCGGCCGCGTGGTCGAGGAGACCGGCCGGCGGGCGTCGCGGAACCGGCTGCAGACCACCACGCTCCTGGACGCGATCGAGGAGCAGGAGTTCGACGCGGTCTTCGGCGGCGCGCGCCGCGACGAGGAGAAGGCGCGGGCCAAGGAGCGCGTGTTCTCCTTCCGCGACGACTTCGGCCAGTGGGACCCGAAGAACCAGCGGCCCGAGCTCTGGAACCTGTACAACGCGAAGATCCGCAAGGGCGAGCACATCCGCGTCTTCCCGCTGTCCAACTGGACCGAGCTCGACATCTGGGACTACATCCGGCGGGAGGGCATCGAGATCCCGTCGATCTACTTCGCCCACACCCGCCGCGTCTTCGAGCGCGACGGCATGCTGCTGCCCGAGTCCGACGTGCTGGAGCGCGGCGACGACGAGCCGCTGTTCGAGGCGATGGTGCGCTACCGCACGGTCGGCGACATCACCTGCACGGGCGCCGTCCCGTCCACCGCGAGCACGGTGAGCGAGATCATCGACGAGATCGCGGCGACCAGGATCACCGAGCGCGGCGCCACCCGGGCCGACGACCGGGCCTCCGAGGCGGCCATGGAAGACCGCAAGAAGGAAGGGTACTTCTGATGGACATCCTCCGGTTCGCCACCGCGGGCTCCGTGGACGACGGCAAGTCGACGCTCATCGGCCGCCTGCTCTTCGACTCCAAGGCCATCTTCGAGGACCAGCTGGAGGCCGTCGAGCGCACCAGCCGGGACCGGGGCACCGAGTACACCGACCTCTCGCTGCTCACCGACGGCCTGCGCGCCGAACGCGAGCAGGGCATCACCATCGACGTGGCCTACCGCTACTTCGCCACGCCCAAGCGCAAGTTCATCATCGCCGACACCCCCGGGCACATCCAGTACACCCGGAACATGGTCACCGGCGCCTCCACGGCCGACCTGGCCATCATCCTGATCGACGCGCGCAAGGGCGTGCTCGAACAGTCGCGACGGCACGCGTTCCTGACCACGCTGCTGCGGGTGCCGCACCTGGTGCTCGCGGTCAACAAGATGGACCTGGTCGACTACTCCGAGGAGCGGTTCGAGGAGATCCGCGAGGAGTTCACCTCGTTCGCGTCCAAGCTCAACGCCAGCGACCTGACCTTCATCCCCATCTCCGCGCTCCACGGCGACAACGTCGTCTCCCGCTCCGAGAACATGCCGTGGTACGAGGGCACCTCGCTCCTGCACCACCTGGAGCACGTGCACATCGCCTCCGACCGCAACCTGGTCGACGTGCGCTTCCCCGTGCAGTACGTCATCCGCCCCCACAAGACCGAGTTCCACGACTACCGGGGCTACGCCGGGCAGGTCGCGGGCGGCGTGCTCAAGCCGGGCGACGAGGTCGTGCACCTGCCGTCCGGGCTGTCCACCAGGATCGCCTCCATCGACACCTTCGACGGCCCGGTGGACGAGGCGTTCCCGCCGATGTCGGTGACCCTGCGCCTCGAGGACGACATCGACATCTCCCGCGGTGACATGATCTGCCGGCCGAACAACCAGCCGGCCGCCAGCCAGGAGATCGACGCGATGATCTGCTGGATGGCCGACGGCGTGAAGCTGCGCCCCCGGGCCAAGCTGACCATCAAGCACACCACCCGGACCGCGCGCGCCCTGGTCAAGGATCTGCACTACCGGCTGGACGTGAACACGCTGCACCGCGACGAGACGGCCGCGGAACTGGCGCTCAACGAGATCGGCCGGGTCTCGCTGCGCATCACCCAGCCGCTGTTCGTGGACGAGTACGCCAGGAACCGGCTGACCGGCGGCTTCATCCTGATCGACGAGGCCACCAACGGCACCGTCGGAGCCGGGATGATCCTCTGACTCTGGGTAGATCATTTAACGTTCCGTGAACATGTAGTTACTCTCCGCGCTAGCGTCGGCACGTTCCGCATCCACTTCGGGGGTCGTGCTCGTGTCAGACGCTCAGCCGGTGATCTTCGTAGGAGGCCTCGGGCGCAGCGGCACCACGCTGCTGGAGCGCCTCCTCGGAGAGCTTCCCGGGGTCGCGCCGCTCGGTGAGGTCGTGCACCTGTGGCGGCGCGGCGTGCAGGCCGACGAACCGTGCGGCTGCCGCCAGCCGTTCGCGCAGTGCCCGTTCTGGCACAAGGTGGGCGAGCGCGCCTTCGGCGGCTGGCGGCCCGCCAAGGCGGAGCGGCTCCAGGAGCTGCGCGTCAAGGTGGACCGCACCCGGCGCGTCCCGGTGTTCGCGCTCGGCCTCATCAGCCGCGAGGCCCAGCTGACCGAGTATGTCGCGTCGTACCACCGGATCTACGCCGCCGCCGCCGAGATCGTGAACGGGCGGGTGGTGGTGGACTCCAGCAAACACGCCTCGCTCGCGTACTGCCTGTCGGCGATCATGGATCTGCAGGTCGTGCACGTGGTGCGCGACCCGCGGGCCGTGGCCGCGTCCTGGCGCAAGCGGGTGGCCCGCCCGGAGGACGGCGCCCCCATGGCGCGCTGGACGCCCGTCAGGACCGCCCTGCACTGGCTGGTCCAGAACCTCGCCTTCGAGATGCTCCGGGTCAAGGGCGTGCCCGTGCTGCGGGTGCACTACGAGGACCTGGTCGAGGAGCCGACGCGGACGCTGCGCCGCCTCGCCGACCGTCTCGACCTGGCGTACGGGGAAGGCGACCTCGACTTCATCACCGGCCACGAGGCCCGGCTCGGCGTCGCCCACACCGTCTCCGGCAACCCGATGCGCTTCGCCGTCGGCCGGATCAGGTTCCGCGAGAACCACGCCCACCTGCCCCTCCCGCACCGCTGGGCGGTCACCCTGATCACCCTCCCCTTCCTCCTCCGGTACGGCTACCGCCTCACCTACTAGTCCTCGCCCATGAGTTTCGCAAGGAGAGTTCGATGAACCCGTCCGTCGGCGTTGTCATCCCCACGCGCGGCGACCGGCCGGGCCCGCTGCGCGCCGCGCTCGAAGGCGTGCTCGGCCAGGACTACCCGCGGCCCGCCCAGGTCGTGGTCGCGGTGGACGGCGGCGACCCGATCGACGTCGCCGAACAGATCGCCGACGCCGTCGCCGCCACCCGCGGCCGGGTCCGGGTGCTGCCCAACCGGCTCACCCCCGGCCTGCCCGGCGCGCGCAACACCGGCATCGCCGCCCTCGGCACCGACCTGATCGCCTTCTGCGACGACGACGACGTCTGGCTGCCCGGCAAGCTCACCGCCCAGGTCGCCCGCCTCGGCGCCGCCGACTTCGCCTCCTGCGCCATCGAGGTCGAGTACGGCTCCCGCCGCGTCCCCCGTACGGCGGGGCGCTCCGAGGTGACCGTGGCCGACCTGGTCAGGTCGCGGATGATGATGGTGCACTCCTCCACGTTCCTGTTCCGGCGCGGCGCGCTGTGGGTGGACGAGAGCGCCCCCGGCGGCCAGAACGAGGACTGGGACCTGGCCCTGCGCGCCGCCCGCCGCCAGCCCATCGTGTTCGTGGACGAGCCCCTGGTCCGGGTCCGCTGGGGGGCTTCGCAGTACGTCACCCGGTGGGCGGACCGGATCGCCGGGCTGGAGTGGATGCTGGCCAGGCATCCCGAGCTGGCCGCCGATCCGCGCGGTTCCGCCCGCGTCTACGGGCAGCTGGCGTTCCACCACGCGGCGCTTGGGCATCGCCGGGAGGCCGGACGGTGGGCGCTGCGCGCCTTCGCGGCCCGGCGTGGCGAGCCGCGCGCGCCGATCGCGCTGGCCGTGGCCATCGGGCTGGTGTCCGCGCACGCGGTGCTGGCCGCGCTGCACACCCGTGGACACGGCATCTGATGGGGAAGAAGGCGTCCCTGCTCGCCGTACCCCCGCAACGGCTCGCGCCGGAACCGCGCGCACGGCGGCGACGGCGGGTGTCCGTAGCCGGGATCGAAGTGGACCGGCTGACCGAGATCCAGGTCGTCGACCGGGTCGTCGGGGCCGTGCGGCGCGGGCGCGGCGGGCATGTGATCACCCCGAACGTGGACATCTGCCGGGCGTGCTCGCGGGACGACGACCTGCGGGCCCTGGTGTTGAAAGCCGATCTCGCGGTGGCCGACGGCATGCCGCTGGTGTGGGCCGCCCGCATGCTCGGACGGCCGGTGCCGGCGCGGATCACCGGAGCCGACCTGATCTGGTCCCTGTCGGAGGCGGCCGCGTTCTACCGGATCCCCGTCTACCTGCTCGGCGGCCCGCCGGGCGTCGCCGACCGCGCCGCCATCGCCCTCTGCGACCGCTACCCCGGCCTGATCGTCGCCGGCGTGGACGCGCCCCCGACCGGCTTCGAGACCGACCCCGAGCGGTTCGACCAGGTCCGCCGCGCCCTCCTCGACGCCGCCCCCCGGCTCGTCTTCGTCGGCCTCGGCTTCCCCAAACAGGACCTCCTGATCGAACGCCTCCGCGCCGACCTCCCCGAAACCTGGTTCATCGGCTGCGGCTCCGCCATCGCCTTCGCCGCCGGCTCCGTACGGCGTGCGCCCCACTGGATGCGCGACCACGGCCTCGAATGGCTCTACCGCCTCACCACCGAACCCAGCCGCCTGGCCCGCCGCTACCTGATCGACGACCTCCCCTTCGCCCTCCGCCTGCTCCTGGTGTGTTTCGTACGACGCCTGTTCACCTGAGTCAGGGACGAGCGAGGAAGGCTCGGACGTCGGCGGCCAGGGAGGTCAGTTGCTGCCCGGCTTCGATCCAGGTGGTCGATGAACTGCCTGTTGGTGAACCGGAGGACGGGGTCTGGGTCTCGGGAGCAGCGGACGGTCACCTCGGGGTGTTCGTGATCTTCGTCGCCCACGTGAGCAGGATAGTTCGAGACCGGGCGTTCAGCCGACGAGGGTGGTGACTCTGGAGGCGTCTTCGGGGGAGAGGCGGGTTCGGGTGGCGGCGGTGGCGCTGTCGGTGCGGCGGAACGCCGTACGGGAGAGGCCGGACCAGGTGAAGGGGCGGTCGGTGGCGGGGCCGGTGCAGGCGTGGCGGATGAGGTGGGCGGAGCGGTCCGTCCAGGTGAGGCCGGACCAGGAGTAGAGGTCGCGGAAGCCGTAGAGGGGGTCGGCGGCGAGGGATTCGTAGCTGACGACGCGGATGTTCGGGTGGGTGAGGGCGTCGGTGAAGTCGCGGGCCGCGCGCCAGAGGGCGGCGGCTTTGGCGAGGCGGTCGGTGGAGCCGACGTGTTCGCGCAGCGTGAGCAGGTGGGGGTGGTCGCGGACGAGCAGGGGTTGTTCGAGGAGTTCGTGGAAGTAGACCGTCCAGCCGAGGTACTGCCAGCTGCCGACGAACGGGACCGGGTTCCGGGTCAGGATGATGACGCGGCAGTTCAGGCGGGTGGCGAACCAGGCTGCGGAGAACAGGGCGAAGGGGTCGTCCAGGAGGGCGCGGCGGCCGAGGAGGCAGCCGAGGGTGAACGCGGTGCCGTGTTTGAGCAGCCGGGCCAGGGAGCCGGGGCGGTGGTTGCGGCGGAGTTCGGCCAGGAAGCGGTAGCGCAGGGCGGTCGTGTCGGTGAACGCGGGGAGCCAGTCGGGCTCGTTGTCTTCGCAGATGTACTGGAAACGGGCGGGGGGTGGGGCGTTGAGGACGCCGGGGTAGCGGCGTTCGGGGTTGAGGGGCTCGTTGACGTAGACGAGTTCGCCGGAATGGCAGAGCATGCGGCCGGTCCAGCTGGTGCCGCTGCGGGGGAGGCCGGTGACGAGGATGGTCATATCGCGATCCTGGGGCGGAAGGTGTGCACTTGGATCAGGGGAAGGATGTTCTTCACCAGGACGCCGGCGGACCAGCCGAGGGCCGCGCCGAGGGCGCCGAGGGCCGGGACCAGGAGCAGGTCCAGGGCGATGGTGACGGTGACGGCGACGATGACGTTGACGAGGCTCGCGGTGGTACGGCCGGAGGCGATGAGGAGCACGTCGACCATGCCGCAGGCGGTGGCGATCATCATCGTGGCGGAGAGGATCAGGGCGATGTCCACAGCCTGGGGATAACTCGGGCCGAAGAGGGCGAGCAGCCAGGGGGCGAAGACGGCGTAGCCGATCCAGATCGGCCAGGTGAGGGCGACGAGGGTTCTCGTGGTCTGGCGGTAGAGGCGTTTCGCTTCCGCGTGGTTGTTGGTGGTGATGGCTTGGATCAGGCGGGGTTGGGTGGCTTGGGCGAGGCCCTGGTTGGCCAGTTGGCCGAGGATTTTGAAGCGGGTGGCGGCGGTGTACATGGCGGCTTCGGCGGGGCCCGCCAGGAACGCGACCACGACGATGTCCAGTCGTTGGAACACGGCTTGAATCGCGGCGGCCACGGACCGGGGGCCGGTGTATCGCCAGAACTCACCCCATCCCGTCCTTCCAAACGAATCCCTCGAAACTCTCAGCCCCGCGAGCACCAGAACAGGCAACGACGGCAACGCCCACGCAAGTAGCAGAACCGGCACCGACGCGTCGGCCAACAACGCACCCCCCACCAACACAAGCTGGCCAACCGGCTGCACCAACCCCGCCAAAATCAACGTTCCCCGCATATTCCCCCGCCCTCTGGTGGCCGCCACCAACACATCCGCCACCACCACAACCGGCAGAACCACCCCCAGAACCCGACTCTCCACTGACCCCCAAACCAACCCCCCACCCACCAACACCGAAAGCACCAAAACCGGCCCAACAGCCACCCAAACCAACCGTGGCTGCTCTCCCACCCACCCACCCTTCGATTGCCCCCGGGGCTCCGCCCCGCCCCCCAACCCCAGCCCCCCGGGCTCCGCCCGGCCCACGACCCGCCGCCCTTCGGGCTCCGCCTGACCCTCCCACTCACGCCTTGCGAGTTCCGCCTGACCCTCCCACTCACGCCTTGCGAGTTCCGCCTGGCGCACGAGGCGCTTCTCGTCGTGCACCCAGGGCTGCGCGTCGCTGGTCTGGTTGAGGGTCTGGAGCCCTTCTTCACCACTCCCGAGTGCCGAGAGCTTCACCCAATCGCTACTGCGGGGTGTCTTCCCCCCGTTCACTTCCTCGCGTTTCAGGGACGTTGCTTCTGCTCCCTCGGGCGTGGCTGTCCGTGAGGAGCCCTGTTGGAGGGCTCGGACCGGGTCGGCCGTCGGATGAGGGTGGGGCTCTGTTTCGGGTTGGCGGGCGCGGAAGTAGATGAGGCCGTTGCCGGTGTCTAGGCGGAGGATGCCGGTGAGCATCAGGGCCAGGGCGGTGGTGGTGAAGAAGGTGCCGGCTGTGGTGGGGGGGAGGGAGCGGGTGATGAGGAGGACCAGGAGGAATTGGGAGAGGGCGGTGGTGGTGGCGGTGGTTAGGCCGGATAGGGAGCCGGGGGGGAGTTTGGGGAGTTTGGGCATGGGTTAGCGGCGCCAGGAGGGGGTGGTGCCTAGCCAGGGCTGGAGGAGGACGTCCCAGGGGAGGAAGTGTTCGGAGAGGCGGTGGCGGAGGTGCGGGGGCATTTCGGGGCGGGGGCGGGGGTTGTGGCGGTCGAAGATGGGGTCGGTGAGGCGGGGGAGGCCGAGGAATTCGAGGATGCGGTCGTAGGTGGGTTCGGGGTCGGTGAAGAAGGTGCCGCTGTCGAGGACGAGGACGCGGTCGCGGCCGACCAGGAGGTCCAGGGGGGCCAGTTGTTCGGCGTAGCGGCCGCGGGAGACGTAGGCGTGGTGGCGGTGGGCGTGGCTTACGTATGAGGGGTCTTGTTTGAGGTTTTCGGCGGCGCCGGCGAGGCGTTCTTCCTCCAGGTCGAGGGCTCGCTCGAAGGAGGTCTCTGTTTCGAAGCCCCGGGCCAGTTCGTGGGCGAAGGCGGAGTAGGCGCGTTCGACCGGGTCGCGGACGAGGACGATCAGTTTTACGCCGGGGAGGTCCCAGGCGATCCGAGAAACCGCCAACGGGTGGAACAAGTAATAGGGGGACGACTCGAAGGCCAAGGGGCGGTGGCCGTAGCGGTATTCGAGGCGGGCGGCGGTGGCGCGTAGCGGAAAATGGGCTCGATACCAGGACAGGCCTCGGTCGTAGGCCATGTCGAAGAAATGCACACCCTTGCGGAGCACGGGTTTCAGCATCAGAGGATGTTGCGACAGGGCGCGGTACAGCGATGTGGTGCCGCAGCGCTGGGCGCCGACGATCAGGAACGACGGGAGCATGCGGCCGCTCCCGGTCAGCCTCCCCGCGGTGATCGAAACCGCGTGAGCAGTGGTCTTCAGGGCGCTCACGGCAACACCTCCAGATGATCGAGAACGGGATTGAGCCAGTCAGAGGCGGGACCGAGCGGTTCGTGGTCGTCTCGGCGATGGCGGTCGGCCAGCGTCATCAGGTAGTGCGCGGCGGTCAGCCGAGCCTCCGCGAACGACAACCCGAACGGCTCCAGAATCCGCCCGGCCCTGCTGACACACGCCTGCGCCGCCTGACCGGGCCGCATCCGCCGCAACGCCCCATGAAAGAAGTGATGCAACGCGTCGAACCCGATCGGCACCCCAACCTCGAACCGCTCCCAGTCCCACACCAGCAACTCGCCGTCCCCACCCGCACAGACATTCCACGGCGAGAAATCCCCATGCCACGCCCCCGCCGGATCCAGTCCCGCGATTTCACTCACCGCCGCCGCCAGCAACTCCGCCCCAACCTTCCTCCGCCCACCCAGACCCCCCGGCGCCCAAGCCCCACCCCCGAACGGCAACCGCGCCCACCGCCCACCAGAGGGCCGAGCGAAAGAGGCGAAACCTGCCCCCTGCCCGAAGCCATGGGTGCCCGCCGACGAGGTCGGCCCGCCTGACCGTGTGGGGTTGATCCCGTGCGGGAGTCCGTGGGTGTTGGGCGACGAGGTCGGCCCGCTTGGGTATGCGGAGCTGGGTTCCTGCCCGAAGTCATGGGTGCTCGCCGACGAGGTCGGCCCGCTTGACCGTGTGGAGTTGGCTCCGTGCGGGAGCCCGTGGATGTCTGGGGACAAGGTTGGCCCGCTTGAGTATGCGGAGCTTGGTTCCTGTACGAAGCCGTGGGCGATCGGCGATTGGCCGGAGGGCGGCGCGATGGGGGATGCGAAGCCGGTCTCGCGTGGGACGTCGTCGATTGGCGTGGGAGACGGCGGATCGCTCCTGCGGTGGGTGCCGTTGGTTGGTAAGGGGGAGAGGAGGAGGACGTCTAAGTCTCGCCAGGTGCCGAAATGTAGGACGGTGGGTGGGGTTACGACCTTGAGGGGGCGGTCGTGGAGCATGCGGAGGGTGGCTGCTTCGTGGTGGACGAGGGCGCTTGTTCGGGGGTTGTCGCCGATTTTGACGAAGCCGAGGAGTCCGTCCGATCCGTACGCCTCCAGGATTGGTTTGCGGTTGGCTCGCCGGGCCGGGCGGACGTGGAGCACGGTGTGGATGGGTTGGCCGAGTATGTCGCTCAGGTACGTTTCGATCGTGTCGGGGCCGTCTCCGACCAGTACTCGACCACCGACGTGCCAGCGCGCACGAGGCACCAGCCGCCGGGGCACGAGCCGATGCGGGAGCAGGGTGCGGGCCGAGGTCCGGGACGACGGCGGGAACAGCATGGGGATCACCTCGTCGAGATAGCGCAGGCGGAGGTCGGCGTCGCTCATGTGGCGTTCCGCCACAGCAGCGCGAACGAGATCAGGTAGAGGCTCAGCGCGGTGACCATGCCGTCGTAGATGAACATGTAGAACAGCGCCAGCACCATCACCAGCACTCCCGCCTGCCCGATCGGGGAGCGATCAGTCCAGTACCGCCGTACGGCTCCCGCGAAGAAGCCGGCGTAGAGGCACGCCCCGACGAAGCCCTGGGAGATCATCAGCAGCCAGAGCTGGCCGTCGCTGCCGAGGGGCGGGTGGCCGCAGGTGTCGCACCAGTCGCTCTTGCCGGTGGTGATCGTACGGTGGCTGCCGAACGCGTTGCGGGTGCTGCCGTACCCGATGATCGGGGAGGTGGCGGCGGTCTGGACGGTGGCGGAGACGGTGAAGGCGCGGATGTCGTTGCTGTGGGGGCTGTCCAGGCGCTGGGCGACCATCGGAGCCAGCGGGGAGAGGACGAAGGCGGTGGCGGTGGCGGCGATGGCCGTACCGATGGAGAGGAGGCGGTGGGAGCGGACGGCCAGGTAGGCGAGGGAGAAGCCGAGGCCGATCCAGAGGCCGCGGTTGAGGGAGTAGACGATCGGGATGGCGGCGAGGGCGAGGACGACGGCGGTGAGAACTCTGCGGAGCGGGCCGCCGTAGCCCCACCAGCCGACGAGGAACCAGATGATCAGGACCGAGGCGTTGCTGCCCCAGGCGTTGGCCCATTCGAAGGGGGCCTCCGGGCGGGGGGAGGCGTGGCCGAGCACGTGCTGCATCTGGGCGGCGGTGGGGTGGATCAGGTTGGTGACGAAGGAGTTGCCGGAGATCCAGCGGGGGAGCACCAGCTCGACCGGGGACGTGAACGCGAAGTGCGGCATCAGCACGCCGAGCAGCCCGCCCGCGACCGTGGTGAGAAAAAGCGCGCCGAGCATGCGCACGAGCGCGAGCTGCGGCAGTTCCTCGCGGGTGAGGTTGCCCAAGTAGAGCACGACGACCAGCAGCGACAGATAGATGGCCAGCCGCATCACGTAGCCGGTCACCCGCCCGGCCGTGAGGTCCCCATAGGTGCCCTCAGGGGTCTCCGTCAGAGCGAAAGCACTGATCAGGTACCCCGCGATCAGCAACGCCCAAAGCCCGAACCCCTTGGGCACCTTGATCGGCCGCCGCCGGCACAGAATGACCAACATCGGAACGGCCACCACAATGACCGACAGGCCCCCGAAGCCGAGCGCCCACCACACGGGATATCCAACGAGCAACGCCCAAATCGGCCAGACAGCACCCCAGCTCACCCTCAGGCGGCTCATCAGCAGAGGACTCATGCGGCGGGGGCCCATCAAGTGAGGACCAACCGCGAAGAGACTCGCCGGCAGGCGGCAAGTCGCGAGGGAAGCCACCGGGAGAGGGCTCGCCGGCAGGCGGCCAAGTGCGAGGGAAATCACCGGTGGGCTCACGGGCAGGCTACTGCGGTGTCCGATAACGTTCACCGGCTTGGAGTCGTGCGATCGCCGAGGCTGGCGAGGCGCTTCGACCCGGCGAAGGTTTGTGGTCACGGCACTGGCCGCGAGGGGAGCCGCCGGTAGAGGGCTCTCCGGTTGGCGGTCCGACGGGTGAGGGGTCATCGGGTGGGCTCCGTTGCGACCACTACGGGGGGTACGGAGAGCACGCCGAGGACGGTGGTGCCGCGTGCGGTGAGGGAGCGGGTGGCGTGGGCGACCTCTTGGGCGCGGGTGCGGCGGAGGCCGACCAGGAGTACGGCGGACGGGGCACGGCCGTTGGTGACCAGGTCGAGGGTGGGGAACTCGGCGGCGATCAACGGGGCGGCGGTCGTGCCGACGGGTTCCAGGAGGACCGGGCCTTCGGGGAACAGGTCGGAGAGGGTTTCCGCCAGGGTGCCGATGTCCTTGGCCGGAAGCTCGGCCAGGAGGGGCAGCGCGGTCAGGCGTTCGATGTCGGCGGGGACGCGTAGCCGGGTGTCCAGGCGGTCGCGGGTGAAAGCCGACACGGCTCCCGTCAGGACGCCTAGAAAGAGACCACTGCCGAGATAGAGCGGAGGGCTGGGAGTGCTTGCGCGCAGCGGCGGGCGGGCTGGGCTGATCACTGTGCCGGGGGTGATCGCGGTGGTTTTGAGGGTGTCGTATTTCAGGGTGAGGCTGTAGGACTGCCGGCTGAGCACCGCCTGCTGGTGCGCGGTGACGGCGCGCTCCGCCGAGCCACGGGCGAGTGGCGCCAGCGTGACCGCCACCCGGCTCAGCGACACGTTGACCTGCCGGAGCTTCACCAGCAGCGCCCGCATCTGCGCGAGCAAAGTCTGTTGCGCGGCCTCCGCCCGATGCCGCAGGTACGCGTCCGCGAACGCCTGAGCCCCCGCCGCCGCCACCACCGAATCGGGCGCCGCAAACGAAATCCTGAGAATTCCGGAATTCGGCGGAACATCAACCCGAACCCGATACCGCAACGCTTCCGGATCTGTATTTTTCAGGATTTCGGCCGCCTTCGCGGCAACCACGGATGATTGGGCGATCTGCGCTTCGGTATCCAAATTGAGTGGTTCACGCTGGCGCTGGGTGACCTGATTGACCTGTTCCTGCACCCCGGTCGGCAACACCTGCACTTCCGCCGTCGCCGTGTACGCCCGAGGCGTGCCCACCAGCGCCCCCACCCCACCCGCCACCCCCGCCAGCAGGCACACCACCACCAGCCACCGGCGGCGCCGCAGCACGGAACCGTACTCGGCGAGATCCCGGCTGTGCGGGGGCAGGCTCATGGGGGACCTCGTCGTGGCGTGGGAACGGCGAAACAGAGTATGAACTATAGGCTCCCTTGAGCTTTACCCCAGCCAATTTTGAAGTTTTTCCACAGGCGAATCACGGGACAATAACAGACGTTCTTTGGACATGTCCGCCATGGGATATGAGAAAGCGCCGCACCCGTGAGCGGCGGTGATGGAATGGTGAACCCATGTTCATCGTCAAACGGGGGATCGTCGCGCTGGCTCTGGTCACCGGCTGCGCCCCCGCCTCCGGCACCGGCGCCGGCCCGGCCGCCCGTCCGGACGGCCTCCTCCGCCAGGAGACCACCTGCGTGGTCACCGACAAGCTCATCCCCACCTGCGGCGCCTGGTGGGGGATCGCGCCGGACGTCTTCACCGGCACCCCGCCCGCCCGCGCGGTCCAGCGCGCCGAACAGCGCATGGGCCGCCCGGCCGACATCGTGCACGTCTACCACCGGGGGGAGGAGCTGTTCCCCACCGACCAGGAGCGCCAGCTGGCCACCGGCCCGCGGATGCTGCTGATCAACTGGAAGCCGTCCCGGACCAGGACCTGGGCGCAGATCGCGCGCGGCGCGCTGGACGAGCGCATCGACGCCCTGGCCGCGCACATCACCCGGACCTTTCCGGGGCGCTTCTTCCTGACCATCCACCACGAACCGGAAAACGACGTGCACTCCAAGCCGGGGATGTCCGCCCAGGACTACGCGGCCATGTACCGGCATGTCGTGAACCGCCTGCGCAAGCAGGGCGTACGGAACGCGGTGACCGTCATGACGTACATGGGCGCGCCCAACTGGGCCACCAAGCCGTGGTTCGACCGGCTCTACCCCGGTGACGACGTGGTCGACTGGATCGGCCTGGATCCGTACGCGGACAACCGGGTCAGTGACTTTTCCACGCTGGTGGACAAGACGAGGCCGGATCACCCTCGCTGGCCGGGCTTCTACCGCTGGACGCAGTCACGCTTCCCCGGCAAGCCGATCATGGTGTCGGAGTGGGGGGCGTTCGAGCGCAAGACCGCTCCCCGGTTCAAGACCGACTTCTACGCCTCGGTGCGCGCCCAGATCCGCGACTACCCGCAGATCAAGGCGCTCGTCTACTTCGACTCGGCGTTCGCGCCCCGGGGGGACACCCGCTTCGACACGACGCCGGAGTCGGCGGCGGCTTTCACCCAGCTCGCCCGCGAAGCGCATTTCGCGGCGACGAAGGTCCCCGTGCAGTGAGTTAGCGGATCCAGCCGCCCGAGATGAGCCGGTTGAGCACCGTGGACACCGCGCGCTCAACCGGCATGTCGGTCGTGTCCAGTTCGAGGTCGGCGTCGTCAGGCTCCTCGTACGGCGCCGACACCCCCGTGAACTCCGGGATCAGCCCCGCCCTGGCCTTGGCGTACAGGCCCTTGCGGTCGCGGCGTTCGCACTCCTCCAGAGGCGTCGAGACGTGCACCAGCACGAAGTCGGCGCCCACGGCCTCCACCATCTCGCGCACCTCGTCGCGGGTGTCCGCGTGCGGGGCGATCGGCGCGCAGATGGCCAGCCCGCCGTGCCGGGCCACCTCGGCGGCGACGAACCCGATGCGGCGGATGTTCAGGTCGCGGTCCTCGCGGGAGAACGTCAGGCCCTTGGACAGCAGCCGCCGCACCACGTCGCCGTCCAGGTAGGTGACCGTGCGCCCGCCGCGCTCCAGCAGGGCGTCCCGCAGGCCGCGCGCGACGGTCGACTTGCCGGAGCCGGACAGTCCGGTGAAGAACACCACGAGCCCGCGCCGGTGCGGCGGCCCGGGGATGCTGACCGGGGCGGGCCCGGCGTAGTGCTCGGTGGCGCCGTAGTTCGCGGCCACGTGCTCGCGCAGCTCCAGGTCGATGGCCGGGTCCTCGCGCGGCGCCAGCGGCACGGCCACCACGGTCGAACCGGGCAGCTCCGCGGACGCCTTCAGCGCGGCACGGACCACGGCCGGCCCCGCCTCGCCGTACACGAGGGGGAGCAGCAGCACGGCGGCGTCGAGCTCCTCGGCGGTGGCCGCGATGTCCTCGACGGCGGAGGAGTCCAGCGGCCCGCGCATGGTGACGGCCAGCACGTCGTCGGGCAGCTCCTTGCGCACCTCCGCCGGGGTACGGCGCAGCCGCGCGAACGGCCCGTACACCGGCGACCCGAGCGCCTCCAGACGCCCGGCGACGTGATGCCCGTTCCGCTCAGTGATCTCCAGAACGGCCAGCGCTGCGCCCTCCGGATCGGTCAGCCTGATGTGGCCGCCGAGGTCCTCGGGGAGCGCCAGCGTGATCGCGTCCGGCCACGGCGTGCCGTCGGCGAGCTGCCCGTGCTCGGTCACGCTCGCGACGTCCGCCGCCCCCAGGAAGCCGGTCAGCGGCGCGTACGCACCCGACAACAGGAGTTCCAGGTCGGCCAGCTCCCGGGGGTCGGGAGTCCACTCGGTCGCTTCGGTCATCAGTCGGTTTTCCGATCTCAGGCATAGCGGGCGTCGCCTCAGGGCGTCTTAG
This sequence comes from Acrocarpospora phusangensis, assembly GCF_016862995.1. Taxonomy (GTDB): domain Bacteria; phylum Actinomycetota; class Actinomycetes; order Streptosporangiales; family Streptosporangiaceae; genus Acrocarpospora; species Acrocarpospora phusangensis. Next base: position 40,814 of record NZ_BOOA01000028.1, read on the forward strand.
AGGCTGACATTAGCTCTACGAGGAGGTGGTCGTGGACGCCGCGGACGAACGAGCATTCCGCGATTTCGTGGCCGCGCGGTCGCCCGCCCTGATGGGCCTGGCCTACCTGCTCACCGGAGGCGACCAGCACGCCGCCGAGGATCTGGTGCAGACCTCCCTCGCCAAGGCGGTGACCCGCTGGCGCGGGATCGAGGACCCGGAGGCGTACGTCAAGCGAACCATGTACCACCAGCAGATCAGCACCTGGCGGCTGGCCTGGCGGCGGCACGAGACGAGCGTGGCCGAGCCGCCGGACACGGCCGCGGCCGACGGGACCGGCGCGGTGGACCTGCGGCTGGCGCTCCGGCAGGCGCTGGCCCGGCTGACCCCCAGGCAGCGCACGGTGCTGGTGCTGCGCTACTTCGAGGACCTGCCGGAGGACGAGATCGCGCGGATCCTGGGCTGTTCCGTGGGCACCGTCCGGAGCACCGCGCACCGCTCGCTGGCCCGGCTCCGCGCCCTGGCCACCGAGCTCACGCCCGCATACGAGGAGCTGACCCGATGAACGAGGAGACCCTGCTCAGGGAGACGCTCCGGCACTGGTCGGAGCAAACCCGGGTGCCCGCTGACCTGGCCGACCGGGTGCTGGACTCGCGCCGCCGCCGTCGGCTGCCCGCGCTGGCCGTGACCGCCGTCACCGTGGCCGCCGTCCTGGTGGCCGGGATGTTCGTGCTGCCCGGCGCGTTCCGCGAGCGTCCCGCGCCCGCCGCCGACGCCACGGTCACGGCGACCGTGAGCCCGCCTCCTCCCGATGTCCAGACGGACACCGAGAACGACCCGCCGCGGACCCTCATCGCCGCCGGGCAGGTGGCCGTCTCCGCGTACTCCACCCTGAGCTGGGTGCCGACCGGCCGGGGTACCGAGACGGTCCGCTGGCACTGGTCGCTCTACAACCCGGTCTCCGGCCAGTACGAGCCGACCGACTGGTCCTGGGTGGACGTCGCGCCGGGACTGCGCTTCGCGGCGGTCATCGAGGGCGACCTGCCCGCCAGGCGGGTCGGCGTGTTCGACATGAACACCCGGCAGGTGGTGCGCTGGATCGGCGTGGAGCAGGGCGCCGGGGCCGCGTACTGGTCCCCGGACGGCACCCGCATCCTGATCACCACCTACTCCGGCCCACCCGACGAGTTGCGCTGGCTGAACGAGGAACGCACCATGTCCCGAGGCGCGTCGGCCAGCAGGACGGGATTCGCCATCGCCGACGCCAGCACCGGTCAGGTCGCCTTCCGGTCGTTCAAGGGGGGCGGCCGCCGCCCTGGCTTCCCGCCGAACGCGGACAATGCGGACAATGCGGACGGTCCCAGCGGGCGGCGGGACTTCCGCTGGAGCGAGGACGGCACGCTGATCTGGGAGCCGCAGGTCCTCGCGCCGGCCCAGGCCTTCTACGACCTGGAGGGCAACTCCCGGCCCGCGCCGCCGGACCGGATGGAGGGCAGCCAACTGGCGGGCGTCTCGCCCAACCGGAGACTCATCGCCGACCGCGGCCGCCCGCCCGGCCCGGAGACCACCGTCAAGGACCTGACCACCGGCGAGATCGTCGGCACTCAGAAGATGCTCCAGCTGATCGCCTGGGCTGACGACGGCCATCTCATCGCGCTCGGTTGCGCGGGCGCCTGCGAGAACGAGTTCAGCTCCGCGCTCATGCTGGTGAGCGTGGACGGCCGGAAGGTTGTCCAGCTGTCCTCCTACCGGAGCAACACCAACGATCCGGACGTCTGGGATCCGCTTCTCACGATCAGATGAGGCGGGCGAAGTGGTGCTGGGGTTTCCGTACGACCAGGGCGACCTCGTCGTGGTCGGTGGCCAGGCGCCCGCCCGAGAGTCGGCCGACCGCGCGGCAGAGCAGGGCCACGAGCCCGCCGCGCGGCCCCAGCCGGGCCGTGCCGCTGGTCAGCGTGTGCTCCTCGGCGATCATCAGGCCGCGCATCAGGCAGTAGGACTGGATGCCCTCCCGCGAGGACACCGGCTCGTAGACCGCGGGCAGCGGCCCGACGGCCCCCGCCGGCGCCAGCCAGCGCCACAGCCGGTTCCGGAAGGGGGCTTTCCGGTCGAGGAACCCGTAGGCGGATTTCCGGTCCCGCATGCGGATCAACAGGAGCCCGCCGGGGCGCAGGCCGTTGACGATCCGGTCCAGCACCAGCTCCGCGTGGGGGATGCGTTCGAGCAGGAACTCCACGCAGACCACGTCGTAGGAGCGGGGGGCCAGCGCGGCCGAGCGCAGGTCGCCCAGCGACCAGACGTTCAGGTCGGTCCTGGCCGCGGTGGCGGCCCGCAGGTCCGGGCGGTCCTCGTCCACGCCGGTCACCCGGGCCTCGATCCGGTCCAGGTCCAGCGGGGTGCCGCGGCCGCAGCCGGCGACCAGGATGTCGAGGCGGCGGCCGAGCTGCTCGTTCCACTGCTCGCGGATTCGCTGGCTGAAGACGCCACCCGCAGCGGTCATTCGCACGTCAGACATGTCACGAAGGGTAGTCAATCGACTACATGATCGTCACGGATTCGCTCCCGACTCGCCCGCGACGTCCTCTCCCGGGGAAGTAGCCTTGGAGGCATACCCCCGGTCCCAAACAGGTTCCGGGATGTTCGTGCTGCCCTCGAACGGGTTCCGGCGGCGCGGCGGTGCACTCTAATGGGGGCCTACAGGCGATGTCCGAAATGGCGATGTCCGATATCACGATGACGATGTCCGCGCTCTCCGGTCTGCTCGACGTGGTGGCGGCCGATCCCCGGCTGGCCGAGTGCCTCGACGACCAGGTGGGCGCCGACCTGGTCGCGCCCGCCGCGCTGCGCCCCTTCACGGTCGCCGCGCTGGCACGCTCCCGCCCGGTGCTCGCCGTCACCGCCACCGGCCGCGAGGCCGAGGACCTGGCCGCCGCCCTGACCAGCCTGCTGCCCGACACCGCCGTCGCCGTCTTTCCCGCCTGGGAGACCCTGCCGCACGAGCGCCTCTCCCCGCGCAGCGACACCGTCGGCCAGCGCCTGGCCGTGCTCCGCCGCCTGGCCCATCCGGTCGCGGGCGACCAGTCGGCCGGCCCGCTGCGGGTGGTGGTGGCCCCGGTCCGCGCGGTCCTGCAGCCCATCGTGGCCGGGCTCGGCGACCTCCAGCCCGTACGGCTTCGCCCCGGCGACGACGCCGAACTCGACGACGTGGTCGCCAAACTGGTCGAGAACGGCTACCACCGGGTCGACATGGTGGAGAAACGCGGCGAGGTGGCCGTGCGCGGCGGCCTGCTGGACGTCTTCCCGCCCACCGAGGAGCACCCGCTGCGGCTGGAGTTCTGGGGCGACACGGTGGAGGAGATCCGCTGGTTCAAGGTCGCCGACCAGCGTTCTCTGGAGGTCGCCCAGGACGGCCTGTTCGCCGCGCCCTGCCGCGAACTGCTGCTCACCCCGGAGGTCAGGGAGCGCGCCAGGGAGCTGGCCGACCAGCATCCGGCGCTGAAGGAGATCCTGGACCAGCTGGCCGAGGGTGTGCCGGTGGAGGGCATGGAGGCGTTCGCGCCGGTGCTCGCCGGGGGCATGAACCTGCTCCTCGACCACCTCGCCGCGCGTTCGGCCGTGTTCGTCTGCGATCCGGAGCGCATCCGCAGCAGGGCGGTGGAGCTCGTCCGTACCAGCCAGGAGTTCCTGGAGGCGTCGTGGATCACGGCCGCCGCCGGGGGCGAGGCGCCGATCGACCTGGACGCGGCCGCGTTCCGGACGCTGGAGGAGGTGCGCACGCACGCCGGTGAGCTGGGCCAGCCGTGGTGGAGCATCGCGCCGTTCGGCGACGGGGTGGAGCTGCCGGCGCACGACGTCGAGGCGTACCGGGGGGACACGCAGCGGGCGCTCGGCGACATCAAGGGGTGGCTCGGCTCGGGGCGCTCGGTGGTGCTGCTGAGCGAGGGCCACGGCCCGGCCGAGCGCATGGTCGAGCTGCTCAAGGGCGTGGACGTGGCCGCCAAGCTGGTGCCGTCGATCACCGAGCCGCCCGGCAGGGACGTGGTGCTGGTCACCACCGGACGGCTGGAGCACGGCTTCGTCACCGACTCGCTGGCCGTTCTCACCCATCTGGACCTGGTCGGCCAGAAGGCCTCCACCAAGGACATGCGCCGCCTGCCCAGCCGCCGCAGGAACATGGTGGACCCGCTCCAGCTCAAGATCGGCGACCACGTCGTGCACGAGCAGCACGGCGTCGGCCGCTACATCGAGATGGTCCAGCGCACCGTCCAGGGCGCCACCCGCGAATACCTCGTCATCGAGTACGCCAAGGGCGACCGCCTCTACGTCCCCACCGACCAGCTCGACGAGGTCACCCGGTACGTCGGCGGCGAGTCCCCGACCCTCAACCGCATGGGCGGCGCCGACTGGGCCAAGGCCAAGACCCGGGCCAAGAAGGCGGTCAAGGAGATCGCCGGCGAGCTGATCCGGCTCTACTCGGCCCGGATGGCCTCCCCTGGCCACCCCTTCGCGGCCGACTCTCCCTGGCAGCGCGAGATGGAGGACGCCTTCCCGTACGCGGAGACCGGCGACCAGCTGGAGGCCATCGACGAGGTCAAGCGCGACATGGAGCGCCCGATCCCGATGGACCGGCTGATCTGCGGCGACGTCGGCTACGGCAAGACCGAGATCGCGGTCCGCGCGGCCTTCAAGGCGGTCCAGGACGGCAAGCAGGTGGCCGTGCTGGTGCCCACCACGCTCCTGGTCCAGCAGCACCTGTCCACGTTCGGGGAACGATTCGCCAACTTCCCCGTCGTGGTCAAGCCGGTCTCCCGGTTCCAGACCGACGGCGAGGTGAAGGACACCCTGGACGGGCTCAAGACCGGCGGCGTGGACGTCGTGATCGGCACCCACCGGCTGTTCTCGCCCGAGGTCAGGTTCAAGGACCTCGGCCTGATCATCGTGGACGAGGAGCAGCGCTTCGGGGTCGAGCACAAGGAGCAGATGAAGCACCTGCGTACCCAGGTGGACGTGCTGGCCATGTCGGCCACGCCCATCCCGCGCACGCTGGAGATGGGCCTGACCGGCATCCGGGAGATGTCCACCATCCTGACCCCGCCGGAGGAGCGGCACCCGATCCTGACCTTCGTCGGGCCGTACGACGAGAAGCAGATCGCGGCGGCGATCCGGCGCGAGCTGATGCGCGACGGCCAGGTGTTCTTCGTGCACAACCGGGTGCGCAGCATCGACAAGGTGGCCGCGCGCCTGCACGAGCTGGTGCCGGAGGCGCGGATCGCGGTCGCGCACGGCCAGATGAACGAGCAGCAGCTGGAACGCATCATGGTCGGCTTCTGGGAGCGCGAGTACGACGTGCTCGTGTCCACCACGATCGTGGAGTCCGGTCTCGACGTGCCGAACGCGAACACGCTGATCGTGGACAGGGCCGACAACTACGGCCTGAGCCAGCTGCACCAGCTGCGCGGCCGGGTCGGGCGCGGCCGGGAACGCGGGTACGCGTACTTCCTCTATCCGCCGGAGAACCCGCTCACCGAGACCGCGCACGAGCGGCTGGCCACCATCGCCCAGCACACCGAGATGGGCGCCGGCATGTACGTGGCCATGAAGGACCTGGAGATCCGGGGCGCGGGCAACATCCTCGGCGCCGAGCAGTCCGGCCACATCCAGGGCGTCGGCTTCGACCTGTACGTGCGCATGATGGCGGAGGCCGTCCAGGAGCAGAAGCAGAAGCTCTCCGGCGAGACCGTCACCGAGCAGCAGGACGTGAAGGTCGAACTGCCCATCAACGCCCACATCCCGCACGACTACGTGACGAGTGAGCGGCTGCGGCTGGAGGCGTACAAGCGCATCGCCGCCATCGCGGCCGAGGACGACATCACCGCCGTCCGCGACGAGCTGACCGACCGGTACGGCCGGCTTCCCGTCGAGGTCGACAACCTCCTGGAGGTCGCGCGTTTCCGCATCAGGGCCAGGAAGGCCGGACTCACCGACGTGCAGCTCATGGGAACGAACATCAAGTTCGCCCCGGTTCGGCTGAAAGACTCCCAGCAGGTACGGTTGCAGCGGCTCTACCCGAAGGCGCTTGTGAAGCAGGCGACGGAGACCATGCTCGTGCCGGTGCCCAAGACCAAGCCCATCGGCGGCCAGCCGCTGCGGGACCTGGATCTGCTCCGGTGGTGCGGGGACCTGGTCGAGGCCATGTTCCTGGAACCGCTCCGGGCCCAGGCCGGGGGAGCCCGCTGAGGTAGGACCTGGAGCCGCCGTTGGTAAGGTGGCTTCGCCCAGCTCTGGTTGCCGGAGGATTCAATCGTGAAAGCACAGCGTGTTCTGCTGGCCATGGTGGTCGCCGCCGCGACCCTGACCGCGTGCGGCCCGCTCCAGGTCGGAGCCGCCGCCACCGTCGGCGACCAGCGCATCACCAGCGAACAGCTGGACAGCGGGGTGCGGGACTTCCAGGCCGCGATGACCGCCGCCAAGATCCCCGCCGACCAGGTTCAGCTGCCCGGATCCGTGCCGCAGGCGGTCCTGCTGCAGCTGGCCAACATCAACCAGTTCACCCAGGTCGCGGTGAACAACGGGGTGATCATCAGCGAGGGCGACATTGATACGTTCATCGCGCAGCAGGGCGGGAAGGCCGCGGTGGACCAGGCCCTGCTCGGCCGCGGGGTGCCCCCGTCGCTGGTGCGGGACTGGCTGCGCGCCTCCATCGGCGCCCAGCAGATGATCACCAAGCTGGGCGGCGGCAGCGACGAGGCCGCCACCGCGGCGGGGCAGCAGAAGCTCGCCGTCGAGGCCGAGAAGATCCCGGTCAAGTTCAACCCCCGCTACGGCACCTTCGACCCGACCCAGGGCTGGATCGCGAGCACCCGCTTCGGCACGGGCGCCCCGGCCGTGCCCGTGCCGGCGCCGGGCGAGGTTCCGCCCCCGAGCTAACCGGCCGCCCCCGCCCCCGTAGGGTGAGGGTATGCCGCTGATCATTGTGACGACGTCGCCGCGTGTCGCGCCCGGCCTGCTCACCGAGCGGGCCTGGGCGGTGCTCAGGAACGAGCGGGTGCTGACCGGGTCGGCCGACCACCCGGTGCTGCCCTACCTGGAGGGCGTCTCCGCCGAAGTCCGGACGGACCCGGCGGGAGTGGCGGCGGAGAGTCGCGACGGCGTCGTGGTGTGGCTGGCCGCGCAGGACGGGGACGAGGCCTTCCTCCGCGCGGTCGGGCACGCGGCGTTGGCGATGCCGGAACCGCCGGAGATCGAACTCGTCCCGGGTTCGTACGATCTGCCGGGCGCGCGCGTCCTGGACATGGTCACCGTGATGGACCGGCTGCGCCGGGAGTGCCCGTGGGACGGCAAGCAGACGCACGAGTCGCTGGTGCCGTACCTGCTGGAGGAAGCCTACGAGGTGCTGGAGACGATCGAGGCGGGCGACTACCCGGCGCTCCGGGAGGAGCTGGGGGACCTGCTGTTCCAGGTCGTCTTCCACGCCCGCGTCGCCCAGGAGCGCGAGGACGGCTTCGACATCGACGACGTGGCCGGCGCGATCGTGGACAAACTGGTCCGGCGGCATCCGCACGTGTTCGCGGGCCTGGAGGTGGCCGACGCCGACGAGGTCAACGCCAACTGGGAAGCGATCAAGAGGGCGGAGCGGGCCGCGAAGGGCGATTCCTCCCCGCTGGACGGCGTGCCGATGGGCCAGCCCGCGCTCTCCCTGGCCGCGCAGCTGCTCCGGCGCGGCGGCGACCAGGCCGATTTCACGCCGGAGGGGTCCGAGCTGGGGCTGCGGCTGTTCGCCCTCGTACGGGAGGCCCGCGCGGCCGGGCTCGATCCCGAGGCGGAGCTGCGGCAGGTGGCGCGCGCGTACAAGGCCCATGTCGAATCGGGTGTCTCGACAGGTGGACGGAATGCCAGGACCGGCGAGTAGCCCTCGGTAGGCTCTCATAGCAAACTGTCCTTCGATTTCAAGGAGTGCTTCGTGGCTGCCATCGAGGCCGTACACGCACGCGAGATCCTCGATTCACGCGGTAACCCCACCGTCGAGGTCGAAGTCCTGTTGGAAGACGGCAGCACCGGCCGGGCCGCGGTGCCCAGCGGCGCTTCCACCGGCAAGTTCGAAGCGGTCGAGCTGCGCGACGGCGGCTCCCGCTACAACGGCAAGGGCGTGGAGCGCGCCGTGCTCGCCGTCACCGACGAGATCCAGGACGTGATCGTCGGCATCGACGCCGAGGAGCAGCGCATCATCGACCAGACGATGATCGACCTGGACGGCACGGACAACAAGTCCAAGCTCGGCGCCAACGCCATCCTGGGCGTCTCGCTGGCCGTGGCCAAGGCCGCCGCCGCCAGCGCCGACCTCCAGCTGTTCCGCTACGTCGGCGGCCCCAACGCGCACGTGCTGCCGGTCCCGATGATGAACATCCTCAACGGCGGCGCGCACGCCGACTCCAACGTGGACATCCAGGAGTTCATGATCGCGCCGATCGGCGCCGAGACGTTCTCCGAGGCCGTCCGGATCGGCACCGAGACCTACCACGCGCTCAAGTCCGTGCTCAAGGAGAAGGGCTACGCGACCGGCCTCGGCGACGAGGGCGGCTTCGCGCCGAGCCTGCCGAGCAACCGGGACGCGCTCGACCTGATCCTGGTCGCCATCGAGAAGGCGGGCTTCCGCCCCGGCGAGGACATCGCGCTCGCCCTGGACGTGGCCGCCTCCGAGTTCCACAAGGACGGCGTCTACACCATCGACGGCAAGGGCCTCGCCTCGGCCGAGCTGATCGCCTTCTACGAGGACCTGGTCGGCAACTACCCGCTGGTCTCGATCGAGGACCCGCTGGACGAGTCGGACTGGGACGGCTGGCACCAGATGACCGTCTCGCTCGGCTCCCGGGTGCAGCTGGTCGGCGACGACCTGTTCGTCACCAACCCCGAGCGGCTGGCCCGCGGCATCAAGGAGGGCACCGCCAACGCCCTCCTGGTCAAGGTCAACCAGATCGGCACCCTCACCGAGACGCTGGACGCGGTCGAGCTGGCCCACCGCAGCGGCTACCGCTGCATGATGAGCCACCGTTCCGGCGAGACCGAGGACGTGACCATCGCCGACCTCGCGGTGGCCGTCAACTGCGGCCAGATCAAGACCGGCGCGCCCGCCCGTTCGGACCGGGTGGCCAAGTACAACCAGCTGCTGCGGATCGAAGAACTTCTCGACGACGCCGCCCGCTACGCGGGTCGCGCGGCTTTCCCGCGCTACCGCGGCTAGGTTTTGCGTACGGCTTGCGCCTGTTGATCCGGCGCAAGCCGTACCGAACCGGCTTTTGGGGGTCTGATGGCTAAGCGTCCGCAGCTGACCGGCCGGGCGGCGATCCTCGCGGTCGTCGTCTGCGCGATCGCGATGAGCCTGGCCTATCCGGTGCGCGAGTTCATCGCGCAGCGGCGCCAGATCGCCCAGCTGGAGCAGCAGCAGGCCAAAGCACTCGGCGACCTGAGGAAACTGGAAGAGCAGCGTAAGCGCCTGGAGGACCCGGACTACATCAAGCGCCAGGCGAAGGAGAAGCTGCACTTCTGCGAGCCGGGCGCCAAGTGCTACGGCGTCCTGAACGAGGCCGGGAAGTCGCAGGCGAAGGCCGGCAAGCAGGCGGAGGGCAAGGCGCCCTGGTATCTGACGCTCTGGGAGTCGGTCGAGGCGGCCGACAAGGGCGAAGGCACGAAGATCACGGCAACGGGGGAGAAGTGACTGATCCGGCCGATCTGGCGGCGGTGGAGCGGCAGCTGGGCCGCCCGCCCCGGGGCGTGCGCTCGGTGGCGCACCGCTGCCCGTGCGGGCTGCCGGATGTGGTGGAGACCGCGCCCCGGCTGCCGGACGGCTCGCCGTTCCCGACGTTGTTCTACCTGACGTGCCCGAAGGCGGCCTCCGCCATCGGGACGCTGGAGGCGTCGGGGCTGATGCGCGAGATGACCGCGCGCCTGGCCGACGATCCCGAGCTGGCCGCCCGGTACCGGCGGGCGCACGAGGACTACGTGGCCCGGCGGGACAAGGCGGCGGCCGAGGACGGGCTGGAGCCGCTGCCGCGGGACATGCAGACGGCCGGGGGCATGCCCGACCGGGTGAAGTGCCTGCACGCGCTGGTCGGCCACGAGCTGGCCGTGCCGGGGAGCAACCCGTTCGGGCGCGAGGCGCTGGACCTGCTGCCCGACTGGTGGGCCGACGGGCCGTGCTGCGCCGAGTGACACCCCCTTCCGACCGGAGGACCAGATGAGTCGTGTGGCCGCCATCGACTGCGGGACGAACTCGGTTCGCCTGCTGATCACGGACATCGAGGACGGCGTGCAGACCGACCTGGAGCGGCGGATGGAGATCGTCCGCCTGGGCCAGGGCGTGGACCGCACCGGGATTCTGGCACCTGAGGCGCTGGAGCGGACCTTCGCCGCGATGCGCGGCTACCGCCAGCTGATCCGGCGGCACGCGGCGCCGCACCACGCCTATCCGGTGGGGCTGGTCAACTCCGGGGCCGCGCCGGGCGGGCTGGCCTGCGCGGATCTCATGCCGGTCCGGGTGGTGGCCACCTCGGCCACCCGCGACGCCGCCAACCGGGACGACTTCGTCGCGGGCGTACGGGAGATCTTCGGGGTGGAGTCGGAGGTCGTCACCGGGCACGAGGAGGCCGAACTGTCCTTCTCGGGGGCCACGCGGTCGGTCTCCGCCATGGAGTCGCCGTATCTGGTGGTGGACATCGGCGGCGGTTCGACCGAGTTCGTGCTGGGGGACACGTCCGTGGACGCGGCGCTCTCGGTGGACATCGGGTGCGTACGGCTCACCGAACGCCACACCGGCCCCGACGGGCTGGACGTGGCGGGGGTCGTCGCCGACGTGGAGGCCGCCCTGGACCGGGTGGAGCAGGTCGTCCCGATCCGTACGGCCAGGACGCTGATCGGGCTGGCCGGTTCGGTCGCCACGGTCGCCGGGATCGCCCTCGACCTGCCCGAGTACGACTCGGAGAAGCTCCACCACTCCCGCATCCCCGCCGCGCGGGTCCACGAGATCGCAGCCATGCTGCCCGAGATGACCTCCGCCGAGCGCGCCGCGATCCCCGTCATGCACCCGGGCCGCGTGGACGTCATCAGCTCCGGGGCGATCATCCTGGACCGGGTGGTGCGCCGCTACGGCTTCGCCGAGGTCGTCGTGAGCGAGCACGACATCCTCGACGGGATCGCCTGGTCGATCGGATAAATCACCGCGCAGACCGGGATTCCTCGCCGACTTGCCGCTAGTGCGCATTGCACAGTACCGTGCAGTGCGTGGATAGCAGTCAGCTTCTCAAGGGAGTGCTCGACGTCGCCGTGCTCGCCGTGCTCCACGAGCGCGACAGTTACGGCTACGACGTGGTCAGGCGATTGCGCGAGGCCGGTCTGGAGGACGTGGGCGACGCCTCCGTCTACGGCACCCTCCGGCGGCTCTTCCGGGCGGGCTCTCTCACCTCGTACGTGGTGGCCTCGGACGAAGGGCCGCATCGCAAGTACTACGGGCTCAACAGCGTGGGGCGGGCCCAGCTGGCCGCCTCCGCGACCACCTGGACGGCATTCGCCGCGACCATGAACGACCTGCTCAAGGAGGTGCACGCGTGATGGATGCCAACGAGTACGCGCAGGCCGTACGGGACGCGCTCGCCGATCTGCCGGCGGCGGACCTGGAGGAGCTCGTCGAGGACCTGGACGACCACCTGGCCGAGGTGGCGGCGGAGTCGGACGTCCCGCTGGAGGAGCGGCTGGGGCCGCCGGAGGCGTACGCCGCGGAGCTGCGGGCCGCCTACGGGGGCAGGCCCGAACAGGAGGCCGCGACGGCCCGGCCGGGGCTGCGGGCCCGGGTGGGGTCCTGGGTGTCCGGGACGGCGGCTCGGGCGCACGCGCGGGCGTCGCGGTTCGTGCCGTACCGGCAGGCGGCGGGGTTCATGCCGGAGTTACGCCCGGCCTGGTGGGTCCTGCGGGGGTACGCGCTCGGGCTGCTGCTGGTGTCGATCTCGACGACGAGCACGCAGTTCGTGCCGGAGAGCATCGGCGCGTGGCTGTTCACGCTGGCGGCCGTCTGGGTGTCGGTGTGGGTCGGGCGGCGGGGTGGCGAGGGCCGCTGGCGGCGCACACTGCTGGTCGCGGCGAACGTGGTGGCCGGGGTCGCGGTGCTGGTGGGCATGGTGGCCGTGGCCGAGTGGAACGGCCGGGGGCCGGCCGAGTCGCGGGTGCAGATGGTCGAGGTCGGCCTGGCGGGCAGCGGGGTCTACAACATCTATCCGTACGCGAAGGACGGGACTCCGCTGCGGAATGTGCGCCTCTACGACCAGGACGGCAGACCGATCACCCTGAATCCGGAGATGAACGGATATTTCATAGATCGTCAGTGCATGCAGGAGCCGGCGCCCGCCAACGAGTACCCGCTGCCGCTGACGTCCTTCACGGACGCGTACGCGGGGCCGCCGTTCCCGGCACCCACCTCGACGGTCTGCCCGGTGCCGGCACCAGGGCCCACGGCCGTGCCCACCGGCGCGCCCATCGTCCCCAGGGCGGTTCCCACCGGGCTCGACATGCCCGTACCCGCGACGCCGGAACCTACGGTGACCCCGACCCCGGCCCCAGCCCCGTCTCCTTCGCCGTCTCCTTCGCCGTCTCCTTCGCCGTCTCGTTGAGGCGGACCGGCAGGGTGAACAGGCCCCGCATGATCGCGCTCGGCCACCAGGTGAGCTCCTCCGGCGGGGTGGCCAGCGTGAGATCGGGGAAACGGCGGAGCAGGCTTCCGATCGCGGCCTCGCCTTCGATCTTGGCCAGGGCCGCGCCGATGCAGTAGTGCGGGCCGCGTCCGAACGCCAGATGCGGTTCGCCGATCCGGCCCGGCGTGAACGCGTCCGGGTCGGGGAAGACCGCCGGGTCCCGGTTGGCGGCCAGCAGGGCGACCAGGATCGGTTCGCCGGGAAGCATCTCCTGGCCGCCGATCGTCACGGGCTCGGTGGGGAAACGCCAGGTCGCGTTCCGTACGGGGCCGTCGTAGCGGAGCATCTCGTCGATGACGTCCGGCAGCGACTCCGGATCGGCCCGTACGGCGGCCAACTGCTCCGGATGGCGCAGCAGGGCCAGCATGCCGTTGCCGATCAGGGCCACCGTGGTCTCGTGGCCTGCGATCAGCAGCAGGAACGCGGTCGAGGTCAGCTCGTCGGGGGTGATGTCCGGGCGCCGTACCAGCTCGGTCAGCAGGTCGTCGCCGGGATGGGTGCGCTTGCTCGCGACCAGGTCGGCCAGGAACAGCTCCAGCGCGTCGGTGGCCTTGCCGATCTCCTCCACCTCCGACGCGGCGGCCGAGTCGATCACCGAGGCGTGGCGGTGGAACGTGGCCCGGTCCGCCTCCGGCACCCCCAGCAGATCGCAGATGATCGCGATCGGCAGCGGGTACGCCAGGTCGGCGATCAGATCGACCTCGTCCTTCCCCGCCATCGCGGCCAGCAGCCCGTCGGTCAGCTCCTGGGCGCGCTCCCGCAGCCCCGCGATGCGCCGCGGCGTGAACGCGGCGCTGACCAGCCGCCGCAGCCGGGGATGGTCGGGCTGATCGGCGTTGATCATGTGCCGGGCCAGTGACGGCCGGTGGTCGAGCGGCAGCCCCAGGCTCGCGGCCCGCCACTCGGGCGACCCTCGCTCCGGATCCTTCGCCAGCGACGGATGCGTCAGCGCGGTCACCGCGTCCTCGTAACGGGTGACCAGCCAGGCCTCGCAGCCCGGCAGCGGGATCCGGGTCACCGGCGCGTTGCGCCGGAGCCAGTCATAGGCGGGGTACGGATCGGCGTCGAACGCGGGGCCGTACATCGGGGGGATAGACACGCCGCATTCCTACCCAACTCCACGCTGACCGGATCACGCGGCTGGCACGCTGGGGTCATGAGTTGCGTACCTCCGGGGACCGGTTGGCCCGATGATCCCGCCTCCGCGGATACGCCGGTCGCGCATGATCCGGCGGAGGTGGTGGAACTGGCGCGCGGGAGCCGTACCCTGGCGGAGCTGGTGGCGCGGGAGTCGGTCTGCCGGGCCTGTCCGCGGCTGGTGGAGTGGCGGGAGGAGGTCGCGGAGGTCAAGCGGCGGTCGTTCGCCGAGGAGACGTACTGGGGGCGGCCGGTCCCGGGGTGGGGGGACGACGATCCCCGGGTGCTGATCGTCGGGCTGGCTCCGGCGGCGCACGGGGGGAACCGCACCGGGCGGATCTTCACGGGGGATCGGAGCGGGGACTGGCTGTTCCGGGCGTTGCACCGGGTCGGGCTGGCCGCGCAGGAGACGAGCACGCACGCCGGGGACGGCCAGCGGCTGATCGGCGCCCGCGTGATCGCGACGGTCCGGTGCGCGCCGCCCGCCAACAAGCCCACGCCCGTGGAGCGGGACACCTGCGCGCCCTGGCTGGAGCGGGAGCTGGGGTTCACCCGGCCGAAAGTGATCGTGGCGCTGGGCGGGTTCGCGTGGCAGGCGATCTGGCCCGCGCTGCGGGCGGCGGGGTATCCGGTGCCGAGCCCGCGCCCGGCGTTCGGGCACGGCGTCGAGGTGCCCCTCGGGGACACGGTCCTGCTCGGCTGCTACCACCCGAGCCAGCAGAACACCTTCACCGGCCGGGTCACGGCCGAGATGCTGGAGACGATCTTCGCCAGGGCGCTCGAACTGAGCTCATGACAGGCGCAGGGTGGCGATCGCGCCGCCGTCGGGGGCGTTGCGGAAGGTCAGGTCCGCGCCGATCACCCGGGCTTGTCCGGTGGCGATGGTCAGACCCAGGCCGTGCCCGTGGCCGCGTTCAGCCGCGTTGGTGCGGAACCTTTGCGGACCATTTGTGAGCAGGAATTCGGGGAATCCGGGCCCGTGGTCGCGCACGGCGATCGTGGTGCCGGTCACGGTGATCTCGACCGGCGGGCGGCCGTGGCGGTGGGCGTTGACGACCAGGTTGGCGATGATCCGGTCCAGCCGGCGCGGATCGGTACGGACGACCGGAGCGCCGGTCACCGTGAGATCCGCCTGAAGTCCCGTCCGGCGTACGGAATCCTCGACCACCTGGTCCAACGGCACCGCGGCGGTTTCGGCGCGCTCCGCGCCCGCGTCCAGGCGGGAGATCTCCAGGAGGTTCTCCACGAGGGTTCGCAGCACCCGCACTCGGTCCCGTACCAGGTCGGACGCCTCGCCCTCCGGCAGTAGTTCGGCGGCGGTGACCAGGCCGGTCAGCGGCGTACGCAGCTCGTGGGCGACGTCGGCGGTGAAACGCTGCTCGCTGACCAGCCGCTGTTGCAGGGCGCCCGCCATCGAGTCGACGGCCACCGAGATCTCGGTGATCTCGTCACCCGGCCGGCCTCGGGGGAGGATGCGGGCGTCCAGGTCGCCGGCCGCGATGCGCCGCGCCGTCCCGGCCACCCGCCGCAGCCTCCGGTTGGGCAGTTCGGCGGCCAGCGCGGCCAGCGGCACGATCACGGCGAGGACGGCCAGCGAGGCCTTGACGATGCTGCGGTCCAGCGCCGACAGGCTGCGCACCTCGGAACCCATGTCGACCTGGACGGCGAAGACCCCGTCGTTCAGCGGCTGGGCCGCCCACATCCACGGGATCTCCGGGCGGCGTTTGTCGTAGTAGGTGCTGGCCTGTCCCGTGAGGCGTACCTGCGCGAGAAGCTGGTGCGGGATCACCCCCGGATCCTGTTCCGCCGTCGTCTCGCCGGTGAGGCGGTAACGATCCACCTCGGTCCACAGAGCGGTCAGGGCCCGGCCCTCGCCGTCGCTGATCGAACGCTGGTAGGTGCTCCGATGGACCAGCAACCCGACGGCCAGGGTCACCGCGCAGGCGGCGAGGGCCACCAGGACGGCGATCTGCCAGCGCAGCGAACGCCAGTTCATGTCAGCGCTTCAACTTGTAGCCGAAGCCGCGGACCGTCTCGATGCGATCGGGTCCGATCTTCTTGCGCAGGCGCTGCACGCAGAGGTCGACCACACGGCTGTCGCCGTCCCAGCCGTAGTCCCAGACGTCGCGCAGCAGCGCCTGGCGGTCCAGCACGATGCCCGGCTGGGCGGCGAACTCCAGGAGCAGCCGCAGTTCGGTGGGGGTCAGCGCGATCAGGTCATCCGCTCGGCGTACCTCCAGGGCTTGGGGGTCGATGGACAGGTCACCGAAGATCAGCGCGCTGGGCTGAGGCGTCGGCGTGAAGGAGGCACGGCGCAGGAGGGAGCGCATTCTGGCCACGAGGATGGCGGTGTCGACCGGTTTGACGATGTAGTCGTCGGCGCCGGCCTCCAGACCGGAGACGACGTCCAGCGCGTCCCCCCGGGCGGACATCATCAGGATCGGCACCTGGCTGAACTCCCTGATCCTGCGGCACAGGCCGATGCCGTCGAGGAGGGGCAGCATCACGTCCAGCAGGAGCAGGCCGGGCGGGCGGGATCGGAAGAGCTCCAGGCCGGTGAGGCCGTCCGCGGCGGTGGAGATCGTGTAGCCGTAGCGCTCCAGCGCCATGGCGAGCGCCCTGCGGATCACCTCGTCGTCCTCGACGAGCAGCACCGACGCGTGGTTATCCGACATTCATCCTCAAACGGTGTATTTGGTCCACTGGCGAAGATATCCGGACTCCTCTGGTGGGCGGTCGCTGATACAGGGCTGATACAGGACCGAGCGGGCGTGGATACACGGTCACCGCGGAACGGACATCCGCGCGGCGCAGGGTGGCGGGGCGCGCCGACGTGGCGTGCCGAACCCTGGAGGTGCTGCCGTGAGTCCAGCCCGGCTTCCCTGGGCCGACACCGCCAAAGGCGGGTGCATCCTGCTCGTCGTGCTCTGGCATGTGGTCGTGAAGCACTATTTGCTGATCGACTGGCCGTCGCCGGTTCCCGGGGTCTGGGGAACGCTGACCGAGCAGCTGGTGCCTCTGCGCATGCCGCTGTTCTTCACCATCTCCGGCATGTTCGCGGCCGGTGCGGTGGGGCGTCCCTGGCGGGTGCTGACCCGCTCGAAAATCGCGAAATTCTTCTATCTGTACGCACTGTGGTTGCTGATCCACACGGCTCTGCTGGCGCTGGTTCCCGGGTTCGACACGGCTCGGGCGGATGATCTCGGGGAGCTCCTGGCGCAGCTGACGGTCACGCCGAGCAATCTCTGGTATCTGCAGGCGCTCGCCCTGTACTTCGCCGTCGCGAAGGCGGTCCGGCGGGTGCCGGTGGGGCTGGTCCTGGGGGTGGCCTTCGTGTTGTCGGCGATCGCGTCCGCGGGGTTGCTGGAGGTGCCGGGTAACCGGGGCGGTGTGTACCAGAATCTGTTCTTCTTCCTGGCCGGGCTGTACTTCCGGCCGTGGATCGAGCGGATGGCGGCGAGCGCGACCTGGGCGCGGCTGGGTGTCGTCGGTGCCGGGTACGCCGGGGTTCTCGCGGTGACGGCGGTCACGGGCGCGCGGGATCTGTTCGGGGTGTGGCCGGCGGTCTGCGTCGTCGCGACGGCTCTGGGGGTGACGGCAGCCGCGCTGATCAGCCGATGGGGTGCCGTGGGAGGTGCGCTGGCGAGGCTCGGGCGGGCCACGTTGCCGGTCTACATCATGCACATGCCGTTGCTGGCGTTGTCGCATCTGGCGTTGGTCGGGCCGCTCTCGGCCGACCTGGACGGCAGGCTGCGGGTGGTGCTCGCCGTCGCGGAACCGGTGGTGCTGAGCGCCCTTCTGGTGTGGGTCTGCCTGAGGTCGCACCGAGCGCTGCCGGCGGCCGGGGGAGGGTGGCTGTTCGATCTGCCCGCGTGGAGATCGGCCAGGCGGGCCCGGACGGGCGTGCCGGACCGCTTGTGAATCGTTTCACGAGTGTGAAGTCCGTCACGCCACGAAAAATCAGTCGATCTTCGCCCAAGAAACCGCAGGCTGGCGTGCTGCTTCCGGAAATGTCGCCTATGTTGCGAGGAGGGCGATTGGTGTGGATCGCCGGGATGACATAAGCTTGTGAATGCTTTCACAAGCAAGCGAAGGGCACCTGTGGTGAACCTCAAGTCGAAGCACATCCTCATCGTCGGCGGCGGATATGTCGGCATGTACACCGCCCTGCGCCTCCAGCGCACGCTCCGCCGCGAACTCCGTTCCGGCCAGGTCCGCATCACCGTCATCAACCCGCAGTCGTACATGACCTACCAGCCGTTCCTGCCGGAGGCCGCGGCCGGCAACATCTCCCCGCGTCACGTGGTCGTCCCGCTGCGCCGGGTGCTGCCGAAGGCCCGCATCCTCAACGGCCGGGTCTCCAAGGTGCACCACGGCCACAAGTCGGTCACCTTCGAACCGCTGGTGGGCAGCCCCCGCGAGATCGAGTACGACATCCTCGTGATGGCCGCGGGCTCGGTCTCCCGTACGCTCCCGATCCCCGGCCTGGCCGACGCCGCCATCGGCTTCAAGACCATCGCCGAGTCGATCACCCTGCGCAACCGCGTCCTGGGCCTGCTCGACCGCGCCGAGTCCAGCGACGACCCCGAGGTGCGGCGCCGCGCGCTCACCTTCGTGGTGGTCGGCGGCGGTTACGCCGGCATCGAGGCGCTCGCCGAGCTGGAGGACATGACCGAGGACTCGATCAAGTACTACCCGACGATCAAGCGTGAGGACCTGCGCTGGGTGCTGATCGAGGCCAGCGGCCGCATCCTGCCCGAGGTCGGGCCCGAGATGGGCGAGTGGACGGTGGAGGAACTCCGCCGGCGCGGCATCGAACTGAAGATGAACACCTTCCTGGAGTCCTGCGTCGGTGGCCTGGTCAAGACCTCCGACGGCGACGAGTTCGAGTCCGCCACCATCGTCTGGACGGCCGGCGTCAAGCCGTCCCAGATCGTCAACTCCGGCGACCTGCCGCTGGACGAGCGCGGCCGCATCAAGACCACCACCCGCCTGACCATCACGGGCGTCAAGGACGCCTTCGCCGCGGGCGACGTGGCCGGCGTCCCCGACGTCACCAAGGCCGGCGAATACTGCGCCCCCAACGCCCAGCACGCCGTACGGCAGGCCAAGGTCCTGGCCGACAACATCACCGCCCACCTCCACGGCCGTCCCCTGCGGGACTACCGCCACCGGTACGCGGGCTCGGTCGCCGGTCTCGGTCTCTACCAGGGCGTCGCCAACGTTTACGGGGTAAAGCTTCGCGGTTTCCCTGCGTGGTTCATGCACCGCACGTACCATCTGTCCAGGGTGCCGACGACGAACCGCAAGGTCCGCGTGGTCGCCGACTGGACACTGTCGCTGTTCTTCAAGCGGGAGACCATCTCCCTGGGTTCCATCGAGAACCCGCGCCAGGAGTTCAAGGCCGCGGCCGCCGGCCAGAAGCGCTGACCCGGCACCCTCAGGGCACGACCGACGGATCCCCCTCCTCGGGCGTCGTGCATGGATTCCGCATGCACGCACGCGAGGGGAAACAGCCATGGGTCACCACGAATCACCCACACCCCCCACCCTGCGACACCCGGCCTCCGCCGGGGCGAGGCGCCCAAGCGCCGTCCCCAGCCACCTGGGGAACAACCAACGAGTTTCCCGGGGGGCGGCTGCTCCGCGGCGCGCCAGTTTTCGATACGTTTTGACCGTGCATCGCCCTGGCCGACCTGAGATCGCCCCGTGAACCTGTCCCCCGCCCCTCAGCCCCCCGCTCCCTCGCCCGGCACCCCCCATCGAGCGAGCCCCCGTCCGCATGCCCACCCCTTCCCAGCGGCCACCCTGCCCCAGGGGCTTTCATCCCTTTCATGGCGGTTACGCACAGTTCACGAAGACTAGTGAGAAATCACCTCACGCCGACCCCTTCCCATGCCCCTCCAAGACGGCATATTTCTCGACAGGGCAGCCGATTCGCGTGCCCGAGATGCTGTCTAGAGGGAGTACTTGCGGCGTAAAGTCTCACCAGTTACAGATGTGCGCTCCGTGACGTATGATCGCGGCGCCCCCGTAGCCCAATGGCAGAGGCAAGCCCCTTAAAAGGGCTGTGTTGCGGGTTCGACTCCCGCCGGGGGCACTCTCCGTGACCACCCAAAAACAGCCTGTGACCTGGCATTGTTCCGGTCACAGGCTTCTTGCTGTCGCATCCGGTTGTGTACGGCGAAGAGCGCCGTTCTGCGGCTGCGAGGCACTTCGCGTAGAGCTTGTCGACGACTGGCAGTCTGCGATCCCTGAAAGGGCTGTGCGTGCGGGTTCGACTGCCTTGGGCGCTGTCCGTGACCACATAAACAGCCTGTGACCCGGTGTTTCCTGGTCACAGGCTGCTCGGTCTCATCCGGTTGGGTGCGGTGCCAGGCGACCCTCTACGGCCGGACGGGCCCGATAGGGGCCGAGTTCGCGGTGGCTAGCACTTGGCCTTGCCCGCTTCGTACCCGGCGTCGTAGCCGTGGACGTAGGCCGCATCCTCAATCGTGGGGGCCATCATGCTCACGCCGGGTTTACACGAGGCTTTCCCTGCCGCGTATCCTTCGTTGAAGCCGCTCGCGCACGTCTTCTTGTTTTTGCCCTTGAAGTTCTTCTTGCACGTGGGCGGTACCCTCTTCGAGGTTTTCGTGAAGTGATTTTCGCCGGTGCTCGCGGAGGTCGGAGCGGCCGAGGCTGATGCGATGTCGATCGTCCCGAACGCTAGGGCGGCGATCAGGGGACTAGCGAAGAGTAGACGTTTTCCGCGCAACTGCGTCTCCTTCCGGCGCCGTTTCGGCCAAGCTGATCCAGCCGAGGACACAGCGCCTGGGAATGGCTCGAAAGAGCCGATCTCATGAAGGCAAGGTAAGCGGCTGAGGTCGCTACTCACTCCTTTCTGGTCTTTCGTTCTCTCCTATCGTGCGAGTCGATTTCTGCGCCTGTCTAGACACATGACCTCGATCTAGTCCCGATTTTCACTGTTGGCTGCGAATTTTCGACTCCATGGCTGAACACAAGGGGGCCATTCGCGTTTAGCCGGGCAGATCTTCGCGGTGCGTCGGGTGGGTCACTCGTTTGGCGTCGTCAGCCGCCGGGCGCCCGGACCCTCGCGGCCGAGCCGGTCGGCGGGGTTCGTGTACGGGCACGCCGTCAGCGAGAGGCAGCCGCAGCCGATGCAGTTCGCGAGGTTGTCGCGCAGCGCGGTGAGCCGTTCGATGCGCGCCGAGAGGTCCTCCCGCCACTCACGTGCGAGTCGGGCCCAGTCGCGTTTGGTGGGCGGGGTGTCCCTGGGCAGCTGGTCGAGCGCGTCCTTGATCTGTTTGAGCGAGATTCCCAGGGTCTGTGACGCGCGGATGAACGCCACGAGGCGCAGGGTGTCGCGGCGGTACTCGCGTCGTCCGCCCGCGGTGCGCCGGCTGCGGATGAGTCCGAGGCTCTCGTAGTAGTGCAGGGTCGACACGGCCACGCCTGCCCGTTCGGCGACCTGACCGGGTTTGAGCCAGACGGCTTCCGGGCTCAACGCGTCCACACCATCACCTGTTGACGTCAAGTGCACTTGATGAAGTTGACTCTAGCCATGCACACCATCGCACCTGAAGGGGCGTCGTCTCACGACGTCGAGCGGCTCGTCGAACTCGTCGCCGTGATCGAGCGCACGCAACGGGAGGAGGACGTCGAAGGCTTCCTCGCGCTCTTCGACGCGGACGCGGTCTGGGTCACGGGCGGCGGTCGCCGCCTCGTCGGTCTGGACACCATCGCCGCGTTCACCCGATCGGTGCTCCCCGGGGCGATGGCCGACGCGAGCGTACGGTACGACGTCGAGCACATCCGGTTCGTCACCCCCGAGGTCGCGCTGACGGCCGTACGGCAGGAGTACCTCGACGCCGAGGGGAAGCCCCTCACCCCGCGATCGCTTGGCCTGCCGAGTTATCTGTGGCAGCGCGGCGCCGAGGGCGACTGGTCCATCGTCGCGGGGCAGAACACGGGGGTGCCCGCGGAGGCGACATCCTTCGGCCCCGAGGACGCCGCGGCCCTGCGCTCGATCGTCCGTGACGTACAGGACGGATTCAATGCCAACGACGCCGAACTCATGACCGCGCATTTCGCCTCGGACGCGATCGTGGTGAACGCCCTCGGCACGGTGCTCCGTGGCCGCGACGCGATCGTCGAGGCGAGCCGTGCCGGGCTGGCCTCGGGATTCCTCCGTGACTCAACCGCGTACTACCGGCTCGCCGACGTCTCGCCTCTCACGGACGACGTGGTCACCGCGACGAAGGACGCGTGGTCGGACGAAACGGCGGCCCGTGCGGGAGAGAGGCCGGAGATGACGGCGCTGTACGTGTTCGAACGCCGTGACGGCCGCTGGCTCATCGCGCGCCGGTCGAGCACGCTCCTGGCCGGCGGCCGGGGGGACCAGCCCTGATCGACGGTCTGGAAGGGGGCGCGCGCCAGGCTTTCGGCCGGGGGCTAGGGGTGCGGCGAGCTTGATGGAGCGGCCGGTGAGCAGTGGATATGAGAAATTCGCGGGCGCGGGAACTACGGCGGGGGTTGGCTCGTTGGGTCGGATGGTGTAGTGGCTGCTCTTGCGGGAGTCCCACGCACAAGGGAGCATGGCCTAAGCGCTGATCATGTAGTCCGCATCGTGGAGGAATGGTGGAGAGCAGGAACCCGATATTCAGTCGGCGGGGAAGCGTCGGCCAGCAGGGCTGGTCGGGGGCCGCGCCGAGCCCGCAGCAGTTGAACGAGATGTACAACGCGCCGTCCTACGCGCCGCCGACGACCACGCGCACCATGACGATGGACGACGTCGTCATGAAGGGCTTCATCGTTCTGGCGGTGATCCTCGCCTCCGCCGGCACCGCGTGGTACCTGGGCTGGGGGATCGGGATCGGCATCGGGGCCGCGCTGGTGGCGCTGGTGCTCGGTCTGATCGTGTCGTTCACCCAGCGGCCGAACCCGGCGCTGGTGCTGGGCTACGCGCTCTTCGAGGGTGTCTTCCTCGGCGTGATCAGCAGCTACTTCAACGCGCGCTTCCCCGGGATCGTGCTGCAGGCCGTGCTCGGCACGATGATGGCCTTCCTGGGCACCCTCGCGGTGTACTCGCTGAAGATCTTCCGTCCGACGCCGAAGTTCACCAAGTTCGTCATCGGCGCGGCGTTCGCGGCGCTCGGTCTCATCCTGGTCAACTTCATCGCGAGCTTCTTCGTGGACGGCGGGCTCGGCCTGCGTTCCGGCGGCCCGCTGGCGATCGCCTTCAGCGTGGGCATGATCCTGCTCGGCTGCTTCTTCCTGCTGCTCGACTTCGACCAGATCAACGAGGGCGTGCGGGCCGGGGTGCCGGAGAAGTTCTCCTGGCTGATGGCCTTCGGCCTCGCGCTCAGCCTGGTCTGGATCTACCTTGAGGTCCTGCGCCTGCTGAGCTACTTCAGCGGCGACGACTGATCGTCACGGCTTGGCCGTACCAGGACAGGACGCCTTCCGGGAGACCGGGGGGCGTCTTGTTTTTTGGTCAAGAGACACCCAGGGCAACGAATGATCAACATCTCGTAACGAATGGATGCCTAATGGGGTCTTGTCAAGCCCCGGTGAGTGAGGCAGTGTCAACCAAAAGGAGCCTTACCCGTGGAGGTGCCCATGTCGTTGAACCACTCACCGGAGACACAGACAAAGCTGATCGCGCGCGTCCCGTCCATTACCGGTCGCGAACTCCCAGAGTGGTTCCAAGCCATCGACAACGGCCCGGCTTTCCTGCGCTGCGACGAACGCGCCAACTGGCTCGCGGACGAGCACGGGCTGACCCACGGCTACGCTGCCGCCATCGTGCTGGAGCACGAGCGCCGGCGCCGCGGCCACTTCTTCTAGACCCGAGAATCAAGGAAAGATCGCGCCCGTGCCGCCTGTCGGTGCGGGCGCGTGATCGTTCCCACGTGATGGGGCGGGCATGATGGGGGCATGGATCCAGCCAAAGCCATCGAATTCATCCGCGCCCGCAACCACCGTGCCGTCCTGATGACCTGGCACACCGCCGGCCGTCCCCAGATGTCCCCGATCACGGTGGGCGTCGACGCCGAGGGATATGTCGTGATCAGCAGCCGCGAGACCGCCGTCAAAACACGAAATATCCGGAAGAATCCGCAGGTGTTTCTGACGGTGTTGAACGACGGCTTCTACGGGGACTGGGTGCAGATCGAGGGCACCGCCGACGTCCTCGCCCTGCCCGACGCGATGGAGCCCCTGGTCGAGTACTACCGGGGCATCAGCGGCGAACACCCCGACTGGGACGACTACCGTGCCGCCATGGAGCGGGACCGGCGCGTCCTCATCCGCGTACGGATCGAGAAGGCCGGCCCCGACTTCCAGGGCTGACAGAAACTCAGCAGCTCAGCTGAGGCGCTCCAGGATCATCGCCATGCCCTGGCCGCCGCCCACGCACATGGTCTCCAGGCCGATCGCCTTGTCGTGGAACTGCAGGCTGTTGATCAGCGTCGAGGTGATCCGCGCCCCGGTCATGCCGAACGGGTGCCCCACCGCGATGGCCCCGCCGTTCACGTTCAGCCGGTCCAGGTCGATCCCGAGCTCCTGGTAGGAGGGGATCACCTGGGCCGCGAACGCCTCGTTGATCTCCACAAGGTCGACGTCGCCGATCGCCATCCCGGCCCGCGCCAGCGCCTGCCGGGACGCCTCGACCGGCCCGAGGCCCATGATCTCGGGCGACAGACCGGTCACGCCGGTGGAGACCACCCGGGCCAGCGGCGTGATGCCCAGCTCGGCGGCCTTGGTGTCGCTCATCACGACCACCGCCGCCGCGCCGTCGTTGAGCGGGCAGCAGTTGCCCGCGGTGACCGTCCCGTCGGGGCGGAAGACCGGCTTCAGCTGGGAGACCGCCTCGTACGTGGTGCCGGCCCTGGGCCCGTCGTCCTTGCTGACCACGGTTCCGTCGGGCAGCGTCGCCGGGGTGATGTCGCGCTCCCAGAACCCGTTGGCCAGCGCCTTCTCGGCCAGGTTCTGGGACCGTACGCCGAACTCGTCCTGCTCCTGGCGCGAGACCGAGCGGAGCGAGGCCACGTTCTCGGCGGTCTGGCCCATGGCGATGTAGACATCGGGCAGGTGGCCGTCCTCGCGCGGGTCGTGCCAGACCCCGGCCCCGCCCGCGGCGGCCGCGTCGGTACGGCTCTTCGCGTCCAGGAACACGTCGTTGGTGGTCCCGGGCAGCGAGTCCGCCGCGCCCTTCGCGAACCGGGAGACGCACTCGACGCCCGCCGACACGAAGATGTCGCCTTCCCCGGCCTTGATCGCGTGGAACGCCATCCGGGTGGTCTGGAGCGAGGAGGAGCAGTACCGGTTGACCGTGGTGCCCGGCACCCCGTCCAGCCCGAGCAGCACCGACACCACCCGGGCCATGTTGAAGCCCTGCTCACCGCCCGGCTGGCCGCACCCGAGCATGATGTCGTCGATCGTGGCGGGGTCGAGCTGCGGGACCTTGTCCAGCGCGGCCTTGATCATCTGTACGGTCAGGTCGTCCGGACGGATGTCCTTGAGCGACCCCTTGAAGGCGCGGCCGATCGGCGAGCGCGCGGTGGCGACGATGACTGCCTCGGGCATTCTGGCTCTCCTGGGGTTGGTACGGCTGGCTCCTCTCGGAGGTTACCGCCTGGTACAGAAGAAGCCAGCACCGGCCTAGAACTTTGTACGGTTTCCCAAGTCAGGCCCATCCCGCGCTGGTCATCCGTACATGCCGGGGCTGGTCGCGGCCGCGTCCTTGATCGCGTGGAGGGCGCCCTTCTCGTCCCGCCACAGCCGCCAGCCGCCCTGGCTGCCGGTGAACCAGGAGGGCGGCGCCTCGGTGGTCTGCACCCGTTTGCCGGTCGCGAGGGAGTACTCGCAGAGCGCCGCGATCGAGTAGAAGCCGGGCGTGACGTCCCCGGCCAGTTTCAGGGGCTGCGGGTCGGTGACGCAGAACGACCAGCCCTTGAGGTCCTTGACGTCGGTCTTCTGGCCGTTGGCCAGGTCGTACGCGGCGCCCGGGCTGTTGTGCTTGAGGAAGCCCAGCTTGTCCATCTTGCGGGGGAACGCCAGCCACCAGCCGGAGCCGGGCACCTGGGTGGCGGTGATCTGCCCGAGCACCCGCCCGGTGTCGCCGTCCAGCCGGGCGAACCCGCCGTACTGGCCCTGCTGGTCGACCGGGCGCACGACCGGCGCGTACGCGGGGTTGCCGCTGGGGTAGACGCGCACCACCGACGGCCGCATCCAGTCGACCATGCCGTCCGACAGCCGCACCGAGAACAGCCCGAACGTGGAGGTCTTCTTACTCCGCTGGTTGGTGTAGGGCGCGACGTAACCGACCAGCTTCTCCCCAACGGTCCCGAACGCCCAGCCGCCGGACAGGTCGATGCCCTCGCCCAGGGCCTGCTCGATCGGCAGCTGCCACACCGCCTTGCCGGTCTTCAACTCGTACGCCTCCAGCACCGGGTTGGCCGCCAGGCGCAGCACCACGACCCGCTCGGCGTCGGACCACTCGACCTCGGCGATCCCGGGCAGCCGCCACAGCTGCTTGCCGGTCAGCGGGTCCAGCACCACCATGCGCGCGTTGGCCAGCGCCGTGTGCTCCGACAGGCACAGGTAGGCCCCGCACCGCTGCGGCCCGAACGTGGAGTGCACCGGCCTGGTCCACTTCTGCCGGCCGGTCCTGGCGTCCCGGACGGCCAGGGTGGCGTTCCACTTGCCCTTCCTGGCCGGATCGACGGCCGCCACCACCGCGCCCCCGCCGCCGGTCTCCACCATGGCGGGCGTCTGCACGCCCATCCCGGGCAGCCGCCCGGCCATCGTGGCCGGGAAGGCCCACAGTTTCCGGCCGCTGGCCAGGTCCAGCGCCACGGTCTCCAGGGCGCCGTCGGGGCGTATCGAGGTGGTCGCCGCCACCCCGGCCCCGGTCGTCACCCGGCTGACCGCGTTCACCTGCGTGTTCTGCCAGGACGGGAAGTTGGATGTGGCCGCGTCGCTGCCGGAGCACGCGACCAGCGCACCGTTGGCCAGCAGGGCGAGCGCGAGGGTATGGGGCCGGATCATCTCACTCCTCAGGGGGTGACGGTCCGGTCGCGGAGAGTGGTCGCCCTAGGCGCTGCGGGGCATCGGCCCATGTCTCCGGCGGAGCAGCATCGCCCACCGTCCGTGCGGGCCGACCGCTCGGCCGGCGACGCGGGTCGCCGTGACCTCGGTGCCGGGCTCCTCCACGGCCATCGCCGCCAGAAGGTATTGCGAGCCTTCGACGCGCTCGGGTTCCGGTTCTGGCCACAACCCCAACGCGGCGCATACAGACGGTAGCACCGTGTAAGCGGCCTGTAGGTAGCCTCGGTCAGATGGATGGAATCGATCGGGTCCGAACATCTCTGCGGGGTATGTCATGAATTCCGGCCCGAGCAGGTCGGCGAAGGCCACCGTACGGCCGCCCGCCTCGACCACGGCGACGGTCTGCGCGGCGGCGAGCTGCCGGCTCCACCGCCGGGTAACCCAGCGCAACGGCTGGGCGATCGGCCGGACCGTCCCCAGATCCGGACATGTCCCGACCACGACCTCGCAGCCCGCCTCCCGCAGCCGCCGCACCGCCTTCTGCAGATGCCGTACGGCCTGGGCCGGCGGCGTCTGCGTGGTCACGTCGTTGGCCCCGATGAAGATGACCGCGACCTCCGGATGGGTCGGCAGCACCCGGTCCACCTGACCGGCCAGATCGGCGGAGGCGGCGCCCGACTGCCCGGCCACCGTCAGCCGGACCGGGCGTTCGGCCACCGAGGCCAGGCCGTTGGCGATGTTCACGCCGGGCGTGTGGGCGATGGTCGTGGTGCCGAGACCCACCGAAGTGGAGTCACCCAGCATGGCCATCCGGATAGGCTGGCCAGGGAAGTCGACGCCGTACAGACCGTCGGCGGGTGGGACTTCGAGGCCGTGTGGCGTGCCGACGATCCGGCGGGCCAGCAGGGCCTCGGCGAACAGCAGGCCGTAGGCGGCCGCGCCCAGCGCGGTCAGGCCGCCGCCGCCGACCACCGCCGCGGTCGCGATACGGCGAGCGGCTCTGGCCGCCCCCGGAGTCCAGATCACACCAGCCTCCCCCAGATACGGTGTGAGACTGAAACTAGCCGAGTCCCGGCCACCCCCTCGGGACCAAGGCTCCAGGCAGGCTGACAAAGCTTAGGCAAAGACGCTTCGGCACAAAGGTGGTTCACGCGGTGCGCGTACACGATTCGCTGATCGAGCTGATGGGCAACACCCCGCTCGTACGGCTGCGCAAGGTCACGGCGGGCGCGCCCGCCCAGGTCCTGGCCAAGGTGGAGTATTTCAACCCCGGCGGCTCGGTGAAGGACCGCATCGCGCTGCGGATGATCGAGGCGGCCGAGAAGAGCGGCGCGCTCGTCCCGGGGGGCACGATCGTCGAGCCGACCTCCGGGAACACCGGCGTCGGCCTGGCCATCGTGGCGCAGGAGCGCGGCTACAAGTGCCTGTTCGTCTGCCCGGACAAGGTCGCCCAGGACAAGATCGCGGTGCTCCGCGCGTACGGGGCGGAGGTCGTGGTCTGCCCGACGGCGGTGTCGCCCGACCATCCGGACTCGTACTACTCGGTGTCGGACCGGCTGGCCCGGGACGTGCCGAACGCGTGGAAGCCCGACCAGTACTCCAACCCGGAGAACCCGGCCAGCCACTACCACTCCACCGGCCCCGAGATCTGGGACCAGACCGAGGGCCGCATCACGCACTTCGTGGCGGGCGTCGGGACCGGCGGCACGATCAGCGGCACCGGGCGCTTCCTGAAGGAGGTCTCCGGCGGGCGGGTGAAGGTGATCGGGGCCGACCCGGAGGGCTCGGTGTACTCCGGCGGGTCCGGCCGGCCGTACCTGGTGGAGGGGGTCGGGGAGGACATCTGGCCGGCCACCTACGACACCACGATCTGCGACGAGATCATCGCGGTCTCGGACAAGGACTCCTTCGGCATGACCCGGCGGCTGGCCCGCGAGGAGGCGCTGCTGGTGGGCGGCTCCTGCGGGATGGCCGTGGTGGCGGCGCTGCGGGTGGCCGAGCGGGCCGGGCCCGACGACGTGGTGGTGGTGCTGCTGCCGGACAGCGGGCGCGGCTACCTGTCCAAGATCTTCAACGACGAGTGGATGGCCGACTACGGCTTCCTGTCCACCGCCGACGACGAGGGCAGGGTCGGCGACGTGCTCGGCCGCAAGCCCGGCGGCCTGCCCGAGTTCGTCCACGTGCACCCGCACGAGTCGGTCGGCACGGCCATCGCCATCATGCGCGAGTACAGCGTCTCCCAGCTGCCGGTCATGAAGGAGGAGCCGCCGGTGATGGCGGCCGAGGTGGTCGGCTCGATCGTGGAGCGCGACCTGCTGGACGGCCTCTACCGCGGCCGGGTGCGCGCCGAGGACCCGCTGGGCGACCACATGTCGGCGCCGCTGCCCATGATCGGCTCCGGTGAGCCGGTGGCGCGGGCGGTGGACGCCCTGGAGAAGGCCGACGCGGCCGTGGTCCTGGACGACGGCAAGCCCGTCGGCCTGCTCACCCGCCAGGACCTGCTCGCCTTCCTGGCCAGCCACTAGCGCGCCGGCCCTCACTTTCCGCGGGCCGCGAGGGCGGCTGGGAACTCGGCCGTGACCTCCCAGCCGTTCTCCGGCGTGGGTCCGGCCGTCAGCCGCCCGCCCAGGGCCTCGACGCGCTCCACCATGCCGACCAGGCCGAAGCCGCCGCCCAGCCGGGTGATCCGGGGGTCGCCGGGGGAGCCGACGTTGCGCACGCGGAGCCGGACCAGGTTGGGGGGCGCGGTCAGGGCGGCCTCCACCCAGGCCGCGCCGGGCGCGTGCCTGCGCACGTTGGTGAGCGACTCCTGAAGGACGCGGTGGAGGGTCGTCAGCACCTCCGGGGGGAGCGCCAGGCTGGTGACGCCCTGGCCGATGTCGAAACTCGCCCGCGGGCCCTGCGCCGAGAAGCGCTCCACCATGACGCGCAGGTCGGCGAGGGCGACGCCGGGACTGCGGGAGGCCTGGTCGTCGGCGCGTAACACGCCGACCAGGCGGCGCATCGAGGTCAGCGCCTCGCTCCCGGCGGTGGCGATGGCGTCCAGCGCGGGCAGCACCGCCTCCGGGCGCTGCTCGCCCACGGCCTTGGCCGCCTGGGCCTGCACCACGATGCCGGTGATGTGGTGGGCCACCAGGTCGTGCAGTTCGCGGGCCAGGTCCAGCCGTTCCGACCGGCGCACCGCCTCCACGGCCGCCTCCCGCCGGTCCTGCTGGAGCCGCAGGTACGAGCCGATGACCGCGCCGACCGCCCAGCCGAAGAAGAAGAGGATCTCGAACGCGGTGGCGGCCATGTCGTCCGACCGCAGCCCGGCGGAGATCTGCAGGGCGATCAGGGCGGCGACGGCCAGCAGGATGCCCCGGCTCAGCGGGCGCACCCAGCGCAGCACGCTGATCGTGAGCACCATCAGCGCCCCGGCCTCGGCCAGGCCCGGCATCTGCACCGAGGCCAGCGGGACGGCGGCGAAGGAGAGGAGCAGCGAGATGCCGATCATCCACAGCATCGAGCCGGTCCGGAACCGGCTCCGCAGCAGCAGGGCGACCAGTCCGGCCGCGCCGCCCAGGGGGATCAGGACGCCGGACGTCGCCCCGCTCGACACCGAGAAGGCGAACTCGAGCAGCAGGATCAGCCCCAGCAGCCCCAGCAGGGCGAACTCGCTGAGCCGCTGCATCCAGTTGACGAAACCTTCACCCACGCTCGCCGAGCCTACGACCCCCGACTGACAAGTCGCATCGGCCATTCGGCCGACCCCCCACCGGTGAACCGTTCCTTCGGGCGAGATGGAACCAAGCTTCCGAGGTGTTCTATCTACTGAGGAGGTGGGGGCATGACCGTCCTCGGAATCGTTCTTGTGATCGTCGTGGCGCTGCTGGCGCTGGCCGATCCGCTGTTGCTGTCCCGGTTCGAGCGGCTGGGCGAGAGGAAGAAGGCGTCACGGTAGCCTCGATCGCATGACTGAGGGCTTTGAGACGCTGGCCATCCACGCGGGGCAGGAAGCCGACCCGCTCACGGGTGCCGTGGTTCCGCCTATTTACGCTGTTTCCACCTACAAGCAGGACGGCGTGGGCGGACTGCGGTCCGGCTACGAGTACAGCCGGTCGGCCAACCCGACCCGGACCGCGCTGGAGGAGTGCCTGGCCGCGGTGGAGGGCGGGGCACGCGGGCTGGCGTTCGCGTCCGGCCTCGCGGCGGAGGACACGCTGCTGCGCGCGGTCTGCCGTCCCGGCGACCACGTGATCATCCCGAACGACGCGTACGGCGGCACGTACCGCCTGTTCGCGAAGGTGCTGGAGGCGTGGGGGCTCTCCTACGACCCGGTTCCGCTGGGCGACGTGGACGCGGTCAGGGCCGCCGTCCGGCCGGAGACCAAGGTCGTGTGGGTGGAGACGCCCACCAACCCGCTGCTCGGGATCGCCGACATCGCGGCGCTGGCCTCGGTCGCGCACGACGCGGGGGCGCTGCTCGTGGTGGACAACACCTTCGCCTCGCCGTACCTGCAGCAGCCGCTGGGGCTGGGCGCCGACGTGGTCGTGCACTCCACCACGAAGTACGTCGGGGGGCACTCGGACGTGGTCGGCGGCGCGCTGGTGGCCGGGTCCGCGGAGCTGGGGGAACGTCTCGCGTACCACCAGAACGCGATGGGCGCGGTGGCCGGGCCGTTCGACGCGTGGCTGACGCTGCGCGGGCTCAAGACGCTCGGGGTGCGGATGGACCGGCACTGCGACAACGCCGAGCGGGTCGTGGAGCTGCTGCTGGCGCACCGGAACGTGACCGAGGTGCTCTACCCGGGCCTGCCCCGCCACCCCGGGCACGAGATCGCGGCCAAGCAGATGAAGCGCTTCGGCGGCATGGTGTCGTTCCGCGTCGCCGGCGGCGAGGCCGCCGCGGTGGAGGTCTGCAACCGGGCGCGCCTGTTCACGCTCGGCGAGTCCCTGGGCGGCGTCGAGTCCCTGATCGAGCACCCGGGCCGGATGACCCACGCCTCCGCCGCCGGTTCGCCCCTGGAGGTGCCCGCCGATCTGGTACGCCTGTCGGTCGGCATCGAGACCGTGGACGACCTGCTCGCCGACCTCTCCCAGGCCCTGGGCTAGCCGACGGGGTCGTTGAAGACCATCAGCACCAGGATGACCAGCCAGATCAGCGCGGTGACGCCGCCGAGCGCGGCGATCCTGCCGGTCTGCACCTTCGCGTCGTCGTCCGGGTTGTCGTTCTCGAGAACCCGGATGGCGGCGGTGATGTCCCGGTCGATGATGACCAGCAGCACCGCGGCCACGATGAACAGCGTCATCGAGACCGTCAGGTAGACCTTCGCCAGGGCGGACCCGCCGAGCAGGATCCCGAACAGGAAGACGCCCAGCGTCAGCGACCCGAACACCCGCTCGGCCCGCTTCAGGAAGCGCAGGACGTTGAGGTCCCGCGCCCTGATGTAGCGCGGCACGTAACTCGTGACGGCGGTGAGCGGACCGATCGCGAAGATCGCGAATGCGATGTGCAGCCACAGCAGCAGCTTGTCGAGGAACGACATGTGCCGAGGCTATCGCCTCAGTGATCAGTCCGGCAGTGCGATTCCGTACGGCTCCCGCAAGACATACGGAATCACGGCCGATCGAGACGATCAGACGCGGACTTCGGTGTCCAACTCCAGGCACGTGGGGCAGGCGTACTCGGGGTGGATGACGCAGGCGGTGTGGTCGACGCTGAGCCCGAGGATGCGGCGGGTGCCCGAGGACAGTGCCCCGCGCGGGCTGAGGGTCAGGGAGCGCCGCCGGTCCTCCCGGCGGATGCTGTGCACGACCAGGACGAAGGCGCTGAGCGCGGCCAGGCCGGCGGTGAGGCTGAGGGCGACGATGACGGTGTACAACACGAAGCGGCTCCCATCGTGGGATCTGTGTCGCCGCTGACTCCCCGATCGCCAGGGGTGACACGCTGTAGGCCGACCTTATGAGCGAGATACGACCCTGAGTTGTGAGGGTTTCGACAGGGTTGGCTACGCCGGGCGGATAGGGTCTCTGCCCTGAGGGTTAGCTGCGTCCGTGGCTGAAGCGGTGCTGGCAGATCGGGCAGGGCGGCACGCGGTAGTCGCAGACGTGGTGCGACCGCCGCCGGTCGGTCAGCACGATGTTGACCGCCAGCAGCACGAACGCGAAGGCCAGGCAGGCTCCGATCACCAGCGCGGCCACCAGGATGGTGTCCATGGGCTTCACCTCCTCCCACTCATTGGTATGAGTCCTAGTGGAGTTGTTCCAATGAGTGGTGTCGGTCTAACCTGGTCCCTTCGTGAGCCGGGCCCGGGGAGTAAAGGCCTAACCGGCCGGTTACCCCCTCAATGGGGAGGGAGTTGACGAAGTGGCGGAAGCGCTCTATCGGCAGGTCGCGGCCGACCTGCGGGCGAAGATCAACAAAGGCGAATGGCCGCCCGGCACCCAACTGCCCTCCGAACCCGCGCTGGAGCGGCTGTACGGGCACCTGGTCGGGCCGGACGCCAGGTTGTCGCGCAACACCGTCCGCCTGGCCATCGCGGTCCTGCAGAACGAGGGCCTGGTCGAGGCCCGCCAGGGCCGGGGCACCTTCGTCCGCGAGCGGGTCACCTTCACCGTGCTCGCCTCCGCCGAGGAGGGCGGCCGCAGCGGACCCGACCGGGACGCGTTCGTCGCCGCGGTGACCGTGCAGGGCCGTCACCCGGAGCAGCTGGACTTCCGGATGGAGCTCAGGACGGCCTCGCCCGAGGTGGCGGAGCGGCTGCGCATCGAGGAGGGCGACGCCGTCGTGGTGCGGAGCCTGCACCGGCTCATCGACGGCCGGCCGTGGTCCATCCAGGAGTCCTTCTATCCGATGGACATCGCCGAGGGCACCCAGCTCATGTCGCCCCAGAACATCGAGCACGGCACGGTCGCCGAGTTGCGCCGGCACGGGCACGACCAGATCGGCTACCGCGACGAGATCGTCTGCCGGATGCCGAGCCACGAAGAGGCGATATTCCTCGCCTTGGGCACCGGCGTTCCCGTTTTGGAAATGTTCCGCACGGCGCGCTCGGCCGCGCGTCCGATCCGCTTGACGATCAATGTGTACGCGGGGGACAGCACGCAGCTGGCGTACGAGA
The DNA here is from genome assembly GCF_016862995.1 of Acrocarpospora phusangensis. GTDB lineage: Bacteria > Actinomycetota > Actinomycetes > Streptosporangiales > Streptosporangiaceae > Acrocarpospora > Acrocarpospora phusangensis. Next base: position 74,816 of record NZ_BOOA01000028.1, read on the forward strand.
TCGGCACCCCCATCGGCGAATGATCGCTATTCACAGTGGAGCTTGTCGTGGCACACCCAATTCCGATCTCCTTCGGCCGCGGCCTGAATATCAGGACCGCCAACAAGGCCGACCTCAGGAGCATTCTGCGAATGCGCGGAAAGATCGCGATCTGGCTGCGTAGCAAGGACACCGACCAGTGGCAGAGCGCGTGGCCGGACGAGAGGGAGCAGGCCGCCCGCATCAGGGCCGCCATCAAGGCGAACGCCACCTGGATCATCTGCCGGGGCAAACGCAGGGTGGCCACGCTCACCATCCACGATTACGACCAGGGCCTCCTCTGGTCGAAGACCGAAGGGGCCGGGGTTCCCGCCCTTTATCTGTCCCGGATGATGGTGGACCGGGAGTACGCGGGGCGGGGCATCGGCGCGGAGATGCTCGTCTGGGCGGAGAATTACGCGGCCACCCTCGGACTGCGCTATCTCCGGCTGGACGCCTGGACCACCAACGAGAAACTCCATCGGTACTACGAGGAGCGGGGATTCGAGACCGCCGGCGAGATTCCGGCCGCGTTGATCGAGGAGCGGAAGGATCTGGTGGGGTATCCGTCGATGCGGCTCTTTCAGCGGCCGGTGCGAGCGACGGAGCGGGCGGTCACGGGACGTACGGTGTTCTCACCGCTCAAGCGGCGAGGTTTTGAGTGGGTCAATACTGGTTAATACCCCGGTATGACAATGTGGTCTATTTCGCCCTGTCTGATGGCAGCACGGGAGGCCGCTCATGAATCATTCGCCACAGCCGTACAGTGACGCCTGGCTGGCGCTGCCGGCCGCCTACATCGCGCGTGTGGCCCGGGTGCTGAACGCGGATCGCTGGTGGGACGATCCGTGCGATCCCCGGGACGGCACGATCCTGCTCCCCGGGGGGTTCGCGCTCGTCTGGGACGAGGAGAGCGGCTGGCGGCACGGGGTCTTCCTGTCGGGACGGCAGGGCGTGCGCACCGAACTGGCCGGGGTGCGCTACCTGGGCGGCGGGGTGCTGCCGGAGCCCGGCAGCGTGGCCGGGCTGCTGCCGGGTGACGTCGAACGGCCGGTCTACCGGTCGTACCGGGATTTCGGGGACGGGCTGGACGGGGAACTGCTCAGCTATGCCGGCGGGCTCGTAGGAAGTCGTTGACGACGTACTCGCCGAGGCGGTCGGCGCTGGGGGCGAACACCCGCCCGCCGTTGCGGCGGGCCACCTCGTCCACGAACTCGCGCAGCCGCTCGTCGGCGGCGAGCATGAAGACGTTCATGGTCGCGCGGCGGCGGGTCATCTTGTCGACCTCGGCCAGCGTGAGTTCGAGGGTCTCCCGGGAGGGCGGCCATTCGAAGCGCGGCACCCCGTTGCGCATCAGGTGGGCGGTCGGCTCGCCGTCGGTGACGACCAGCACGACGGGTTCGAAGTCGGGGTGCCGGTCGAGGTGGCGGCCCGCGATGAGCAGCGCGTGGTGCAGGTTGGTGCCCTGCACCATGTCCCATTCCAGCCCGGCCAGCTCGTCCGGGGCCAGCACCCTGGCGTAGTTGGAGAAGCCGACGATCTGCACGGAGTCCTGCGGGAACTTGGAGGACACCAGGGCCTGCAGGGCCAGCGCGGTCTGCTTGGCCGCCGCCCAGGTGCCGCGCAGCGCCATCGAGTACGACAGGTCCACCAGCAGGCAGACGGCGGCGGCCGAGCGGCGCTCGGTCTCGGACACCTCGAAGTCGTCCACCGAGAGCCGGATCCGCCCGTCGGACCCGCCGCGCCGCACCCCGTTGATGACGGTGCGGACCACGTCGATGGGCTGCTCGTCGCCGAACCGCCACGGCCGGGTGGAGCCGGTGAGCTCGCCGGCCGCGCCCGCGTCCCGCTGGTCGTGGTCGCCGCGCCGGCTGGAGTCCAGGGAGGCGAAGACGCGCCGCAGCGCGGTCTCTCCCAGGCGGCGTACGGCCTTCGGCGTGAGCTCCAGCTTGCCGCGGTGGCGGCGCAGGTAACCCTGGCTCTCCAGCTCGCGCTCGATCCGGCGCAGCGCCTCCAGGTCGTCCACGCCGGAGCGGCCGAGCGCACGGCGTACGGCGGCCTCGTCGATGTCGTCCAGCCGGGCGCCCGGATAGTCCTGGCGCAGGGCGGTCTCCAGCTCGCTCAGGTCGGCCAGCTCCTGGAGGGCGCCGACCGCGTCGCCCATGCCCATCGGGTCGTCGCCGCTGACCCGCTCGGGGGAGCTCCAGGACAGGTCGGGGCGGCGGCTGTACAGGGAGTCGCCGAGACGGCGCATCTGCTCGGCCAGGCCGGCCCGCTCCAGGGTCTGGGCCATCAGCCCGGCCAGTTCCTCGCGCTGCTGCGGGGTGAGCGAGGCCAGCAGCCGCTGCGCGGCCGCGGCCCGCCGGGCCAGCTGGTCGACGAGCTCCTCCAGGTTCCGCGGATTCTCCGGGAACATGTCCCCATATTTCCGCATGAAGTCGTCGAAGTCGTCTTGGGTGTGCCGGCCCTGGGCGTCCCTGTCCAGCATGTCGTTCAGGTCGGACATCATCTGCCGGACGCGTTCCATCGCCTCCGGGTCCGGGTTGGCCAGGGCCTGCTTCATGCCGCGGAACTGGCTGTCCAGGATCTCCCTGCGGAGCAGGTCGCGCAGCTCGTCGAAGGTCCGGCGGGCCGCCGCCGAGCGCCAGTCGTACTCGTCCAGCTCCTGGACGGCGCGGGCGGTGTCGGACGGCAGCGCGTCCAGGGCGGCCTCGCGGAAGCGCGCGTCGTCGGAGGGGTCGGGGAACAGCTCCGCGCGCTCCTGGCCGATCGCCTTGTCCAGCAGGGCCCTGGCCCGCTCCAGGGTGCCGTCCAGCCGGGTGTTCTCGCGCAGCTGGCGGCGGCGTTGCCGTACCTGGCGGAGGAGCTCTTCCAGGCCGCGGCGGTCCTGCGCGTCGGGCAGGCCGCGCTTGAGCAGGTCGCGCAGGGCGTCCAGCGGGGTGGAGCCGGACAGGATGGCGTCGCCCATCTCGTCCAGGGCCGCGCGCACGTCGTAGGGCGGGGCGAGCGGATCCGGCCCGTCCTGGTATTCGCCGTACCGGTAGGCGGTCATGTCCGGTAGACCGCGCCGCCCGCGACGTCGTCCTTGGAGAGGCGGCGCATGAGGTACAGGCCCTCCAGCGCGAACTCCAGCGCGGCTGCGGCGTGGCCGGGGGACTCGTCGCCCTCGCCCATGCCGAGCCGGGACATGATCTTGGACAGGCCGTCCACCCGGCCGATGCGGCGCAGCAGCTCGGTGGCGGGCACCAGCTCGCCGGACTCGATCTGGGCGCCTTCGGCGAACTTGTCCAGCAGCGGGGCCAGCTCCAGGCCGCCGAGGGTGTTGCGGAAGGTCTCGGCGGTGGCCCGGCGGAGCAGGTGGGCCAGCACCTCGACCTCGCGGCCCTCCTCGCTGACCTCGAACTCCACCTTGCCGCGCAGGGTGTGCACGATGCCGGGCAGGTCGCAGACGCGGGTCACCGCGTTCTCCTCGCCGGTCAGCGCGGCCCGGCGGACCGCGGAGGCGGCGGCGGTCTCGGTGGCCGCGATGGAGAAGCGGGCCGACACGCCGGAGCGGGTGTCCACCGCGGTCGACTCCCGGACCAGGCGGGTGAACCTGGCGACGATCTCGACCAGGTGCTCGGGCACGTCCGCGCCGATGTCGGGGATGACCTCCTGGCGGATCAGGACCAGCTCGTCCTCGATCGACTTCGGATAGTGGGTACGGACCTCCGCCCCGAACCGGTCCTTGAGCGGCGTGATGATCCGCCCCCGGTTGGTGTAGTCCTCCGGGTTGGCGCTGGCGATCAGCAGCAGGTCCAGCGGCAGCCGCAGGTTGTAGCCGCGCACCTGGATGTCCCGCTCCTCCAGCACGTTCAGCAGCGACACCTGGATGCGCTCGGCCAGGTCGGGCAGCTCGTTGACGGAGAACACGCCCCGGTTGGTCCGGGGCACCAGGCCGTAGTGCACGGTCTCCGGGTCGCCCAGCGTACGCCCTTCGGCGATCTTGATGGGGTCCACGTCGCCGATCAGGTCGCCCACCGAGGTGTCGGGGGTGGCCAGCTTCTCGCCGTACCGCTCGTCGCGGTGTTTCCAGGCCACCGTGATCTCGTCCTCGGCGAGCCCCCGGCAGCGCGCGCAGACCGGCGCGTACGGATGGTCGTTGATCTCGCACCCGGCCACCACGGGCGTCCACTCGTCGAGCAGTCCGACGACGGTGCGGATCAGGCGCGTCTTGCCCTGTCCGCGTTCGCCGAGCAGGACGAGGTCGTGGCCTGCGATCAGGGCGCGTTCGAGATGCGGGAGCACGCTCTCGTCGAAGCCCACGATGCCCGGGAACCTGGTCTCGCCGGCGCGCAGGCGGGCCAGCAGGTTCTCCCGGATCTCGGCTTTCACCGATCGGTGGACGTGTCCACTCTCGCGCAGTTCACGCAGAGTGCTCAGTGACGGAGCAGGTGCGGGCGATTTGTGCACGGGATCGAGCCTACGTCGCGGATGCAACACCCGCATCCGATTGTGCTGCGGATCTTGACCATTCAGTGACGAATCGGGTGAGTTCTGGAACGGTGTTGTGGGGAGAATCGGGCATGAGAGCTATGAGGCAGATCGATACGAGATAGACGAGATGACGGACTTGTCCTGATGAGAGGGGGCGCGCGATGGCGGTTTTGACGAGCCGGTTCGCTGACGGACTAGCCGTCGGGCCCGACCTGGTGGAAGGCGCGGAGACCGCGATCCGGCGGGCTCTCGCGGGGCTGACCGGTCGGGCCGACCTGGTGTGCTTCTTCATCTGCGGCGACGATCCCGAGGACGTGGCCAGGGCGGGACGGCGGGCGATGGAACTGGCCGGCGACGCCGCAGTGATCGGCTGCAGCGCCACCGGCGTGATCGGCGACACCCGGGGCATCGAGCTGACCCCCTCGGTGAGCGCCTGGGCGGCCACGCTGGGCGAGGCCAGGGTGAAGACCTTCGCCCTGGAGTCACTGCGGGCCGACGACAGGTTCGTGGTGGTCGGGCTGCCGGAGCGCCAGCTGGACGACCGGGTGGCGATCATGCTGGCCGATCCGTACTCGTTTCCGACCGACGCGTTCGTGGAGCACTCCGGCGAGGTGCTCGGGAACCTGCCGCTCATCGGCGGCCTGGCCAACGGCCTCCAGGGCCGGGGATCCGTACGGCTGTTCGCCGACGGCGAGGTCTACTCCGACGGCGCCATCGGCGTCATCCTGAGCGGCCCGGTCCAGGTGAGCACGGTGGTCAGCCAGGGCTGCCGCCCGATCGGGCCGACCATGGTGGTCACCCGCGCCGAGGACAACGTGCTGCTCGAACTCGCCGGCCAGCCCGCGCTGGCCCGGCTGGAGGACATCGTCAGCGCCCTGGACGAGGACGACCGCGAACTCGTCGCCTCCGGCCTGCAGATCGGCATCGCCATGAACGAGTACGCCGAACGCCACGAGCGCGGCGACTTCCTCATCCGCGGCGTGCTCGGCATCGACCCCGAACGGGAGGCCGTCGCCATCGGCGACATCGTGGAGGTCGGCCGCACCGTACGCTTCCAGGTCAGAGACGCCGAGACCGCCGACGAGGACCTGTACGAGCTGCTCGACGCCCACGTGGCCGAGGGCGGCCGGGTGGACGGCGCCCTGCTGTTCTGCTGCAACGGCCGGGGCTCGGCCATGTTCGGCACCGCCGACCACGACGCGCTCGCCATCCGCGACACGCTGGGCCCGATCGGCGTGGCCGGCTTCTTCGCCGCCGGGGAGGTCGGCCCGGTGGCCGGCCACAACCACGTGCACGGTTTCACCGCGTCCGTCCTGGTCTTCTCCACGGCGAGCTGAGGGCCCGGTCATGGTCGTGCTCGCGATCGACGTCGGCGGCACCAAGTTCGCGGCCGGCCTGGTGGACACCGACGGCGAGCTGCTGTTCTCGGAGCGGGTCCCCACGCCGCAGGGCGGGGACGCCGACGCCTTATGGAAGACGCTGATCCGCCTGACCGACAGCGTGACCGCGCACGCCCCGCACGGCACGTCCGGCCTGCTCGGCGTCGGGGTCGGCGTCGGCGGCCCGATGACCTGGCCGGACGGCGTGGTCTCGCCGCTCAACATGCCCGGCTGGCGCGACTTCCCGCTGGTCGACCGCCTGGCCGAACGGTTCCCCGCCGGCCCGGTACGGATCCACAACGACGCCGTGGCCCTCGCGGTGGCCGAACACTGGCGGGGCGCCGGGCACGGCAGCGCCAACATGCTCGGCATGGTCGTCTCCACCGGCGTCGGCGGCGGCCTCATCCTGGGCGGCCACCTGATCGACGGCGGCACCGGCAACGCCGGGCACGTCGGCCACATCATCGTGGAGCCGGACGGGCCGCCGTGCGGCTGCGGCGGCCGGGGCTGCCTGGAGGCGGTCGCCCGCGGCCCCGCGCTGGCGAGCTGGGCCCAGTCCCAGGGCTGGCAGCCCGGCTCGGTCACGGCTGACCGGGAAGCCCCGCCAGACACGGCGGACCCCCAAGCTCGGCGGGACTCGCCAACTTCGCGGGACCCGCAGGACTCGCGGGGTTCGCAGGGGTCGCGGGGTTCGCAGGGGTCGCGGGAATCGCTTGGTTCGCAGGGCCTGCGGGACTCGCGGCATTCGCCGGAATCGGTGAGTGCGCCGGGTCCGCTGGTCATGCCCGAGCCGCTCTACGTGGAGGCCACGGTCGCCTCGGCCCGCCAGCTGGCCCTCGACGCCGCCGCCGGGGACCCGGTGGCGCTGACCGCGATGCGCAGGGCGGGCCGCGCGATCGGGCTCGCCCTGGCCTCGGCCACCCACCTCTGCGACCTCGACCTGGTCACCATCGGCGGCGGCCTCTCCCAGGCGGGCAGGCTGATCTTCGATCCGCTGGAGGAGACGCTCCGCGCGCACGCCCGGATGGACTTCGCCCGGCGGGTCCGGGTGCTGCCCGCCGCGCTCGGCCAGGACGCCGGGCTCATCGGCGCGGCGGCCCTCGTCCTGGCGGCCGACCGCTACTGGGGCGGATGACCTTCCCGTGACGACGACCCTGCGAGGATGACTCCATGGCCGTTCCCCAGGTGACGTACGACGACGTCGTCGCCGCACGCAAGCTGCTCTCCGACGTGGTCGTGACCACCCCGGTCACGCACTCCCGCGTGCTGTCCGACATCGTCGGCGGCCCGGTCTACCTCAAATGCGAGAACCTCCAGCGCGCGGGCTCGTTCAAGGTCCGCGGCGCGTACGTGCGGATCGCCCGCCTGAGCGAGGAGGAGCGGTCCCGCGGTGTGGTCGCGGCCAGTGCCGGCAACCACGCCCAGGGCGTCGCGCTGGCCGCCGGGCTGGTCGGCGCCAAGTCCACGGTCTACATGCCGGAGGGCGCCCCGCTCCCCAAGGTCGAGGCCACCCGTGGGTACGGCGCCGAGGTGATCTTCGCCGGTCACACCGTGGACGTAGCCCTGCAGGCCGCCAGGGCGCACGCCGCCGAGACCGGCGCGGTCTTCATCCACCCCTTCGACCACCCGGACGTGGTCGCCGGGCAGGGCACGGTCGGCCTGGAGATCCTCGACCAGCTGCCGGAGACCGGCACGATCGTGCTGGCCATCGGCGGCGGCGGCCTCGCGGCGGGGGTGGCCCTGGCGGTCAAGCAGCTGCGCCCCGGCGTGCGGATCGTCGGCGTGCAGGCCGAACGCGCCGCCGCCTACCCGGAGTCGCTGGCGGCCGGGCATCCGGTGATGGTCGAACCGGCCACCACCATGGCCGACGGCATCGCGGTCGGCCGCCCCGGCGAGCTGCCGTTCGAACTGATCCACTACCTGGTGGACCAGGTGGTCACCGTGTCGGAGGAGTCGCTGTCGCGGGCGCTGCTGCTCTGCCTGGAGCGGGCGAAGCTGGTGGTGGAGCCGGCCGGGGTGGCCGGGGTGGCCGCGCTGCTGGACCAGCCGCACTCCTTCGACACGCCGGTGGTGGCCGTGCTGTCCGGCGGCAACATCGATCCGCTGCTGCTGGCCAAGCTGCTGCGGCACGGCCTGGCGGCGGCCGGGCGGTACCTGGCGTTCCGGATCCGGCTGCAGGACCGCCCGGGGGCGCTGGCGGCCCTGCTCGGTCGCCTGGCCGAGCTGCGGGCCAACGTGCTGGAGATCGTGCACGAGCGGGTGGGCGCGCGGCTGCACCTGGACGAGGCCGAGGTGCTGCTCCAGCTGGAGACCCGCGGGCCCGCGCACTGCGACGAGGTGCTGGGCTCGCTCCGGCGGGACGGCTACAAGCTCACCTTCTCGTGAGCGGCCGGCTCAGCCCGCCGACGGCTTGCTCGGCTTCGCCGGCTTGAACAGCCAGGCGTCGAACAGGCCGTCCAGCTGCTTGCCGGAGATCTTCTCGGCGAGCGCGATGAACTGGTCGGTGGTGACGTTGCCGTAGCGGTTGTCGGCGGCCCACTTCTTGATCAGCGCGAAGAAGTCGGCGTCGCCGATGGCCAGGCGCAGCGCGTGCAGCGTCATGCCGCCGCGCACGTAGACCGAGGCGTTGAACAGGTCGTTGGGCCGGGTCTCGCCGGGCGGGTACTTCCAGATCTCGTCCGTGGCCCCCGCGTACGCGTCGTTGAACGACTGCTGGGCGGTGCCGTGGCCGCTGTGCTCGCTCCACAGCCACTCCGCGTAGGTGGCGAAGCCCTCGTTGAGCCAGAGGTCGCGCCAGCGTCTGATGCTCAGGCTGTTGCCGAACCACTGGTGGGCCAGTTCGTGCGCGATGATGCCGGGGTCGGGCTCGAAGCCGCCGTAGATCGGCTTGGTCTGGTTCTCCAGCGCGTAGCCGGCCGCGTAGTCGTCCACCACGCCGCCGGTCGACTTGAACGGGTACGGCCCGAACACGGTCGCCCAGTAGTCGGTGATCTTGCTGGACTGCTCGTACAGGTTGTTCAGGATGCCGTTGAAGCGGGGGTCGGTGGCGGCGTAGACCGGGATGCCGCTCTTGGAGACGCCCGTGCGCACCGCGAACTTGCCCGTGGTCATCGTGGCCAGGTAGGTCGTCATGGGGTTGGTCTCCCGCCACACGAAGGTGGTCTTGCCGTCCTTCGTCTGCGGGGCCCCGGCCAGCTCGCCGTTGGCGATCGCGGTCACGCCCGCGGGCACGGTCAGCCGGAAGTCGAAGGTGGCCTTGTCGGCCGGGTGGTCGTTGCCGGGGAACCAGGTCTTCGCGCCGTTCGGCTCGGAGGTCACGAAGGAGCCGTCCGCGGTCGGGATGAAGCCGTAGCTGCCCAGGTTGGGCGACTCGCGCACCGGGTCGGGCGTGCCGGCGTAGGCGACCGCGACCTTGAACGCCGCCTTGTCCTTGAGGTTGGTGAAGACGGTCAGCTCGTCGCCCTTGCGCTGGAACCGGGCCGGGGCCCCGTTCACGTTCACCGAGCTGACCGTGAACCCGTGCAGGTCCAGGTTGAACTGCGACAGGTCCTGGACGGCCTTCGCGTCGATGGCCGCCGTCCCGCTCAGGTGCTTGCTCTTCGGCTCGTACGCCAGCGTCAGCGAGTAGTGCCCGACGTCGTACCCGCCGTTCCCGTCGCCGGGAAAGTAGGGGTCGCCGATGCCGGTGGTCCCGGCGGTGGCGGCCGCCGCCCGGGTCACGGGCGTGCCGGCCGGCGGCGCGTCCTTGGCCGGAGGCGCGCCGCCCTCGGTGGCGCTGTTGGACGCCGAGCAGGCGACCGTGAGGCCCGCCGCGAGCATGCTGACAACCTGGCGTCCACGCATGTGTGACGGCCCCCTCCACGACCCCGATCCCTGAGGAGCAACCCTACGCGAGGGGGGCGACACGTTCAGGCGGCCAGATCAGAGCTTTGGGCGGCCATGTCAGGCCATGCGGGTATTCGCGACGGAAAAGATTTACAGGTTCCCGCGCAGTTCCTGTTCCCGCTCGATCGCCTCGAACAGCGCCTTGAAGTTGCCTTTGCCGAAGCCCAGCGAACCGTGCCGCTCGATGAACTCGAAGAACACGGTGGGGCGGTCCTGCACCGGCTTGGTGAAGATCTGCAGCAGGTAGCCGTCCTCGTCCCGGTCCACCAGGATGCGGCGCTTCTTGAGCTCCTCCACGGGCGCCCGCACCTGGCCGATCCTGGCCCGCAGCTCCGGGTCGTCGTAGTAGGAGTCCGGCGTCTCCAGGAACTCCACGCCCGCCGCGCGCATGCGGTCGACCGTGCCGAGGATGTCGTTGGTGGCCAGCGCGATGTGCTGCACGCCCGGACCGCCGTAGAACTCCAGGTACTCGTCGATCTGGGACTTCCGCTTCCCGGCGGCCGGCTCGTTGAGCGGGAACTTCACCTTCCTGGTGCCGTTCGCGACGACCTTGGACATCAGCGCCGAGTACTCGGTGGCGATGTCGTCGCCGATGAACTCCGCCATCCGGGTGAAGCCCATGACCCGCTCGTAGAACTCCACCCACTCGTCCATGTGCACCACGTTGCCCACACAGTGGTCGATGGCCTGGAACATGCGCTGCCCCGGCGCCACGATCGGCTCCGCCGCCACATACCCCGGCAGGTACGGCCCGGCGTAGTTGGCCCGGTCGACCAGCGTGTGCCGGGTCTCCCCGTACGTGGCGATCGCGGCCAGCACGACCTTCCCGTGCTCGTCCTCCACCACGTACGGCTCCACGAGCCCGCGCGCGCCCTGGGCCAGCGCGTGCCGGTAGGCGGCCTCCACGTCGGGTACATCCAGGGCCAGGTCGACGACGCCGTCGCCGTGCTCGGCGACGTGCCTGGCCAGGTCCGTGCCGGGCCGGACCGAGCCGCGCAGCTCGAACCTGGCGCCGCCGGAGGCCAGCACGTACGCCACCTCGTCGCGGCTGCCGGTCTCCGGGCCGCGGTAGGCGATCAGCCGCATCCCGAAGGCGGTCGAGTAGTAGTGGGCGGCCTGCTTGGCGTTGCCGACGGCGAACACGACGGCGTCCATCCCGTGGACCGGAAACACGTCATCAGTCATGGCGCCACTCTCGGACGACATGGCCAACCTGCGCAACACTCACCAAAAATGGTGGACAATATGCTCAGGAAAAGCGGCGATCATCGGAGCATTGTTGTGACCGTTGACCAGTTGGATGTCCGGCTTGTCGCGCTGCTCGAGGAAGAGCCGCGCATCGGGGTGCTGGAGTGCTCGCGGCGGCTGAACGTGGCGCGCGGGACCGTGCAGGCCCGCCTCGACCGCCTCGCCGCGCGCGGCGTGATCACCGGGTACGGCCCGCAGATCGACCCGGCCGCGCTCGGCTACGACGTGACCGCCTTCGTGACGCTGCAGATCCGCCAGGTCAGCGGGCACGATCCGGTGGCCGACCGGCTGGCCCTCATCCCCGAGGTGCTGGAGGTGCACACGATCACCGGCGCGCACGACATGCTCTGCCGGGTCGTCGCGCGCAGCAACGCCGATCTTCAGCGGGTGATCGACCAGATCGTGGACGTGCACGGGGTGGTCAGGACCGAGTCCGTGATCGCGCTGGACTCTCCCGTGCCGTATCGAACCCTGCCATTGGTCAAGGCCGCGCAACGGTAGACGACGATAGCCGCAAGGTAGCTGCAATGGCCCAAGCACCGTTATCTATCGTCTACCGTGAACGCCTGCGAGAGGGTCTGGGGGATCGCGTGCGAAGCGCCGAGACGAGTGACGAGACGAGCGAGAAGAGCGACGGGACGGATGACGGGGCCGAGCACGCGGCGGCCGGGGAGAGCACTCAGGAAACCGACCGCGCGCAGCGGCGGCGCAGGAGGCTGCGGCGTCTCCTGATCATCGGCGGAGCCGGGGTCGCCGGTCTGGTCGGCCTGTTCGGCGTGGTCTGGGCGATGACCCCGATCCCGGACACCACGCAGGCGCTGGCCACCGCGCAGGGCTCGATGATCTATTACAGGGACGGCAAGACCGTCCTCGCCACCCAAGGCGTCAACCGCAAGAACGTGCCGCTCAGCGCGGTCCCGGCCGCCGTCAGGAACGCCGTCATCGCCGCCGAGAACCGCACGTTCTACCAGGACACGGGCGTCTCCCTCACCGGTACGGCCCGCGCCATGTGGTCCACCGTCACCGGCCAGCAGATCCAGGGCGGCTCGACCATCACCCAGCAGATGGTGCGCAACTACTACAGCGGGCTGAGCCAGGAACGCTCCGTGGTGCGCAAACTCAAAGAGATCATGATCGCGCTGAAGGTGGATCGCTCCAAGTCCAAGGACTGGGTCCTGGAGCAGTACCTCAACACGATCTACTTCGGCCGCGGCGCGTACGGCGTGCAGGCGGCCTCCCTGGCGTACTTCGGCAAGGACGTGGGCAAGCTGGGCCCGGCCGAGGGCGCCTACCTGGCCGCGGTGATCCAGCAGCCGACCCGGTTCGCCGACCCGAAGGGCGCCGACCTGGAGGCGGTCAAGGCGCGCTGGCAGGGGGTCGTGTCCGGCATGACGAAGATCAACGCGCTCACCTCCGCGCAGGCCGCCGCGCTGCGCTTCCCCGAGCTGGTCAAGCAGAAGTCGCCGCTCTCGCTGGGCGGGCAGAAGGGCTACATGCTGGCCCAGGTGCGGGCCGAGCTGAACCGGCTGGGCTACAGCGACGAGGACATCAACCAGGGCGGCCTGAAGATCACCACGACCTTCGACAGGAAGCTGATGGCGCTGGCCGAGGAGGCGGTCGAGTCCGTGCTGCCGGCCGGCACGCCGAAGAAGGTGCGGACCGGGCTCGCGGCGGTGGACCCGGTCACCGGGGAGGTCGTGGCGTTCTACGGCGGGCGCGACTACAACAAGACCGAGTGGAACAACGCCTTCGACGCGAAGGTGCAGGCGGGGTCCACGTTCAAGGCGTACACGCTGGCGGCGGCGCTGGAGAACGGGTTCCACCTGTGGTCGCGGGTGGACGGCAACTCGCCGATGCGGATCGCCTCAGCGACCATCCCGAACTCCAACGACACCTCTTACGGCTCGGTCGACCTGGTGCAGGCCACCCGCAGCTCGGTCAACACGGCCTTCGTGGACCTCGGGCAGCAGGTCGGCCTGGCCAAGGTGGCGAAGGCGGCCGAGGCGGCCGGCATCCCCGCCGCGCAGCTCGTCCAGCACCAGGCCGCGCCGACCTTCCCGCTGGGCGTGGCCTCGGTCAGCGCCGTCCAGCAGGCCTCCGCGTACGGCACGTTCGCCGCGGACGGCACCCACCACGAGGCCCACGTGATCCGTTCCGTCACCGACGCCCGCGGCCAGACCCGGCGCATCGACGCCATCGGCAAGCGCGTCTTCAGCGAGGAGACCGCCGCCGACACCACGTACGCGCTGGAGCAGGTCGTCCGGGGCGGCACCGGCACCGCGGCCCGCCTGTACGACCGCCCGGCCGCCGGCAAGACCGGCACCACCGACGAGTCGGCCGCCGTCTGGTTCACCGGCTACGTGCCGCAGCTGTCGGTGGCCGTGAACATGTTCCGCGACGACAACAAGGCCGTCACCGTCCCCGGCTACGGCGCCCTGTACGGCGGCACGCTGCCCGCGCAGATCTGGAAGTACTTCATGGCCGCGGCGATGGACGGCAAGCCGGTCGAGGAGTTCCCGCCGCCCGCCGACTACGGATCGGTGTGGGACCAGCCGGACTACCGCTCCGACCAGGGCCGCGACGAGGACGAGGGCGGCCCCTGGGACAGCCCGACGCCGACGCCCACCGGCACGCCCGAGGACCCGTCGTCGCCGCCCCCGACCGAGGGCGGCGAGCAGGGCGGCGGCGAGGACAATCCGGGCGACGGCGGCGAGTCCGGCGACCCGCAGACGCCGAACCCGGACCAGCCCGACTCGCCTGATCCGACCACGGAACCCACCGAGGTCGGCTTCTAGATCCGGCCGAGTTCCTCCTGGAGCGCGGCCGGGGTGGTGACGGGCAGCCGGCACGCGAACTGACGGCACACGTACGCGGCCGGCTCGCCGTCGATCGTCCCGCGTCCGCGCAGGAGCGGGACGGTCTCGTCGCCGTTCCCGCCCAGGGCGACGACCAGGCCGGGCGCGGTGGACATCAGCGCCGTGCGGTGCAGCCGTCGTGTCCGCGGGTCGTCGGCGGGCCCGAGCACGGCCACCTCGGCGGGGCCGTGCAGCGCGGCCTGCGCCACCGCCAGCCCCCAGCCGGCGAACCTGGCGTACTTCTCGGCCAGCACCGAGACCGCGCCCAGGGCCGCCTCGGCCGCCTCCCGGTGCCGGCCGGACCCGGTCAGCGCCGCGTACGACAGCAGCGCGCCCGCGGCCGCGAACTGGCCCGAGGGTGTCGCGTTGTCGGTCGGGTCCTGCGGGCGCTGGAAGAGCCGTTCGCCGTCGTCGGCCGTGTCGAAGAATCCACCGCCGCCGTCTCCGAAGCGGTCGAGCACGGTGTCCAGGAGGTCTCCGGCGGCGGTGAACCACCGGGTCCCGCCGGTGACGCCGTACAGGGCCAGGAGACCTTCGGCCAGGTCGGCGTAGTCCTCCAGGACGCCGGCGTTGCGTCCCGCCTCGCCGCCCAGTGAGGTGCGGAGCAGGCGGCCGTCCGTGACGTGCAGGTCCAGCAGGAGCGCGGCGGCGCCGCTCGCGGCCTCGACCAGGTCGGGGCGGTCGAAGAGGGCTCCGGTCTCGGCGAGGGCGGCGATCGCGAGGCCGTTCCAGCCGGCCACCACCTTGTCGTCCCTGCCGGGCCGGACCCGCGTCTCCCGGGCCGCGAGCAGGCTGTTCCGTACGCGCGCGAAACGGTCGGGGTCGTCGGGGTCGGCGAGCAGCTGGAGGACCGAGGTGCCGTGCTCGAAGGTGCCGGTGACCTCGAACAGGGCCTCCGCCCAGGAGCCGTCCTCCTCGCCCAGCGCCTCGCGGAGCTGGCCGGGGGTCCAGACGTAGAACCTGCCCTCCTCGCCCTCGCTGTCGGCGTCCAGGGCCGAGGCGAAGCCGCCCTCCGGGGTGCGCATCTCGCGCAGCAGCCAGTCGGCCGTCTCCAGGGCGATCCTGCGGGCCTGCGGGGAGCCGGTGGCGCGCCACCAGTGCGTGTAGACGCGCAGCAGCAGGGCGTTGTCGTACAGCATCTTCTCGAAGTGGGGGACGACCCAGCCGGCGTCCACGCTGTAGCGGGCGAAGCCGCCGCCGAGCTGGTCGTAGAGGCCGCCCCTGGCCATGGCGTCGAGGGTCTTCCCGGCCATCGCCATGGCGTCGGCCGTACCGGCCCTGAGCAGGAACTCCAGGACCATGGACGGCGGGAACTTGGGGGCGCCGCCGAAGCCGCCGCGGACGGCGTCGAAGGTGGCGGCCAGGTTGCCGACGGCGGCCGTCAGCGTCTCCCGGGACGGCAGCGGGCCCGCGGGCAGGCCGGCCCGCTCGTTGAGCGCGTCCACCACGTTCGTGCCCTGCGCCAGCACCGCGGGACGGTCGTTCGCCCACGCCTGCGAGATCCCGTGCAGCAGCCGCTGGAACTGGGGCCTCGGGAAGTACGTGCCCGCGTAGAACGGGTGCCCGTCCGGCGTGGCGAAGACGGTCATCGGCCAGCCGCCCTGGCCGGTCATCGCCTGGGTGGCGCCCATGTACACGGCGTCCACGTCCGGGCGCTCCTCCCGGTCCACCTTCACGTTCACGAAGCGCTCGTTCATCATCCCGGCCGTGGCCTCGTGCTCGAACGACTCGTGCGCCATCACATGACACCAGTGGCAGGCCGAGTACCCCACCGAGATGAGCAGGGGCACGTCCCGCTCCCGGGCCGCCGCGAACGCCTCCTCCCCCCACTCCCACCAGTCCACCGGATTCCCGGCATGCTGCAGCAGATAGGGACTTGTCGCACTCGCCAAGCGATTCATCTCGACCTCCGATAGCCGCTCCACCCATCTTCCCCGAGCCCGGTACGGCGCCGCCCAACCGGGAATGGGGTCTGGGGATGTATTCGGATGGCGGCGGGCGTAGGCTCACGGGACGTGAGCGAGGGAGCCGTCAGGCGGCGCGATGGAGTGTGGGCGTGGCCGGCGGAGGAGGCTGCGTGAGCGTGGATTTGGAGTTTGCGGTCCGGCATTCCGGGCGGCCGGGGAAGGATCTCACCCGGCGGGACGTGGCACGCGTGCTGCTCGCGGTGCCGACCGGGCAGGCGCTGGTGTCGATGCCCGACCTGAAGCGGGAGCTCCTGGCGGTGGGCAATCCCCTCTCGCCGGTCTTCTGGGAGTCGGCCAAGACCACCCTGGCCAGGATCGAGTCGGGCGTGGCCACGGTGGGCGACGTGCAGCGCTGGCTGGAGTCCACCGGCACCGAGCCCATCCTGCTGACCCGCAGCTACTTCGTCTGGCCGGACGAGGGCGAGCGCGGCCCGGTCGCCACCGAGATGTACGCGCGCCTCGTCGACCACCTGGAAGGGCTGCTGGCCATCGGCGTCATCGACCCCGACCTGCTGGCGACCGGCGACCAGGCCGCGCGGGAGGCGTACGAGGAGCTGCAGGAGCGCTGGCTGGCCACCTCGCTGCCCGACGGGCGGGTGCCCAGCGCGGTGGTCAGCGACGAGCAGGACGAGGAGCTGTTCGCGGCCTGGGACGAGGAGGAGGCCTTCGCCCTCGGCGAGCTGCGCCGCAGCATGGCCGACCTGCCCACGCCGCCGTGCCCGACCGGGGACCTGCGGGCCGCCGCGGCGCGGCTGCGGCGCACCCTGGTGACGCCGGGATTCCCCGGGAACGTGCTACGCGCCTGCGCGGGCCTGGACGAGGCGGGGCTGCCGGTCGAGGACGAGGACCTGTGGCTCGCGGTCGCCGCCGGGGTCACCGCGCCCATCTCCGACCTGCCCGACGAGGAGGACGCGGCCCGCTTCTTCGACATGGACGGCGAGCTCAGCCACGAGGACTCCGTGCTCGCCTCGCTGTGCGCGATCAACCACGCCGACTGGCTGGCCGCGGTGACCGCGCTGGCCCGCTACGGGCCCGGCGTGCTGGCCTCGCCCGAGCGCATCGCCCGGTTCATCGCGGACTCCGAGGAGAGCGACGGCGAGCCCGACGCCCTGGAGGACCTGGAGGCGACCGAGATGCTGTTCACCGCGGTCACGCCGCTCTGGGCGCATCTCGGCATCGTCGACAAGGCGGAGGTGCTCACGCCGCTGGGCTGGTGGGGGCTGCCGAAGGCGCTGGAACGCGCCTGGTCGCCGGAGTAGCCGGTCCCAGACGACCCTAGGCGACCTTAGGCGATGTCGTCCTGGTAGTCGGCCGCTACCAGGTCGGCATACTCCGGATGGCGCTTGATGTAGCCCGCGAAGAACGGGCAGACGGGCGCGACCGCGAGGCCGCGTTCGCGGACAGCCTCCAGCGCGGCCCGGGCGAGACTGCTGCCCAGGCCCTTTCCCTCGTACGCCGCGTCGATCTCGGTGTGGGTGAAGACGATCTTCCCGGGCCGGAGCCGGTACTGCGCGAACCCGGCGACACCGCCGTCGACGAGGATCTCGTAGCGCTGGGCGCCGGGATTGTCGGCGACGGTGGCGCGGGTCACTTCTTCTTGTCCTTCTCCGAGGGGACCTCGATCTTCGAGATCTGCTTGTTCATGGACTTCACCAGGAAGAACAGGGCGACGCCCAGGCCGAACACGATGAGGAAGCCGAGCAGCCCCGGACCGTACTCAGGAGCGGCGGCGGCGATGACGTTCATACCTCAAGTCTACGAGCAGGCGGTGGGGGCCTCCGCGTGGACTCCCGCGAACAGATCGTCCTCCGGGGTGGCGGTGTCCACCAGCGAGCGGGCCAGGTGGAAGTCCTCGGTCGGCCAGACCTCCATCTGGATCTCCCGGGGGCAGACGAACCAGAAGCCGTCGGGGTCCACCTGGGTGGCGTGCGCGATCAGCGCCCGGTCCCTGGTCTCGAAGAAGTCGGCGCACGGCACCCGGGTGGTGACGTCCCACTTCTCCGGCCGGTCCTCCCAGCGGGCGATCCAGTCCGCATACGGCGAGCCGATGCCGCGGGCGGTCATCGCCTCGTGCAGGGCCTCGAACCGCTGCTTGGAGAAGCTCATGTGGTAGTAGAGCTTGAGCGGCGTCCACGGCTCCCCGGCCTCCGGGTAGCGGTCGGGGTCGCCGGCCGCCTCGAACGCCTCCACCGAGACCCGGTTGGTCATGATGTGGTCGGGGTGCGGGTAACCGCCGTTGTCGTCGTACGTCAAGATCACGTGCGGGCGGAACTCGCGCACGGCCGCCACCAGCGGCGCCGAGGCGGTCTCCAGCGGCTGGAGCGCGAAGCAGCCCTCCGGCAGCGGCTCGGTCTCGTCCTCGGGCAGCCCCGAGTCCACGAAACCGAGGAAACGCTGGCGCACGCCGAGGATCTCGCGGGCCCGGTCCATCTCCAGGCGGCGCACCTCGGCGATGTTCTCGAGGATGTCGGGGCGGTCCATCTTCGGGTTCAGGATCGACCCGCGCTCGCCGCCGGTGCAGGTGACCACCAGCACGTCCACGCCCTCGGAGGCGTAACGGGCCATGGTGGCGGCGCCCTTGCTCGACTCGTCGTCGGGGTGCGCGTGGACGGCCATCAGCCTCAACGGCGCGATCTCGGCAGCACTCACGGGTCTCCTCGGATGTTCAGACAGCTGTGCAAAGAGGCTAGCTTCAGGGTGCGACAGTTTTCGCCCCGCCCCGCCCGTCCACAATTGTTTCCCAGAACGCCGAGAGACCGCAGGGAGATTCCGCGCATGTCCCCAGAGCCAGTCACCCGCCCGGTTCTCGGCACGCCCGCGGACTTCCCCGAGCGCCCCCCGGCGGGCCGCAGCCGCTTCCTGGTGTACGCGCTGATCGGCGTCGTGGTGGCCGTGCTGGCCTCGGGATGGGGCTACGTGATCCTCAGCGCGCGCGGGAATCCCGAGGTCAGGGCCGAGGTGGTCGCCTTCGACGCGAGCGCGCCCGACTCGGCGGCGATAACCTTCCTGGTGCACAAGCCCGCCGACCGCGAGGCGAGGTGCCTGGTGCGCGCCCTGGACACACACCACGTCGAGGTGGGCACCCGCGAGGTCGCGATTCCCCGGGGGGAGTCCGACACCTCGTTCACCGAGCGCGTGAAGACCAGCGCGCAAGCCACAGCCGTGCACGTTCAGTATTGCAATCTCGTATAGTGGAATCTTTGGGGAAGCGTTCGAAGGCGTTAACTTGTACGCCTTTCGACTCACCTAGGGAAGCAAGGAGAACCCGAGTGGCCGTCTCCCAGAACGATTCCGTCACCTGGCTGACGCAGGAGGCGTACGACCGCCTCAAGGAGGAGTACGACCGCCTTTCTGGCCCGGGTCGGATCGAGATCGCCAAGAAGATCGAGGCCGCCCGCGAGGAGGGTGACCTGAAGGAGAACGGCGGCTACCACGCCGCCAAGGACGAGCAGGGCAAGATGGAGGCCCGCATCTTCCACCTCCGTCAGATCCTCGACAGCGCGAAGGTCGGCGAGGCCCCGCGCACCGAGGGCGTGGTCGGCCCCGGCATGACGGTGACGATCCGCTTCGTCGGCGATGAGGACGAGGTCACCTTCCTGCTGGCCTCCCGCGAGGAGAGCGGCGCCCCGATCGACGTGTACTCGCCCAAGTCCCCGCTCGGGGCCGCCATCAACGGCAAGAAGATCGGCGACAAGGCGACCTACACGATGCCCAACGGCCGGTCCATCACCGTCGAGGTGCTCGAAGCGGTGCCGTACATCGGCAACTGAGGCAACTGACGTTTGGTTAAGAATCCGCCGGGGAGACGCGCTCCGGCGGATTTCTGCGTTTTCCATCGGATAGTGTCGTGGGTCGGGCCGGGGCGAGAGGGGTGAGCGACGCGTGATCCGCAGGGCGCTCGCGGAAGCCCGCAGGGATCTCGCCTACCGGCCCCGGCTGCCGGGCCGCCGCCGCCCGTTACAGGCGCCGTGGTTGTGGCGCCGGCTGATCCCCTTCATCGTGGTGCTGCTCGTCTCGGTCATCTCCGCCGACCTGCTGGTCCTGGCCGAGCTGTACGGCCGCGACGACCGTTCCACCGCCGCTCCGCGCGAGAAACGCGCCCGCGGCGACTTCGTGGCCTCCGCCGGGGAGTCGGGCGCGTCGGAGGAGCCCGCGCCCCCGGTCGCCCCGCTGGCCGAGCTGCACCAGCCGCACCTGTTCGTGGTCAGCAACCGCCCGCTGGCTCCGTCGCTGGTGGCCAGGATCAGGCGCGCGAGCGGCGTCGCCGCGGTGGAGGTCACCGACGCCGCCGCCGCGACCATGGACGGCAAACGGGTGCCCACCATGGGCGTGGACCCGTCCACGTTCCGGGCCTACACCCCGGCGACCACCGCCGGGTCCGACGCGCTCTGGGCTGGCGTCGCCAGGGGCGAGGTGGCCGTCTCCTTCGAACTGGGCAACGACGGCGGGCTGACACTCGGCTCGGAGGTGACCAGCGGCGGGCACAAGCTCAGGATCGGCGCGTACGCGACGGTGGGCATGGGCTCGATCGCGGCCGTGGTCTCCCGGCCGACGGCCAGGAAGCTCGGGCTGCCCGAGGGGAACGCGCTGGTGGTGAGCGCGCCCAAGGTCGACTCCGGGAAGCTGCGCCGCGCGCTGCTGCGGGTGCTGCCGAAGGGCAGCCAGGTGGCCACCATCAACCCGGTGCTGGTCACGCCGCGGCGGCAGACGGTCTGGCCGGCGTCGGCGTTCCTGTCGGCGGAGCAGACCGAGGCGATGCTGCGGGCGGCGGTGGGCAAGCTGGGCCGGCCGTACGAGTGGGGGGCCGAGGGGCCGGACACCTTCGACTGCTCGGGCCTGGTGCAGTGGGCCTTCCGGCAGGCGGGGGTGCGCATGCCGCGGGTGGCGGCGCAGCAGTGGGCGGCGGGGCCGCAGATCCCGCTGGCGCAGGCCCAGCCGGGTGACCTGCTGTTCTGGCGGAACGACCCGACCAACCCGGCGTACATCTCGCATGTGGCGATCTACTGGGGCGGCGACCAGATGCTGCACGCGCCCAGGACCGGCGACGTGGTCAAACTGGCCAAGATCTACACCAAGAACCTCGCGGGCGTGGTGCGGGTCAGCCCGGGCGTGGCCGCCCAGGTCCGTTAGACCGGCAGGCCCTCCTCCAGCAGGGCGAGCGCCTCGTCGACCAGTTCGGACAGCGGGCGCGCGCCGTCCTCGGCCACCCAGCGCTGCAGGGTCGGGATGAGGGCGCCGATGACCGCGCCGGTGAGCGTCACCACCTCCAGGTCGGCCGGGTCGCGGCCCGCCCGCTGGGCGATCACGCTGCTCAGCTGGTCGAGGGTGTCCAGCATGTTCTGCATCACCCGCGAGCGGATGGCCGGGATGGTCAGCTGGAGCCGGGCCCGGGCGAGGATCTCGCGCTGCTCCTCGGGCGGGATGAGGGCCATCGACTCGCGGAAGGCGTCCCGCAGCGCCCGCAGCGGCGGTTTGTCCTTCGGCTGTTCGGCCAGCACGCGGGCCAGCAGGGGGTCGTAGTCGTCCTGGACGACGATGTCCTCTTTCGTCGGGAAGTAGCGGAAGATCGTGCTGGGGGAGATCTCGGCGGCCTCGGCGATCTGCTCGATCGTGGTCGCGTCGTAGCCGTGCTCGGCGAACAATCGCAGCGCCTGCTCCTGGATCGTCCGCCGAGTCCTGGCCTTCTTCCGTTCACGCAGTCCCGGCGAGTTCATGGACTGATTCTCCCGCCTCCTCCGGGCTCGTGCCACGCATGAACAGCGCCACCAGGGCCGCGCTGAGCAGGACGGCCGCGCCGCACGTCCACAGCACCGCGTCCATCGCCGCCGCGAACGCCTGCCGGCCCGCCGCGGCGAACTCGGGCACGTGCACGGCCGCCGCCACCGACTCGCGCACCGTCGCGGGGGCGCCGGCCGGCAGGCCCCCGGCGTACACGGCGGAGAGCAGGCTGCCCAGGCCGGCGACCCCGAAGGCGCCGCCCGTCTGGCGCAGGGTCTGGAGCACGCCGGTGCCCATGCCGGTGCGGTCCTCGGGCAGCCGGGCCAGTACGCCGTCCATGGCGGGGACCATGGTCAGGCCGACGCCAGCCCCGGCGACGGTGAGCCAGGCGGCCGTGTACGCGTACGCGCCCGGCAGGACCGCGCCGAGCGTCAGACCGGCGGTGAGCAGCAGCAGTCCCGCGGTCATGACCGGCCGCAGGGCGATCCGCTTGAGCAGGCGCTCCCCGGCGAGCCCGCCGAGCATCAGGCCCACGATCATCGGAATGATCCGCAACCCGGTGCCCATCGCGTCGAATCCCTGGACGGCCTGCAGCGAGAGCGGCACCACGAACAGCACGCCCATCATGGCCAGCGAGACCACCGAGGCCGCGATCGACCCCCACAGGAAGACCCGGTCCCGGAACAGGCTGAGATCCATCATCGGCGTACGGCTGCGCGTCTCCACCCGGACGAACACCGCCAGCAGCACGACGCCGGCCGCCAGCGGGACGAGCACGGCGGCCGAGCCCCAGCCGTCCACGGGGGCCTGGATCACGCCGTAGACCAGCGCCGCGAGGCCGGTCACCGACAGGAGTGTGCCGGGCGGGTCCAGCCGGGGCGAGGCGGGGTCGCGCGACTCCGGCACCAGCAGGACCACGGCGACCAGCGCGATCGCCACCGCCGGCAGGTTGATCAGGAAGATCGACCCCCACCAGAAATGGTCGAGCAGGTAGCCGCCCACGATCGGGCCGAGCGGCAGGCCGACGGCCATGCCCGCCGTCCACACCGCGATCGCCCTGGCCCGCTCGCCGGCGGGGAAGAGGCTCGGCAGGATCGACGTGGACAGCGGCATGATCAGCGCCGCCCCCGCGCCCATCAGCGCCCGCCCGGCGATCAGCCAGCCCGTCGTCTCGGCCAGCATCGCCATCGCCGAGGCCACCCCGAAGGCGGCCAGACCGGCCACCAGCAGGCGCTTGCGTCCGAACCTGTCGCCGAACACGCCCGCGGGCAGCAGCAACGCCGCGAACGTCACCAGGTACGCGTCGACGATCCACTGGAGTTCGCCGGTGGAGGCGCCCAGGGCCACGGCGAGCGTGGGGAGCGCCACGTTGAGCACGGTCGCGTCCAGGCCGATGACCAGGACGCTGAGAACCAGGGCTGACAGAGCCCACCATCTGGAAGTAGCCATGAATTGACAGTAACTCTCAAAATCTAGTCTATGTCAATCCATTGCTTCGTAGGCCAAGCGATGTAATGTTGATTACATGGATGCAGAAGAACAGCTGAAAGGCTGGTTCACCGGGCGCATGCCCGACGGCTGGTTCGCCGGGCGGCCCGAGATCGTGCTGGACCGGGAAGAGATCACCGTGCTCGGCGCGCTTCCCCCGCTGACCGTGGCCGACGACCTGCCCGACGTGGAGAAGGCGGCGGCCCTGGAGGGCTACGTCGAGCGCTTCCGCGAGGAGACCAGGGAGCGCCGGATCGACATCGCCCGCGAGGCCGAGCACCGGTTCCGCCGGAAGGTCTCCTGGGGCGTCACGGTGGGCGGCGAGACAGTGATGTTCACCACTCTCTCGGTCCCGGTCATGACCCGGCTCCGGCAGCCCGAACGGCAGGTGCTGGACACACTCGTCGCCGCCGGGGTCGCGCGCAGCCGCTCCGACGCCCTCGCCTGGTGCGTCCGCCTGGTCGGCAGGCACACCGACACCTGGCTCGCTGACCTGCGCGATGCCCTCCAGCACGTCGATCGCGTCCGCGCGGCCGGGCCCGACGTAGTGGACTAAACCAATTCAGAAATAGGTCTGGACCAATGCGATTGGCCTATACCAATGTGTGGGCCGGAAAATTCGGGTAAGAAGGTGATGCGATTTCTTTGAACCGGGCCTTCGTGGGTAGGGTCCCACAGAGCATCATGGCCGCCACCTGGGCATAGGTGGCGGGATATCGCCTGATTAACGGCGTGGAAACATACTGGTCTACGCCAATTGGATTAGGTGCGTATTCATCGTCAATGATGATTTGGCCCCGCCAGACAAAGGAGCCGACGCCGATGTCCGTCACAGAGAAACGCAATCTCACGCCGACTTCTGAGATCGCTAGGACTCGCAATCTCACGCCGACTTCTGAGATCGCCGATCAATTCGTTCACCCGACCGCTCACCGCGAACTCGCCGCCTGGGTCAGCGAGATCGCGGAACTCACCGAGCCGGACCGGATCGAATGGTGTGACGGCTCCGAGGCCGAATGGACCCGGTTGAGCAACCAGCTCGTCGAGCAGGGCACCTTCACCCGGCTGCGCAAGCGGGTCAACAGTTTCCACGCGGCCTCCGACCCGAGCGACGTGGCCAGGGTGGAGGACCGGACCTTCATCTGCTCCGAGCGGGAGGAGGACGCCGGGCCCACCAACAACTGGATCGCGCCCGCCGAGATGCGTGCCACCTTCGGCAAGCTCTTCAAGGGCTGCATGCGCGGGCGCACCATGTACGTGGTGCCGTTCTGCATGGGCCCGCTCGGCGGATCCATCTCCCAGCTGGGCGTGGAACTGACCGACTCGCCGTACGTGGTGGTCTCCATGCGGGTGATGACCCGGATGGGGGAGGACGCGCTGCGCCTCATCGAGGAGCGCGGTGACTTCGTCAAGGCCGTGCACTCCGTCGGCGCTCCGCTCGCCCCCGGCCAGCGGGACGTGCCCTGGCCGTGCAACCAGACCAAGTACATCAGCCACTTCCCGGAGACCCGCGAGATCTGGTCGTACGGCTCCGGCTACGGCGGCAACGCCCTCCTGGGCAAGAAGTGCTACGCGCTCCGCATCGCCGGCACGATGGCCCGCGACGAGGGCTGGCTGGCCGAGCACATGCTGATCCTCAAGCTCACCCCGCCGGACGGCGAGGCCCGCTACGTGGCCGCGGCCTTCCCCTCCGCCTGCGGCAAGACCAACCTGGCCATGCTCCAGCCGACCATCCCCGGCTGGAAGGTGGAGACCATCGGCGACGACATCGCCTGGATGCGCTTCGGCCCGGACGGCCGGCTGCACGCGATCAACCCCGAGGCCGGGTTCTTCGGCGTCGCGCCCGGCACCGGCGAGATCACCAACGCCAACGCGGTCAAGACGCTCTGGGGCAACAGCATCTTCACCAACGTCGCGCTCACCGACGACGGGGACGTCTGGTGGGAGGGCCTGACCGACGAGCCGCCGGCCCACCTGACCGACTGGAAGGGCCGCTCCTGGACGCCCGGCTCGCCGGAGCCCGCCGCCCACCCGAACGCGCGCTTCACCACTCCCGCCGAGCAGTGCCCCACGATCGCCAAGGAGTGGCAGGACCCGGACGGCGTGCCCATCTCCGCCATCCTGTTCGGCGGACGCCGCGCCACTGCCGTGCCGCTGGTCACCGAGTCCTTCAGCTGGGAGCAGGGCGTCTTCCTCGGCGCCAACGTGGCCTCGGAGAAGACCGCCGCCGCCGAGGGCAAGGTCGGCGAGCTGCGCCGCGACCCGTTCGCGATGCTGCCGTTCTGCGGCTACAACATGGGCGACTACTTCGCCCACTGGATCTCCATCGGCCGTACGGCGGGGGCTCGGTTGCCCGCGATCTACTACGTCAACTGGTTCAGGAAGGACGCGGAGGGCACGTTCGTCTGGCCGGGCTTCGGCGAGAACAGCCGGGTGCTCAAGTGGATCGTCGAGCGTCTCAACGGCCAGGCCGACGCCGTGGACACCCCCATCGGCCGGCTGCCGGTGGAGCTCGACACCGAGGGCCTGGACATCTCGGCCGAGGACCTGTCCCTGCTGCTCAGCGTCGACCCGGAGATCTGGCGCGAGGAGGCCGCCCTGATCCCGGCGCACTTCGAGACCTTCGGCGACCGCCTGCCGAAGGAGCTGTGGGACGAGTACCACGCCCTGGTCGCCCGGCTGAGCTGAGCGGTCTCCCCCCGAGCAGGAACGCCCGCCAGCGTCGCCGGGTGTTCCGGACGTCGAACGGCCCACTCCTTCCTAGGTGTGGGCCGTTCATTCCTCCGGTGGATGCGAAACTTCGGCGCGCGTGCGATCGTCTATCCGTAAGACGGGGTGAACGGGAGCGCAAGCACTCCGTCATCCCCCCACGGAGGCGACATGGAGCTGGTGCTTCTCGTCCCCGCGATCGTCATCGCGGTGCTCATCTTCTCGGTCTCGTCGGCCATCGGACGGGAACACCGGCGGGTCCGATCCGCCCATCCGCTCGGCGGGCCGGCCCTCGACACGTACGAGCTCGCCTACCTGGCCGGGGGGCCGAGACGGGCGGTCAACACGGCGATCGCCATGCTCAGCGTGCAGGGCAGGCTGCGGGTGGCCCGCGGCGGCCGGCTGACCACCGTGGCCGGGGCGGGCGGCTCCCGGGAGGCGATCGAGCAGGAGGTCCTGGACCTGGCCTCCGCGCCCGGCGGCCGGTCGGCCGGCGAGGTGCGCCGCGCGATGGCCGAGGGTCCCGGGGTGATCGGGCTCATGCACCGGCTGACCGGCCGCGGCTACCTGATCCCCGACTCCGCCCTCACCCACGGCAGGGACCTCAACCGCGGCCTCGGCTGGTGCCTCGTGGTGGCCGGCCTCGGCTGGGCGGTCTCGGTGGCGCTGGTGGCGACCCTGATCGTGCCGATCAGCGTGCCGAACATCCTGGGCCTGGTGTTCCTGACGATCGTCGGCGTGGTCGGGCTGGTCAGGTACAACTCCACCCAGCTGCGCCTCCGGAACCAGCTGACCAACGCGGGGTACGAGGCCCTGAATGCGGCCCGGGTCACCCACCGCAGAGGCTCCGGCTACTCGCCCGCGTACGCGCCTGTGTACGAAGGACACCCGGGTCATTCCGGCCATTCCGGTCATGACAACGCCTTCGCGTACGCGGCGGTCGGCGGCGCGGTGGCGCTGTACGGCCTGGGCGAGCTGAACACCCCGGACGCCGAGGAGATCGGCCGCGAGGACCAGCCGCCCGGCTACTCCGGCGGTGGATGCGCGGCCGGCTCCTGCGGCGGCGGGGGCGGCGGTACGAGTGACTCCAGCAGCTGGGGCTCCGACCCGGGCGGCTACGGCGGCGGCGACTTCAGCAGCGGCGGCTCCGACTCCGGCGGCGGTTCCAGCTGCGGCGGGGGCTGCGGCGGAGGTTGCGGTGGCGGCGGCTGACCGGGTGCCTGGGCACACGGCTCGGCCGGGCGGGCGGGCTGCGGCGGCGGCGGAGGTGGCTGACCGGGCGTCTGGGCACACGGCTCGGCCGGGCGGGCGGGTTGCGGCGGAGGTTGCGGTGGCGGCCGGCCCGAACCGGACGCGGGTCGAGTTGGGGGTCGGGATCGGCTGGCGGGCGGAGATCGATCTGACCGTGGAGCGGCTGCCGGGCGTGGAGTTCGTCGAGGTGATCGCCGAGAGCCTGCGGCCGGAGCGACTGCCGGAGTCGCTGCGGGTGCTGCGGGAGCGCGGTGTTCCGGTGATCCCGCACGGGGTGGCGCTGGGGATCGGCGGAGCCGACCGGCCCGATATCGCCCGGCTCGAACATCTGGCGGCGTGCGCGGAGGCGCTGCGGGCGCCGCTGGTCAGCGAGCACCTGGCGTTCGTCCGGGGCGACGGCATGGAGGCGGGCCACCTGCTGCCGGTGCCGCGCACCCGGGACGCGCTGGCAGTCGTGACGGCCAACATCAAGATCGCTCAGGCCGAGCTGCCGGTGCCGTTCGCGCTGGAGAACGTGGCCGCGCTGTTCGGCTGGCCGGACGACGAGCTCACCGAGGCCGAGTTCCTCGGCGAGCTGGTCGAACGCACCGGCGTGAAGCTGCTGATCGACGTCGCCAACCTGTACACGAACGAGGTCAACCTGGGTTCCGGCGCCCGCGAGGCGCTCGACCGGCTCCCACTCAGCGAACTGGCCTACGTGCACGTCGCCGGCGGCCACTCCCACGACGGCGTCTGGCACGACACCCACACCGCCGCCGTCCCCGAACCCATCCTGGACGTCCTCACCGAACTCTGCGCCCGCGTCGACCCGCCCGGCGTCCTCCTCGAATGGGACGACGACTACCCGAGCGACGCCGCCCTCGCGGCCGAACTCACCCGCATCCGCGCCGCCATGAACCGAGCCTCCGCACACCCATGACCGACGACGTGCTTCGGCATCATCCGTATCCAGACGCGCCTGAACAGCCGCCCATGGCGGCTGGATCCCTCGCCGGTTTCTCGCCGTTATCCGGCGCCGTCAACGCAGGTGACGCTACTCGCCGCACCGGCGCCAAGCCCGGTCCCATCACCGAGGGATCCACCGAGATCGACGTCACCGGGGGATCCCCTGAGGTCGATGTCACCGGGGGATCCATCGAGATCGACGTCACCGGGGGATCCCCTGAGGTCGACGTCAGCGGGGGATCCATCGAGATCGACGTCAGCGGGGGATCTACCGGGATTGAGGAAGCCCGGCGGCGGTTGGCGGAGGCGGAGGGCCGCCTGCTCGCGGCCCTGGTCGCCGGTGGCACGGAACCGCCCGGCTTCGACGGCGCCCGCCTGAAGATCCAGGCGCACAGCCTGATCGCCAAACGCCGGGGACTGGTGGCCGCCGCCGTGCCCGGCCTGGTCGCCGCCCTCGGCAAGGACTTCCCCCGGGAGTTCTTCACCTACGCCGACGGCCGCCCCAAACCCCCGGGCGGCTCCCGAGCCGACGCGCACACCTTCATCGAATGGCTCCGCGCCGAAGGCCGCCTGCCCGAACCGTCCGAACCGCGTAAAACTCCTCGCCGGAGATGGTGGCACCGAAAGAAGGAGCCCCAAAGCCCCTGACACCCCA
>NZ_BOOA01000029.1 GCF_016862995.1 Acrocarpospora phusangensis
TAACGCCACGTACAACAACGACGCGGTGGCGAGTTCGGGGGGGTTGACGTTCAACCCGGATGGGTCGGTGACGTGGTCGGGGCCGTTGGCGGTGGGGGAGACGATGACCGCCACGGCGTCGATTACGGTCAACAATCCCGCGACCGGTGGCGACACGATGACGAGCCTCGTCACCTCCACGACCACGGGCAGCAACTGTCCGGTGGGGAGTTCCGATCCGGGGTGCGTGACGTCGGTGGAGGTGCTGCGTCCGGAGTTGACGATCGTGATGGCGGCCGACAAGGTGACCGCCGAACCGGGTGAGACCGTGGCGTACACGGTGACCGTGACGAACACGGGCGAGACCCCCTATACGGGGGCGGCTTTCACGAACTCGCTTTCCGGTGTGCTGCCCGACGCGATCTACAACAACGACGCGGCGACCGACATCGGCGCCGTCGACTTCGCCAGCCCGCTGCTGAGCTGGAGCGGTGACCTGGCCATGGGCGCGGTCGCCACGATCACGTACTCCGTCACCGTCCGCGACCCGGACCCGGGCGACAAGTTCATGACCAACCGGGTGGTCTCCACGACGCTCGGCAACACCTGCCCCGCCGGCAGCGCCGACAGCCGGTGCGTGGCGGCCGTCACGGTCCTGGTCCCCGCCCTCACCCTGGCGATGAGCACCGACGTGGCCACCGTGGTCGCGGGCGCCAAGGTCGTGTACACGGTGACGGTCACCAACACCGGCCAGGTCCCGTACGTGGGAGCGAGCTTCACCGACTCCCTGGCCGGGATCCTGGACGACGCCACGTACGGCAACGACGCCACCGCGACGACGGGCGAGGTGCAGTTCACCGCGCCCACCCTGACGTGGACCGGCGACCTGGCCGTCGGGGCCGGCGCGACCATCACGTACAGCGTGACCGCGGTCAATCCGAGCGGCGGGGACGCCACCCTCGTCGGCGCCCTGACCTCGGGCACGCGCGGCAGCACCTGCCCGGTGGGAGGCGGCGATCCTCGCTGCGCCACCAGCGTGACCGTCATCGCGCAGAGCATCGTCCTGGCCGACCTGACCGAGGACTTCACCCTGACGGGCGTCCCGGACAGCACCGTACGCGGCGACGGAGCCGTGACCATGACGGTGATCACCAACAGCCCGACGGGCTACAACGTCACGGTCCGGGCCACCGCGCCGGAGCTCACCGCGCCCGGCATCGCCGCCACGATCCCCGTGTCGGCGCTGAAGGTCCGGGAGAGCGGGACGAGCACCTTCCAGCAGATGTCCAGCACCGTGCCGGTCTCCGTCCACGAGCAGGACACGGCGTCGGCCCCGGCCGGCGACCCCCTGAGTACGGATTATGAGGTCGATATCCCATTCGTCCCTTCTGGGACTTATTCGGTGACCCTCGACTACATCGCCAGCACCCAATAAAAGACGATGTATCCGATATGGCCTACATATCGGCCCCCCAACGTCTTCATGGGAATACCTAAAAAGATGATCTAGGGGTTTGTTTCATAGTCCGTCTGGCGATCATGTCAGAAGGGATGAAAGATTAAAGAGGGAGTTGAAATGCCAACATTCCGGAATGCGCATATTCTGGGCATTTGCCTGGCGCTGGCGGGCGCGGTGACCGTGGCGGCGCTGGAGGCCGGGTCCCCGGCGTTGGCGGACACCGACACGGGCACCACGACGGCCAACGTCGAGGTCACCTCGTCCATCACGCTGAGCGATCTGACTGCGTCATTCACCCTGACCGGCGCCCCCACGGACACGCCGAGCACGCAGATCAGCATGAAGGTCACCACCAACAACTTCGCGGGTTACAACGTCACCGTGGCGCCGGCCACCGCCAACCTGACCGGTGCGATCGCCGGCAACAGCGACGTCATCCCGGCCGGCCTCCTCCAGGTCAAAGGCACAGGCGTGGGCGCTGCCTTCACCGGCCTGACCTTCGGTACCCCGCTCGTGGTGCACACCCAGGACAACGCTTCCGTGGCCGCGGGTGACACGATCAACAACGACTACCAGATCACCATTCCATTCGTCCGTCCGGACACCTACACGACGACGCTCAACTACGTCGCCACCACGCTTTAACGGGCGGGACTCGCGGCGGTCGCGGGGCCGGGGGAATTTACGCCACCGGCCCTATTATTAGGGGGTCCATATTCGCTCACGGCGCCGCCGGTGGGCGATAATTTTATTCAAAGGTATGCGTTTAATGGTCTTTCGTGACAGTTGCGTACGGAGAGCCGGGCGTATTTCCCGCGCCCACGCCGCGGCGGCGATCGCGCTGCTCGCCGCGCAGTCCTGGAGCGGCACGGCGCACGCGTCCGTGACGCCCAAGCCCAAGCCCTCGCCCAAGCCGCCCGCGCTGAACATCGCCATCGACAACGGGCACACCAGCGTGCGCCAAGGTGACCGGCTCACCTACACGATCAAGATCGCGAACACCGGGGCCGCCGCGACCCCGGTCCTGCGGGTCTTCCAGGCCCTGGTGCCGGGCCTCGAACTGATCTCCTCGACGCCGGCGGGCACGGTCACGGCGAAGAACATCGAATGGAACAAGTCGCTGGCAGCCGGGGAGAAGGCCGAGTTCAACGTGACCGCCGAAGTGGGTGAGCTGGAAGCCCAGCTGCAACGGCTGACGGTCGTGGCCTGCGCGGCGGACAAGAGCAGCGAGCGGTCGATCGTCTGCGCGGCGCACTCGGACCGGGTGCCGGCCGCGGGCGGGCCGGTCCAGAGCCAGGTGCCGGGCACCAGCGCGAGTGAGTGGTACATCGCCGTGGGCGGCCTGGGACTGCTCGTGGCCACCGGCGTGTTCGTGGGCTGGCGGCTGCGGCGGCGCAAGCCCGCGCGGGCGCCGATGGCCCCCTGACGAAGCGGATGCGGCCCCTGACCGGACGTCGGGGGTCACATCGCCCTCGATCGGGGCCGCCTCCCAGGTGCGGAAATCGTCAAGAGGGAGCGCCTGAGCTGGGATGCGTTACATAATGAAACGCAATGGATGCGCTAAGTGACTACCCCGTCGATGTCAGTGTGCTCGTCCCCGCGTACAACTGCCGGGCTTTTCTTGATCGATGTCTGACCTCGCTGCTGGTGCAGCGGGTCAGCAAAGAGATCATCGTGGTGGATGACGGTTCCACCGACGAGAGTCTCGCGCTGCTGGAGCTGTACGCGCGGCACCACCCCGCGATCAGGGTGATCTCCCAGGAGCACACGGGCGCGCCGGGCAGTGCCCGCAACCGCGCGCTGAGCCGGGCTCGCGGGCGTTACGTGTTCTTCTGCGACGCCGACGACTATCTCGGGCCGTTCGCCCTGGAGAAGATGCTGGCGATGGCCGACAGGAACGGGTCGGACATCGTGCTCGGCAAGGTCGTGGGGCACGGCCGCCGGGCGCCCGCGTCCATGTTCCGGGCCAACGCCGACCGGGTGACCCTCCAGGGCAGCACGGTCTACAACAACCTCAACGTCTTCAAGCTCTACCGCAAGTCCATGCTGGAACGGCACCGCATCCGGTTCGACGAGTCGCTGCGGGTCGGGGAGGACATGGACTTCGCCGTCCACGCGTACTGTCACGCGGACGTGATCTCCGTCGTCGCCGACTACGACTGCTACCACCTGATGGACCGGGAGGACGGCACCAGCGTCATGCAGGAGCCGGGCAGCCGGGAGCCGATCGCCTGGCTGCGCATGGTCAGGATCCCGATCGGCCGGATGGCGCGGCACGTGCCGCCGGGCCCGCTCCGCGACCATCTGCTGCTGCGCCACTTCACCTTCGACGTGCTCGCCCAGCTCGGCGAG
The DNA here is from genome assembly GCF_016862995.1 of Acrocarpospora phusangensis. Lineage (GTDB taxonomy): Bacteria > Actinomycetota > Actinomycetes > Streptosporangiales > Streptosporangiaceae > Acrocarpospora > Acrocarpospora phusangensis. The sequence continues at coordinate 3,791 of NZ_BOOA01000029.1, forward strand.
CCGTTCCTGGCGGCCGACGAGGGCGACCGCGAGAAGATCGCCGTCGAGGTGGCCGACCTCTGCGACGAGTGGCTGACCGACGGGGTCCGCGCCCGGCTGAGCGCCGCCGACAACGCCCGCCTCACCTCGCTCACCGACCCCGACCGGCTGGTACGGCTCGCGCGGGTGCAGTCCGCCCCCCTCCGCCGCCGCCTGACGGCCCTGGAATGGGCGGGCGACCACCTGCAGATCTCGGGCAGCGTCACGCTGACCGGCTTCGAGGGCGCCGTCGGCCTGCTCCTGAAGGAGCGCTCCCAGCGCGCCGAACGCAAGATCCCGGTGACCCGGGTGGCCGACCTGTTCAGCGCCTCCATCGACGTGGGCGAGCTGGCGACGGGCATCTGGGACGTCTTCGTGGCCGTGGAGTGCGAGGGCATCCGCCGTCTCGGCCGCCTGGGCGCCGACCGGGACCGCCGTGCGACCCGGCCGGTGCCGCGGTTCACCGGCGGGGTGGTGGCGCTGCCGTACCTGACCAGGCCGTACGGGAACCTGAGTCTGGACGTGGGCGGGCACGTGGTCCGGGTGCCCGCGTCGGTGCGGCTCACGCACACCGAGTGGATCGAGCGGCGGTTACGGATCGAGGGCCAGGTCATGGTGGGGGGCCGGCCGGGAGCGGCGGCCGTGCGCCGGCTGGTCTGGCGGGAGCGGCGGACCGGCAGGGAGCGCCACGAGGAGGCCGTGTCCACCGGATCGCGGGCCTTCGCCGCCGAGACCGGTCCGCTCGGCCGGGGAACCTGGGACGCCTACCTGGAGCTGGACATGGGCGGCCCCACGGCCAGATTCCCGGTCAAGGTGGGGGAGCCCAAGAGCCTGGAGCGTCCGCGAACATGGTGGCAGGGCACGACGCGCTGGACCACCCGTCCGTACGCGACGGCGGTCAGCCATCGATTGAGCACGTCAGTGCGGCGCGCGTCCTTCTTCACGCTCGCCCGCCGGGCTTTCCGGAGGATTCGTTTCTAGGCCAACTCCCGCTAATGCGAAGCATTTGCAACTGCTCTACTGTTGTGGTCAAAGTTCGCATTAGCGGAGGTAATCCCGTGCACGTGCCTGATGGCTTCTTCACCGCATCGGTGTCCATAGGGGCGGCCGTCGTGGCCGCCGCCGGGGTGGGCGTGGCGCTGCGCAACGCCAAACAGGAGCTCGACGACCGGACCGCGCCCATGGCGGGCCTGGTGGCCGCGTTCGTCTTCGCGGTCCAGATGCTCAACTTCCCCGTCGCGGCCGGCACCAGCGGCCACCTCCTGGGAGGGGCGCTGGCCGCGATCCTGGTGGGGCCCTATACGGCGGTGCTCTGCATCGCCGTGGTCCTCCTCGTGCAGGGGTTCTTCTTCGCCGACGGCGGGCTGACCGCGCTCGGCATCAACATCACCCTGATGGGCATCGTGACCGCCGCCGTCGCCTGGGGAGTCTTCCGGCTGATCGTGCGGGCCGCGCCCAACCGGGGCGCCGTCGTGATCGGCTCGTTCGTGGCGGCGCTGGTCTCGGTGCCGGTCTCGGCGCTGGTCTTCGCGGTGCTCTTCGCCATCGGCGGCACGGCCCCGATCGACGCGGGCGCGGTCGCCGCCGCCATGGGCGGCGTGCACGTGCTCATCGGCATCGGCGAAGGGCTGATCACCGCCGTCACCGTCAGCAGCGTGCTGGCCGTCCGCCCCGACCTGGTGTACGGCGCGCGCGGGCTGGCCAGGCCGCTCGTGCTCCGCACCGCCGAGGGCGAGCAGGTCGTGGCGCCGCAGCAGCAGCCCGCCGAGCCCAAGCCGCTGCGCCCGTTCCTGGTCGGCGCGGGCGTCGTGTCGCTGCTGCTCGCCGGCATCGTCAGCTTCTTCGCGTCCAGCTCGCCCGACGGCCTGGAGAAGGTCGCCGAGGACAAGGGCTTCCTCGGCCAGGCCGCCGACCACCTCTTCGGCGGCTTCGCGCTGGCCGACTACGGAGACGTCGGCGGCATCCCGGTCGGGGTCGCGGGCGTGCTGGGCGTGCTGATCACGCTCGCGGTCGGCCTGGGCATCGGCTACCTCGTGCGCCGCAAGCAGAAGGTCGCCAGCTGAGTTGGGCGCCGGTCACCACCACCAGCTGTACCGTGCGGGGGACACCCTCGTGCACCGGCTGCCGCCGCAGTGCAAGCTGGTGGCGGTGGCCGCGTTCGCGATCGTGGTCGTGGCGACCCCGCGAGAACGGTTCTGGGCTTTCTGTGGCTATCTCCTGCTGCTGGCGACCGTCGCCGCGATCGCCAGGGTCCCGCCCGGGCATGTGCTCCGGCGCATGGTGGTCGAGCTGCCGTTCGTGCTGTTCGCCTTCGCCATCCCGGTCATCGGGCTGGGCGAGCGGATCACCGTCTGGGGTGTCTCGCTCAGCGTGGACGGGCTCTGGGCGAGCTGGAACATCCTGGCCAAGGCCACCCTCGGCGTGATCGCCTCGATCCTGCTGGCGGCGACCACCGAGCCACGCGGCATGCTGCTGGGCGCGCAGCGGCTGCGCATGCCCCAGCTGCTCGTGCAGATCGCCACGTTCATGCTGCGCTACCTGGACGTGGTGCTGGACTCGATGCGCCGGATGCGCGTCGCCCGCGAGTCGCGGGGTTTCCAGGCCAGGGACATCCGGCAGGCGCCCATCCTGGCCAAGTCGGCGGGCGCGCTCTTCATCCGATCGTACGAGCGGGGGGAACGGGTGCATCTGGCCATGTTGAGCAGGGGGTACACGGGATCGATGCCCATATTGCACGATATTTCGGCTGATGTGCGGCAGTGGTTGGCCGCGGGGGCGCTTCCTCTCGCGGCGGCGGCCGTACTGTTCCTGACATGACGCTCGAAGTGCGGGACCTCGCCTACGCCTACCCCGACGGGACCCAGGCGCTGTTCGGGGTGGACCTGCGGATCGCGCGGGGCGAGCGGGTGGCGCTCCTCGGCCCGAACGGCGCCGGCAAGACCACCCTGGTCATGCACCTGAACGGCATCCTGACGGCCGGGCACGGCACCGTGCGGGTGGCGGGCCTGGAGGTCGGCAAGGAGACGCTGCGCGAGATCAGGCGCCGGGTGGGCCTGGTCTTCCAGGACCCCGACGACCAGCTGTTCATGCCGACCGTCCGCGAGGACGTCGCCTTCGGCCCGGCCAACATGGGCGTCCGCGGCGAGGAACTGGACCGGCGGGTACGGGACGCCCTGGACCGGGTCGGCATGCTGGACGCCATCGACCGGCCGCCGCACCACCTGTCCTTCGGCCAGCGCCGGCGGGTCGCCGTGGCCACCGTCCTGGCCATGGACCCGGAGATCCTCGTCCTGGACGAGCCGTCCTCCAACCTGGACCCGGCCTCCCGCCGCGAGCTGGCCCAGATTTTGCGCAGCCTGGACGTCACCGTCCTCATGGTCACCCACGACCTCCCGTACGCGCTGGAGCTGTGCGAACGGTCGCTCATCCTCAGCGGCGGGGTGATCGCCGCCGACGGCCCCACCCGGGAGCTGCTGGCCGACGAGAGCCTGCTGACCACCCACCGCCTGGAGCTGCCCTACGGGTTCGCGGTGCCCTCCCCAGGGACCTGATCGGGCTCTCCGGGCTCTCCGGGCTCTTCCTCGGGCACGTGGATGACCACGACCTGGTCGCCCGCCGCCAAGGTGTCCACCCGCGCGTACGGAACGACCTGGCCGTCGCGGACGACCGCGATGACCATGCCCTCGGCCCGGCTCGGGGGCTGCCCCACCTCGGCGGCGGAGACCGGGCGTTCGTAGAGGTCGAGGCCGTGGCCGTACACGAGGAAGTCCTCGATGAGGGTGCTGACGGCCGGGCTCTGGGTGGCCACGCCGAGCATCCGGCCGGTCGCCTCCGAGCTGGTGATGACCACGTCGGCGCCGCTCCGCCGGACCAGCGGGTCGTTCTCCGACTCGCGCACCGCGGCCACCACGGTCGCGCCCGGGTTGAGGTTGCGCGCGGTCAGCGTGACCAGCGCGGTGGTGTCGTCCCGCTGGGTGGCGATGATCACTTCGGCGGCCTGGGCGATCCTGGCCCGGCGCAGGATCTCGCCGCGGGTGCCGTCGCCGATGACGCCGACGAACCCGTCCTCGTTGGCCTCCGCGATGGCGGCCGGGTTGGGGTCGACGACCACGATCGACTCCTTGGCCCGCTCGTTGTCCAGCAGGGTGCGGATCGCGGCCCGGCCCTTGGTGCCGTAGCCGACGACCACGGTGTGCCCGCTCAATCGGGACCTCCAGCGGTTGGCGAGGAACTCTTCCCTGGTCCGCTGGGTGAGCACCTCCAGGGTGGTGCCCACCAGCACGACCAGGAAGACGATACGCAACGGCGTCACGGCGAGGATGTTGATCAGGCGGGCCGTGTCGGAGACGGGCGTGATGTCGCCGTAGCCCGTCGTGGAGACGGTCACCGTCGCGTAGTACAGCGCGTCCAGCACCGAGACTTCGCCGTCGTAGGTGTCGCGGTAGCCGTCCCGGTCCACCGCGACGAGGAGGAAGACCAGGCCGAGGGCGGCGAAGGCATACCAGATCCGGCGCAGCACGGCGCGGAGCGGGCTGACGGAAATCCGCGGCAGGCGGATGCCCTCATCGGTCACCCGCCGATCTTACGGTCTGGCCGTCCGCATATCAGGGGCCACTTCGGTCCCCGGCGGTAGGACCGGAGGTTTGTGGGGGCCTTGGGTAAAGTGGGCCACGCGGAGGAGGTTCATATGAAGCTGCGGCTCGCGCGGAGATCGCTCTCCGGTGCCGTCGTGGTGGCCGTCGAGGGCGAACTCGACCTGTTCACCGCACCCTTCCTGCGCGATGAGGTCCGCGACGCCATCAAACAGGATGGCGCCGTCCTGGTGCTCGACCTCACCTCGCTGTCGTTCATGGATTCGAGCGGGCTGAGCGTGCTGATCGAGGCGTGGCGGCTGGCCACCAGCGAGGGCGGCGGGGTTACGCTGGCCGCGCCCCAGGCGCCGGTGGCCCGGATCCTGCGCACCACCGGGCTGGATCGGCGGATCAAGGTCTACCCGGATGTCGACACGGCCATTTTGCGGCACCCCGAGTAGAACTTCATTCGGTTGGCGGGTTAGGGTCCGGCTATGGACCTGAAGGATGCAGCAGCAATCATCTCGGGCGGCGCCAGCGGTCTCGGCGAGGCCACGGCCAGGGAACTGGCGGGCGTCGGCGCGACCGTCGTCATCGCCGACCTGAACGAGGAGCGGGGCAAGGCGCTCGCCGACGAACTGGGCGGCGTGTTCGTCCGCACCGACGTGGCGGACGAGGCGTCTGTGCAGGCCGCGGTGGACGCGGCGGTGGCGACCGGCAAGCCGTTGCGCGCGGTGATCAACAGCGCCGGCATCGGCTGGGCCTCCCGGACGGTGAACCGGGACGGCTCGCCGCACGACCTCGCGTCGTACCGGAAGGTGATCGACGTCAACCTGATCGGCACCTTCAACCTGATGCGGATCGGCGCGGCCGCGATGGCCAGGACCGAGCCGCTGGGGGAGGACAAGGCGCGCGGCGTCGTCATCAACACGGCCTCGGTGGCCGGCCTGGAAGGGCAGACCGGGCAGGTCGCCTACTCGGCGTCCAAGGGCGGGATCATCGGCATGACGCTGCCCGCCGCCCGCGACCTGGCGGCCATCGGCGTCCGGGTGCTGACCATCTGCCCGGGGATCATCGACACCCCGATCTACGGCTCCGGGCCGGAGTCGGACGCGTTCAAGGCGCAGCTGGCCGCGCCGGTGCCGTTCCCGAAGCGCATGGGCCGCGCGTCGGAGTTCGGCCACCTGGTCCGCGCCCTGGTAGAGAACGACTACATGAACGGCGAAGTCATCCGCTTCGACGGCGGCATTCGATTCCAGCCGAAGTAACCCAAGTGAGGTCTCGTGTCTGACGAGGTTCTGGTAGAAACCGACGGCGGCGTCGCCGTCATCACCATCAACCGGCCGCAGGCCAGGAACGCGATCAACGGCGCGGTGGCGCGCGGCATCGCGGCGGCCGTGGACGAGCTGGACGCCAGGTCGGACGTCTCCGCCCTGGTCCTCACCGGCGCGGGCGGCACCTTCAGCGCCGGCATGGACCTGAAGGGCTTCCTGGCGGGGGACTTCCCCGCCGTGGAGGGCCGCGGGTTCGGCGGCCTGACCGAGTCGTCCCCCAAGAAGCCGCTGATCGCGGCCGTCGAGGGGTACGCGCTGGCGGGCGGCTTCGAGCTGGCGCTCTCCTGCGACCTGATCGTGGCCTCGGAGGAGGCCAAGTTCGGGCTGCCGGAGCCCAAGCGGGGCCTGGTGGCCGCCGCCGGCGGGATCATGCGGCTGCCGCGGCGCATTCCGTACCACGTGGCGATGGAGATCGCGCTCACCGGTGAGCACTATCCGGCGGCGCGCCTCTACGAGCTCGGTCTCGTGAACCGGGTCACCCCGGCGGGGGGCTCGCTGGCGGGGGCGCTGGAGCTGGCCAAGAAGATCGCGGCGAACGCGCCGCTGGCGCTGACGGCGACCAAGAAGATCATCCTGGAGTCCCAGGATTGGTCGCGGGACGAGATGTTCGCCAAGCAGGGCGCGATCGTCAACCCGATCTTCGGGTCGAAGGACGCGATGGAGGGCGCCGCGGCTTTCGCGGAGAAGCGCGCGCCCAACTGGAAGGGCGAATAACGACGGGTCCGGGGGGTAGTCCGCGCGCATGGCCCGAACTGCGTACCGTAAAGGCATGAGCGACGGACTGCCCCCTCTCACCCCGACCCCCCGGGAGCGTACGGCCAGCCTGCTGGCGGGCGCCCTGGGCAGCGTCATCGTCATGCTGTTCCTGGTCGGCGGCATGTGGGCGCTGGAGATCGTCGATTACCTGGGCGACGGCGCCCTCGACCAGTACGGCATCGTGGCCCGCGACCCGGACGGTCTGGCGGGCATCTTCGCGGCGCCGTTCCTGCACGCCGGCTTCCAGCACCTGATCGCCAACTCGCTGCCGCTGCTGATCCTGGGCTTCCTGGCCGCCATCCGGGGCATCGGCCGGTTCCTCGGCGCGAGCCTGATCATCATCCTGGTGAGCGGGCTCGGGGTGTGGTTCGTGGCCCCGCCGAACACGGTGACCCTGGGCGCCAGCGGCCTGGTATTCGGCTATTTCGGATATGTCGTAGGGCGGGGGCTTTTCGACCGGCGGATTCTCGACATCGTGCTGGCCGTTGTCGTCGCGGTCATGTACTACTCGATTATTTTCGGGATTTTGCCGGGACAGGCGGGAATCTCCTGGCAGGGGCACCTGTTCGGGCTGATCGGCGGAGTCCTGGCCGCCTGGCTGCTGCGCCGCAGGCGCGAGTACTGACACAATTGTTCTTGTGAATTTGGGGCCCCTGGAACGCGCGATCATGGACGTGGTTTGGGACGCCAAGAAGTCCCTGCTCATCCGTGAGATCCAGGAACAGCTCAACGAGGGCGCCGAGAAGCCCTTGGCGTACACGACCATCCAGACCGTGGCGGAGCGCCTGGTGCGCAAGGGACTGCTGAGCCGCGCCCCGGAGCGGAAGGCCTTCCGCTACGGCGCGGCCCGTTCGCGTGCCGAGCATCTCACCGACCTGATGCTGGACGCGCTGGCCGAGAGCCCGGACCGGTCGCCGGTGCTGAGCAGGTTCGCGCAGAGCGTCGACTTGGACGACGCCCTGCGCCTGCTGGACGAGCTGGCCCGCCGCGCCGGGCGAGGCCCCGCCGAGCAGCCGCCCGGCTGGGTGCCCCCGCCCAATCCCGGCGACTAGAGCCGCTCCACCACGTAGTCGATGCACACGGTCAGGGCCTCGACGTCGGCCGGGTCGACGGCCGGGAACATGGCCACCCGCAGCTGGTTGCGGCCCAGCTTGCGGTAGGGCTCGGTGTCCACGATGCCGTTGGCCCGCAGCGCCTTGGCCACCGCCGCGGCGTCCACCGAGGCGTCGAAGTCGATCGTGCCGACCACGTTGGAGCGCTGCGCCGGGTCGGCCACGAACGGCGAGGTGTAGGCGGTCTTGTCGGCCCAGGTGTAGAGCCGGGACGCCGAGTCGGCCGTCCTGGCCGTGGTCCAGGCCAGGCCGCCGTTGCCGTTCATCCACTCGATCTGGTCGGCCAGCAGGAACAGCGTCGCCACGGCGGGCGTGTTGTACGTCTGGTCCTTGGACGAGTTGTCGATCGCGATGGGCAGGCTGAAGAACTCCGGAATGTACCGCCCCGAGGCGGCGATCTCCTCCACCCGGGCCAGCGCGGCCGGGGAGAACAGGCCCAGCCACAGGCCGCCGTCGGAGGCGAAGCTCTTCTGCGGCGCGAAGTAGTAGACGTCGAAGTCGGCGGCGTCGACGGGCAGGCCGCCCGCGCCGCTGGTGGCGTCCACCAGGACCAGCGAGTCGCCGGAGCCGACCCGGGAGATCGGCATGGCGACGCCGGTGGAGGTCTCGTTGTGGGTCAGCGCGTACACGTCCACGCCCGCCTCCTCGACCGGCAGCGGGTGGCTGCCGACCTCGGCGGTGATGACGGACGGGTCGGCCAGCCAGGGCGCCTTCTTGACCACGGCGCCGAACTTGGACGAGAACTCGCCGAAGTGCAGGTGCTGGGACTTCGCCCGGACCAGACCGTGCGCCGCGATGTCCCAGAACGCGGTGGTGCCGCCGTTGCCGAGCACGACCTGGTAGCCCTCGGGGAGCGAGAACAGGTCGGCCAGGCCGGACCGGATCCGGCCCACGAGGTTCTTGACCGGCTGCTGGCGGTGCGAGGTGCCCATCAGGCTCGCTCCCGGGCCGGCGAGGGCCGCCAGCTGCTCGGAACGAACCTTGGAGGGCCCGCAGCCGAAGCGGCCGTCGGCGGGCTTGATGTCAGCGGGAATCACGATGTCAGCCACTCGCCCAAGCGTACTGAGAGGGGGCCGTGGTCTTGACGCAGGTCCGCATCATGAGATGGTGTCCCCCTTGACGTAACGGAGCAAAACTCCCATCGTTCGCTTAAAAAGCGCTCCCACTCCGCCACCTAGCGAAGTGTGGTCTCCCAAATGTCCGATTCGGTTGGCACTCTCTCCGAGCGTGAACTCACCGTGCTCTCCTTGATAGGCGCGGGCAGCAGCGCGAAGCACATCGCCGCGCAGTTGGGCATCAGCGCGTCCACCGTGGAAAGTCATAAACGCCGCATATACGCCAAGCTCGGTGTCACCCACCAGAGTCAGGCGGTCTCCCAGGCCATCGCGCTCGGCCTGTTCGACGCCCCGGCCAAGGACCGGGACGAGACCGAGATGGTGGTCGTGCACGCCCGCCCCGGCGCGCCGGTCGGGCAGGTCACCCAGGCGCTGCTCAGCCACGGCCGCCCGTTCATCCTGACCCCCGAACTGGACCCCGGCCAGTGGCGCTTCCGGGGCCGCTTCGTCACCGTCCTGGTGGATCCCACCCCGCACGACTGGCTGGCCACCGCCTGCTTCCGCGCCCCGGTCGTGGTGATCCCGTCCGTACGCTCCGACGACGACCTGGTCCGGGAGGCCATGCGGTACGGCGCCCGCGCCCTGGTCTGGCTGGAGGACGTGCCCGACCTGCTCTGCACCACGCTGGCCATGGTCGCCCACGGCTACGTGATCATGGCGGGCACCCATCTGCCCGCCGCGTCCTCGCTGGAACTGAGCGGCAGGGAACGTGACATCCTCGACTCGATCGCCATCGGGCACACCCTCCAGCAGACCGCCCGCTCGCTCGGCATCTCGGTCAAGACCGTGGAGAACACCCAGGGCCGCCTGTTCCGCAAGCTGGGGGCCAGAAACCGCCCAGAGGCCCTGACGAATGCGTACCGTCAGGGCCTCGTGCCGGGCTGAGCCTGACCCCTACTGGCCGCGGCTGGTGGGGTCGACGCGGGCGAAGGTCAGCAGATCGACCATCCGGAAGTCACCCGCGGGGCCGGAGCGCCGCGGGAGCGTCGGCACCCAGGTGGGGTTGGTCCGGAGGAAGGAGTTGTTGTCCAGCTGGAGCAGGCCGATGAAGACCTCGCCCACGATCCGGGCGCCCACGCCGGCCAGCTTCAGGCCGCCCGCGACCTCGGCCTCCTTGAGGATGTAGTACCAGAGCGGCGTGCTGGCGGGCAGGCCGTGCCCGATCGCCTGGAGCTCGGGGAAGTGCTGGGCCTCCAGGGCCGGGATGCCGATCGCGCGCGCGATGTTCTGCCCGGACGGGATCGACCAGGTCACGTGGCGCAGCAGGTTGCGCTGCACCAGCGAGGTGGGCGGCTCGCCGGAGGCGATCGCGCCCAGCGGCAGGTTGAACAGCGGGGTCGAGATCTTGGTGTCGATGCGCTTGTTCGGCCGGACCTGACCGTCGCCGAAGTCGAAGAAGGTCTGCCAGCCGATGAAGCGGCGGGGCGCCCGCGCTCCGCCGCGCAGGTCCACCGGGTCGGCCTGGCCCTGGCCGGCCGGGTCGAAGATGAAGCCGAAGAAGGCCGAGCCGTCGGGGTTGCCGGCCAGGTTGGCCCGGTAGGAGGGCCGGACCATGCTGTGCCCGAAGCGGTAGCAGGCGCCCTGGAACTCCACCGGGATGAACTGCTGGCCCGCCAGCGGGCGGTAGAACCGGCGCCCGCCGATGAGGATGGAGTTCACCACGTCCTGGCCGATGACCAGCGGCAGGAACTCCCGCAGGATGATCCACTGGTAGTGCCAGCGCACCAGCTGCTGGGCGGCGGGGAAGACGTTCCCGGTCATGCCCTGGGCGCGCAGGTGGTCGACCACCCGGTTGTGGAAGAGCAGGAACGCGCAGTGCAGGCCGGCGATGATCAGGTTCTCGTCGTTGCGGGGGTCGCCGATGATCGCCTGGCCGTTCGCCATCCGGGGCAGATCCTCGAAAAGGCCGCCGCTTTCGACCTTGAGTTTGGCGGGGTCGGCGGGGTTGTATAGCTGCGGGTCGGCGACCGGGCCACGGCCGTAGACCGAGTCCAGGTCCAGGCCGGGCGTGCGGGTGTTGGGCGTCGCCTCCGGCGCGGTCACCGTGCCGAGCGGCGAGGAGCGGTCGAACGTCATGTCGTGGTCGAGGAACTGACCTAAGAAGGTGACGCCAGCGGTGTGCGTGGCATTGTCGAGGTTGTTCGGGCTGAGTTCGGGATTGGTGATGAGCCGGATCGGGCCTTCGGCGAGCGGGTCCTTGGCGTCGACGACCCCGCCGGCGCGGCCCATCTCGACGAGTGCGGGACGCAGGCTCGACGCGTTGAAATCGGCGAACGGTGGCAGGTTAAAGATCCGTCCGAAACGGTCGGACGCGACGGCGGTCCCTCCGGACTGTGTGGTCACCACCCGGGCTATCGCCTCGGCCGGCGCCAGGGACAGCGCCCCAGCTCCTGCGCCGAGTCCGGCGAGGAATCCCCGTCGGCTCACTCCCCGGTTCGCTCCGTGTGCAGCCATGAACACTCCCGCGACTTAGTGGCATATGTCCGGGAATTATGTAATCCGTAACTTTAGCGACTCAAGGTACATAGGCTGACATGAAACCCTTAAGGGAGGTTTTCTGGAAATATACCCCTAACGGGAATTAGGGGTAAATTGAATAAGGATGAGGGAAAGGATGGGCATGATCGCGGCGGATCAGCGGCGACTGCAGGGGGTGCTGGAGGGGCTGCTGCGGCGGCCCTCGTTCTGGCGTGGGGATCCGCCGTTGCCGGTGCTCCTGCTCGTCGGCGCGGATTCCGCCGACACGGCGGTGGCGCTGGCGGCGCCGTTCAAGGGGAGCCTGCCGTACGCGGCGCCGGTGGGGGAGGAGCTCAAGGACGTGCCGGCGCTGGTCAACGCGCTGGCGGGGGAGAACGGCGATCTCGGGGCCGCGATCGGCGGGTCGTTCCTGCCGGCGCCCCGGTTCCCGCTCGCGCAGTTCGTGCTGTGGGCGCGGGAGCAGCGGGCCCAGCGGCCGGAGGACTGGACCGGCGTGTGGCCGCCCGCGCCCGAGTCCCGCAAGGGCCAGGACGAGTTCCGGGCCCGTTACCGCAAGTGGCGCTGGGAACGGTACGGCGAACGCCGGGCCCGCCGTACGGCCGCGGACTTCGTGGTGCGCGCCGCGACCACCTGGGTGCCGCTCGGCATGGCCGTGGCGCTGCTGGCCGGATGGGACGTCGTCGACCTGCTCTCGCTGATCCCCTGGGTGGTCGGCCTGATCGTGGCCGCGGCGGGCACCGCCGTCCAGGCCGCGCTGTCGATCAGGGGGACTTTCTTCTCCGGCTGGTTCCGCCGCCACCGGTACGTGAATCTGCGCCGTAAACGATTCGAGAGCCGCCACAAGTACGCGTTACGCCTGGCCGCCGAGCCCGACCTGGACAAACTGCTGGTCTACGCGATGTTCCAGGACCTCCGGCAGGCGTACCAGAAATGGGTCATCCCGTGGCCGAGCTGGGGGCGCGGCTGGTACGGCCTGCTGGTGCTGCGGGAGCCCGGACCTGGGGTGACCCGGTTCCTGGGCGTGCTGCGGGACGTGATCGCCGACACCGGCGTGCATCCGCCCCTGCTGGTGCTGGCCGCCGGGGACGGGCCGATCCCGCCGGCCACCCCGGTCCGGCCGCTCGCGCTGCTGCCCGAAGCGATTCAGGACTGGCGCGCGCAGGTGCCCGAGCCATTCATCCCGGTCACCGTGAATGAGTCTGACATTCCCGACATGGGGGCATTTCGACCGACGCCGTTGCGGGCATTCGGCTATTGGGCCGTGGTGGCTCTGCTTGCTTTCGGACCGATCGCGGTGGTGGGGCGTACCTGGATCGGCTGTGGCGACGGCCTGCGCGAGGTCGAGAGGCAGTGCGTCGGCCTCAGCGACGATCTCAACGAGATCGAGCCCGACCCGCTGCTCGCGCCCGTCCTGGAGCGCATCCAGCGGCAGAACCGCGAGGTCCAGGACGACCAGCGGGTGATCACCGTCTTCTATCTCGGCCCGCTCACCACCAGCCGCAGCGGCGGCGACCAGATCAGCGGCTCGGCGGGGGAACTGGCCGGGATCGCGGCCCGGCAGCTGGCCTACAACCGGCTGCACAGCTGGCAGATCAGGGTCGAGTTCGCCAACGCCGGCCAGGACTTCGTCAGCGCCGCCTACGCCGCCCAGATGATCAAGGACCGGGCGGCGGGGGATCCGAACATCGCGGGGGCCATCGGGTTCGCCTGGAGCCGTACCGAGACGCAGGACGCGATCCGGCTGCTCAGCGACGCGCACATGCCGATGCTGAGCACCACCAACACCGCCGACACCACCCCGCTGGTGTACGGCATGAAGCCCTCCCCCTCCTTCTTCCGGATGGCCGCCCCCAACTCCGCCCAGGCCAAGGCCGCCGAGTTCTGGCTCCAGCGGGGCCTGCCCGGCGGCGGCAAGGTCCCGGCCGAAAAGGTGGCCGTCCTGCTGGAGATCGACGAGCGGGGGCGGGAGCTGTACAGCAAGGACCTGGCCGACGGCCTGACCGCCCGGCCCGGCGCGCTGTACGCCGACGCCAGGCGCTACGTCTTCCGCGACGAGAACCAGCTGGCCGCCCAGGTCGACCAGGCCTGCCAGGACGGCGCGGCCGTGCTCTTCTACACCGGCCGCTCCAGCTACCTGGGCAACCTGGTGGACACCAAGGAACACCAGTGCGGCCGCGACGTACGGGTGCTCGCCGGCGACGAGGTGACCGGCAGGCTGGCGCAGATCCTGGCCGACGGCTCCTCGGTCAACAACCCGCAGATCTCCTTCATCGCCCTCAACGACGCCCGCGCCGAGCAGGACGGCTCGGAGGCGATCAACGACACCCAGCGCGAGATCGAGGCGTGGATCAAGGACGTGCACCCCGAGCGCGGCCGGTCGGTCTCCCGGGTGCACGCCAGGATGGGCTACGACGCGCTTCTGGCGATCACCAGCGCCATCGACCAGATCAAGGCCACCAACGTGGATCCGGCCGTGAACATCGCCCAGAGCGTCGCCTACAACCTGCGCGGGCTGGGCGTGGACGGGCACATCCAGGGAGCGACCGGGAGCTTCTACTTCTCCACCGACGCCGACTTCCACACCGCGCTGCCGCGGGAACTCTGGCTCTTCTCCAGCGAACCGGGGCAGACCGTGCCGATCCTGCGGGGCAAGTGCACGGTGGACACGAGCACGGAGGACCCGGCCGAGCTGGACGTGGGCTGCACGACAGAGCCCGCGGCTCCGTGAGCCGCGGGCACGTCAGAGGACGGGTTCAGGAAGGGGTCAGTGCTTGCCGACCACGTCGGCGGCGCCGGGAACGTCGTGGACCGAGCGCTGGGACGGGCCCACATAGGTCGCGCTGGGGCGGACGAGCCTGCCCGTGCGCTTCTGCTCCAGGATGTGGGCGGCCCAGCCGGCCGTACGGGCGCAGGTGAACATGGAGGTGAACATGTGCGAGGGGACCTCGGCGAAGTCCAGGATGACGGCGGCCCAGTACTCGACGTTGGTGGCGAGCACCCGGTCGGGCTTGCGGGCGTGCAGCTCTTCGAGCGCGGCCGTCTCCAGCGCCGCCGCCACCTCGTAGCGAGGCGCGTTCAGCTCCTTCGCGGTCCGGCGCAGCACCCGCGCCCGCGGGTCCTCGGCCCGGTAGACCCGGTGGCCGAAGCCCATCAGCCGCTGGCCCTTGTCCAGCTCGCTCTGCACGTACTTCTTGGCGTCGCCCATCTGCTCGACGCCCTCGATCATGTGCAGCACCCGGGCCGGAGCGCCGCCGTGCAGCGGGCCCGACATGGCGCCGACCGCGCCGGACAGGGCCGCGGCCACGTCCGCGCCGGTGGAGGCGATCACCCGCGCGGTGAACGTGGAGGCGTTCATGCCGTGCTCGGCGGCCGACGTCCAGTACGCGTCGATGGCCTTCACATGCGCCGGGTCGGGCTCGCCCCGCCAGCGGATCATGAAACGTTCGACGATGGTCTCCGCCTCGTCCACGCGGCTCTGGGGGACCATCGGGAGGCCGAGCCCGCGGGCGGACTGGGCGACGAACGACAGCGCCGTCACCGAGGCGCGCGCGAGGTCGTCGCGGGCCTGGACGTCGTCGATGTCGAGCAGGGGCCGGAAGCCGTACGCGGGCGCCAGCATGGCCAGGGCGCTCTGCACGTCTACCCGGATGTCACCGGAATGGACAGGAACGGGGTACGGCTCGGCCGGGGGGAGGCCCGGCTGGAACTCGTTGTCGACCAGCAGACCCCATACGTTCCCGTAGGAGACCCGGCCGACCAGCTCCTCGATGTCGACGCCCCGGTATCGCAGGGCGCCCCCTTCTTTGTCCGGTTCCGCGATCTCGGTCTCGAAAGCCACCACGCCTTCGAGCCCGGGTTTAAAGTCGGACACTCTCGGCCGCCTCCCTCTCTTGTGAAGTCAAAAGCCTTGATGTCGAGATACCGGCGGGTCAATTTAACCTCTCGCGGTGCCGCGGGTCGCCGCCGGTCCCTCCCCAACACCGTCTCCCCAGGTAGGGGGTCGTGCGTCGGACATCTACCAAGCGCGCAAGAATACCTTTTCGTGGACAGCAGATCGCACCTGGCCGGGCTCCGCCGCAGCTACAACGGCGAGCCCCTGCTCGACGTGGCCGACGACCCGGTGACCCAGTTCACCAGGTGGTTCGCCGACGCGGTCGACGCCGGGCTCCCGGAACCCAATGCCATGATCCTGGCAACCAGTTCGGCGGGGGGAAGACCCTCGGCCAGAACAGTTCTGCTGAAAGGCTTCGACGAGCAAGGTTTCACGTTCTTCACCAACTACGAGTCGCGCAAGGGCCGGGATCTGGCCGAGAACCCGCGCGCCTGCCTGCTCTTCCCCTGGCATCCGCTCCGCCGCCAGGTGCGGGTGGAGGGCCGGGCCTCCCGCGTGTCGCGCGAGGAGACCGAGAAGTACTTCCGCTCCCGCCCGTACGGCTCGCGCATCGCGGCCTGGGCCTCCCGGCAGTCGGCGGTGCTGCGGTCCCGCCAGGAGCTGGACGACCGTTTCGCGGAGCTGGCCGAGCGCTGGCCGGAGGATCCGCCGGTGCCGGAGTTCTGGGGCGGCATCCGGGTGGCGCCGGTCGAGGTCGAGTTCTGGCAGGGCCGCGCCGACCGCCTGCACGACCGCCTGCGCTACCGCCGCTCCGACGGCCGCTGGGTCATCGAGCGACTGGCCCCCTGACCCCTCGTGCGACACCCCCTGACATGGGCTGATGTTCGTGCCATGGGAAGCTAGCCAGCCGTGAGCTTTGTCAGAGACCTCCTGAGGCGCCATTTCGTCGACACCCGGCCGCTCCAGATCCCCGACTACCGGCGGCTGCTTGGCGGCCAGGCGGTGGCCTTCGTGGGGTTCCAGCTCACCGCCGTCGCGGTCAGCGCCGAGGTGTTCACGCTGACCAAGTCCTCGCTCTGGGTCGGCCTGCTCGGCCCGGTCGCCCTCATCCCGCTGATCGTCTTCGGGCTGTGGGGCGGCGCCATCGCCGACGCCATGGACCGCCGCAGGCTCCTGCTGACCGCCTCCATGATCAGCTGGTCGGCCACGCTGGTCCTGGTCGTGAACGCCTTCACGCTCCAGAACGTGTGGGTGATCATGGCCGCGGTGGCCCTGCAGTCGACCGGGTTCGCCATCGCCTCGCCCACCCGCAACGCGATCATCCCCCGGCTGGTGCCGCGCGAGCTGGTGCCCTCGGCCAACACGCTCAACTTCCTGTTCAGCAGCATCGGCTCGGTCCTCGGCCCGCTGCTCGGCGGCTTCATCATCGCCGGCGGCGGGTACGGCTTCGCCTACCTGATCGACGCGGTGCTGTTCACGGCCAGCCTCTACGCGGCGCTGCGGCTGCCCCGGCTGGACCCGCAGGGCGAGGTGACCGCGCCGGGCCTGCGGGCGGTGGCCGGCGGGCTGCGCTACATCATGGCCACGCCGGTGGTGCTGATGTCGTTCGTGGTGGACATCATCGCCATGTCCTTCGCGATGCCCCGGGCGCTCTACCCGGAGATGACCGAGATGCGCTTCGGCGGCTCCGGCATCGCGTACGGCTGGCTGTCGGCGGCGATCGCGCTCGGCGCGGTGGCCGGCGGGCTGTTCTCGGGGTGGGTGGGGCGGGTGCGGCGGCAGGGGCTCGCCCTGACGTTCGTGATCGCCGTCTGGGGCGTCACGGTGGCCGCCGCGGGTCTCGCCCAGGCCCTGTGGCTGGTCGTGCTCCTGCTGGCCTTCGGCGGCTTCGCGGACCTCGTCTCGGCCGTGTGGCGGCAGACCATCCTCCAGACGTACGCGCCGGACGCCATGCGCGGGCGGCTGCAGGGCGTCTTCTTCGTGGTCGTGGCGGGCGGGCCGCGCCTGGGCGATCTCCGGGCCGGCGCCACCGCGAGCTCCTTCGGGCTGGTTCCGGCGTGGGTGGGCGGCGGCCTGCTGTGCGCGGTGACGGTGGTGGTCGTGGGGCTGGCGGTGCCCGCGTTCCGCCGCTACCAGGTGCGATCCTGAGGTAAATCCTTCGAGAACCCTTCCGAGTCCCGGTCCGGTCGCGGACATGGAAGGATTCAGGTCCCTCGCACGTTGCCAATCGTGCACGGGTTCGCCGCCCAGGTCGGCTGAACCAGCTGGTAGGTCGTAGCATCGAGGGCAGACCGGGAGGAAGACGTTGTGACCGCACACGGCCTGATCGACACCACGGAGATGTATCTCCGCACGATCTACGAGCTGGAAGAGGAAGGCATCGTCGCGTTGCGCGCGCGCATCGCCGAACGACTGCAGCAGAGCGGCCCCACGGTCAGCCAGACGGTGGCGCGGATGGAGCGCGACGGGCTGGTCAAAGTGGAGGGCGACCGCCACCTCACCATGACCGATCTCGGGCGCACGCTCGCGATCCGGGTGATGCGCAAGCACCGCCTGGCCGAGTGCCTGCTGATCCAGGTGATCGGCATGCCCTGGGAGGAAGTGCACATCGAGGCGTGCCGATGGGAGCACGTCATGTCCGATTCGGTGGAGGCGCGGCTGGTGAAGCTGCTCGACAACCCCACCGAATGCCCGCACGGGAACCCCATCCCCGGACTGGACGAACTCGGAGCGTCCGGTTTGGAGGAATATGAGGCGGTCTCGGCTATGGCTGATCTGGCCGGACCCCGAGATATACCCGTGGTGGTCCGCCGAATTAGCGAACAAGTGCAAAGCGATCCCGCCGTGATGCTTAAACTCAAGCAAGTTGGGATACAACCCGGACGCGAGGTGACGCTCGCGGCGAGCGACGACGGTGTGCGGGTGACAGGTGACGACGAAGCGGACAACACTCTCGCGGAGCTACCGCGCGATGTCGCCACGCATGTATTCGTCACCAGACGCTGATCCCAGCGGTTCTTCCCGGGAGCCCCTCCTCTCCCACGACAGCACTGGCTCTGGCAAGGCAGGAGCACCCGTGGCCCGCATCCCCCGAGGGGTGGTCGTTGGATGAAACGTTGGGGGGATCTGTCGCAGGACACCGCCGACCATCTTTCCGCCGGTTCCGTCCTTGACCACGCGGAGATGGCGGTCGTCGTCACCGACCGTTTCAGCAACGTCCTCTACTGGAACCCGTTCGCGGAGCGCCTGTTCGGCCGGCCCGGTCACCACGGCCTCGACGACGTGCTCTCGCTCGGGATCATGGAGAAGGACCACCCGCTCGCCGTGGACCTCGCCAAGCACGTCCTGAAGGGCGGCGTCTGGGAGGGCACCTTCGACGTCGTACGGATCGACGGGACGATGATCTACGTGCGGGCCCAGGCGGTGCCCATGCGGCATCCGTCCGGATCCGTCACCGGGATCGTTATCACCGCGCGCGAGGCGATGCGGAGCAACGAGCGCGAGAAGGACCGGTTCGGCCTGCTGGAGCGCATCGGCGAACGGCTGGCCGGCTCGCTGTACGTGGAGGAGACCCTCAACCGGGTCGCCGAGATGCTCGTGCCGCAGTTCGCCGACCACTGCTTCATCGAGCTGATGGAGGGCGACCGGCTGATCCGCAAGGTGTCCACGCACGTGAACGGCTGGACGCCGCCGCCGGACACCTGGAAGCCCATCGGCGCGGAGATCCGCTACCCGCAGGGCCACTACGGCGACGCCGCGCTGCGCCGCCAGGAGACCATCCTGGTCGAGGACTTCTCCCAGGTGAGCTACCCGTCGCCGAGCGAGGGCGCGGCCCGGGTGTGCGGCGAGATCGGCATGACCTCGGCCATCGTGGCGCCGCTGTGCGCCCGCGGCGAGACGCTCGGCCTGATGTACCTGGCGATGTCCAACCTCACCGACCGGCGCTCCCCGCACTACGACGCCTTCGACCGCGACTTCGTGGGGGCCATCGCCACCCGGGTGGCGCTCGCCGTGGACAACGCGCTGCTGTTCGAGGAGGAGCGGCACACCGCCGAGTCCTTCCAGAAGCACCTGCTCCCGCGTGAGCTGCCGACGCTGGACGGGCTGGAGATCGCCGTCCGGTACTACCCGGCCGCGCCGCTGGCCAGCCACGGCCAGGGCATCCAGACCCAGGTCGGCGGCGACTGGTACGACGTGATCCCGCTCTCCGCCGGACGCGTCGGCATCGTCATCGGCGACGTGGAGGGCCGGGGCGCCAAGGCCGCCGCGGTCATGGGCCAGCTGAGGGCCGCGCTGCGCGCCTTCGCCCAGGACGACAAGCCGCCCGCCGACATCCTGGCCAGGCTCGACGAGTGGACCAGGGTCGTGGCCGCACCCGAGCACGACGACTTCGGCGCCGACGTCACCAGCCCGCCGATCGTCACCTGTCAGTACCTGGTGTACGACGCCTGGTCCCGGCAGCTCTCCTTCGCCAACGCCGGCCACTCGCCGCCGCTGCTGATCGTGGACGGCAGCGTCACCGAACTGGACATCACCGAGGTCGGCCAGCCCCTGGGCGTACGGGCCTCCGGCATGCACGCCGACCTGGTCTACAAGGAGGAGACCCGGGTCCTGCCGCCCGGGGCCACGCTCCTGCTCTATACCGACGGCCTGGTGGACCGGCGGCCCGCCCGCGGGACCGACGAGCCCTCGCTGTCGGACGACGAGACCCTGCAGATCCTCTGCGACAAGGTCGCGAAGATCGCCGGGGAGTCGGTGGAGCGCATCGCCGACACCGCGACCGTCGCGGTGCCCGGCGAGATCGACGACGACATGGCCATCCTGGTCGTGCGCTCGGTGGGCGCGGAGCTGGAGTTCGAGGAGCGTACCTTCCCGGCTCAGCCGATCATGGTGGGCGAGGCGCGGCGCATGGCGTCGGAGGCCTTCGCCGGCTGGAACGTCCCCGAGGAACGTGCCGATCTGGCCTGCCTGCTGGTCTCCGAGGTGGTCACCAACGTGGTGCTGCACGCGGCCGCGGCCAGCGTGCCCCGCAGGGAGCTCGCGCTCGACGGGCCGCCGCTGCCGTTCGACGAGTCCTGGGACGTGCCCGGCCTCGACGAGGAGATCGCCAACGACAAGGAGTTCACCCTGCGCCTGCGCCGGGGCGACGAGTCCATCTGGGTCGAGGTCTTCGACCAGGACCTGCGGCTGCCGCGCATCCGCAGCGCCGGCGAGAACGACGAGGGCGGCCGGGGGCTCTACCTGGTCGACCAGCTGGCCCGCCGCTGGGGTTCCCGCCCCACCAAGGAAGGCAAGGCCGTCTGGTTCGAGATCCCGCTCGGCGGTCGCTGAACTGCCGAAATCCCCCAGGTGGGTTGCTGGCATGTGACCGGCTTCGGTGCTTGACTCGAAACCATGGAGCTGGTGTACGAGCGCAGGGGGTCCGGGCCGCCGCTGGTGCTGATCCATGGCATCGGGCACCGCTGGCAGGCTTGGGCACCCGTCCTTGACCTGCTGGCCGAGCGGTTCGATGTGATCGCGGTGGATCTGCCGGGGTTCGGGGCCTCGCCGCCGTTGCCGCCGGGCATGCCGTACAACGCGGAGACGCTGGCGTATGCCGTGGAGGCGTGCTGGGAGCGGCTGGGTGTCCGGGACCCGCATGTGGCGGGGAGCTCGCTGGGCGGGTATCTGGCGCTGGACATGGCCTCGCGCGGGGTCGTGCGGTCGGCCACGGCGTTGGCGCCGACGGGGTTCTGGTCGCGGTCGGAGCTGTTCTACGCGCGGGCGATGCTGCGGCTGCTGCGGGCGGCCGCCGTGGCGTCCCCGCCGGAGATGGCGGGATCACGGCTGGGGCGGGCGATGCTCGGGCGGCTGCTGGTGTGGAAGCCGTCGCGGGTGCCGTCCGAGGAGCTGGTGGCGGGGATGGGCGCGTTGCGGGCCTCGGTGGGGTTCGACGACACGCTCGACTCGTTCCTGTGGCAGGCGCCGCCCGCGCCGCCCAAGGTGCCGATCACGGTGGCCTGGGGCGAGCACGACCGGCTGCTGGTGCGCCGCCAAGCCGTACGGGCGGGGCGGTGGGCGCAGCAGCGGGTCAAGCTGCTGAAGGGGTGCGGGCACCTGCCGATGAGCGACGATCCCGAGCTGGTGACGCGGGTGATCACTGATGGGGCGCGGGAGCTCAGTCCTACGGGGTGAACACGCGGACCGACCTGATCACGCGGCCGATGTCCGGCCAGAGGCGTTTGTGGGTGTCCGGGATGGTGATCCAGAGGATGCCCGGGCGGGGTGAGCCCGTGTCCAGGGCGACCACCGCGGCGAGTTCGACCCTGGCCTTGCGGCCGGCGTCGCTCTCGGGCATGTGCATCTCGCGGACGATCACCCAGCCGTTCTTGACCGGGTACGAGGCCACGTCGACGCCGGCGGTGCCGCTGGGGAAGTTGCCGTCCTGTCTGGCGTCCAGGAAGCCGGCGACGATCTCGTACATGCTGTCGCCGGGGGTCAGGTCGGCGGTGTGGCGGTAGCTGTCGATGTCGGCCCACCACTGGCGGTCCAGGTCGGGACCGTACTCCTCGGTGACGAAGGTCTGGCGTCGGGTGTAGGTGCCGTCCACGATCGGGCCGGTGCCGAGCGGTTTGCTCCGTCCCCAGGGTTTGCCGAGTTCGACGAACGTGAGCCGGGCCTTCTTGTCCCTGACCTGGCCGATCACGGCGGAGCCCTGGCCGGGGTAGCGCTTCAGGCGGACGATCTCGCCTTCGGCGATGCGTTCGACCTGGAGCGTCGGGCTGGGAGTGGGGCTCGGGGGCTCGGGCGTGGGCACCTCGGCGATCTCGGGTTCCGGGGGAGTCGGCGGAACCGGCGGAGCCGGTGGGGTCACGGCGGCAGGGCCGGGTTCCGGGGTGTCCGAGCTGGTGGCGAGGGAGATGCCGACCACGATCTGGGTGATCAGCAGGGCCGAGCCGAGCACGTTGACGGCCGTGGGGACGCGGCCGAAGATCCTCTGACCCCGGGGGGATACTTTGGGCATCAGCTCGCCTCGGGGAGGAGCACGAGGCCGGCGCGGCGGGCGTCCTTGACACTTTCCCGCAGTGCGGCCTCGACCAGGCGGGCCCGCTCACTCATCGCGTCGAGCTCACCGGCGGCCAGCCGGTCGCGCACCGTGCGCGCCAGCAGTTCCCGGTAGGCGTCGCTGTCCTCCGCCATGTCCTGGAGTGTCTGCCATTCCGTGTACGCCTCGTCGGCGGCCATCGTCCGCAACGCGTAGTCCTCCAGGGCGTCCACCCGCTGGGTCAGCGACTCGGTGGCCACCCGCAGCGCGTCCGCGTGCGTGGCCAGCATGGTGGAGATCCGGTCGGTGACCTTTCCCCGGCGTACGGAGCGTTGCTCGCGGCGCAGGCGGGTCATCTCGGTCAGGGTTTCGGCGATCTCCCATTCCTGGCGGGGCAGGGTGACCCGGTTGGCGATGTCGTCCAGCAGGCCGGCCTCGTTGACCTTGGACTCCAGGACGGTGGCGACGGCGGTCTGGGTGCGCTCCATCAGGGCGGCGTCCTCCGGCTCGAAGTCGCCGGCCAGCCGGAAACGGCCGCGGTGGCGGCGGGCCAGGCGGCTCACCGGGGATTCGCCGGCCAGGGCCAGCAGGAGCAGGAAGACGATCAGTTCCAGGCCGAGGCCGGTCAGGAACATCGTGGTGAAGCCGTACCCGATCCAGAGGGTGAGCAGGCCGGCCTGGAGGATCAGGCCGCCGACCAGGGCGAGGCGGCCGTAGAGGGGGGCGATCAGCGCGGGGAGGAATCCCCATAAGGATGCTGAAAGCAGGCTCGCCCAGGCGTCGGCGGGGACGCGGCCGCCCCAGCGCGGCGCAGCGATCGGAGTGTTGAGGAACTGGGGGTGGGCCGCCATCAGGGCACGGTCCGACGCCGGGAGTTCCGGGTCAAGAATGGGCTTCATCTAACGGTCTGACCCCAGATCAGCAGCATGGCGATGACGAACACGATCATCACGCCGGCGTACGCGACATTGCCCAGCCGGAAGAACCGGCGCACCTTGTTCAACAGCCACGCGAACAGGAACGCCAGGAAGATCAGGAGAATCAGCCCGGTGGTGTCCACACGCCCATTATGAGCGGAAAATCCGGGGCTTGGCGGGGTTCGTCAGAAGCCGAACGAGCGCCCGATGATTTCCTTCATGATCTCCGTGGTGCCGCCGTAGATGGTCTGCACGCGGCTGTCCAGCCAGGCTTTGGCGACCGGGTATTCGAGCATGTAGCCGTACCCGCCGTGGAGTTGCACGCAGCGGTCCACCAGCTTGGTCTGGAGCTCGGTCGTCCACCACTTGGCCTTGGCGGCGTCCACGGCGGTGAACTCGCCGGCGTTCAGGGCCAGGATGCACTTGTCCACGTACAGGCGGGCGATGTCGACCTCGGTCGCCAGTTCGGCCAGGACGAACCGGGTGTTCTGGAAGGAACCGAGGTTGCGGCCGAACGCCTGGCGGCTCTTGCAGTAGTCGATCGTCGCCGCCAGCACGGTCTCGGCCACCGCCACCGCGCCGACCGCGATCGACAGGCGCTCCTGCGGCAGGTTCTTCATCAGGTGGAAGAAACCCTGGCCGTCCTCGTCGCCCAGCCGGTTGGCGGCCGGCACCCGGACGTCCTCGAAGAAGAGTTCGGCGGTGTCCTGGGCGTGCATGCCGACCTTGTCCAGGTTCCGGCCCCGGGAGAAGCCCTCCATGCCGCGCTCGATCACGAACAGCGTGGTGCCGCGCGCCCCGGCGGAGGGGTCGGTCTTGGCGACCGTGACGACCAGGTCGGAGTTGATGCCGTTGGTGATGAAGGTCTTCTGGCCGTTGACGATGTAGTCGTCGCCCTGGCGGATCGCGGTGGTGCGGATGCCCTGGAGGTCGCTGCCCGCGCCCGGTTCGGTCATCGCGATCGCGGTGATCAGCTCGCCGGAGGCGAAGCCGGGCAGCCAGCGCTGCTTCTGCTCGTCGTTGGTGAGATCCACGAAGTACGGCGCCATGACGTCGTTGTGGAGCGAGAAGCCGACGCCGGTGGCGCCGATGCGCATGATCTCCTCGACGATGACGGCGTTGTAGCGGAAGTCGGTGACGCCGGCGCCGCCGTACTCCTCGGGGACGCCGAAGCCGAACATGCCGAGTTTGCCGGCTTCCGTCCAGACCTCGCGCGGGATGACGCCGTCCTGCTCCCATTGGGCATGGTGCGGGGCTACCTCGCGGGCCAGGAACTCGCGTACGGTCTCGCGGAAGAGCTCATGCTCCTCGTCGTAGAGGTCACGCTGCATCGGGTACGCCTTCCGGGGTCGGGCTGGGTCCGCCGTGGCCAGAATACGATTCGGTTTCGTGCAGGTACACCGTTCTGGGGGATTGATACCCGCTGGAGCGCTCCCGCTGAACGGCAAACGTCTCTTCTGTTACAACTGGGCCACAAGCTTGGTAAGGGTGTTCAAGGGGCTGCTGAGATCCTTGTTGAGCCCCTAGGATCACGTCTGTTTCATGTTTGAGTGGTCCGATTTGGGCCGATCTTCGACCATTCGGAGCGTGCGGTGTTCAGGCGGCGATCAGTACTCCGACAAGCGGCTGTCGCATCTGGCCTGGGCATCTTGAGCGGTGCCATCTTATTGATCGGCCCCGCGGAGGCGGTGGACACCGATCACCGCACGTATGACTACCTGTGCAAGGGGGCATTGGTCGAGGGCACCAAGCCTCTGAAGGTCACCGTCTCCGTCCCGCGCACGGTTACCAGTGGTCAGGGCCTCCAGGTGGGGTGGGCGCTCGGCGACTCGCCGTTCAAGGCACCGGAGGCGCTCGCGGTCGGCGCGAAGCTGTCCGTGAAGGCTTCGGCTGTGATTGCCAACTATTGGGATGGCACCGGTCTGCTTGAGTCGACCGGGAGCAGCACAACCACGGCTGCTCTCGCGAAGGGTGCCGCGTTAACCCTGCCGACCATCACCGCTGGCTCTTACATGACCAGCCGTGACGGCACCATCAACGCGAAGCCCAGCGACCTGGTCTTCAATCTCGCGCCTGCGGAGACTTCGAGCCTCTTCAACGACACCATCGTCGCTGACCCCGGTGAGGGTCTCGTTCGCGGATGGTTCAACTTCGGCAATCAGTGGACCTACGCGGGCAATCGCGCGAATGTGGAGTTCGCGTCCGGCAGCCTCAAGGACTATCAGGACGACATCCAGCACGCGACGGTGGACAACGCGACCGCGACGGTGAAGTTCACCGGGACCGGGATCGACATCCTCTCGGAGCGGGACAACGACATGGGCCAGGTATCCATCCTGCTCGATGACGCGACGACACCTGTGATCAGGGACGCCTCGAAGAAGGCGGACGGGACCCCGCTGGGCGCGACCGAGCCCAACAAATTGGGGCAGGAAGCTCTCTGGTCTGTGAAGGGCCTGGCCTATGGGGAGCACACAGTGAAGCTGTCCAAGGTCAGCGGGACTCCCGGCGGGACCTACATGATCCTCGATGCTCTCAAGGTCTACGCGGAGTCGAAGCCCGAGCTCTACAAGGCTTTCGAGACCAAGTGCGAGGCCCCCACGGACGTCGTGGTGTCCCAGATCAAGGTCGTCAAGCCCAGCGCGACGCCGTCCTCCAGTAACCACACGACGGTGTCGCCGACGCCTAGGCCGACTACGACGACGACCGTTACGGTGACGCCGTCGGCTTCGACCAGTCAGTCGCCGCAGGTGATCGTCACGCCGAAGGGTGGGGCGCAGACCGGGGAGATGGCGGTTGAGGGGCCTTCGGGGCGGGTTTATATCTGGCTCGGGGTTGTGCTGGTGTTGGGCGGTGTGGGCGCAGGGCTGGTCTGGCGGCGGCGTGTCAAGGCGGACGCCGGGCGCGCGGGCTGAGGTTTTCGGGGTGTCATGAACGAGCTGGAGCCGGGTCAGCAGCCGTCGCACATGCAAGGGCCGCAAGGGCAGCCGATGCAGGTGCCGCAGGTGTACCCGCAGGCCGTGCAGCCACAGCTGATACAGCCGCAGGCCGGGCAGCCACAGCCGCAGGCCGTGCAGCCGATGCAGCCGCAGCCGGTGCAGCAGCCGGGAGTGGCGCCCACGTCGGTGGAGTTGACGCCCGCGCAGCAGCACGTCATGCAGATGGCGCAGCAGTACCAGATGCAGGTTCAGCAGGCGGTGCCGCAGCAGGCGCCGGTGGGGCCTGAGGAGCAGCGGCGGCAGCGGTGGAACAAGGCGTTGCCGGCGATTTTGGTGGTCGGGTCCTTCGGTGGGATCGCGCTGATCATGGCGGGGTTGCTGGCGGTGTTGTCGCCGCAGGAGGCCGCGATCCAGGGGCCGCCGGGGCCGGGGATCACGCCGATGGCGCAGCCGGGGGCGTTGCCGCCGACGGTGGGGCCAGGCGGGGCCGATGTTCCGCTCACGGCGGCGGCTCCGAGCGCGCCACCGCCGATCCCGGCCGTGGTGCCGGTGGACCCGATCGTCAGCACCGGCGCGGTCGCCCCCGCGAGGATCGTCATTCCGCAGGTCGGGCTCAACGCTCCGCTTCGTTCTGTGGGGGTTCTCCGGAACGGTGAGGTTCAGGTGCCGCCGCTGTCCATGCCCAGGGTCGCCGGGTGGTACAAACTCGGCCCGGTGCCCGGCCAGCCGGGACCCGCGGTGATCCTCGGCCACGTCACCACCAAGCGCGGACCCGCCGTCTTCCACCGTCTCCGCGAGGTGAAGCGCGGCAACAAGATCCAGGTTGTCAGGACCGACGGCACGGTGGCCGAATTCACCGTGGACGGGGTCGAACAAGTCAGCAAGAACACCTTCCCGACCAATCGTGTGTACGGCAGGCTGGATACCGCCGGGCTTCGCCTCATCACCTGCGGCGGCGTCTACAACCGCAGAACCGGCCACTACACGGACAACATCATCGTCTACGCGACCCTGAGCGCCACCAAGACCACGTAGACCCCCGTACGGACCCGAACCACGCAAGCCAGCGCAAAGTAAGCAGGCACCTCAGCAGATCGGCCCAGTCCTTCAACGGGTGACCGGATTCCCAGCCAGAATTCAGCGGATTCTCAGGATTCGCCCGGCATATAACTCGATATTTCCTGAAATGCTGATGCGCTATCTGGCCACCACCTAGGGGAGCGGAAGTGACGACCACCACCGGACGACACCGCCTGGCCACCAGAGCCGCCGTCGCCGGAGCCGCCGCCTTCCTCGGCCTGATCGCCCTCCCCGTCCTCGCCGCCGACTTCGACGATACGGTCCGCTACAACTGCTCCAGCACCACCTACCCCCTCCAGGTGACGCTGGACGGTCCGGCCGCCAACCCGACGCCTAGCCAGGTCGTCACGGTGACCTGGGCCATGGCTCCGGATGCCCCGTCCAGCCCGGCGGAGGGCGGCGCTCCAACAGAGTCTCTGCTGACCGCACCGGTGGACATCTCACCGAGCGACGCTGTGGTGATCGAGGGCAAGGCGACCATCACGGGCCTGCCGCTGGGTGCGACCACGATCTCGGCGTCGCCTAGCGCCACCGAATCGGCTGTGGCGTTGCTGACCGCGAGCGCAACGATGTCGCTGATACCCGACATGGTGCTGGTGTTCACGCCCACGGCGACAGGCACGGTGGCTGTCGCCGCGGGCGGCTTCGTTCTTAAGATCATCCCGTCTGGCGGCGGCTCGACCAGCACCCCCTACACCTGCGAGCTCGCCAACCCGGCGTCGCTGGCGACTCTTACCATCGCGGTCGTCACATCCGCCGCGACGTCCGAGTCGGACGACCCCACCACCACGACGACCCAAACCGCGTTCGAGACGGAGACGGTCACGGCGACGGCGACCGAAACGGAGACCGAGACGGTGACCAACTCGGTTGATACGACCAACACGGTTTCGGTCACGAACACGAGGCAGATTGGGATCACGCCGGTGGGTGGGGCGCAGACCGGTGGGGGCGGGGATCTGGGGCCGGACGCGCGGCTCATCATGATGGCCGGGACGGCGCTCATCGGGGCCGCCGCCATCGGTGGCCTGGTCCTTCGTCATCGCCTGGGCCGCCGCCTCAGCCTTCACGCCAATCGTGGTACGGACACCTGATGCGACACACGCACACCATGTTTGTTAGGTTCCCTCGGTGTGGGTAATCGATGACAGATCGACCGTATCCACCCCAGACCCCATGACAACTCCATAGGATCGGAAAACCGAACCGTGACCATGGGCTGGAAAGCTGGGCCAACCGTAAACCGGGCAGACTGTCTGAAATGGGAGATAGGTCAGTGCTGAAGTTGAAGGCACGGCGTCGCATCGCCACCAAGGCCGCCGCAGCCGGAGTTGTCAGCGCAGGCATCCTCTTCGGCGTCTTACCCCTGTTCGGAGCCACCGCGGACACCAAGACGATCACTTACAACTGCACGACCTCGGGCGGCGATCCGCAGAACCCGGACCTCATCACCACGCTGACCGCCACCGCAACGGCCGGTACCACCGCCACCTCCATCCAGAGGATCGCGATGGTCTGGACGAACCTGAACACCGTCACCGGCAAGATGATGACCGCGCCCGTCACCATCAACACCACCGACACCGTGATCTTCGAGGGTGAGATCGTGATGACCGGCCCTCAGACGGGCGTCACAGCCACGGTCACGGCGTTGGCCACGCTGACCCCCGCCGCGCAGGTCGCGCAGGGAGCGGCGATTCCGTTGCCGACCGTCTCCGTGACGGCGACCCCGGCCGCCACCGGCACCGTCTCGGTGAAGACCACCGGATTCCTGCTGACCATCGGTGCGAGCACATCCGCCCGGGAATACGATTGCGCCATGGCCTCCACCGCGACCGCAGCCGCCGCCACCGTCGTGGTCGCCAGCGGCGCGGCCAGCCCGAGCCCCACCCCCACGCCCACACCGAGCCCGACGCCCTCGGCCACCACCCCCACTCCCCGCCAGACCAGAACGTTCACCGCGACCGTCACCGCCAGCCAGCCCGGCCAGGTGACCAACACCCCCGGCGGTGGTGTCTCGACCGGCGGCGGCGGTGAACTGGGCCCCGACGGGCGGCTGCTCGTTCTTGGCGGGACCGCGCTGATCCTCGCCGCCATCACCGGCGGGCTGATGCTGCGTTCGCGGCGCGGCGCCGTACGCCAGTAGGACGCGTATGACGACGCCGCCGGGACATTTTCCGCCCGGACATCCGGGATACCAGCAGCAGGTGTACGCGCAACCCGCCTACCAGCCGTACGCGCAGGAGTATGAGAGGCGTCCCCGGCTGAACGGGACGCAGGTCGTGCGGGCGGTGCTGATTCTGGCCGCGCTGGCCGGGGTGGCCACGGTCGCGGCCGGGCTGATGTTCTGGCTGGGCTCGCCGGAGGAGTACGCGGCGCCGGAGCGGACCACGCTGCGGTCGCAGGCGGGCGTGCTGGCGCCGAGCGTGGGGCCGGGCGGGCCGGGGCAGATGGCCCAGGCGGAGCCGTCCGCGCCGCCGCCGGCGCCGCCGTTGCCCGCGGCCGAACCGCTGCTGCCCTCCTCGCCCAAACGACTCATCATCGCCAAGCTCGGCATCAACGCGCCGATCAAGTCGGTGGGCCTGGACAAGCGCGGCGCGATCGAGACGCCGCCGATCGCCAACCCCAACCTCGTCGGCTGGTACCGCGGCGGCCCCACCGCCGGCCAGGCCGGGCCCGCCATCATGCT
Organism: Acrocarpospora phusangensis; assembly: GCF_016862995.1. Taxonomy (GTDB): domain Bacteria; phylum Actinomycetota; class Actinomycetes; order Streptosporangiales; family Streptosporangiaceae; genus Acrocarpospora; species Acrocarpospora phusangensis. The sequence goes on from NZ_BOOA01000029.1 coordinate 33,656, forward strand.
GGGCCACAAGGACACCCAGACCCGCAGCGCCGTCTTCAGCCGCCTCCACGAACTCCGGTACGGCGACACGGTCGAGGTCATCCGGGGCGACGGCACCATCGCCATCTTCACCGTCGGCGGCGTCGAGCAGGCCAACAAGGAGACCTTCCCCACCGACCGCGTGTACGGCAACGCCGACGACGCGGAGCTGCGTCTCATCACCTGCGGCGGCACCTACAACCGGAGCACGGGGCACTATGTGGATAATGTCATCGTGTACGCGAGAATGACCGGAACGCGGCTCGCGAACTCCTGATCACAAAGAGCGCCAAATACGACTATCGTGCTCCTCAAAAAGAGGAGGAGGACTCGTGGGCCTGCTATCGAATCTTCTGTTGCCGGGGCGGCTTAGGACGGGGCCCACGGTTCTGTTGCCCGCGAAGGTGAAGCCGGACGCGCTGCTGGAGGCCGTACAGCTCGCCGATCCGACCGCGGCGCAGGACGGCGAGGAACTGCTCGCGGCCGGGACCCGGATCCACGCGCCGCTGGAGTTGACCGCCGACCTGTTGCGGAAGCTGAGCATCGAGGACGAGGAACGGCTCTGGGCGTACCGGGTGGTGGCCGAGCGGCCGCTGCCGATGGACTACTACGACAAGTTCCTGGCGGCCGGGATCGCGTACCGGTACGGCGGGTGGTCGCTCTGCGAGGGTTCCGCGGACGACCCGGCCGAGGACGATTCGCGCCTGGCGGCGGTGTACCTGCCGGAAATGCCGGACCAGGAGGAACTCGCCGCCCTCCTCCGCGGCCTGCTACGCCTCCCGGAAGCCACCGAAACCGCCGAAACCACGGAAGCCACCGAAGCCGCCGGAACCACCGCCGAGGCTGAAACCGAAGAAGCAGAAGAAGCCGAGGTAGCCGCCGCTGAGGAGACCGCATCCGCGGAAGCGGCATCCGAGGAGGCGGCGTCCGAGGAGGCGGCGTCCACTGAGGCCGCGTCTGAGAGCGCTGCTTCCGACGAAACCACGCCCGAAGCCGGTTCCGAGGCTGCGACGGACGACACCGCGTCCGAGGAGGCCGCCTCTGAGGAAGAGGTGGATGAGCCCGGGAAGAGCGGGCTGGTGGTTCAGGCGGGGCAGAGCATCGTCTACACCGGGGCCGACATCCAGGTCACCGCCAGCTATGAGACGCGGTTCCCCGCCGTGGTCGCGGGGCTGCTGCCGTACGCGACGGAAGTGGTCAGGATCGCGGTGCGGGCGCTGGAGGACGGCGAGCTGGAGGGGGACGATCTCGTGCTCGAACCCGGCAAGGTGGCGCTGGCTCTGGGGAGCGCGCTGGACGGCCCGGTCGTGGACGCGTGGGGCTTCCAGATTCTGGAAGCGGAGGATCTGCTGCCCGCGCGGCGCGCCTGATCCGAGACAGGTAACAGGCAACAAAGGGGCGGACCCCTCCGTGCCAGGCACGGAGGGGTCCGCTTGGTTTTCATCCGGTTTCCTGCCGTGTCACCCCGGCAGGAAGTCGGCTATCGCCTTCAACCAGCGACACCGAACCGGCCACAGTGGTGGTGGCGGTGGTGGATGTGGCCGAAGTGGTGGTGGCGGTGGTGGAAGTGGCCATGCCCGTGGTGACGGTGGTGGTGGTGGCCGTGGTGGCGGTGGTGGCCCCAGTGACGGTGCTCGCCCCAGTGACGGTGGTGACCGAAGACCCGGTGCTCACCGTGGTGGCGCTGGTCGCCGAAGTGACGCTGCTCGACGAAGAAGCGCTGGTTGTTGAACTGGCGCTGGTCGTTGTCCTGGCGCTGACGGTTGTCGATGTCGATGTCGATGTCGTCGTGGTGACGGCGCCGCTCCTCGGGGTCGTGCTGCATGAGGTTCTCGGCAGCCTCGCCCGGGCCCTCCGGCTGCGCCGGGACGACCGGCTGGACCTTCGCGGTCGCGCTCAGGGCGACAGCGGCGGCGTGCGCGCTGGGGGCCATGGCGAACATGGCGGCGACGGCCGGAACAACGGCGAAACCGGTCGCCAGAGCGAGCTTGAGTTGGCTCTTCATTAGACGATCCTCTCTTTTATGAGAAACGATGCGAGATTCGTCGATCCCGTATCTAAGTGATCTTCTTACTCGAATCGCTTGCTACTTGTCGATCTCCCCGATTTTCGAAAGAAGCCGACACACTCATGCGTAAAGGACGATTGATTTTCACACAAGCCGATTCTTTGCAATACGACACGGCGTGGCGTTATTGATTGGCTCTGACATGGTGGTACGGCCCTGCCGGAGACGAACCGCTCGTGTCGCCGTCCTTAATTTCGGGCCTTCGCATGTCATAGTTCCTTCGTTGGTTTCTTTTCGGAGGTGTCCGATGCGAGTACCTTTTTTGCTCTCGATAGCCACCGGTAGCGCGATCGGCGTTTTGGTCCCCGTTTTCGGTGATGTCCTGGGCGCGACCGCCCACGCCGAGATCGCGTACGCCAAGCGCGCCGTGACCGCGTTCACCGAGCCCGCCCAGGCCACGCCGGCCCAGGGCAAGCCCCGGACGAAGGGGCACAATCGCGCCCGCGGGAAGGGCGCACGTCACTACCGCGTGCGCGGGGGAGTCCACTACCGGGCCGGGCACGCCAAGGCGGGCGTCAGGAGGGCCCAGACGCGGGTGCAGGGGCCCATGGCGCGCCGCATCCGGCTCATGGAGCGCGCCGCCGAGCGCAAGGTCGAGAAGCAGATGATGCGCCAGGCCGAGCTCAAGCAGGAGCGGCGTGTCGAGCAGACCCGGCATCGCCAGGCGGGGCGTCCGCACCACCGGCGTTACGAGGAGCCGCGCCAGCGCCATGCCGAGCGCCCGCAGCCGCGTTACGCCTCAGAACCGCGGCAGCGTTACGCCGAGGAGTCGCGCCCGCGTTACGTCGAGCAGCCGCAGCAGCGCTATGCCGAGCGTCCGCAGCCGCGTTACATGGAGGAGCCCCTGCAGCGCTTCGCCGAGGAGCCGCGTCAGGGCTACTTCGAGCAGCCGCAGTCGCGCTACTCCGACGACTCGCGGCAGCGCTACGCCGAGCAGCCCCAGCAGCGTTACGCCGAGCGCCCGCAGTCGCGTTACGCGGAGCAGGACCGTTACGACGACCGTTCGCAGGACGGTTACAGCTCGCGCCCGATGATTCGTCCTATTTCGTACCCGCAGGACCGTCCGCGTGCCATCGCGCCTATGAACCTGCCCGACGGAATTAAGCGACATTTGCCCCGTGTCACTACTTGGTCCACTTTGCCCAGAGTGCCCCGGGATCACCACGCTTTCGCGCGGACCAGTGGCCGCATCCTTCATCCGACGAAGCCGAAAATCGTTTATGGCCGCCCCGGCGGAAAGCCGATCGGCGTCCTGCCCACTCATTTGGTAGAAAGTCCGACATGGGTCCCGGTAGTGGACTCGCGACCGGATTGGGCGCGCGTGCTCCTGCCCAGCCGTCCCAACCATTCGACCGGCTGGATTCACACCGGCTCGGGTGGCGTGCAGTACTCCCACAGCGACTACAGAATCAATGTCGACCTGAGTTCGCACCGAATGTCGATTCACCGGGGCGGCCGCGTCGTGGGCAGTTGGCGGGTGGCCACCGGCGCCGCGCGCACGCCCACCCCGGTCGGCCGCACGTTCGTCATGTCCGCGGTCGACACCGGCAAGGGGTACGGCGTGCCGGTGCTTCCGCTGGGCACCCACTCGCCCACCCTGCGCACCTTCGACGGCGGCCCCGCCACCATCGGGCTGCACGGCTGGTCCGACTCGAGTGTGTTCGGCCAGAGCGTCAGCAACGGCTGCGTCCGCGTGCCCCGGTCGGCCCTCCAGACGATGGCGAAGGTCCCGATGGGCACCGTGGTCACGATCGGCAGATGACCCGGCGGGCACCCCTGGCGGAATACCGTTCTGCGGTAAGCTGTTACTGACCGAACAATGCTCGGTTTCTGAGTTGGAGGGCAGTGTGGCAGAGGCGTACATCGTGGGAGCGGTCCGGTCCCCGGTCGGGAAGAAGAAGGGCGGGCTGTCCGCCGTTCACCCCGTCGACCTGGCCGCGCACACGCTCAGCGCGCTCATCGAGCGCACCGGCGTCGACCCGGCGGCCGTGGACGACGTCATCATGGGCTGCGTCATGCAGTTCGGCCCGCAGTCGATGGACATCGCGCGCAACGCCTGGCTGAGCGCGGGCCTCCCGGAGACCGTGGCGGGCGTCACCATCGACCGCCAGTGCGGCTCCTCCCAGCAGGCGATCCACTTCGCCGCCCAGGGGGTGCTGTCCGGCACCCAGGACCTGGTCGTCGCCTCCGGCGTCGAATCCATGTCCATCGTCCCGATGGGCTCCAGCATCACGGCCGCGCTGGAGAAGGGCATGCCCTTCCCCTTCGGCGAGAAGTGGGTGGAGCGGTACGGCAAGCAGGAGATCTCACAGTTCCGCGGCGCCGAGCTGATGGCCGAGAAGTGGAACCTGTCCCGCGAGGACCTGGACCGCTACGCGTACGAGAGCCACCAGCGGGCGGCGAAGGCGATCGCCAACGGGTACTTCCGCGACCAGATCGCTCCGCTCAACGGGGTCGAGGACGACGAGGGCCCGCGCCCGGACACCACCATCGAGAAGATGGCCCAGCTCCGGACGCTGCGGGAGGACGGCCGCATCACCGCGGCCACCTCCTCGCAGATCTCCGACGGCGCGGGCGCCCTCCTGATCGCCTCGGAGCAGGCGGTGCGCGACCACAACCTGACCCCCATGGCCCGCATCGTCACCCTCGCCCTGACCGGCGACGACCCTGTCTACATGCTCACCGCGCCCATCCCGGCCACCCGGAAGGCCCTGCAGAAGGCCGGCCTGAGCATCGACGACATCGACGTCGTCGAGATCAACGAGGCGTTCGCGCCGGTTCCGCTGGCCTGGCTGGCCGAGCTCGGCGCGGACCCGGCCCGGACGAACCCGAACGGCGGCGCGATCGCCCTCGGCCACCCGCTGGGCGGCACCGGCGCGATCCTGATGACGAAGCTCCTGCACGAGCTGGAGCGGGTCAACGGCCGCTACGGCCTGCAGACCATGTGTGAGGGCGGCGGCCAGGCCAACGTCACCATCATCGAGCGCCTCTGACGATCACACCCGAGAAGCGATCACCACCCGAGAGGACCGTCCTGCCGCACGCGGGGCGGTCCTCTCATTTGTCCGCGAGCTCTCGGGCGGCCGGCAGCTCGATGTGCACGATCGTCCCGGACCCGAGCGCGGAGGAGATCCAGCACCGGCCGCCGTGCGCGTCCGTGATCGCCTTGACGATGGACAGCCCCAGGCCGGCGCCGTCGGACAGGCGCTCCTCGCCGCGGTGGAAGCGGTCGAAGGCGCGGGCGGCCTGCTCGGGGGACATGCCCGGCCCGTCGTCGGCGATCTCCAGGAGCACCTTGCCGCCGGTCTCGGCCAGCCGGATGAACGCGGGCGTGCCCTGCGGGGTGTGGGCGCGCACGTTGGCCAGCAGGTTGACCACGACCTGGCGGATCCTGGCCTCGTCCACGAGCGCGACGAGCGTCGGGGGCGCGTCCACGATGATCGAGGACTCGGGGTCCAGCGCGGTGGCGTCCGCGGCGGCCTCCCGCGCGATCTCCGACAGGTCGGTCTCGGAGAGGGTGAGCGCGGCGCTGCGGTCGAGCCGGGCCAGCTCCAGCATCTCGGAGACGAGTTTGCCCATCCGGGTCGCCTCGTCCTCGATCCGGCCCATGACCTTGGGCAGTTCCTTCTCGGGGATGGCCCCGGCGCGGTACAGCTCGGCGTAGCCGCGGATGGCGGCCAGGGGCGTACGCAGCTCGTGGGAGGCGTCGGCGGCGAAACGGCGGATCCGGTCCTCGGAGGCCCACCGGTCCCGGAACGAGGCGCTGATCCGGTCCAGCATCAGATTGATGGCGCTGCCCAGTTTGCCCACCTCGGAGGTGCCCTCCGGCATGCGCGCCGACAGGTCGCCGCCCCGCGCGATGCCCAGGGCCATCCGCGCCATCCGCCCGAGCGGCGCCAGGCCGGTCACGATCAGCAGCCGCCCGAGCAGCGCCAGCAGCGCGATCAGCAGCCCGCCCGTCACCAGCTCGGCGAGGAGCACCCGGCGGACCGGATCGTCCACACTGTCCAGCGGGACCGCGACGATCACCAGCCGGGCCCCGATCCGGGTCCGCGCCGCCGCCGCCATCAGATCCCCGCCCAGCTCGAAGGTACGGCCCGCCGACGCGTGCGCCGTCAGCCGCTCCAGGCCGATGCCCTCCACCAGCCCCGGCACCGAACCGGCCTGCGGCGCGTCCCCGCTGACCAGCCGGGTCCGCCGGTTGTTCAGGTTGAGGGTGACCACGGCGAAGGTGGACCCGGTCAGGGCCTGGGTGAGCGTGTCGGTGGCCTCCACCCGGCGGGACGCGGTGGAGGTGGCGGCCAGCAGCTGGCCTTCCAGCCGGTCGTACAGGTGGCCCCGGAGCACGACGGCGCTGACCGCGGATAACACCACCAGCAGGAGGGCGCTGATGGCGAGCAGTCCGGCCAGAAGACGGGTGCGCAGCGACATCTAGGGCCGCAGGGCGTACCCCACACCGCGCTGGGTGTGGATGAGCGGGGGGCCGAGCGGGTCCAGCTTGCGGCGCAGGTAGGAGATGTAGGTCTCCAGGACCTGGGAGGAGCCGCCGTAGCCCCACACCTGGTCGAGCAGCTGCCGTTTGGTCAGCACCAGGCCCGGGTGCTCCATCATGAAGGCGAGCAGCCGGAACTCGGTGGGGGACAGGTCCACCCGGACGCCGCCCCGGCGCACCTCCCACCGCGCCTCGTCCAGCTCCAGGTCCGCCACCCGCAGCACGTCGCCGTTGGGCCGCTCCTCGGCGTCCGGCACGGTCGTACGGCGCAGCACCGCCCGGATCCTGGCGATCAGCGCCTCCACCGAGAACGGTTTGGTGACGTAGTCGTCGGCGCCCATGGTCAGCCCGCGTACGGTGTCGGAGACGGCGTCCCGCGCGGTCAGGAAGATCACCGGTGTCTGCACGCCCTCGTACCGGATGCGCCGGCACACCTCGAATCCATCGATGTCGGGCAGCATGACGTCGAGGACGACGAGATCCGGGCGCCGGGCGGCGAACTCGCGCAGCGCGTCGCGGCCGTTGGCGACCGCCGTCACGTGGAAGCCGTGGAAGCGCAGCGCGACATCCACGATGTCCCGGATATTCGGTTCGTCCTCGACGACGAGGATTCTGGTCTCACTCATGACTGACACAAGTATGGGTGCTTCCGTACGGCCAGAAGCCCCAAATGTCCGTTTTAGCTGCCCAGGACCTTGCTTTCGGGGTTCTTGAGCTTCTTTGGTACGCGCACGAGCGCCGCTGTCGGGTTCGGCTTCCCGGCCACGCCGATGGCGAAGACCCGGTCACCCACCACGAGCGTGCCCAGGTCGGCCTTGGCCCCGGCGCGGCGGAACCGCGTGTCCGACGTGGTCTTCCACGTCCAGGTCACTCCGTCACGGCTCCGTACGGTCAGCGTCGAGGCGTCCTTCGCGACGATCGAGCCACGCTGCCAGGTGTAGTCGACGAAGGCGTTCTTGGTCCGCAGGGTGGCGGTGCCGTGGATGCCGACGGCCTTGCGCTTGACCCGGCTGAGCGGCGTGGCGGCCCCCTGCCGTGAATCGGCGGAGGCCTTCGCCGGGGCGTACGCGACGGGGCCGGCGGACGCCGTGGACGCGGGGGCCGAGGCCAGGAACACGGCCGCGACCGTGGCGCCGAGGGCGAGCTTCATTCTCATGGAGCCCAGCAAAGCCGCCCACGCTGGGCTGATCAGCGGAGAAAGGTGAGAAATCCGTGTGAACTAGAAGGGAACCCTGGCCACGCAGAACACGGTCTGGCCGAACGGCGGCCGGATGAACCGCTCGATGAACCGCGTGCTCGGCACCACGGTCCGGTCGTAGATCTTGACCAGGCGCGGGTCCGGATACCCGACACCGCCCCGCCGCACGGCCAGCCACCAGGCGATGCCGCCGAGGAAGTTGATCGGCTTCAGCACGTCCACGTCCAGCCCCGCCGCCGCGACGGTACGGCCGAGCGTGGCCGGCGTGTACCGCGTGACGTGCCCGACCTTGCGATCGAAGTCCCCATAGAGCTGCATGTAGCCGGGCACCCAAATGATGATCTTGCCGCCGGGCTGGGTCACCTCGGCCAGCGAGCGCAGCGCCTCGACGTCCTCCTCGATGTGCTCGAGGACGTTCATCATCACCACGGTGTCGACCTTGTTCTCCAGCGGGATCGCGGTCGGCAGCCCGAACTGCAGCACGTCGATGTCGTCCCGATCGGCGAACCGCTTCTCCAGCTGCTCCACGCAGTACGGGTCGAAGTCGCTCACGACCAGCCGGTCCAGCCGGGGCAGGAACTGCTCGGCGAAGTGCCCGAGACCGGATCCGATCTCCAGCATCGACCGGCCGACGTGCGGCGCGACCATGTCGAACTCGTACTGCCGGTAATTCCGGGCTTCGTCCCCGCCCAGGTGGTTCTCCAGGGCCTCGTCTCCGGCCGCCGGCTGAACTACTCGGTCATACCCAGACATGCGATCCTCGTTTACGGCAGGTGGCGGTGTGCGAAGTCTAGTGCCCCGGCCCGGGCGGATGATTCAGAACACCCGTTCCGCGTCCTGAGGGTTACGATTCGTGAATGCCCGCCGAACAGGCCGGCTTCGTCGGCCGCAGGCCGGAGATCGCCGAAGTCGCCCGACTGCTGGAGCTGTCGCGCCTGGTCACGCTGACCGGCGTCGGCGGAATCGGGAAGTCCCGGCTGGCCGGCGCGGTGGCGGACGAGCTGCGGGCGGGCTTCCCCGGCGGCGTCACCCGGGTGGACCTGGCCGAGGTCCGCGACCCCGGACTGCTCGCCCCCACGGTGGCGGAGGCCGTCCCGCTCGCCGAGGAGCCGGCCAGGACCCCGGAGGAGACGCTCGCCGCGTACCTGGCCGACCGGCGGCAGCTGCTCGTGCTCGACGGCGCGGACGCGCTGGTGGACGGATGCGCAAGGCTGACCGAGACCCTGCTCAAGGCCGCGCCCGAGCTGCGGATCATGGTGACCAGCCGGCAGTCCCTGGACGTGGCGGGGGAGCACCTGTTCGTGGTCGGCCCGCTGGCCAAGGCCGACGCGATCACCCTGCTCAACGAACGCGCCGGACGCGCGCTGGTCGAGGACGGCGGGCTCTGCGAACGCCTGGACGGCATCCCGCTGGCCATCGAACTCGCCGCCGGCCGCCTCGCCGACCGGTCGGTGGCCGAGGTCATCGGCGGCCTCGGCGACCGGTTCCGCCTGCTGGACGGGCTGCGCCGGGTGATCGGCTGGAGCCACGAGCTGTGCTCCCCGGGCGAACGGCTGCTCTGGGCCCGGCTGGCCGTCTTCTCCGGCCGCTTCGACCTGTCCGCCGCCGAGGAGGTCTGCGCCGACCGCGTCATCCCGCCGTACGAGGTGCTCGACTTGGTCAGCGGCCTGGTGGAGCGCTCGATCCTGGTGCGCGAGGAGGGCTCCCGCTACCGCATGCTGGACACCGTCCGCGAGTACGGCGCGGAGTGGCTGCGCCGCCTCGGCGAGGAGGAGACCTTCCGCCTGCGCCGCCGGCACAAGAACTACTACCTGCGCCTGGCCCGCCGCGGCGAGACCGAGTGGTTCGGCCCCGGCCAGGGGGCGGTCCTGACCAGGACCAGGTCCGAGCACGGCAACCTGCGCAGCGCCCTGGAGTTCTGCCTGAGCATCCCCGGCGAGGTCCGCGACGGCCTGGAGCTGGCCGGCTGCCTCTGGTTCTACTGGGTCGGCTGCGGCCACCTCGGCGAGGGCCGGCACTGGCTGGAACAGGCGCTCGCGCTGGACCCCTCGCCCACGCCGGAACGCGCCAAGGCCCTGTGGGCGACCGGATACGTGGCCCTGCTGGGCGGCGACACCGACCGCGCCGTACGCCTGCTGGAGGAGTGCCGGGAGGGCGGCGACAACCGGACCAGGGCCAGGGCCACCCACCGGCTGGCCAGCGCCGCCCTGCTCACCGACGACTACGCCGCCGCCATCCCCCTCTTCGAGGACGCCCTGGACCAGTACGCCTGGCTCGGCATCCTGGACAGCCAGACCCTCCTGGGCAAGGTCGGCCTGTCCCTGGCCCTGGCCTTCGACGGGCGGCTCCAGGAGTGCCTGCGGCTGACCCAGGAGGTCAGGGCCGACTGCGAGGCCCACGGCGACCGGTGGGTGCTGTCGTACGCGTACTACGCGCAGGCGTACGCGCACTGGGCGAACGGGGAGCCGGACGAGGCCGAGCGGCTCGCCCGGGAGTCGCTGGAGATCAATCGGTCCTTCGACGACCTGGTCGGCACGGTGCTGGACGTGGAACTGCTGGCCCTGGTGCTGGCGGACGCCGGGGAGTACGGGCGGGCGGTGCTGCTGCGGGGCGCGGCGGCCCGGCTGTGGCGCTCGGTCGGTCCGCCCCTGTTCGGCTCGCGCGGTTTCAACGCCCCGCACGAGGACTGGGAGAGCCGGGCCAGAAGCGCCCTGGGGGACGCCGGATACGAGGCCGCGCTGGCCAGAGGCCGCCAGGCCGGGCTGGACTATGCGTTAGAAATATCTTCCCCAGGAGTGGTTTTCTCCACAGGTGTGGTCGATTCTCGGCCCTGAGCGTGATTTGCTGCGGGCGTGAATCTGCCCGCCGAGACGAGCACCTTTGTCGGCCGCTACCTGGAGTTATCTGAGCTCCGCCGATTAATGGGCGAGTCGCGGCTGGTCACGCTGACCGGTCCGGGCGGTGTCGGCAAGACCCGCCTCGCCATCCGCGCCGCCGCCTCCGATCCCGGCATCCGGGTGTACTTCGCCGAACTGGCCGCGGAACGCAACGGCGACCTGCTCGCGCACGCGGTCGCCGCCGCCCTCGGCCTGCGCGAGCAGTCGGTCCGCCCGCAGGCCGAGGTGGTCGCCGACCATCTGGCCGGCCGGCGGCTGCTGCTCGTCCTGGACACCTGCGAGCACCTCATCGAGGCCGCCAGGGACCTGGCGGGACGCATCCTGGCCGCCGCCCCCGGCGTGCGCCTGCTGGCGACCAGCCGGCAGCCGCTCGGCCTGCCGGGGGAGCGCGTCTACCGGGTGGAACCGCTGATCGCCGCCGACGCCGAACGCCTGTTCTGCGAGCGCGCCGTCGCCGTCCTCCCCCAGTTCACCCCGACCGACGCCGTGGTACGGCTCTGCAGCCGCCTCGAAGGCATCCCGCTCGCGCTCGAACTGGCCGCCCGGCGGCTGCGCGCGCTCTCCCCCGAGGAGATGGCCGACCGGCTGGACGACCGGTTCGCGGTGCTGGGGGGCGGGAGCCGTACCGGGCGGCATGACGGGCTGCGGTCGGCGGTGGGGTGGAGCCACGAGCTGTGCACGCCCGACGAGCGGCTGCTCTGGGCCCGGCTGTCGGTCTTCGCCGGCTCCTTCGACGTGGACGCGGCCAACCAGGTCTGCGCCGACGAACGTCTCGCCAACGTGCCGGGCCTGCTGGCCAGGCTGGCCGACAAGTCCATCGTGCGGGCCGGCGACGACCGCTACCGCATGCTCGACACCATCCGCGAGTACGGCAGGGACTGGCTGCGCGAACTCGGCGAGGAGGAACTCCAGCTCCGGCGGCACCGGGACTACTACCTCACCCTGGCCCGGGAGGCCGACGCCGACTGGTTCGGCCCCAACCAGTTCACCTGGGCGCTCTGGGTCCGCTGCGAGCTGCCCAACCTGCGGCTGGCCCTGGACCACAGCATCGCCAGCGCGGTCGGCCTGGAGCTGGTCGGCGCGCTCTGGTTCGTCTGGTTCTGCCTCGGCGAGATCCGGGAGGGGCGCTACTACCTGGACCGGGCGTTGGAACGTAACAGCAAACCAGGACCAGCCCGGACGAAAGCGCTGTGGGCCGCGGCCTGGGTGTCGTTCGCGCAGGGCGACCTGGACCTGGTCGCGCGCCGCACCGCCGAGGCCTGCGAGGCCGCGCTGGCCCAGGAGGACTGGGTCGGCGCCGGATACGCCCACCTCGGCCTGGGCGCGCTGGCCATCGTCAAGGGCGATCCTGCGCACGGCGGCGCGGTCGTGGAGCAGGCGATCCGCTACTTCGACCAGGCCGGCGGCCGGCATGTCGGCCGCCTGGTGGCCGCCACCGTGTTCAGCCTCTGCCTGCTGATGCGCGGCGAGCACGAGCGGGCCGCCGCCGTGATGGCCGCCCAGGGCACCGAGTGCGAGCTGGTGGGGGAGGTCTGGGCCCGGTCGTGCGGCGACTACATCAGGTCCCGGGTGGCGCTGGGCCGCGGCGACGCGGTGGCGGCGGACCGGCTGGCGCGGGCCGGGCTGAAGGCGGTCTGGCGGTTCGGCGACGTGCTGGGCAGCGCGGTCGCGGTCGACCAGCTGGCGGTGACGGCCGCCGCCATCGGCGACCACCTGCGGGCGGCCCGGCTGCTCGGCGCGGGCCAGCGGATCTGGGACGGCTTCGGCCTGAGCCAGTTCGGCTCGCCCGACTTCGCCGGGCCGCGCCTGGAGGCGGAGCACCGGGCCAGGACGGCGGTGGGCGACGCGGCGTTCGACCGCGAATACCGGGAAGGCGAGGCGATCCCTCCCGAGCGTGCGGTCGGTTACGCCTTGGGCGGTCTTCCCAATTCGCGAGTTGTACGGTGGAATCTTCCCGCCCCCGAATGATCCGATCCCCGCTGGAAGTTGATCCCCCCGAATGCAGGACGACGAGGCGATAGCCCGCGCGTTGTCCGGCGATCTGGCCGCCTACGAGGTGCTGGTCGCCCGGTACAGCGCGGTCGCGCACCGGACCGCGCACCTGCTCGGCGCGGGGCACGAGGCGGAGGACGTGGTCCAGGAGGCGTTCGTCAAGGCGTACCGGCATCTGTCGGGGTTCCGGAGGGATTCGGCCTTCAAGCCGTGGCTGCTGCGGATCGTCGCCAACGAGACGCACAACCTGACGCGGTCGCGGGGGCGGCGGGCCGAGCTCGCCGTACGGCTCGGGCAGGAGACCGAGGAGGTGTCCCAGGACGGGAACCCGGAGGGGGAGGCCGTGGCGGCCGATCGGTCGTCCCGGTTGCTCGCGGCCGTACGAGGGTTGCCTGATCGGGAACGTGAAGCGGTGGTTTGCCGGTATTTCCTGCAGTTGTCGGAAGCGGAGACCGCAGAGGTGCTCGGCTGTCCGGTGGGGTCGGTGAAATCCCGCACGTTCCGTGGCCTGCGGCGACTGCGAGAGGAGGTGGGCCGTGAACTCCTCTGATAACTCTTCTGAGAACGCCGACGAATTTCCGGAGAACGAGCAGACGCCGGAAGTTGTGCCGGGAAGTGACGATTTTTCGGGATTTGGGGATCTGGAGGATGAACTGCGGGCGCTGAGCGACGCGCTGGCAGTCCCCGAACCGAGCCCACCGGCCGACGTCGCCCGCGCCGTCCGGGCCGTCCTGGAACGCGAAGCCGAGGAACGCGCCTCACACGACGAAACCCCCGAGGGCGATCTACCGCAGTCCCCGCTTTCTCCGCGGCGCCAGATTTCGGAGCTTGAGGGTCCTGAGGCTGAGGGTTCGGAGCGGCCTGGTTCGCACGTGGTTTCCAGGCGTTGGCGGAGGCGGCGCCGGGTGGTCGCGGTCGTGGCGGCGTTCCTGGTGGTCCTGATCGCGGCCACGCCGCAGGGCCGGGCCGCCGTCGCGTCCATCCTGCGGTTCGCCGGCGTGGAGATCAGGATCGGCGAGCCGTCCCCGCTGCCCACCGGCGTGCCGTCCCCGCTGCCGGGCGAACGCCGCGTCTCCCTGGACGACGCCCGCGCCCAGGTGCGGTTCCCGCTGGTCGTGCCCGCCGTGCTCGGCGAACCCGCCGACATCAGGGTCGCCGACGACGGCCGCGTCGTCTCCATGTTCTGGCCCGGCGTCCGCCTCGACCAGTACGACGGCACCCTCGCGGAGGTCTGGCGCAAGGACCTGGGCCCGCCCTGGCCGGAGTCCGTCAACGTGGGCGGCGTTCCCGGCGTCTGGATCCAGCAGAAGCACGGCATCCAGTACAACCCGCCGACCGGTCCGCCCCAGGAGTTCCGGCTGGCCGGACCCACCCTGATCTGGCAGCGCGGCCCCGTCGGCCTCCGCCTGGAAGGCCCGGCCACGATCGACGAAGCCCGCCGGATCGGCGCCTCCGCGCAGTAGCGGGTTCACGCGTGAGATTGATCACTCATGGGACAGCTGGATCGGCCCGGCGTGAAATGCGCCCATGCGTCGGGGCGGAATGGGAGGTGCTAGTCCGCCAGCCAGGTGTCGATCTCGGTGAGGAGTTCCTTCTTCAGGGAGTCCGGGGCCGCCGAGGAGCGGATCGACTGGCGGGCCAGCTCGGCCAGTTCGGCGTCGCGGAAGCCGTACACGTCTCTGGCCAGTTCGTACTGGGGGAGCAGGCGGGCGCCGAAGAGCAGCGGGTCGTCGGCGCCCAGCGCGATCGGGACCCCGGCGTCGAAGAGCCGCCGCAGCGGCACGTCCTCGGCGTGCTCCACCACGCCGAGCCCGACGTTGGAGAGCGGGCAGACCTCGCAGGCGATCTGCCGGTCGGCCAGCCGTTCCATCAGCCGGGGGCTCTCGGCGGCCCGCACCCCATGCCCGACCCGGTCGGCGTCGAGATCGTCCACGCACTCGGCCACGCTGACCGCGCCCAGCAGTTCCCCGCCGTGCGGCACCGCCAGCAGCCCGGCCCGCTTGGCGATCCGGAACGCGCCGTCGAAGTCCCTGGCCCGGCCCCTGCGCTCGTCGTTGGAGAGCCCGAAGCCGATCACGCCCCGATCCCGGTACTGGGTGGCCAGCCGGGCCAGCGTGCGCGCGTCCAGCGGATGCCGGGTGCGGTTGGCCGCGACGATCACGGCCACCCCGATGCCGACCTGCCGGGCGGCCCGGTCGGCCGCGTCCAGCATGAGTTCGAGCGTCGCGGTCAGCCCGCCGAACCGCTGCGCGTAACCGGACGGATCCACCTGGATCTCCAGCCACCGCGAGCCCTCCGCCCGCTCGTCCTCGGCGGCCTCCCTGAGCAGCCGGTACACGTCCTCCGGGCGGCGCAGCACCGAGCGGGCGATGTCGTACAGACGCTGGAACCGGAACCAGCCGCGCTCGTCGGTGGCCCGCAGCCGCGGCGGCCAGTCCTCCACCAGCGCGTCCGGCAGGTGCACGCCCTGCTCGGCGGCCAGCTCGATCAGCGTGGTGTGCCGCATCGAGCCGGTGAAGTGCAGGTGCAGGTGTGCCTTGGGCAGTGTGGGGAGCGGGCGTGGCATTTCCTTATCCTGCCGCACCCGCTCCGGGCCCCGGGCGGGCTTTACCCTCAGCGGGCCTCGGCGAACAGCTTGGCCAACCGGCTGATGCCCTCGGCGAGGTCCTCGTCGCCGAGCGCGTAGGAGAGCCGGAAGTAGCCGGGCGTGCCGAACGCCTCACCGGGCACCAGCGCGACCTCCGCCTCCTCCAGGATCAGCCCGGCCAGCTCGGCCGTGGTGGCCGGCCGCTGCCCGCGCAGCTCCTTGCCCAGCAGCTCCTTGACCGACGGGTACGCGTAGAAGGCCCCGAAAGGTTCAGGGCACACCACGCCCGGGATCTCGTTGAGCAGGCGGACCATGGTCTGCCGCCGCCGGTCGAACGCCTCCCGCATGGCCGCCACCGCGGTCAGATCGCCGCTGACCGCCGCCAGCGCCGCCGCCTGCGCCACGTTCGACACGTTCGAGGTGGCGTGCGACTGGAGACTGGTCGCCGCCTTCACCACGTCGGCCGGGCCGATCAGCCAGCCCACCCGCCAGCCCGTCATCGCGTACGTCTTCGCGACGCCGTTCAGCACCACGACGCGGTCCCTGAGCTCCGGCACGGCGGTCGCGACGCTGGTGAACTTGGCGTCGCCGTACACGAGGTGCTCGTAGATCTCGTCGGTGACCACCCAGAGCTCCTTCTCCAGCGCCCAGCGGCCGATCTCGGCGATCTGCGCGGGGGAGTAGACCGCACCCGTGGGGTTGGACGGCGAGACCAGCAGCAGCGCCTTGGTGCGCTCGGTCAGCTTCGCCTCCAGCTGCTCCACCGAGGCCAGGTAGCCGGTGGTCTCGTCGGTGACCACGTCCACCTGCACGCCCCCGGCCAGCTTGATCGCCTCCGGATAGGTCGTCCAGTACGGCGCGACCACCAGCACCTCGTCGCCCGGGTCCAGGAGGGTCGCGAAGGCCTCGTAGACGGCCTGCTTGCCGCCGTTGGTGACCAGCACCTGCGCGGCGTCCACGGCCAGGCCGGAGTCCCGCTTGGTCTTGTCGGCGATGGCCTGCTTCAGCTCGGGCAGGCCCCCGGCGGGCGTGTACTTGTGGAAGCGCGGGTTCCGGCACGCCTCCACCGCCGCCTCGACGATGTAGTCCGGGGTCGGGAAGTCGGGCTCACCTGCGCCGAACCCGATCACCGGGCGGCCGGCCGCCTGCATGGCCTTGGCTTTGGCGTCCACGGCCAGGGTGGCGGACTCGGTGATGGCGGCGACTCGCGCGGAGATTCGGGACATGAGTCCATGTTTTCAGAACACGGACCGCGTTTCCCGCGCTATTCCAGCATCCGGACATTGCCACACGGTAGCTTTGAGCTGCGGGGACGTACGGGGAAGTTACTGGTTCGACGAAGCAGCCATTCCCACGTACACTTCACCGTCTAGTGGGCCACAACGCCGAAACAGTCGGGTAGGGTGGTGCACGGCTTAGGGCACTAGCGCAATTGGTAGCGCACCGGTCTCCAAAACCGGCGGTTGGGGGTTCGAGTCCCTCGTGCCCTGCGGAGTGCGGTCCGCGCACTAAGGGCGTAAGAGCCGCCGGTTGCGATGGACACGACGGATCAGGTGAGGACTGTGGCGATCGACACGCGCGGCGAGGCCGCGGCACAGCCAGGCAAGCCGAGCGGCGAGAAGAAGACGAAGCGCACCTCTCCCGCCCTTTTCTATCGGCAGGCCGTCGGCGAGCTGCGTAAGGTCATCTGGCCTACCCGGAAGGACCTGATCAACTACACCATCGTGGTCCTCGTGTTCTGTCTGATCATGGTGGGAATCGTGTCCGGACTGGACTACCTGTTGACGAGGGGCGTGCTCGCGATCTTCGGTTCCTGATCGCCGCGCACGTCAGTTCCACCGAAGAAAGAGGAATTGTCACCGTGTCCGAGTCCCCGCTGCCGGTCGACGGCTCCCACGACGAGCACGACGAGTGGGAAGCCGAGACGACGGAAGAGGCAGAAGAGGTCGAGCAGGAGGTCGAGGAGGCCGCCGGCGCAGGCGATGCTGACGTCGAGGCCTCCGCCGTCGACGAAGACGGTGACGTGCTTCCCGATGTCGACCCCATCGAAGAGTTCAAGCGCCAGCTCCGCGGCCAGTTCGGCGAGTGGTACGTGATCCACTCGTACGCGGGCTACGAGAACCGGGTGAAGCAGAACATCGAGAGCCGTACCGGTTCGCTCAACATGGAGGACTTCATCTTCCAGGTCGAGGTGCCGACGCACACGGTCACCGAGTTCAAGGGCGGCAAGAAGACGCCGATCAAGGAGCGGGTGCTCCCCGGTTACGTGCTGGTCCGGATGGACCTGACCGACGAGTCCTGGGCCGCCGTGCGGAACACGCCCGGCGTGACCGGCTTCGTCGGCCTGTCCAACAAGCCCAGCCCGCTCAACCTCGACGAGGTCGCCAAGCTGCTGGCGCCGGAGCCGACCGAAGAGGTCAAGAAGGCCTCGGCGAAGGCCACGGCCTCCACCGTCGAGTTCGAGATCGGCGAGTCGGTCACCGTCATGGACGGCCCGTTCGCCACGCTCCCCGCCTCGGTCAGCGAGATCAGCCCCGAGTCGCAGAAGCTCAAGGTGCTGGTGTCGATCTTCGGCCGGGAGACGCCGGTGGAGCTCTCGTTCAACCAGGTCTCGAAGATCTGATCTCGGCGATCTGACCTCCACGATCTGACGGAGTCGTCCGGGGGCTCGGGCCCTTTGGCCCGGGTCTTCGTCCCGGTCAAGTAGACTCGTCTAGTTCTCCCCGCTACGCGGGGACGCCCCAGGCTGCCCACAGGCAGGTAAACGCCGGGGCACCACGGAAAAACATTGAGGACCCGGAGAGAGTCATGCCTCCCAAGAAGAAGATCGCGGCGTTGGTGAAGGTCCAGCTTCCCGCTGGCCAGGCCACCCCCGCGCCGCCCGTCGGTACCGCGCTCGGTCCGCACGGCGTGAACATCATGGAGTTCGTCAAGCAGTACAACGCGGCCACGGAGGCTCAGCGGGGCAACATCATCCCCGTCGAGATCACCATCTTCGAAGACCGCACCTTCACCTTCATCACGAAGACGCCCCCGGCGCCTGAGCTGATCAAGAAGGCGCTCGGCCTCAAGGGCGGCTCCGCCAACCCGCTGAAGACCAAGGTGGGTCACCTCACCAAGGAGCAGCTGCGGCAGATCGCCGAGACGAAGATGCCCGACCTGAACGCCAACGACATCGAGATGGCCGAGCGCATCATCGCCGGCACCGCCCGTTCCATGGGCATCACGGTCGCCGAGTAAGACTTTCCCACCCAGTGGAAGGGCCTCGCGCGGCCCGTACCACGAACTCCTGTAGGAGCAGCAGTGAAGCGCAGCAAGAACTGGAAGAACGCCGCGGTCCAGATCGACCGCGACTCCGTCCTCTCGCCGCTGGACGGCGTGCGGCTGGCCAAGAAGACCGCCTCCACCAAGTTCGACGCCACCGTCGAGGTGGCCCTGCGGCTGGGCGTCGACCCGCGCAAGGCCGACCAGATGGTCCGTGGCACCGTCAACCTCCCGCACGGCACCGGCAAGACCGCCCGGGTCCTGGTCTTCGCGACCGGTGACCGTGCCGAGGAGGCCCGCGCCGCGGGCGCCGACATCGTGGGCGCCGACGAGCTCATCGAGGAGGTGGCCAAGGGCCGCCTCGACTTCGACGCCGTCGTGGCCACCCCGGACCTGATGGGCAAGGTCGGCCGCCTGGGCCGCGTGCTCGGTCCGCGTGGCCTCATGCCCAACCCGAAGACCGGCACCGTCACGCCGGCCGTCGGCAAGGCCGTCACCGACATCAAGGGCGGCAAGATCGAGTTCCGGGTCGACCGGCACGCGAACCTGCACTTCATCATCGGCAAGGCCTCCTTCGAGGAGCGCCAGCTGGTGGAGAACTACGCGGCCGCCCTGGACGAGGTGCTGCGGCTCAAGCCGTCCGCCGCCAAGGGCCGCTACCTGAAGAAGGTCACCTTCGCCACGTCCATGGGCCCCGGCATCCCGGTGGACCCGAACGTGACGCGCGCGATGACCGCGGAGATCGACGCCTGAGCCGCTCAGGACTGACAGGCCCCCATCCGGGTAACCGGGTGGGGGTCTTTCATTTGTTCGCGGAGAACGCGGGGGTGTGGAGAAAGTGTGCGGATATCGCGCGACCGCCGCATCGATCTTTCCGCGAACGTAGGCTCTGGGCGACGAAGGGACGACAACACATGCGCCGACTTCTTGTGGCCGCCGCGCTGATCGCCGCGGCCGGGTGTGGCACGACGACAGCACAGCCCCTCGGGGAGGTCCAGCTCTCGGCGGCCGACGCCTTAGCCCAGACCGCTCAGAAGGCCGAGGACGTCACGTCCTACGCGGCCGACATCGTGGTCGACTTCAGCGACCAGAAGGGCTCCTCGGGCAACGTGCGCGGCACGATGCTGTTCCAGCAGAAGCCCACCCTCGCCTCCGACATCAATCTCAGCCAGGTGACGTTCGCCGGCCAGCCCCTGCCGGGCGGCGTCCGGGTGATCCTCGCCGACGAGACCGCCTATCTGAAGCTGGACGTGCTCAAGCAGCTGACCGGCAGCACCAAGCCCTGGGTCAAGGTCGGCCTGAAGGACCTGGGCGACGACGTCAGCGTCCGGCAGTTCCTCAGCCAGGCCCAGCAGATCGACCTGAAGTCCAGCGTCGCCCTGCTGACCGCCTCCAAGGACGTCAAGGCCGTCGGCCAGGAGACCGTGAGCAACGTGGACACCACGCACTACGCGGGCACGTTCCCGGTGGCCGAGGCCGTCAAGCTGCTGCCCGCGGACTCGCAGGCGGCGATCGCCGGGCAGCTCTCGGCGGTCAAGGACATGAAGTTCGACGCCTGGATCGACGCCGAGGGCCTGCCCCGCAAGATTCAGCTCAACGGCGGAGCCGAGCAGGGCACCTTCAGCGCCGCCCTGGTCTTCACCTCCTTCAACGAGCAGCTCTCCATCGCCGCCCCGCCCGCCGACCAGGTAGGCGACATGCCCAAGGGCGCCCCGGTAACCGAATAAATCCCGCTTTGGTCGGTGGTGGCGGCCGGTCCTGGGGGCTGGTCACCACCACCGATTTGTTTAAGCGGGGATTGACACGTACTCTGTGTTCTGCCAAAGACCGCCGGTCGTCTTCGGGTGCCTACAAGCCCGTTGACCGAAGGATCCACGTGAGTGGACGGCCCGCGCAGGTGTGGATGTGAGCTTCGCTAGTCGTGAGCCCCGTGCGCCCTGCGCCGGGGCTTGTTCGTTTTTCACGCCTTCGCCGGTGGCACATCTGGAAGGAGGGCCCATGGCGAAGTCGGAGAAGACCGGCGCGGTCGCCGAGCTCACGAGCGAGTTCGACAGCTCCAGCGCCGCTGTTCTGACCGAATACCGCGGTCTCACCGTCGCCCAGCTCAAGCAGCTGCGCGTTTCTCTCGGTGGGAATGCGAAGTTCGCCGTGGCGAAGAACACGCTGACCAAGATCGCGGCGAACAACGCCGGGATCACCGTCCTCGACGGGCTGCTGAACGGCCCGACCGCGATCGCCTTCGTCAAGGGCGACGTGGTGGAGGCGGCCAAGGGTCTGCGTGAGTTCGCCAAGGCCAACCCCCTTCTGGTGATCAAGGGCGGTGTCGTCGACGGTAAGGCGATGACCCCGGCCGAGATCTCCAAGCTGGCTGACCTTGAGTCCCGTGAGGTGCTCCTCGCGAAGCTGGCCGGCGCCCTGAAGGCCAAGCAGTCCCAGGCTGCCGCCACCTTCGCCGCGCTGCCCACGCAGATGGCTCGACTGGCCGAAGCCCTGCGCGTCAAGCGCGAAGAGGCCGGCGAGTAATCAGGAAGGTCCGCGAAAGCGGGGGGAAACGCAGACCGCGGTCCCTTTTAACGTAGCTAGATTCACTGGAGGAACACCATGGCGAAGCTCAGCACCGACGAGCTGCTCGAGACCTTCAAGGAGATGACCCTCCTTGAGCTGTCCGACTTCGTGAAGCTCTTCGAGGAGACCTTCGACGTCAAGGCCGCCGCCCCGGTCGCCGTCGCGGGCCCGGCCGGTCCGGCCGCCGCCGTCGAAGAGGTTGAGGAGCAGGACGAGTTCGAGGTCATCCTCGAGTCGGCCGGCGACAAGAAGATCCAGGTCATCAAGGAGATCCGTACCCTCACGAGCCTGGGCCTCAAGGAGGCCAAGGACCTGGTGGACGGCGCTCCCAAGTCCGTCTTCGACGGCAAGGTCAGCAAGGAGCAGGCGGAGAAGGCCAAGGCTGCCCTCGAGGGCGCCGGCGCCAGCGTCACCGTCAAGTAACGCTTGTCAGATCCTGTCCGATAGGAGCGGTTCACTTCGGTGGGCCGCTCCTTTCGCGTTCCTATACCGTGCCCTGTGTGGGCGTAGAAGCAGGCGGAGAGATCGTCTCCGGAGGCCGGGGTGGCGCGTGACGTGCGCCGGGCGCCGGCCCGGCTGAACGCCGCTCTGGCCATGCTCGCGGCGGGCTTCACGGCCCTGGGCTGGCTGGCCTGGCAGGGCAGGGCCGAGGAGCTGGCACTGGCCGCGGACCGGCAGGCCGCCGTGCAGGCCGCCGCCACCCACGCGATCAACCTGATGTCGCTGGACCACCGCTCGATCGACTCCACCCTCAACCGCATCCTGGCCACCTCCACCGGCGAGGCCAAGGCGGGCTACCAGGGCACGATGCGGGAGGTCGCGCTGGCCAACAAGGTCCAGCAGACGGGGGTGCTCCGGGCGGCCGGGCTGGCCTCCTACAACGCCAGGAGCGCGCAGGTGCTCGTGGTGGCGGACGCGGTGATCGACTGGGCGGACCGGGACGATCCGGCCGAGGAGCGGTTCACCCGCTGGCGGATGACCGTGGTCAAGGAGTCCGGCAAGTGGCTGGTGTCCCGGGCGGAGCTGGTCCCGTGAAACTCCGGCTGACCGCCTTCCTGGCCGTCCTGGCGGTCGCCGCGGGCGTCGCGGCCGGGTGGGTGTTCCTGGACCAGCGGCGGATGGCGGAGGGCCGTGCGGCGGGCCAGGAGGCGGCCAACGCGGCCGTCACGTACGCGGCGGACATGTTGTCCTACGACTACCGGACGATCCAGGAGGATCGGGCCCGGGCCCGGGCACACGCCACCGGCGATCTGGTGGGCCGGCTGGACCGCCTCGCGAAGACGCTCGCCCCGGCCGCCGCGCGCCAGAAAACGGTGCAACAGGCTGTAGTCGCCGGAGCCGCCGTGGAATCCGCGACGCCGGACGAGGCCCGCGTACTGGTCTTCCTCAATGTCACGACGTCCTCGTCCGAAACCACGTCGGAGAGCCCGCGGCAGCAGGTGGTCCAGAACAGAGCACGCCTGGTCATGGTACGAATCGATGATCGTTGGCTGGTTTCGGACCTTTCGACCCTCCTGGGTAACACGCCCATCCGGTGAGCCGCGTTATTCAATTGTTAGTCAAGGTTGGGTTTAGCCCCACCCCCGGCGGGGATGCCCAATGCACGGCAGCGGTCGACCGTCGGTCAACGTTCGGTCCTGCGCGTGACAGAGCGTTAGCTGCACCCGGTCCAGGGTATCGACAGGGTCTCGCGGCTTTCGAATGTGGCGCGGAGGGGAAAAACCCAGCGTGGTGGCCATTGGTTAGCGGAAATGTCGGCTCTCGGGCTTGACGTTTCGGCGCAGACGGGTGATGCTGCCAGCAACGTGGAGCGCAGAGCGAGAGCGGAGTGGACAGGTGTATGCCCATCGGCTACACTGCCCCTTTGCGCTGCCCTTTGACGACCGCTTCTCTCAGTAACCTTGCTGCATGGTCGTCTGGCGTGCGTGTAGTCAGTCCGCGAGCCCTCGGAAGGACATCTGTTGGCAGCCTCGCGCAACGCCTCCGCCGTACCCGCCGGTCCCCGTACCGTGTCTTTCGCACGTATTCAGGAGCCGCTCGAAGTTCCTGATCTTCTAGCTCTTCAGACCGAGTCCTTCGACTGGTTGCTCGGTAACGAGAAGTGGAAGGCTCGGGTCGAGGCGGCCAGGCTGGCCGGACGGAAGGACGTACCAGCCCAGTCGGGCCTAGAAGAGATCTTTGAGGAGATCAGTCCCATCGAGGACTTCTCCGGAACCATGTCCCTCTCGTTCCGGGATCACCGGTTCGAGCCGCCCAAGTACTCGGTCGACGAGTGCAAGGACAAGGACATGACCTACTCCGCGCCGATGTTCGTGACGGCGGAGTTCATCAACAACACCACCGGTGAGATCAAGAGCCAGACCGTGTTCATGGGCGACTTCCCGCTCATGACCTCGAAGGGCACCTTCATCATCAACGGCACCGAGCGTGTCGTGGTCTCGCAGCTGGTGCGGTCCCCGGGCGTCTACTTCGACCGCAGCGTCGACAAGACCTCCGACAAGGACCTGTACGGCTGCCGGGTGATCCCGTCCCGGGGCGCGTGGCTCGAGTTCGAGATCGACAAGCGCGACAGCGTCGGCGTCCGCATCGACCGCAAGCGCAAGCAGGCCGTCACGGTCCTGCTCAAGGCGCTCGGCTGGACGACCGACCAGATCCTGGAGCGTTTCGGCCAGTACGAGTCGATGCGCGCCACCCTGGAGAAGGACCACACCTCCGGCCAGGACGACGCGCTGCTGGACATCTACCGCAAGCTGCGCCCGGGCGAGCCTCCCACCAAGGAGTCCGCGCAGACGCTGCTGGAGAACCTGTACTTCAACCCCAAGCGGTACGACCTGGCCAAGGTCGGCCGATACAAGATCAATAAGAAGCTCGGGGTGGACTCTGAGATCACTCAGGGCACTCTCACCGACGAGGACATCGTCTCCACCATCGAGTACATCGTCCGGCTGCACGCCGGCGAGGAGACCATGGGCCCCGACGGTTCGGTGATCATCGAGACCGATGACATCGACCACTTCGGCAACCGCCGTCTGCGTACCGTGGGCGAGCTCATCCAGAACCAGGTCCGGCTGGGCCTGGCCCGGATGGAGCGCGTCGTCCGCGAGCGCATGACCACCCAGGACGTCGAGGCGATCACGCCGCAGACCCTGATCAACATCCGCCCCGTGGTGGCGTCGATCAAGGAGTTCTTCGGCACCTCGCAGCTGTCGCAGTTCATGGACCAGACCAACCCGCTGGCGGGTCTGACCCACAAGCGGCGCCTGTCGGCCCTCGGCCCCGGCGGTCTGTCCCGTGAGCGGGCCGGCTTCGAGGTCCGTGACGTGCACCCGTCCCACTACGGCCGGATGTGCCCGATCGAGACGCCGGAAGGCCCGAACATCGGTCTGATCGGCTCGCTGGCCTCCTTCGGCCGGATCAACTCCTTCGGGTTCGTCGAGACGCCGTACCGGAAGGTCATCGAGGGCAAGGTGTCGGAGCAGGTCGACTACCTCACCGCCGACCAGGAGGACCGGCACGTGGTGGCGCAGGCCAACACGCGCCTGCACTCGGACGGCACCTTCGCCGAGGAGCGCGTGCTGGCCCGCCGCAAGGGCGGCGAGTTCGAGGCCGTGCACCCCAGCGAGGTCGACTACATGGACGTCTCGCCGCGCCAGATGGTGTCGGTGGCGACCGCCATGATCCCGTTCCTGGAGCACGACGACGCCAACCGCGCCCTGATGGGCTCCAACATGCAGCGCCAGTCGGTGCCCCTGCTGAAGAGCGAGGCCCCGCTGGTCGGCACCGGCATGGAGTACCGCGCCGCCACCGACGCGGGCGACGTGATCAACGCCGACAAGGCGGGTGTGGTCGAGGAGGTCTCGGCCGACTACGTCACCGTCATGAACGACGACGGCACCAGGACCACCTACCGGGTCGCCAAGTTCAAGCGCTCCAACCAGGGCACCTGCTTCAACCAGAAGCCGATCGTGGCCGAGGGCGACCGGGTCGAGGTCAACCAGGTGATCGCCGACGGGCCGTGCACCGACACCGGTGAGATGGCGCTCGGCAAGAACCTGCTCGTGGCGTTCATGCCGTGGGAGGGCCACAACTACGAGGACGCGATCATCCTCTCCCAGCGTCTGGTGCAGGATGACGTCCTCTCCTCGATCCACATCGAGGAGCACGAGGTCGACGCCCGCGACACCAAGCTGGGCCCCGAGGAGATCACCCGGGACATCCCGAACGTCTCCGAGGAGGTCCTGGCCGACCTGGACGAGCGCGGCATCATCCGCATCGGCGCCGAGGTCGTGACCGGTGACATCCTGGTCGGCAAGGTCACCCCCAAGGGTGAGACCGAGCTGACCCCCGAGGAGCGCCTGCTCCGCGCGATCTTCGGTGAGAAGGCGCGCGAGGTCCGCGACACCTCGCTGAAGGTGCCGCACGGCGAGTCCGGCAAGGTCATCGGCGTCCGCGTGTTCAGCCGCGAGGAGGGCGACGAGCTTCCCCCCGGCGTGAACGAGCTGGTCCGGGTCTACGTGGCGCAGAAGCGCAAGATCACCGACGGCGACAAGCTGGCGGGCCGCCACGGCAACAAGGGCGTCATCTCCAAGATCCTCCCGGTCGAGGACATGCCGTTCCTCGAGGACGGCACGCCTGTCGACATCGTGCTCAACCCGCTGGGCGTGCCCGGCCGAATGAACGTCGGCCAGGTCCTGGAGACCCACCTGGGGTGGATCGCCGCCCGAGGATGGGACGTCTCGGGGATCGAGGAGGCCTGGGCCGAGCGCCTTCGCGAGAAGGGCCTCGCCGAGGTCGATCCGTTCACCAAGGTCGCGACCCCGGTGTTCGACGGCGCCCAGGAAGAGGAGATCGTCGGCCTGCTGAGCAACACCCTGAAGAACAGGGACGGCTCGCGCATGGTCGGCGAGAACGGCAAGGCCCGGCTGTTCGACGGCCGCTCCGGCGAGCCGTTCCCGCACCCGGTCTCGGTCGGCTACATCTACATCCTCAAGCTGCTGCACCTGGTCGACGACAAGATCCACGCCCGGTCGACCGGTCCGTACTCGATGATCACCCAGCAGCCGCTGGGTGGTAAGGCGCAGTTCGGCGGGCAGCGTTTCGGCGAGATGGAGGTGTGGGCCCTGGAGGCGTACGGCGCCGCCTACGCGCTGCAGGAACTGCTCACCATCAAGTCCGACGACGTCCTCGGCCGCGTGAAGGTGTACGAGGCCATCGTCAAGGGCGAGAACATCCCGGAGCCGGGCATTCCGGAGTCCTTCAAGGTCCTCATCAAGGAAATGCAGTCGCTCTGCCTCAACGTCGAGGTGCTCTCCAGCGACGGCATGTCCATCGAGATGCGCGACACCGACGAGGACGTCTTCCGCGCCGCGGAGGAGCTCGGTATCGATCTGTCCCGGCGCGAGCCGAGCAGCGTGGAAGAAGTCTGAGGGGGAGATAGCACATGCTGGACGTCAACTTCTTCGACGAGCTCAGGATCGGCCTGGCGACCGCGGACGACATCCGTCAGTGGTCGCACGGCGAGGTCAAGAAGCCGGAGACCATCAACTACCGGACCCTCAAGCCCGAGAAGGACGGCCTCTTCTGCGAGAAGATCTTCGGCCCGACCCGGGACTGGGAGTGCTACTGCGGCAAGTACAAGCGCGTCCGCTTCAAGGGCATCATCTGTGAGCGCTGCGGCGTCGAGGTGACCCGGGCCAAGGTGCGGCGTGAGCGCATGGGCCACATCGAGCTGGCCGCGCCGGTCACCCACATCTGGTACTTCAAGGGTGTCCCGTCGCGCCTCGGCTACCTGCTGGACCTCGCCCCGAAGGACCTGGAGAAGGTCATCTACTTCGCGGCGTACATGATCACGCAGGTGGACGCGGAGATGCGCGACCGCGACCTGCCCTCGCTGGAGGCGAAGATCTCCGTCGAGCGGCAGCACGTCGAGCAGCGCCGCGACGCCGACATCGAGGCCAGGCAGAAGAAGCTGGAAGGCGACCTGGCCGAGCTGGAGGCCGCCGGGGCCAAGGGCGACGCGCGCCGCAAGGTGCGTGAGGGCGCCGACCGCGAGATGCGCCAGCTCCGCGACCGGGCCCAGCGCGAGCTGGACCGGCTGGACGAGGTCTGGAGCCGTTTCAAGAACCTCAAGGTCCAGGACCTCGAGGGCGACGAGATGCTCTACCGCGAGATGCGCGACCGGTTCGGCCGCTACTTCAAGGGCGGCATGGGCGCGCAGGCCATCCAGGAGCGGCTGCAGAGCTTCGACCTGGACCAGGAGGCGGAGAACCTCCGCGAGACCATCCGCAGCGGCAAGGGGCAGAAGAAGGCCCGCGCGCTCAAGCGGCTCAAGGTCGTGGCGGCGTTCCTGAACACCAGGAACTCGCCCGCCGGCATGGTCCTGGACTGCATCCCGGTCATCCCGCCGGACCTGCGCCCGATGGTGCAGCTGGACGGTGGCCGGTTCGCGACCTCCGACCTGAACGACCTGTACCGCCGGGTCATCAACCGGAACAACCGCCTCAAGCGGCTGCTCGACCTCGGCGCGCCCGAGATCATCGTGAACAACGAGAAGCGCATGCTGCAGGAGGCCGTCGACGCGCTGTTCGACAACGGCCGCCGCGGCCGCCCGGTCACCGGGCCCGGCAACCGCCCGCTGAAGTCCCTCAGCGACATGCTGAAGGGCAAGCAGGGCCGGTTCCGGCAGAACCTGCTGGGCAAGCGAGTCGACTACTCCGGCCGTTCGGTCATCGTGGTCGGCCCGCAGCTGAAGCTGCACCAGTGCGGCCTGCCCAAGCAGATGGCGCTGGAGCTGTTCAAGCCGTTCGTGATGAAGCGGCTGGTGGACCTCAACCACGCGCAGAACATCAAGTCCGCCAAGCGCATGGTCGAGCGGGCCCGCCCGGTCGTGTGGGACGTGCTGGAAGAGGTCATCACCGAGCACCCGGTGCTGCTCAACCGGGCGCCGACGCTGCACCGCCTGGGCATCCAGGCCTTCGAGCCGCAGCTGGTCGAGGGCAAGGCCATCCAGATCCACCCGCTCGTCTGCACCGCGTTCAACGCGGACTTCGATGGCGACCAGATGGCCGTGCACCTGCCGCTGTCGGCCGAGGCCCAGGCCGAGGCGCGCATCCTGATGCTCTCGACCAACAACATCCTCAAGCCGGCCGACGGCAAGCCGGTGACGATGCCCACCCAGGACATGGTCATCGGGCTGTACTCGCTCACCACCCAGGCCGACGAGGCCGCCGGTGAGGGGCGCGTGTTCGGCTCGGTCTCCGAGGCCCTCATGGCCTTCGACCGGCGCGAGCTGGACCTGCAGGCCAAGATCCAGGTCAGGCTGAAGGACGTCGCCCCGCCGCGCGGCTGGGAGGCGCCCGACGGCTGGGAGGTCGGCGACCCGCTGCGGCTGGAGACCACCCTCGGCCGCTGCCTGTTCAACCAGACGCTGCCCGCGAACTACCCGTTCGTGAACTACCAGGTCGGCAAGAAGCAGCTGTCCGCGATCGTCAACGAGCTGGCCGAGACCTACCCCAAGGTCGAGGTGGCCAACGCTCTGGACGCGCTCAAGGACGCTGGCTTCCACTGGGCGACCCGGGCCGGGGTCACCATCTCCATCGACGACGTCATCGCCCCGCCGAACAAGGCGGCGATCATGGAGTCGTACGAGAAGCGGGCCGACAAGGTGCAGCGCGAGTACGACCGCGGTCTGATCACCGACGAGGAGCGCCGTCAGGAGCTCATCGAGATCTGGACCCACGCCACCAGCGACGTCACCGAGGACATGCAGAACGCGTTCGCCAAGACGAACCCGATCTGGATGATGGTGCAGTCCGGCGCGCGTGGAAACCTGATGCAGGTCCGGCAGATCGCCGGCATCCGCGGCCTGGTGTCCAACACCAAGGGTGAGACGATCCCGCGGCCGATCAAGTCCTCCTTCCGCGAGGGCCTGTCGGTGCTGGAGTACTTCATCTCCACCCACGGCCAGCGGAAGGGTCTGGCGGACACCGCGCTGCGGACCGCCGACTCCGGCTACCTGACCCGTCGTCTGGTCGACGTGGCCCAGGACGTCATCGTCCGCGAGATCGACTGCGGCACCGACCGCGCGGTCCCGCTGCACACCGCGGAGCGCGACCACGCCGGGAACCTGGTGAAGGCCGAGAACGCGGAGAGCAACATCCACGGCCGGATCCTGGCCGAGGACGTGGAGGTCGACGGCAAGCTGATCGCCACGGCCGGCACGGACATCAACGACGCCACGGTGACGGCGCTGGTCGAGGCCGGCATCGCGACCGTGCGGACCCGCAGCACGCTGGTCTGCGAGGCCAAGATCGGTGTCTGCGCCACCTGCTACGGGCGGTCGCTGGCCACCGGCAAGCTGGTCGACGTCGGCGAGGCGGTCGGCATCATCGCCGCCCAGTCCATCGGCGAGCCCGGCACCCAGCTGACCATGCGGACCTTCCACACCGGTGGTGTGGCGGGCGCCGACATCACCCACGGTCTGCCGCGTGTGCAGGAGCTGTTCGAGGCCCGCATCCCCAAGGGTGTGGCCCCGATCAGCGAGGTCACCGGCCGGGTCAGGATCGACGAGACCGACAAGACCCGCAAGATCGTGATCACGCCGGACGACGGCTCGGACGAGATCGCGTACCCGGTGTCGATGCGGTCGCGGCTCGCGGTCTCGGAGGGGCAGCACATCGACGTCGGCACGCAGCTGATCGCCGGTGCCCGCAACCCCAACGAGGTGCTCCGCATCCTCGGCCCGCGCGCCGTGCAGCTGCACCTGGTGGAGGAAGTCCAGCAGGTGTACCGCTCGCAGGGTGTGTCCATCCACGACAAGCACATCGAGGTCATCGTCCGCCAGATGCTCAAGCGCGTGAACGTGCTGGAGTCCGGCGACGCCGACATGCTCCCCGGTGAGCTCGTGGAGCGGCCGAAGTTCGAGCGCATCAACCGCGAGTGCGTCGCCGAGGGCGGTACCCCCGCCTCCGGCCGTCCGGTCCTGATGGGCATCACCAAGGCGTCGCTGGCCACCGAGTCCTGGCTGTCGGCGGCGTCCTTCCAGGAGACCACCCGGGTGCTCACCGACGCGGCGATCCACGCCAAGTCGGACTCGCTCCTGGGCCTCAAGGAGAACGTCATCATCGGTAAGCTCATCCCGGCCGGTACGGGCATGCCCCAGTACCGCAACATCCGGGTCGAGCCGACCGAGGAGGCCAAGGCCGCGATGTACACGGTCGGCGGCTACGACGGCTCCGCGTCCGACTACACCTTCGGCTCGGGCTCCGGCGAGGCCGTCCCGCTGGAGGAGTACGACTTCGGCCAGTACGGCCGCTAGTCCTTGTGACGAAGCACCCGGGTCACCGACCCGGGTGCTTCGTCATGGTACGACCGGCCTGGCTTTGGCACGGGCCCGCATGTCCGGTGGCGCGAGAGGAGGGGTGAGGCGACCTCACCCCTCCTACTCGATTCGGACTCCTTCGAGGGTCATTCAGCTTTCGACCGTCGGTACATGACGACCGCTGCGACGAAGGCCACCACGAATATCGTGGTGAGCAGCGAGTAGGCGATCCGAGCCCCGATGGACTCCCAGGTGCTGATGGCCAGCGCCGTCGTGCCCACCGCCAGGATGCCTGGAGTCAGGATGGGCTGCCATTTTCTCGGCGCGGACCCCTGCGGGGAGCGGCCGAGCAGCAACATCACCAACCGCCCGGCCAGAATCGCGGCCATCGCCCAGAAGACCACCCGCACGGCGGGGCCGGCCCAGTCGCTCAGCGCGATCGCCACGCTGCAGGCCAGGAGAGCGCCGACCATGTACCAAGGCTCGCCCCGGGAGCCGCGAGAATTCCGGGGCTGCTCCCGATCCGTCGGTCCGGACATCGCCGTCCACTCCTCTATATGCAGATCTTCGCGTACAGCGGCCCGCGCGTCCCCATGTATTTACGGATCGTACTGCACCTTACCTGGAAGGTCAGTGCGCCCGAATAGTGATACCAGTACTCGATGGTTTTCACGTAGTCGCCAAAGCTCTTGGCGATTTCGGCTGGCATTCCCAGGCGAATCATGCAGGCCGCAGCTTTCGAGAAGGCTTTGCCGCACGCCGTCCTGATGGCGTTCCTGATGCTCGTGATCGCCTTGTACGGTTTGCTGCGCACCTGCGCGAGCCGACCGGCGATCACCCTCAGCACCCGCATGAACTTGACGAATCCGGTTTTGTTAATGAAGGGCGAGAACTCGACGGTCACCTTTCCCCAGAACCAGAAGTGGTGCGTGGTGAGCTGATGCAGCGGATGGTCGGCGTAGGTCAGGTAGCAGTAGTCGAAATCGTAGAGACCCCATTCGTAGCCCCAGCACCGGCCGTCGAGATCGGAGCCGTTCACGGGGTCGGTGGGATAGGAGTAGGCGTTGGCCCCGCCGCCGGGAACCGGATCCAGCTGCAGGAACCTGCCTGTGGACGGGTTGTAGACGCGGGCGCCCATCAGTACCAGCCCGGCCAGCGCGTCACCCGACCGCTGCGCGTCACCGTGCCACCCATAGCGCTGCGGGTTGACGGAGTTCTCTGGCCGTGCCCGACCGTACTCCGTCTGTTCGAAGTACGCTGTCACGCCGGTCGCGCCCGCGCTGCTGGACGCGGTCGCCACGATGTCGCCGTGCAGGTTGCTCAGCTGGAGGGTGACTGTGCCATCACTCTTCTGGATGGCGCCCAAGCCGCCCACGTCCAGGATGTTCCTGGTCCAGCTCCCGTCGGCTTCGGCGATCCACGTGGGCGAGTCGCTGTCGTCGGCGTAGTGGTTGACCACCGTTCCCGCGCCGCTGCCCCCGGTCTGGGTGGCGGCGCGCAGGCGGCCGACCGGGTCGAGCGTGAACGTCTTTGTCACACCGCTCTGCGCCAGGCTGGCGATCATGTCGTTGGCGAAGTAGCCGACGGTCGTGGTCCCTCCGCTCCCGGCTTGGTCGGCGGGGATCGTCAACGTGCGGCCGAAGGCGTCGTAGGTGTATCCGGCGTCCACGATCCTGTCGGCGGCGTCATAGCTGTGCGAGACCGCGGTGGCGCCGGTGGAGGTGGAGCAGAGGCCGTCATCGTCGGCGAGATAGGTGGTGAGGCTCGTTCGGTTACTGTTGAGGTTGAAGCCGTAGAGCCGGGTGACGCACGTAGAGGCATAGATGTCCTTGACGGCGGAGAGCCTGCCGCCGCCGTCGTACTCGTAACTCTGGACGCTGCCGCTCGGACCCGTGTTCTGCCGGACCCGGCCGTCCGCATCGGGAAGCGCGGTGAAGGCCAGCCAGGTGGAGCCGGACTTGGCGTACGTGAGCACGACCTCTTTCCCGGCGTTGTCGAACCGGCTGGTCGAGACCAGGCCGCCCGGGAAGGTTCGCGTCAGCAGCCGCCCGTCCGGCGAGTACGCACCGGTGAAGGTTCCCGGGCTGCCCGCGTTGACGCCGGTGACCAGGCCCCGGCGTTCCGCCTTACCTGCGGCGTCGGTGCCGTCGTAGGTGTAGGCGTAGAGCCCCTTGCCGTCGTTGGTTGTGGCGACCCGCCCGTACGCGTCGTAGGTGATGGCGGCACTGCCGGTATCGGCGTCGGTCTTGGAGATCACCCGGCCCAGGGTGTCGTAGCCGGTGGTGATGCTCGCCCCGCCCGCACTGACCTGAGTCAGCAGCCCGGTGGCGGCGTCGTAGGTGACCGTCGCGTCGGGCACCGCCGTGCCGCCCTCGGCGGCGGGGGTAGCGGTCGTCTGGCGCGTGGTCGTGCGGCCCGCGGTGTCGTGGCCGAACGTGGACGTACGGGTGGCGGCGCCTGAGGTCTCGGTGACGGACGTGATCTGCCCGAAGTACCCGTAGGTGGTCGTCGAGATGGGAAGGGACTTGCCCGGTGGCTGTGCCTTGGGTCCCGTCCGGCAGGCCAGGCCCGCCCACTGCGGCTTGTTGCCGCAGGCGGCGACCGACGGATGAGCACCCGAGGTGAAGTAATCGGTGGTCGTCGTCCCGGCGTCGGCGCCATTGGATGCCGGCATACGCCGTTCGAACTCACGCCAGCTCTCGTCATAGCGAGTCCGGCGGACGATGTCGCCGCCACTTGCCATGACCGTGGTCTGCTGGGTGGCGGTCAGGAGATCCCAGCCGGAGGGGTCGCCGGGCTCGACGGGGTCGTAGCCGGTCCGCATGGTCCGGATGTCCGCCGCGGCCGGCGTCGCCGTCCCGTCCACGACGGCGGGCAGCACGCGTGTCGTCGTGAGCAGGTTGTAATCGTCAGAACCGGCCGGTTTGCCCTCGTCGTAGGTGTGCTCGGCTCGCTGCCGGGCGGAGACGATGGCACCCGAGCGGAGCATCACCCGATGCACGGGCGCCTCCTCGGTCAGGACGAGCCCGTCGGGCGAGAACGTCGTCCGGCTGGCCAGGAGATGGGCCCGCTCGGCCGTCGAGGTTCGGCCGGCCACATACGAGTCGGTGTCCGCGGTGGGCGTGAGCGCCTGCAGCCGGTTGCCCGGCCCGAGCTCCCACACCACGTTGCCGTCCTCGTCATATCGGGTGGAGCCGACCTGCCAGGCGCCGGCGCCGTAGCTGGCCGTATTGACCGCACGACCGTTCACGTCCAGGTAGGTCAGCTTGGCGTACTCCCAGTCGCTGGCGGCGGGCTGGTAAGCGCCGTTGGCGTTTCGTGGGGGAACGCGCCAGGCGGGGAAGATGGCGGCACCGACGCGCGGCAGGTCAACGGCCTGCCCCCACTTCTCGGTCTCGCTCAGGGTGAGGTTCACCGGGGCCGAGATCGGCACACCGTACACGATGGCCTCGGTGAGCTGGCCCTGCGGGCTCGTCCGGGTGGTGTGCGCGATTCGGCCGGTGCTGTCGTAGTCCAACTGGACCGGCACCAGCCCCGGTGGCGTGATTTGGGAGAGGCGGCCCTGCCCGTTGTAGTAATAGGTGTTGGTCAGGCCGGAACGCGGATCGGTCGCGGTGCGCAGGTGGCTGGTGGAGTCGTAGGCGTAGGTCGCGATGGTCGTGGTTTTCATGGCCGACGTCGCTGGGTCGTACGCGGTGTAGGAGATCGATTTCACCAGGCCGGCGTAGTCTCCCCAGCCGTTGGCCACTCCCGTGGCCGTGGTGGTCGTCGCGTACGTGACGGCCAGCGCCCGGCACCCTGCGACGAGAGTTCCCGAGCAGGTCACCCCGGCGGGGACGGGTGCGAGGATGCGGGTGACCCGGCCTGCGGCGTCGTGGGTATATGTGATGGTGTTCTCGGTGCCCGGCTCGTCGATCAAATTCACGGTCCACTCCGTGCCGACGAGGGTGAAGACGGTCGTGACCCCGGTCGCGTCGGTGTGAGTGAACTGGGTGCTGGAGTTCTTGACGACTTTGGACTCGTCGCTGGCGTCGGAGACGCCCTTGAACGTCCCGTCAGGCTGGACGGTGTAGGTCAGTTGCGCGCCGTCTGTCCCCGTGAAGGTGACGTACCCATGGGCGGAGAAGTCGCCGAACTTCATGCCGGAGACGGCGGAACTACCGGCTGGCAGCGACGCACGCCAGCCCGGCCCGAACACTCCGCCGGCGCCGGTCTCGGTCGGCGGGAAGAGCGTGGTGTGGCCGCGGCCGACCGTCAGCCCGAAGACGTTCACGTCGGTGGCCGTGACCGAATAGTCGCCGGTCAGCAGTGCGACCTGGCCGGGTCCGACCGCTCCGGTGGCGTACGTGGATCCGAAGGCGCTCTGCTCCAATGTGAAGGTGACGGGGTCGGAGCAGTTGTCGGCGGTGCCGCTGACGAAGCAGGCTCGTAAACTCACGGGTCCGTCGCCTCGGCCGACGGTCTGCATGGTCTGAGCGGCGTCCCAGTAAAGGTCGGCGAAGGGCAGGGACGTGTCGGCCCGGGACTGCGGCCAGGCCGGGATCGGGGTGGGCGAGCCGGGAACGGTGACGTCGGCGGTGGGGACCGGCGTCCACGTGCCGGAGGAGGACACGTCGGCCTTGTACTCGTACCGGACGCCGGTGCGATCGGGGGCGGCACGGGAGGCGAGCGTGACCGCGGCCTGGGTGCGCTCCTCGTTCGAGGGCTTGATGACCTCGCCCACACCCACGCCGAAGGTGTAGGTCGTCACCGTCGATGAGCGCCGGGCGAGATCCCTGCTCTTGACGTAGAGGGTGTGCCAGCCCTGCTTCGGGTCGATGTTCACAGTGAGGGCGTCACCGCCGCCGTTGTCGTCGGCGGCCAGGTTCGGGGTTGACGGATCGTCCAGCCCCCAGTGGTAGCCAGAGCCGTCGGCGGAGGTGGTGTCCAGCGTCATCGGAACCGGCGAGGTCTGCTTGGCCGACCACACGTTGGCCGCGTAGGCGGGGAGGCTCACCGTGGGCGCGGCGGGATCGGTGGTGTCGACGGCGAAGGTCTGCCATGCCGACCAGGACCGCGAATAGTCGGTCCCGTCGTAGCCGCGTGCCCGCCAGCGATAGTGGTTGCCGTTGGCGAGGGCTCCGGCCGGGACCGCGATCGTGCCGAGCTCACCCTGCATGAGGTTGTTCACCGAGCCGGTCCACACCGTACCGCTGCCCTCGGCGGGGTAGGCGGGGTCGCGTTCGATTACGAAGTCGATTCGCTCCGTGTCCCACTCGCCGTCGCCGACCAGGCCGGTCAGTGCGGGCGTGAGCGAGGTGACGTACAGGCCGCCGTTGGTGCCGCCCGCAGACGGTGTGATCGACAGGTTCGTGGGGACCGTTGGATATGAATTCCATTGGACGGTGAGCTGCGGCGGATGCGCGCCGACCGTGTTCTCCGAGGAGCGGAACATGCGCCAGTTGGTGGCGACGGACTCGTCGGCGGCGCGGATCTGCAGTCCGTAGTTGGAGCCGCCGTCGGTCCACGCTTGAACGATGTCCTCGATCGACCACAGGATGTCGCCCTCACCGCAGCCGGTGAAGCCGTATGCCAGGTTGGTGGTGACGTCGGTTGACAGGTCGATGCCCGGCATGTTGGACAGGGTCAGCGTGGACGGCGTCCACGCGCTTCCATTACGCCCCACCCGGATACCGCCGGCTGCGGCGCCGCAGGCGTTGGATTTGTAGTTCCACAGCGTTAGATCGGCGTTGAGAATGTGCTTGCGTAACATTCCGCCCATGTTGTACTGCAGAAACGTTCGCGCCGTTTTCGCCCCGGAGCCGAATTTGCCCGCGTGCAGCCACGTCCCGCCCGTCTGCGAACCGGGGTAGTCGGTGGACACGAACGTGTCGGTCTGCAGTGTGAGCTGCATCCACGGGTCGACGGTGACCGGATACCGGACGGCCGGATCCGCGAGGAACGCCGGATCGGGCCGCAGCACCAGCTCGGGGCCGTTCGCACCGCTGACGATCTCAGAGGTGACCTCGGCTCGGCTGCCCGCCTCGGGGGAGGTCTCGGCGAGAGCGTCCCACATGTGGGGCGGCGGAGCCGCGGCCACTGACTTGCCCGATGTGGCGTCGGTCAACTCCAGTCTGCGGTCCTTGCGCCGCTCGAAGGACATCCCCGACAGCTCGATGGGAAAGCGAAGTTCGACGGGCCCGACCGGCCGCTGCCGAAATACCACGAAGTGCACGAAACCCTGCGGTTGGGCCTGGACTACCAGGTCAGCCACCCCGGGGATCACGTCCCGCCAGGTGGCGGTGTTTCCGGCGACCTCGGGACGGCCGAGCGCCGACGGCCATCTGATGCCGAATCTGCGGCTCAGCTTCTTGCCCTTGACGTCGACCACCTCGGATATCGCCGCGAACGCGCCGGTCCCGTCGGCGGACACCGTCACGTCGGCGTCGGCGGCCTTGGGTACCAGTCGGCCGCCATCGGCCACCAGCGTGGTGTCGATCGGCACCCAGTCGCCGCGTTGCCTGACCTGGATTGGTCCCGCGTAAATCTGCGTCGTCATGGTGCCGTCAGGGTTGATCCACGATTTGGAGTCCTTGGTGCGTTCGCTGAGCACCTCCACCGGCGCATTCTGCAGGCGTGCCGACGTTCCCGCCGAAACCATGTCGGGTCGCTCGGTTACGCGTTCGGCGGCGGGGACCGCTGCTGCTGGGATTCGCGCTGGGGCCGCTTCGGCGGGCAACCCCACCAGCAAGGCAGCTGTTAGGACGATTGAGGTGCCCGCGGAGGCGAGAAGTGGTCGTGACCGTTTGATGCGTTGGAAGGGCATTATGTCTCCGATGATCCCGTAGGGACATACAGTGGAGACCGTACGACTCGATGGCATATTGGCGGCACATCGGAAATATGCTGCCAATACGCCCATTCAGCCCCTTCCTTGCTAGGGGTCTCAGAAATCTCTAGAATTCACATGGTATTTGACAGACTGCCGATCACCTGACGGGGGCGACGCGGTGCTCTACCAAATGCTCGGTCCTTTGCTGATCACCACTGCTCATGGTCGGCCGGTGGGATCACTGACCCCCAAACCCAGCCGGCTACTCATTCACCTCCTGTTGCGATCCAACGAGTGGATCTCCACCTCCCGGCTGATCGACAGCGTGTGGGACGGCCACCCGCCGGCCTCGGCCAGGAGCAACCTCAAGACCTACATCGCGCAGCTGCGCCGGCTGCTCGCCGAGGACGGGGATTCGCCGATCAGTACCAGCGCCGAGGGGTACGCGCTACGCCTGGGCGTGGGCGCGTTGGACGTCCGGGTCTTCCAGACGCTGGCGGAACGAGGCGGCGATTCCCTGCGCGCGGGCGACCCGCTGGCCGCCGCTGCCGCCTTGGATTACGCGCTGTCCCTGTGGCGGGGCGATTTCCTGCACGGGCACGATCTTCGGGGCGACCTGACCGGGTGGCAGGAGGAGCTCCAGGAGCAGCGGCTGGTGGCGAGCGAAGATCTCTATGAGGCGCGCCTGGCGCTCGGGCAGCATGACGAGCTGATCCATGGCCTGCTGAGCTGGACGATGCGCCACCCACTCCGGGAGCGGGCGCATGGCCTGCTGATGCTCGCCCTCTACCGGTCCGGCAGGCAGGTTGAGGCGCTCGACATCTACCGGCGGTTGCGGACGGCGCTGATCCGTGACGTCGGCGTGGAGCCGACGACGAGGCTGCGGGAGATACAGCAGGTGATCCTGCTCTCGGACCCCGTATGCCCGTCCCGGCTGACATGGGTGGCGACGTAGAGCCGGGCATGTTGTAAACGGTTCGGGGGGCCGTTTTGTAGCGGTACACTAGACGCGGACTCGATATCGGCCTGCGTGGGAAAGGTGGGCCGGGGACCCGGGCATGGGATCCCGATACCCGCTGTGCGCGGCCGTTTTGACGTGTTGCGCGGGGCTGGGTAGTCTTGCTCTCCGTGCCCACTGTTCGTGGGTCTGCACGCGTGCGCGCAGGTCGCGCCGTGTGGCTCTCTCCAATCCCAGCAGGGGTGTAGAGCGATCAGATCGCGACACGCCCGACCGCGTGGGTCGGCGGAGAGGGAAAACCAGCAGGTCATGACACCGGCAGCACCTGCGAAATCGCACGTCCACGTATCACCGGCATAGGCACGAAACGGAGTTGTAGTGCCCACGATTCAGCAGTTGGTCCGAAAGGGCCGGCAGGACAAGGTCTCCAAGACCAAGACTCCTGCGCTCAAGGGCAGCCCTCAGCGGCGCGGCGTCTGCACCCGCGTCTACACCACCACCCCGAAGAAGCCGAACTCGGCGCTTCGGAAGGTCGCGCGTGTTCGCCTGACCAACGGCATCGAGGTCACGGCCTACATCCCCGGTGTGGGTCACAACCTTCAGGAGCACTCGATCGTGCTCGTCCGCGGCGGTCGTGTGAAGGACCTTCCCGGCGTCCGATACAAGATTATTCGCGGCTCGCTGGACACCCAGGGTGTCCGCAACCGCAAGCAGGCCCGCAGCCGCTACGGCGCCAAGAAGGAGAAGAAGTAATGCCTCGCAAGGGTTCTCCTGGGCGTCGCCAGCTGATGGCCGACCCGGTGCACAACTCGCCGCTGGTCACCGCTCTGATCAACAAGGTCCTCCTGGACGGCAAGCGCTCGATCGCCCAGTCGATCGTGTACGGCGCCCTGGAAGGCTGCAAGGACAAGACCGGCAACGACCCGGTCGTCACGCTCAAGCGCGCTCTCGACAACGTCAAGCCGACCCTCGAGGTCCGCAGCCGTCGTGTCGGTGGCGCCACGTACCAGGTCCCGGTCGAGGTGCGCGCCGCGCGCAGCACCACCCTGGCCCTGCGCTGGCTGGTGCAGTACTCCCGCGCCCGCCGTGAGAAGACCATGACCGAGCGCCTCATGAACGAGCTCCTCGACGCCAGCAACGGCCTCGGCGCGAGCGTCAAGAAGCGCGAGGACACCCACAAGATGGCCGAGTCCAACAAGGCCTTCGCTCACTACCGCTGGTAGTCGGGCGCTCCACCAAGCAAAGGACGCAGAGAAGTGGCCACCCAAATGGCTCTTGACCTGGCCAAGGTCCGCAACATCGGGATCATGGCTCATATCGACGCGGGCAAGACCACCACGACCGAGCGCATCCTGTTCTACACCGGGATCAACTACAAGATCGGTGAAGTTCATGAGGGCGCTGCCACCATGGACTGGATGGAGCAGGAGCAGGAGCGCGGCATCACCATCACCTCCGCCGCGACGACCTGTGAGTGGCTCGGCCACACCATCAACATCATCGACACCCCGGGGCACGTCGACTTCACCATCGAGGTGGAGCGCTCGCTCCGCGTGCTCGACGGCGCCGTCGCCGTGTTCGACGGTGTCGCGGGTGTCGAGCCGCAGTCGGAGACGGTGTGGCGCCAGGCCGACCGTTACGGCGTGCCACGGATCTGCTTCGTGAACAAGATGGACCGGGTCGGCGCCGAGTTCCACCGCTGCGTGGACATGATGGTCAGCCGGCTCGGAGCCACCCCGGCCGTCATTCAGCTCCCCTGGGGCGTCGAGTCCGACTTCAAGGGCATCATCGACCTGGTGAAGATGAAGGGCCTGCTCTGGAGCGCCGAGGCGGCCAAGGGCGAGATGTACGACGTCGTCGACATCCCGACCGACCACGTGGAGATCGCCCGCGAGTGGCGCGACAAGCTGGTCGAGACCGTGGCCGAGAACGACGACGAGCTGATGGAGCTCTTCCTCGAGGGCATCGAGCCCACCGAGGAGCAGCTGGTGGCGGCGATCCGCCGCGCCACGCTGTCCAGCGCCATCAACCCGGTCCTGACCGGCACCGCGTTCAAGAACAAGGGTGTGCAGCCGCTCCTCGACGCGATCGTGGCCTACCTGCCCGCGCCGATCGACCTCCCGGCCTTCCAGGGCCACGCGGTCGGCAAGGAGGACCAGGTGGTCGAGCGCAGGTCGGACGTGACCGAGCCGTTCTCGGCGCTCGCGTTCAAGATCATGAGCGACCAGCACCTGGGCCGTCTGACCTACATCCGGATCTACTCCGGCACCCTGGAGACCGGCACCGGCGTGGTGAACTCGGTCAAGGGCAAGAAGGAGCGGATCGGCAAGATCTACCAGATGCACGCGAACAAGCGCGAAGAGCGCCCGTCCGCGCACGCCGGTCAGATCGTCGCCGTGATGGGCCTCAAGGACACCACCACCGGTGACACCCTGTGCGACCCGAACAACCAGGTCGTGCTGGAGTCGATGACGTTCCCGGCGCCGGTCATCAGCGTCGCGATCGAGCCCAAGACCAAGGGCGACCAGGAGAAGCTCGGCACCGCCATCCAGCGCCTGGCCGAGGAGGACCCGTCCTTCCAGGTCCGCCGCGACGAGGAGACCGGCCAGACCGTGATCCACGGCATGGGCGAGCTGCACCTGGAGATCCTGGTCGACCGGATGCGCCGCGAGTTCAAGGTCGAGGCGAACGTCGGCCGCCCGCAGGTCGCGTACCGGGAGACCATCCGCCGCAAGGTGGAGAAGGTCGACTACGTGCACAAGAAGCAGACCGGTGGCTCCGGCCAGTTCGCCAAGGTCATCATCGACCTTGAGCCGCTGGGCGAGGGCAACGACGGGTACGAGTTCGAGAACAAGGTCTCCGGTGGCCGCATCCCGCGGGAGTACATCCCGTCGGTCGACGCGGGCGCCCAGCAGGCCGCCGAGTTCGGCGTTCTCGCCGGCTACCCGATGGTAGGCGTGAAGGTCACCCTTCAGGACGGGGCTTTCCACGAAGTGGACTCCTCCGAAATGGCCTTCAAGATGGCCGGCTCGATGGCCTTCAAGGAGGCCGCCCGCAAGGCCGACCCCGTGCTCCTCGAACCGATGATGGCCGTCGAGGTCACCACGCCCGAGGACTACATGGGTGACGTCATCGGCGACCTCAACGGCCGCCGCGGGCAGATCCAGGCCATGGACGAGCGGGCCGGCGCCCGTGTCGTCAAGGCGCTCGTGCCGCTGTCCGAGATGTTCGGGTACGTGGGTGACCTGCGGAGCAAGACGCAGGGCCGGGCGAGCTACAGCATGCAGTTCGACTCCTACGCGGAGGTGCCCCCGGGCATCGCCAAGGAGATCGTCGCTAAGGTCCGGGGCGAGTAGCTCCAGGCCTTTTGGAAGACGAAAGTCAAGTCAGAAATCTCTAAGGAGACAGACCAGTGGCCAAGGCCAAGTTCGAGCGGAACAAGCCGCACGTGAACATCGGCACCATTGGGCACATCGACCACGGCAAGACCACTCTGACCGCGGCGATCACCAAGGTGCTTCACGACCGTTACCCGAACCTCAACGAGGCGACCCCGTTCGACAAGATCGACAAGGCGCCCGAGGAGAAGGCTCGCGGCATCACCATCTCCATCGCGCACGTCGAGTACCAGACGGAGAAGCGCCACTACGCGCACGTCGACTGCCCTGGTCACGCCGACTACGTGAAGAACATGATCACCGGTGCCGCGCAGATGGACGGCGCCATCCTGGTGGTCGCCGCCACCGACGGTCCGATGCCGCAGACCAAGGAGCACGTGCTCCTGGCCCGCCAGGTCGGCGTGCCCTACATCGTGGTGGCCCTGAACAAGGCCGACATGGTGGACGACGAGGAGATCCTGGAGCTCGTCGAGCTCGAGGTCCGCGAGCTGCTCTCGGCTCAGGAGTTCCCCGGCGACGACCTGCCCGTGATCCGCGTCTCCGCGCTCAAGGCCCTCGAGGGCGACGAGAAGTGGGGCGACTCGATCATCGAGCTCATGACCGCCGTGGACGACAACGTCCCCGAGCCGGTTCGTGACACCGAGAAGCCGTTCCTGATGCCGATCGAGGACGTGTTCTCGATCACCGGTCGTGGCACCGTCGTCACCGGCCGTATCGAGCGCGGTGTCGTCAAGGTCAACGAGACCGTCGACATCATCGGTATCAAGGAGAAGCACACCACGACCACCGTCACCGGTGTCGAGATGTTCCGCAAGCTGCTCGACGAGGGCCAGGCCGGTGACAACGTCGGTCTGCTCCTGCGCGGCATCAAGCGTGAGGACGTCGAGCGCGGCCAGTGCATCATCAAGCCGGGCACGACCACCCCGCACACCGAGTTCGAGGCTCAGGTCTACATCCTGTCCAAGGACGAGGGCGGCCGGCACACGCCGTTCTTCAACAACTACCGTCCCCAGTTCTACTTCCGTACGACGGACGTGACCGGCGTGGTGAACCTCCCCGAGGGCACCGAGATGGTCATGCCCGGGGACAACACCGAGATGAACGTCCAGCTCATCCAGCCGATCGCGATGGAGGACGGACTCAAGTTCGCCATCCGCGAGGGCGGCCGCACCGTCGGCGCCGGTCGAGTCACGAAGATCATCAAGTAGTACCCGGCGGCCGGGTCCACCAGGACCCGGCCGCTCCCCGTGATGCCGCAGTCCCTTCGGAGGGTTCACGTCCGAAGGAGCTGCCGGATCACGGAGATATACAGCGGCAACCTGCCGCACGTTACTTGTTCAGACGACAGCGAAGGACACCGAGGCCATTATGGCGGGACAGAAGATCCGCATCCGGCTCAAGGCGTATGACCACGAGGTCATCGACACCTCGGCCAAGAAGATCGTCGAGACGGTGACGCGTACCGGCGCGAAGGTCGCGGGCCCGGTGCCGCTGCCGACCGAGAAGAACGTGTACTGCGTCATCCGTTCGCCGCACAAGTACAAGGACAGCCGCGAGCACTTTGAGATGCGCACGCACAAGC
The DNA here is from genome assembly GCF_016862995.1 of Acrocarpospora phusangensis. Classification (GTDB taxonomy): domain Bacteria; phylum Actinomycetota; class Actinomycetes; order Streptosporangiales; family Streptosporangiaceae; genus Acrocarpospora; species Acrocarpospora phusangensis. Next base: position 76,805 of record NZ_BOOA01000029.1, read on the forward strand.
GGCTGATTGACATCATCGACCCGACGCCCAAGACCGTCGACTCGCTCATGCGGCTCGACCTGCCCGCGGGTGTCGACATCTCGATCAAGCTCTGAGGGAACGCACTGACATGGCTAAGCAGATCAAGGGCGTCCTGGGCAAGAAGCTCGGCATGACCCAGGTCTTCGACGAGGGCAACCGGATGGTTCCGGTGACCGTCGTCGAGGCCGGTCCGTGCGTGGTGACCCGGGTCCGCACGGAAGAGCGCGACGGCTACTCCGCCGTACAGCTCGGCTACGGGCAGGTCGACCCGCGCAAGGTCAACAAGCCGCTCGGCGACTACCTGCGCAAGCACGACATCACCCCGCGCCGCTACTTCGTCGAGGTACGCACCGACGACGCCTCCGACTACACCCTGGGCCAGGAAGTCCTCGCGGACACCTTCGAGGCCGGCCAGCACGTCGACGTGACGGGCAAGAGCAAGGGCAAGGGCTTCGCGGGTGTCATGAAGCGGCACAACTTCCGCGGTCTGGGCGCCTCGCACGGTACTCAGCGCAAGCACCGCTCGCCCGGTTCCATCGGTGGCTGCGCCACCCCGGGCCGCGTCTTCAAGGGCCTGCGCATGGCCGGTCGGATGGGCAACGTCCGTACCACCATCCAGAGCCTGAAGGTGCACGCCGTGGACGCCGAGAAGGGCCTCATCCTGATCAAGGGTGCGATCCCCGGCGCCAACGGCAGCCTGGTCCTCATCCGTACCGCAGCCAAGAAGGGGGCCGGCAAGTGAGCACGATCGACGTTCTCGACGCCTCGGGCGCCAAGACGGGCAGCAGCGTGGACCTGCCGGAGGACATCTTCGGCGTCAAGGTCAACATCCCGCTGATCCACCAGGTGGTCGTGGCCCAGCTGGCCGCGCGCCGCCAGGGCACGCACGCCACCAAGACCCGCGGCGACGTCCGCGGCGGTGGCAAGAAGCCGTACCGGCAGAAGGGCACCGGCCGGGCCCGCCAGGGTTCGACCCGGGCGCCGCAGTTCACCGGCGGTGGCACCGTGCACGGCCCGCAGCCGCGCTCGTACGAGCAGAAGACGCCCAAGAAGATGAAGGCCGCCGCGCTCCGCGGCGCGCTGTCCGACCGCGCGAGCGGCGGCCGGGTGCACGTGGTGAGCGAGCTGGTCACCGGCGAGACGCCGAAGACCAAGACCGCTCTCCAGGCGCTTCGCAAGATCACCGAGGCGCGCAGCGTGCTCGTCGTGGTCGGCGAGGACGACGAGCTGACCTGGCTGAGCCTGCGCAACGCCCCGGAGGTCCACCTGCTGGACGCCGGGCAGCTGAACACCTATGACGTGCTGTGCCACGACGACGTCGTCTTCACGCAGGAGGCGTACGACACGGTGGTGGCCCGGCTCGCGAAGAGCGGGAAGGAAGAGGCCTGATGCAGAAGATCGCCGACCCGCGCGACATCATCATCAAGCCGATCGTCTCTGAGAAGAGCTACGGCCTGATCGACGAGCACAACAAGTACACGTTCCTGGTTCGGCAGGGGGTGAACAAGACGCAGGTCAAGATCGCCATCGAGCAGATCTTCGGTGTCAAGGTGACCAGCGTCAACACCATCAACCGCCAGGGCAAGCGCAAGCGGACCCGGTTCGGCTATGGCCAGCGTCCCAGCACCAAGCGCGCGATCGTGAGCCTGGCCGAGGGCGAGCGCATCGACATCTTCGGCCAGATCGGCTGATTTTGGGTAACACGCGGCTTGGCCGCGCCTGTGTCTGGACTGAGGAACGCCGGGTCGCGAAGCGGCCCGGCGTGACGAGGGAAGACACAGGCTGAAGGCGGCCAAGCCCGCCGATCCGCAGGATCGGCAAATAGACAAAGGATGAACGAAAAAGATGGGCATCCGTAAGTACAAGCCGACGACCCCGGGTCGCCGCGGCGCGAGCGTCTCGGACTTCGCCGAGATCACGCGCAGCACGCCCGAGAAGTCGCTGCTTGCCCCCCTGCACAGCAAGGGCGGCCGCAACGTCCACGGCCGGGTCACGGCCCGGCACCAGGGCGGCGGGCACAAGCGCGCCTACCGGATCATCGACTTCCGGAGGCACGACAAGGACGGCATCCCGGCCAAGGTCGCGCACATCGAGTACGACCCCAACCGGACCTCCCGCATCGCTCTGCTGCACTACGCCGACGGCGAGAAGCGCTACATCCTCGCGCCGACCGGGATCAAGCAGGGCGACCGCATCGAGAACGGCCCGGGCGCCGACATCAAGCCGGGCAACTGCCTGCCGCTGCGCAACATCCCGACCGGTACCTTCATCCACGCGGTGGAGCTCCGTCCGGGCGGCGGCGCCAAGCTGGGCCGCAGCGCCGGCGCGCAGATCCAGCTGCTGGCCAAGGAGGGCACCTACGCCACGCTGCGTATGCCGTCCGGCGAAATGCGCCAGGTCGACGTGCGCTGCCGGGCCTCCGTCGGGCAGGTCGGCAACGCCGAGCAGGCCAACATCAACATCGGTAAGGCGGGCCGCAACCGCTGGAAGGGCAAGCGCCCGACCGTCCGCGGTGTGGCCATGAACCCCGTCGACCACCCGCACGGCGGTGGTGAGGGCAAGACCTCCGGTGGTCGCCACCCGGTCAACCCCAAGGGCAAGCCCGAGGGCCGGACCCGGCAGGCGAACAAGGCCAGCGACCGGCTGATCATCCGACGTCGGAGCAAGAGGAAGAAGCGGTAGGAGCAGCCGAAATGCCACGTAGCCTTAAGAAGGGTCCCTTCGTGGACGATCACCTTCAGAAGAAGGTCGACGTCCAGAACGAGAAGGGCACCAAGAACGTCATCAAGACGTGGTCGCGGCGCTCCATGATCGTTCCCGACATGCTCGGGCACACGATCGCCGTGCACGACGGCCGCAAGCACGTCCCGGTGTTCATCACCGAGTCGATGATCGGTCACAAGCTCGGGGAGTTCGCCCCTACGCGGACGTTCCGCAGCCACGTCAAGGAAGACCGCCGCAGTCGGCGGTAGCGCCTTCATAAGCAACTAGGAGACAGCGATGGAAGCCAGGGCACAGGCGCGGTTCGCGCGCCACACGCCCCGGAAGGCCCGCCGGGTGGTGGACCTCATTCGCGGCCTGCCCGCTTCGGAGGCGCAGGCCGTACTGCAGTTCGCCCCGCAGGCGGCGAGCGAGACCGTTTACAAGGTGCTCTCGTCCGCGATGGCGAACGCCGAGCACAACTTCAAGCTCGACCGTGAGACGCTCGTCGTGAGCCGTGCGTGGGTGGACGAGGGACCGACGCTCAAGCGGTTCCGTCCCCGGGCCCAGGGTCGCGCCTATCGGATCAACAAGCGGACCAGCCACATCACCGTGATCGTGGAGTCCCGCGAGCCGAAGGGAAGGACCCGCTAGTGGGCCAGAAGGTTAACCCGCACGGGTTCCGCCTCGGCATCACCACCGACTTCAAGAGCCGGTGGTACGCCGACAAGCTGTACAAGGCGTACGTGGCCGAGGATGTCGCGATCCGTCGCATGCTGCAGAAGGGCATGGAGCGGGCCGGCATCTCCAAGGTCGAGATCGAGCGCACCACCGACCGCGTGCAGGTCGACATCCACACCGCCCGGCCGGGCATCGTCATCGGCCGTCGCGGCGCGGAGGCCGACCGCATCCGCGGCGACCTGGAGAAGCTGACCAAGAAGCAGGTCCAGCTGAACATCCTCGAGGTGAAGAACCCCGAGATCGACGCGCAGCTCGTCGCGCAGGGCGTGGCCGAGCAGCTCTCCAGCCGTGTCTCGTTCCGCCGCGCCATGCGCAAGGCGATGCAGTCCGCGATGAAGAGCGGCGCCAAGGGCATCCGGGTGCAGTGCGCCGGTCGCCTCGGCGGCGCCGAGATGTCCCGCTCGGAGTTCTACCGCGAGGGCCGCGTGCCCCTGCACACGCTCCGCGCGGACATCGACTACGGCTTCTACGAGGCCAAGACGACCTTCGGCCGGATCGGCGTGAAGGTCTGGATCTACAAGGGTGAGGCCCCCACCTCTCGCGCCGAGCGCGAGGCGGCGGCGGCCGGAGCCCGCGCGGGCCAGCGTCGCGAGCGTGACGACCGTCGCGGTGGCGGTGGCGCCGAGCGTCCCCGTCGCGGTGGCGGCGGCGACCGTCCCCGTCGTGGCGCGGGCGGTGGCCGTACCGAACGCGCACCCCGTACCGAGGCGGCCTCGCAGGCCGCCCCCGAGAGCGGCCCGGCGGAGCAGCCGGGTGCTGAAGGGAGCTGACCATGCTGATCCCGCGCAGGGTCAAGCACCGTAAGCAGCACCGGCCCGACCGGCACGGCGCCGCCAAGGGCGGCACCAGGGTGGTGTTCGGCGAGTTCGGCATCCAGGCGTTGGAGCACTCGTACGTGACCAACCGCCAGATCGAGTCGGCTCGTATCGCCATGACCCGGCACATCCGCCGTGGCGGCAAGGTGTGGATCAACATCTACCCGGACCGCCCGCTCACCAAGAAGCCGGCCGAGACCCGCATGGGTTCCGGTAAGGGTTCGCCCGAGTGGTGGATCGCCAATGTCAAGCCCGGCCGCGTCATGTTCGAGCTGTCCGGCGTCGCCGAGCCCATCGCCCGCGAGGCGATGCGTCGCGCCATGCACAAGCTGCCCATGAAGTGCCGGTTCGTTAAGCGTGAAGTGGGTGAGGCGTGATGGCTAAGGGCCTGACCGCTGGTGAGCTGCGGGTGGAGGACCAGGAAGTCCTGGTCCAGAAGCTCAAGGAAGCCAAGGAGGAGCTGTTCAACCTCCGCTTCCAGTCGGCGACCGGTCAGTTGGAGAGCCACGGGCGGCTGCGCGCCGTCCGCCGCGAGATCGCCCGTATCTACACCGTGATGCGCGAGCGGGAGCTCGGCATCGTCACGGTCGAGAAGGAGTCGAGCGATGGCTGACACAACTGAGACCACCGAGAAGAGCGGCCGCAACTACCGCAAGACCCGCGAGGGCCTGGTAGTGAGCGACAAGATGGAGAAGACCGTCGTCGTCGCCGTCGAGGACCGCGTGAAGCACCCGCTGTACGGCAAGGTCATCCGCCGTACCACCAAGTACAAGGCGCACGACGAGGAGAACACGGCCGGCGTCGGCGACCGCGTGCTCCTGATGGAGACCCGGCCGTTGTCCGCCACCAAGCGGTGGCGGGTCGTGGAAGTCCTCGAACGCGCCAAGTAACACAACAGACGCGCCTCGTGGGGGGTGGGCGACCGCCCCCCATGGTGGTGTCCAAGGGGCCCTTCCCGGGCCCGCCTCCGGCGACGGTCCTCGGGCTGACGTCGGGGGAACAAGACCACATTGGTTCCGCCAGGCTCGTGACCTCACGAGAACCGGCGAGACACACAGGAGTTAGACGTGATCCAGCAGGAGTCGCGACTCAAGGTCGCCGACAACACGGGTGCCAAGGAGATTCTCTGCATCCGCGTGCTCGGTGGCTCGGGCCGGCGCTACGCGGGGATCGGCGACATCATCGTTGCGACGGTGAAGGACGCCATCCCCGCAGGCGGCGTGAAGAAGGGCGACGTCGTCAAGGCCGTCGTCGTGCGCACCGTCAAGGAGCGCAGGCGGCCGGACGGTTCGTACATCCGCTTCGACGAGAACGCGGCGGTCATCATCAAGGACAACGGTGACCCCCGGGGCACGCGTATTTTCGGCCCGGTCGGCCGTGAGCTGCGTGACAAGAAGTTCATGCGCATCATCTCGCTCGCGCCGGAGGTGTTGTAAATGCCGAAGCAGCTGCATGTGAAGAAGGGTGACCTGGTCCAGGTCATCGCCGGCAAGGACAAGGGCGCCAAGGGCCGGGTGATCGTCGCGCTGCCGCGTGAGGACCGCGTGGTGGTCGAGGGCGTCAACTTGATCAAGAAGCACTCCAAGGTGACCAACAACGGTCCGCGCGGCGCCCGCGAGGGCGGCGTGACCACCCTGGAGGCTCCCATCCACGTGAGCAACGTCAAGAAGCTCAAGGATGACGCTAAGGACGGCGACGACAAGCCCGCCAAGAAGGAGCCGGCCAAGAAGGCGGCTGCGGACGAGACGGGTGAGGACGACTGATGACTGCCCAGACGGAAGAGCGGGTCAGCCCGCGGCTCAAGCAGCGCTACCGCGAGGAGATCGTGGCGCAGCTGCGCGAGCAGTTCGGCATCGAGAACATCATGCTGGTGCCCGGTGTCACCAAGATCAAGGTGAACATGGGCGTCGGCGAGGCCGCGCGCGACTCCAAGCTCATCGAGGGCGCTGTCCGCGACCTCACCGCCATCACCGGCCAGAAGCCGGCCGTGGTCCGGGCCCGCAAGTCCATCGCGCAGTTCAAGCTGCGTGAGGGCATGCCGATCGGCGCGCACGTGACGCTGCGCGGCGACCGCATGTGGGAGTTCCTGGACCGGCTGCTGTCGCTGGCGCTGCCCCGTATCCGGGACTTCCGCGGCCTGTCGCCCAAGCAGTTCGACGGCCACGGCAACTACACCTTCGGTCTCACCGAGCAGGTCATGTTCCACGAGATCGACCAGGACAAGGTCGACCGGCAGCGCGGTATGGACATCACCGTCGTCACCACCGCGACCAACGACGAACAGGGCCGGGCGCTGCTGAAGCTCCTCGGCTTCCCCTTCAAGGAGGCCTGATCATGGCGAAGACGTCGCTGAAGGTCAAGGCAGCGCGTAAGCAGAAGTTCGAGGTCCGCGCGTACACTCGCTGTACGCGATGCGGGCGTCCGCGTGCGGTCTACCGGAAGTTCGGCCTGTGCCGTGTCTGCTTCCGCGAGATGGCCCACCGGGGCGAGCTGCCGGGCATCACGAAGTCCAGCTGGTAAGACAAGAAGTCATATTCACCGGGCGTTCCTTTCGAACGCCCACGACCACACCGTAGGTCCCGCAGGGAAACCGCGGTGAGGAGGGCCACCGGCCATGACGATGACCGACCCGATCGCAGACATGCTCACGCGTCTGCGCAACGCGAACTCGGCGTACCACGACACCGTGAGCATGCCGTATTCGAAGATCAAGGCGCACATCGCCGAGATCCTCCAGCAGGAGGGTTACATCCAGGCCTGGAGCGTCGAAGACGCCAAGGTCGGCAAGAACCTCGTGGTGGAGCTCAAGTTCGGGCCGACCAGGGAGCGTTCGCTCTCGGGCATCCGCCGGGTTTCCAAGCCCGGCCTGCGGGTCTACGCAAAGAAGGACAACCTGCCTCGGGTTCTGGGTGGGCTCGGCGTCGCGATCATCTCGACGTCGGGTGGGCTCATGACCGACAAGCAGGCCGGCAAGCGCGGAGTGGGCGGGGAAGTCCTCGCCTACGTTTGGTAAGAGGGGAGTAACCACAGCATGTCGCGAATCGGACGGCTGCCCATCCCCGTACCGAGCGGTGTCGAGATCGCCATCGACGGCCGGGATGTTCAGGTCAAGGGCCCGAAGGGCACGCTTTCACACACGGTCGCCGAACCCATCGAGGTCGCGCGCGCCGAGGACGGCACCATCGCCGTCACCCGTCCCAACGACGAGAACAAGGTCCGCGCGCTGCACGGCCTGTCTCGGACGCTGATCGCCAACATGGTGAACGGGGTCACGCAGGGATACACCAAGACGCTGGAGATCGTCGGCGTGGGTTACCGCGTTCAGGCCAAGGGCCCGACGCAGCTGGAGTTCGCTCTGGGCTTCAGCCACCCCGTCATCGTCGACGCACCCGAGGGTGTCACCTTCCGGGTCGAGCGCCCCACGCTTTTCCACGTGGACGGCATCGACAAGCAGAAGGTCGGCGAGGTCGCCGCGAACATCCGCAAGTTGCGCAAGCCCGACCCGTACAAGGGCAAGGGTGTGCGCTACCAGGGTGAAGTCATTCGCCGCAAGGTCGGAAAGGCTGGTAAGTAATGGCCGCGAAGTACGGCAAGCACACCGCCGCTCGCGCCATTTCGCGAGCCCGTCGCCACCGTCGTGTGCGCAAGAAGGTCGTCGGTACCGTCGAGCGCCCGCGTCTGGTCGTCAACCGGTCCACCCGGCACATGTTCGTCCAGATCGTGGACGACACCGCCGGGCACACGCTGGTGAGCGCGTCCACCATGGACGCCTCGCTCCGTACGGCCGAGGGCGACAAGACCGAGAAGGCCAAGCAGGTCGGCGCGCTCCTCGCTCAGCGGGCCAAGGCGGCCGGGATCTCCGCGGTCGTCTTCGACCGCGGCGGCAACCGCTACGCGGGTCGCCTGGCGGCGCTCGCGGACAGCGCCCGTGAAGGCGGGTTGGACTTCTGATGACCACCCGTCTTATGAGCAACGAGAAGAGGAACCACTGATGGCTGGAGCTCCGCGTCGCGGTGCCGGCGGCGGTGGCGAGCGGCGGGAACGTCGTGACGATCGCCGCGGCGGCGCCCAGGACAAGGGCGTTTCTTACATCGAGCGTGTCGTGAAGATCAACCGAGTGGCCAAGGTCGTGAAGGGTGGCCGGCGCTTCAGCTTCACCGCGCTGGTCATCGTCGGCGACGGCAACGGCCTCGTCGGTGTCGGCTACGGCAAGGCCAAGGAGGTGCCCGCGGCGATCGCCAAGGGTGTCGAGGAGGCCAAGAAGCACTTCTTCAAGGTGCCGCGCATCCAGGGCACCATCCCGCACACCGTGCAGGGCGAGGACGCCGCCGGCGTCGTCCTCCTGCGTCCGGCCTCGCCCGGTACCGGTGTCATCGCGGGTGGCCCGGTGCGCGCGGTGCTGGAGTGCGCCGGCATTCACGACGTGCTGTCCAAGTCGCTCGGCTCGGACAACCCGATCAACATCGTGCACGCCACCGTGGCGGCCCTGAAGGGCCTGTCCCGGCCCGAGGAGATCGCGGCCCGCCGCGGTCTGCCGATCGAGGACGTGGCGCCCAAGGCGATGCTCAAGGCTCGCGCCGAGGGCCTGGCCGAGGCCGCCGCGGCGGCCAAGGCGGTGAGCTAGTCATGGCTCGTCTGAAGATCACCCAGACCCGGTCCAAGATCGGTGGCAAGCAGAACCAGCGGGACTCGCTGCGCTCGCTGGGCCTGAAGCGGATCGGCGACGTCGTCGTCAAGGAGGACCGTCCCGAGATCCGCGGGATGGTCGCCGTGGTGACGCACCTCGTCGAGGTTGAAGAGGTCGACTAGTCATGACTGAGAACGCACCGCTCAAGCCGCACGACCTGCGTCCGGCCCCGGGCGCCCACAAGGCCAAGGTCCGCAAGGGCCGTGGCGAGGGCTCCAAGGGCAAGACCGCCGGTCGCGGCACCAAGGGCACCAAGTCCCGGACGAATGTCCCGCTCGGCTTCGAGGGTGGCCAGGTTCCGCTCCAGCGGCGGCTGCCGAAGCTGAAGGGCTTCTCCAACTCCCTGTTCAAGACGACCTACCAGGTCGTCAATCTGGACCGGCTCGGCGAGCTGTTCCCGGACGGCGGCGACGTCTCCGTGGACACGCTGGTCGAGGCGGGCGCGGTACGCAAGAACCAGCTCGTCAAGGTGCTGGGAACGGGCGAGCTCTCCGTGGCGTTGAACGTGCAGGCGCACGCCTTCTCCGCCAGCGCCAAGGAGAAGATCGCTGCCGCCGGCGGCTCCGTCACGGAGCTGTAGGCACACGCGGCACGAGGCGCGGGGATTCGGAATGAGTCTCCGCGCCCGTAGTGCGTTAGAGTTCGCCTGACAGTGGGCTGCATTGGCAGCCCACATGTGCAGTTTGTGTAGTAAGTGCAGTGTGTGTACTACGTACTAGAAGACCTGACTGATGGACGACCCCCGGACCATCGCTGACCGTAACGCGTCTTAGGCGCGCAGGAGGGACCGTGCTAACCGCTCTCACCCGGGCATTCCGTACTCCGGACCTGCGCAAGAAGTTGCTCTTCACCTTGGGCATCATCGCGTTGTTCCGACTCGGCTCGGTGCTTCCGACCCCCGGTGTCAACGCTGAGAACGTCCGTATCGCCTTGGAACAGGCGCAGCAGGGCGAGCTGGGCAACATCTATGGGATGGTGCAGTTGTTCAGCGGCGGCGCGCTGCTGAAACTTTCCGTGTTCGCGCTCGGCATCATGCCGTACATCACCGCGAGCATCATCCTCCAGTTGCTGACCGTCGTCATTCCCCGCTTGGAAGCCCTGAAGAAGGAGGGGCAGGCGGGTACCGCGAAGATCACGCAGTACACCCGTTACCTCACCATCGGGCTCGCGGTGCTCCAGTCGACGGCCTTCGTCGCGCTGGCCCGGTCCGGGCAGCTGTTCCAGAACAGCGCCGATCTTCCCGTTCTTCTGAACGACGACGTCTTCACCGTCGTCACCATGGTCATCACGATGACCGCGGGCACCGCCGTGATCATGTGGCTGGGCGAGCTCATCACCGACCGCGGCGTCGGCAACGGCATGTCCATCCTGATCTTCACCCAGATCATCGCGGTCTTCCCGTCCGAGCTCATGAACATCTTCCGTACCAAGGGCGCGTTCACCTTCGTGGTGGTGCTCATCGTGGGTGTCTTCATGGTCGCGGCGGTCGTCTTCGTCGAGCAGGCCCAGCGCCGTATCCCGGTGCAGTACGCCAAGCGCATGGTCGGCCGCCGGATGTACGGCGGCACCTCGACCTACGTGCCGCTCAAGGTCAACCAGGCCGGCATCATCCCGGTCATCTTCGCTTCCTCGCTGCTTTACCTGCCGCAGCTGGTCGTCACGCTGTTCGCCAACAGCACCACGCCCAACGTGGTGGTGGAGTGGATCGCGCAGAACCTCGCCACGGGTGACACCCCGATCTACATGGCGACGTTCTTCCTCCTGATCGTCTTCTTCACCTACTTCTACGTGACCATCACTTTCAACCCCGTTGAAGTGGCCGACAACATGAAGAAGTACGGTGGGTTCATTCCGGGCATTCGTCCGGGCCGGCCGACCGCCGAGTACCTGAACTACGTGCTCAACCGGTTGACCGCGCCAGGTTCGTTGTATCTGGGCGTGATCTCCATGGTCCCGATCTTCGCACTGGCGCTCGCCGGAGCGAGCCAGAACTTCCCGTTCGGAGGAACCAGCATTCTGATCATGGTGGGTGTGGGCCTGGACACGGTCAAGCAGATCGAGAGCCAGCTCCAGCAGCGTAATTACGAGGGCTTCCTGAGATAGTGCGCGTCGTCCTGGTCGGGCCCCCCGGAGCGGGCAAGGGGACGCAGGCCCAGTTCATCGCATCGCATCTGTCGATCCCGAAAATCTCGACAGGTGATATTTTCCGCGCCAACGTCTCGGGGGGCACGGAGCTCGGCAAGCTGGCCAAGGGCTTCATGGACCGCGGGGACCTGGTCCCCGACGAGGTGACGATCGCGATGGTTCGCGACCGTCTGGCGGAGGACGACGCGCAGGAGGGTTTCCTGCTCGACGGCTTCCCGCGGAACGTGGCTCAGGCCGAAGTGCTCAAGAAGATGCTCACCGACTTCGGCACCGGGCTCGACCTGGTGCTGGAGCTGGTGGTCGACGACGACGAGGTCGTCCGCCGGCTGGCCGGCCGCCGGACCTGCCGGTCCTGCGGCAAGGTCTGGCACGTGGACTTCGATCCGCCCAAGGCGGAGGGGATCTGCGACGCCTGCGGCGGAGAGCTGTTCCAGCGCGATGACGACCGTGAGGAGACCATCCGCCACCGGCTGGAGGTCTACCAGGAGCAGACCGCTCCGTTAGTCTCCTTCTATGCCGACGAGGGCATTCTCCGCGGGGTTGACGCGACCGGTCCGGTCGAGGAGGTCACCCAGCGGGCGATGTCGGAACTGCGCCGGTTCGCGGACTAGGCGCCCTGGCAGACCGATGACACTGAACGCCACTCCATTCCGTGGGGTGGCGTTCGGTCGTTGCGGGCACACTCACGAGAACCACCCCAGGGGGTGCTAGGTGTTCAAGAAGAACAGGCACGGAATCCAGATCAAGAGCCCCGAGCAGCTGCGCGGCATGCGCGCGGCGGGCTTGGTGGTGGGCCGCACGCTGGAGCTGCTGCGGAGTTCCGTCAAGCCGGGCCTCACCCCGCTGGATCTGGACGTCATCGCGGAGAAGGCGATCAGGGACGCGGGCGCCGTGCCGTCCTTCAAGGGCTACCAGGGCTTCCCGGCGACGATCTGCGCCTCGGTCAACGCCGAGGTGGTGCACGGCATCCCGAGCCGGGCGCGCGAGCTGCGCGAGGGCGACATCATCTCCCTCGACTGCGGCGCCATCCTGGACGGCTGGCACGGAGACGCGGCGATCACGGTGCCGGTGGGCGAGGTGGACCCGAAGCTGACCGAGCTGATGCGGGTCACCGAGGAGGCCATGTGGCGCGGTATCGGCGCCCTACGGCCCGGGGGGTACTTGTCCGACATCGGCCACCAGATCGAGCGTTACGCGCGCTCTCAGGGCCGCTACGGCATCCCGCACGAGTACGGCGGCCACGGCATCGGCACCGAGATGCACATGGATCCGTGGGTGGCCAACCACGGGAAGCCCGGCCGGGGCCCCCGGCTGGAGGTCGGCATGTGCCTGGCCATCGAGCCGATGCTCAACCTGGGCACGGACAAGACCCGGGTGCTGGCCGACGACTGGACGGTCGTGACCATCGACGGCAAGGCCTCCGCCCACTTCGAGCACAGCGTCGCGGTGACCGAGAACGGCCCGTGGGTCCTGACCGCTCTCGACGGCGGAGAATCCCGTTTCGGCACCGCAATCGAGACATAATGGGATCACGTCTTGGTTCGGCCGCGCCTGTGCCTGGACTGAGAGACGAAGGAAGGCACAGGCGGAAAGCGGCCGTGTAAAAGGAGATGGCTATGGCGGCTAGTCCTGAGATGCGGGCTTCTGACGGCGATCGGGAGCGGGTGGCCGCCGCGCTGCGCGAGCACATGGTCGACGGGCGTCTGGACGTGGACGAGTTCAACGAGCGCCTGGAGCAGGTCTACAAGAGCCGCACGTACGGCGAGCTGGAGCGGCTGACCTCGGATCTGCCGGCCACCGACCTGCACACGCTGCCCGCGGTGACGCCCCGGCCCGAGCCGCGCAAGGACCCGGCCAAGGCCCGGGCGGAGCTGCGGGCCAACTGGGCCATCTGGGCCATGGCCAGCGCCATCAACTGGGTGATCTGGCTGATCGTGAGCACCACGTCGGACGGCTCGGTCTACCCGTGGCCGCTCTGGGTGATGGGTCCCTGGGGCGTGGTTCTGCTGGTCGGCACGCTGTTCGGGTCCGGCGGAGGGGACAAGCGCTAACCAGGCTGAATGTGCCGTATTGCACCCTCGGCCACTTATGCGTATTCGTCCACAGAACGTTCGCTTGATGCTTCCTAAGTTGAGCGGTGTCCGGAGATGAGCAGCATCCCCGGAGGGTCTCCCTGGAGGACATCATGCGAAACCTTCGCAGCATCATCGTCGGCTCGGCCCTCGCCGGCGCCCTGGCCGCCGGTGCCCTGGCCGCCCCCGCGGCCAACGCGGCCGCCGCCGCTCCCGCCGCCGCCTCGGCGTCGGCCCCCACGAAGCACTTCTTCGGGAACTTCTACTCGAAGTACCACTCGGGTGAGGACAAGGGCTTCGGCTTCCGCTCCTACTTCAAGGGCTACTGGTACAAGAAGGACGGCTACTACTGGTTCTACGGCGACCTGTTCGACCGCGACCGCGACAACGAGTACTCCTACGTGTGGTACCGGTACCACGACAGCAGCGGCTTCCACACCAAGTACTTCGGCAAGACCAAGGGTCACGGCGACTTCAACAAGTTCGCCAAGTTCAAGTCCGGCAAGTTCGACGACTTCGACATCCGGGTCTGCGAGGGTGACAACCGCTTCGAGGACTGCGGGGGCTGGGGCGACGCTTTCTAAGTCGTCCTGACTTGATCTGAGGCCGTACAAACGGGGGGTTAAATCCCTAAATCCAGCGGGGTCCGTAAATCTCGGGACGGGCCCCGCTTCCGTATGTCCGGGGGCAGATATCGGGGGACAGACGGAGTCTTTACCGGCTTCGCGCCGTCGCCCGGACGGGGTCCGGGTAGACGATCACTATCGAAGGGTGCCGAGCCAGGAGGAGGGGAGCGTGTCCGGATATTTCGCGCCGATCTGCCTGGCCGCCGTGGCGGTGTTCCCGGCCGCGGACCCCGGCATCGGGCGGGTGACGATCTCGCCGGTGTCGGCCGAACCGGGCGGCACGGTCCGCGTCAGCACCAGCAGCTGCGCCACCGGCGCGCCCAGCGTGACCGCCACCTCCTCCGCGTTCGACGACTACACCACCCTGACCAGATCCGGCTCCACCTGGTACGGCACCGCCCGGCTCAGCCCGTACTCGGCGGGCGGACTGAAGACGGTCTACGTCTACTGCGCGGGCGGGCCCTTCACCGGGGAGTTCACCGTCGGCACGGGCGGGAGCACACCCGGCGGCCGGATACCCTGGCTGGCCGGCGCGGTCCTCGCGCTGGGCGGGGTGGCGGCGTTCGTGCTTCGCCGGCGGCGGCGCGCGCCCTGAACCGCCGACAGGTACGGGAGACTCGCGAACTGAGGTAGTCTGTTAGACGGCTGTGTACTGGCTCCGCAGAACACGGGGGAATGCGCGATCATTTCGCTTTCCCTGGCGGATTGCCGTACACTGCTCTGTCGGTTCACTATGACCTTTGCGCAAGGCGGCCTGGCCGGCTGCCGCTCTCTGAAAGCGCGGAAGGTCGCGGCTGATTAGTGTTCCGAAGCCTCAGACGACCGATCAGTGAAACGCGAGGGACATGGCCAAGAAAGACGGCGCCATCGAGATCGAGGGCACTGTGGTTGAGTCGCTCCCGAACGCGATGTTCAGGGTGCAACTCGACAACGGCCATAAGGTCCTGGCCCACATCAGCGGGAGGATGCGGATGCACTACATCCGAATCCTTCCTGACGACCGGGTTGTCGTCGAACTGAGCCCCTACGACCTGACTCGTGGGCGGATCGTCTACCGGTACAAGTAGGTCGCCCCTTCCGGGTGACCGTCTGAGGAACGAATAAGGACTATGAAGGTCAAGCCGAGCGTCAAGAAGATCTGTGACAAGTGCAAGGTGATTCGCCGGCACGGTCGCGTCATGGTGATCTGCGACAACCTGCGCCACAAGCAGCGCCAGGGCTAGTCGCCGCCCGGCCCTCATGAGTCCGTCCGTCGTGGCGGACTCGACGCATGTGGGTCGGCAAAAGTTAACGCGCGTCACACCCGCGTAGGCGCCCTCGTCCGAGGGCGAACCGCGTGGGCGACCCCCGGTCGGAGGCCGGGGCCCTCACCCCGGGCATGGGGAGGGGTAGTGAGGCGCAGGACCTCCGCCCAAACGAAGGAGAATGCCCGACCATGGCTCGCCTGGTTGGCGTCGACCTCCCCCGCGACAAGCGGCTGGAGATCGCTCTCACCTACATTTTCGGAATCGGTCGCACCCGCGCCCTGGAGATCCTCAAGGCCACCGGCGTCAGCGGTGACCTGCGCGTGCACCAGCTCAGCGACGCCGAGCTCGTGCCCATGCGTGACTACATCGAGGCGAACTTCAAGATCGAGGGTGACCTCCGCCGCGAAGTTCAGGCGGACATCCGTCGCAAGATCGAAATCGGCTGCTACCAGGGCATCCGGCACCGCAAGGGCCTGCCTGTCCACGGTCAGCGGACGCAGACGAACGCGCGTACCCGCAAGGGCAAGAAGAAGACCGTGGCCGGCAAGAAGAAGCCGGGCAAGAAGTAGTCCTTAGCAGCCACATTTCAGGAGAAGCGCTTAAATGCCGCCGAAGAGCCGCCAGGGCGCGCCCAAGAAGGTGCGCCGCAAGGAAAAGAAGAACGTCGCTCACGGGCACGCCCACATCAAGAGCACGTTCAACAACACGATCGTTTCGATCACCGACCCGAACGGGAACGTGATCTCCTGGGCCAGCGCCGGCCACGTCGGGTTCAAGGGCTCTCGCAAGTCCACCCCGTTCGCCGCGCAGATGGCGGCCGAGAACGCCGCCCGCCGGGCCATGGAGCACGGCATGCGCAAGGTCGACGTCTTCGTGAAGGGCCCCGGCTCCGGCCGGGAGACCGCGATCCGTTCGCTTCAGGCGACCGGGCTCGAGGTCGGGTCCATCCAGGACGTGACCCCGGTTCCGCACAACGGTTGCCGTCCGCCGAAGCGCCGCCGAGTCTGACCAGGAGATAGAGAGAAATGGCTCGTTACACGGGTGCGGACTGCAAGCTCTGCCGTCGGGAGAAGACCAAGCTCTTCCTCAAGGGCAAGAAGTGCGAGTCCGCGAAGTGCCCCATCGAGATCCGTCCTTACCCGCCGGGTGAGCACGGCCGAGGCCGTCCCAAGGAGTCGGAGTACCAGCTCCAGCTCCGGGAGAAGCAGAAGACCCGCCGTATCTACGGCATCCTCGAGCGGCAGTTCCGCAACTACTACGAGGAAGCCAACCGCAAGGCCGGCAAGACCGGTGAGAACCTCCTCCAGATCCTGGAGAGCCGTCTCGACAACGTGGTCTACCGCGCCGGTTTCGCGGAGTCCCGCGACGCCGCCCGCCAGCAGGTCCGTCACGGGCACGTGCTGGTGAACGGCAAGAAGGTCGACATCCCGTCGTACCGCGTGCGCGAGCACGACATCGTCGAGGTGCGGGAGAAGTCGCGCAACCTGCTGCCGTACGAGGTGGCCCGCGCCACCGCCGGGGACAAGACCGTCCCGGCGTGGCTGGGTGTCTCGCCGGAGGCCATGCGCATCCTCGTGCACCAGCTCCCGGTCCGCCAGCAGATCGACACGCTGGTCCAGGAGCAGCTCATCGTCGAGCTTTACTCCAAGTAAGGCTTGTCTTTGCCGCACGGCCCGCGCATTTGGGGCCGTGCGGCATCATGGTTGTAGGCGAGTGGCGTCAAATAGCGGGCGCCACCGTGAAAGAGGAGATACGCATGCTCATCGCACAGCGTCCCAGCCTCGTCGAGGAGTCCCTCGAAGAGCACCGGTCCAAGTTCGTCATCGAGCCGCTGGAGCCGGGCTTCGGTTACACCATCGGAAACTCGGTCCGCCGCACGCTGCTGTCGTCCATTCCGGGCGCGGCCGTCACGAGCATCCGCATCGAGGGCGTGCTGCACGAGTTCTCCACCGTGCCCGGGGTCAAGGAGGATGTCACCGACATCATCCTGAACCTGAAGGCCCTGGTGGTCTCGTCGGAGCACGACGAGCCGGTGGTCATGTACCTGCGCAAGCAGGGTCCCGGCGAGGTCACCGCCGCCGACATCGCGCCCCCGGCCGGTGTCGAGGTGCACAACCCCGAGCTCCACATCGCCACGCTGAACGGCAAGGCGAAGCTGGAGATGGAGCTGACCGTCGAGCGCGGTCGCGGCTACGTCTCCGCCGCGCAGAACAAGCAGCCGGGCCAGGAGATCGGGCGCATCCCGATCGACTCGATCTACTCCCCGGTCCTCAAGGTCACCTACAAGGTCGAGGCCACCCGTGTCGAGCAGCGCACGGACTTCGACCGCCTGATCCTCGACGTCGAGACCAAGCCGTGCATGAAGCCCCGCGACGCGGTGGCCTCGGCCGGTAAGACCCTCGTCGAGCTCTTCGGCCTGGCCCGCGAGCTCAACGTCGAGGCCGAGGGCATCGACATCGGCCCGTCGCCGACGGACGCGGCCCTGGCCGCCGACCTGGCGCTGCCGATCGAGGAGCTGAACCTGACGGTCCGTTCCTACAACTGCCTCAAGCGCGAGGGCATCCACACCGTGGGTGAGCTCGTGGCGCGCAGCGAGCAGGACCTGCTGGACATAAGGAACTTCGGTGCCAAGTCCATCGAAGAGGTCAAGCAGAAGCTGCACGAGATGGGTCTCGCCCTCAAGGACTCCCCGCCCGGATTCGACCCCACCGCGGTCGCCGGTGGCGGGTACGACGACGAGGACGGCGGCTTCATCGAGACCGAGCAGTACTAGAAGATCACGTAACGACCGGTTCGCCGGTCGGCCCGACCCCGGTACCTGGTACGGCCGGGGCGGGTTATCCACAAGGAGCATTCCATGCCCAAGCCCACCAAGGGCGCCCGTCTCGGCGGCGGCCCGGCTCACGAGCGGCTGATCCTGGCGAACCTCGCCACCCAGCTGTTCCAGCACGGCCGGATCCGTACCACCGAGGCCAAGGCCAAGCGGCTCCGCCCGCTGGCGGAGCGGCTGATCACCAAGGCGAAGAAGGGCGACCTGCACAACCGTCGCCAGGTCATGACGATCGTCCGGGACAAGGGTGTCATTCACCACCTGTTCGCGGAGATCGCCCCGACGTTCGCCGAGCGTCCCGGTGGTTACACCCGGATCACCAAGATCGGTCCCCGGAAGGGCGACAACGCCCCGATGGCGATCATCGAACTGGTGACCGAGCCGCTGAACCCGGTCAAGGTCGCGAAGGCCGCCCCGGCCGCCGCCGCGCCCGAGGCTCCCGCCGTCGCCGACGAGGCCGCTGAGGTCGCCGAGGCTCCCGAAGCCGCGGAGGCTCCGGAGACCGAGGCCGCCGAGACGGCCGAGGCCACGGAGGCCACCGAGGCCGGCGAGGCGAAGAAGGACGACGCCTGATCTTCAGGTCGTGGATGGGTCCGGTGTCCGCTCAGGGCGCCGGACCCGTTTGTTTTGAAGGGGATGTTCCGATGGTCAGGGTGCGGCTGGATCTGGGGTACGACGGGACGGATTTCTCCGGGTGGGCGCGGCAGCCGGGGCGCCGGACCGTCCAGGGGGAGATCGAGGAGGCGCTCGGCCGGATTCTGCGGGCGGAGCCGCCGGGGTTGACGGTCGCGGGCCGTACCGACGCGGGGGTGCACGCGCGGGGGCAGGTCGCGCATGTGGACCTGGAAGCCGATGTGGAGCTCTCTGCGCTCTTACGGCGGCTCGCGGGGGTGCTGAGCCCCGATGTAAGGGTTCACCGGCTGTCCGTGGCTCCTGCCGGTTTCGACGCCCGCTTCTCGGCCCTTTCCCGGCGGTACGCCTACCGGGTCGGTGACGCTCCCGGCGGCGTGGACCCGCTGCGGCGGCGGGACGTGCTCTGGCACAATCGGCCGCTCGACGTGGATTCGCTGAACGCCGCCGCCGCGGGGCTGCTGGGGGAGCACGACTTCGCCGCGTTCTGCAAGAAGCGGGAGGGCGCGACCACGATCAGGGAGCTCCAGCGGCTGGACTGGGAGCGCGGGCCTGACGGCATCCTGGTGGCCACCGTGGTCGCGGACGCCTTCTGCCATTCGATGGTGCGGGCCCTGGTGGGCTCGCTGCTGGCGGTCGGCGAGGGCCGCCGCCCGGTCGAGTGGCCCGCCGAGGCGCTGGCCCGCGCGGAACGCGACTCCGGCATCCACGTGGCACCCGCCCTCGGCCTCACCCTGGAAGAGGTCCGCTACCCCCCGGACGAGGAGTTGGCGCCGCGCGCCCTCCAGACCCGCCGGGTACGCGACCTCGCCAAGAGCTGACGCAGCGTCAGTCGAGCTGGCTGCCCGTGGCCGCCGCGGTGCCCTTACCGAGTCAGCTGGTGATGCGTTTTTCGATGATGGCGGCGGTGTGGTCGCGGAAGGCGCCGCTGACCGGGCCTAGGTCTTTTTCCTTTTCGACCGGGGTGTGGCCGTCGGCGTAGGTGGCGTAGCTGAAGACGATGTAGCGGCCCCAGACCATGCCCGCCGCGTAGCCGCCGGAGATGGAGACCCGCTCGGCGCCGCTCTCGGGTTCGCCGTCCAGGCCGCGGAACCAGAGGTTGCCGCCCAGGTTCTTGGTCTTGTCGACCTCCAGGGCGGCTTCCTTGGTGGGCAGGACGGCGATGCCGGTGGTGATCGCGTACTGTTTGCGGCTGTCCACGTAGGTGGCGCGGAGCACGCGGCGGCACTGGTGCTGGGCCAGGGCCTCGGCGAACGCGCCGGCGGCGGCGTCCTCGCACTTGTCGGTGATGTTCACCTTGACCCGCCGGAAGGTGCGGCCCTCGACGCTGATCCGCGAGTCGGGGAACGCTTCGGCCAGGGTGAGTTTGCGTGGGTCGGTGGCTTCGGAGTCGAGCACGGCGGCGGTCACCGGGGCGGGGTCCGGGCCCTCCTCCGGTACGGCCGAGGGCTCGGCGGCCGCCGGGGCGGAGCTGGCCGCCAGCGGGTCGCCCGCGTCGGTGTAGGCGAAGTAGGCCGCCGCGCCCATCGCGCCCACCACGATCACCGAGCAGATCGCGAGCACGACCTTGCGTCCCGCGCCGCCGGACGCAGGCGGCTCCTCGACCCTCGCCGGGGGCTGCTCGATCCTGGCCGGGGGCGGCGGCTGACGGTAGGCCTGCTGCTGCGGTACGGGCGGCAGGACGATGCCCTCGGCCGGGGTGTTCTCGCCGTGCAGGCGTCGCAACGGCCCGGGTGACGCGTCCTTGATCGGGTACAGCACGTCCCGGCGGGGGATCGTGGTCTCCGCCACGGTCTCCTCGGGCAGCGGCGGCAGCGGCTCCACGGACCGCCACCTGCCCGGTCCCGGCGGCCACTCGGCAGGCTCCCCGGGCATGTTGAGGTTGCTCTCCCGCTCCCCTGGCCAGTTGAGGCCGCTTTCCCGCTCCCCGGGCATGTTGAGGTTGCTTTTTCGCTCCTCTGGCCAGTTGAGGCCGCCTTCCCGCTCCCCGGGCACGGTGACCTGGTCACGGTCGTCCTCGGCCGCCTCAGCTTCATCCGAAGCCTCGTGATCCGAAGCCTCGCGCCCACTCAGCCTGTCCGGGCCTCCCCGCGCGTCCGGACCGTCCGCGCTGTCCGGGCCGCCCCGATCTTCTGGGCCGCCCTGTCCGTCCCGATAGTCCTGCCCGCCGAGATGGTCCTGCTCGTCCCGGCCGTCCTGTTCCTGCGACCAGGCAGGCACCCCGGCGCTCGTCTCGGGAAGCGTCTCTGGCAGCTGCGCGGCCGTCTCCTCCTCCGCCGGTACGCCCTGGGCCTGGCTGCCGATGACCGGCGCCGAAGGCCACGACCCGAAAGCCGGCCACTGCGCCCCGGCCGGTTCGCTGTCGGACGCAGCCGGAGCCCCGGCTTCGGCAGGCGCGGCGGCGGCAGCCTCAGGGAGATCAGCGACCTCGGCCTCGGAGGTCGCGTGCGCGCCGACCGAGGACGGCCACAGCGGCGTCTCCAGCGTCTGCGGCTCGGGAATGGACTCCGCCTGCGACTCGGCAACAGTGGCGGGCACCCTGCCGGGCGCCGACCACGGGCGCAGCGTCCGCCCGGCCCTCTCTGTCTCAGCGGTGGGCCAGTGCCGGGGAACCACCGGCGGGTCGTCGCCCATGCCGTCCTCAGCGTGCGCGGCCTCGCCGGGCAGCCGCGGCGGCCACACCGGCACATCTCCGGGTTCCCCGGTCCGCACCGGCTCGCGTACCGGCTCGGCGTCGGCTTCGGCGGCGGCACTCGCGGGCCAGGCCGGCAGCGGCGGCATCCCCGACCGAGACCCCTCCGCCGATTCCGCTGCGCCCCCGCCGGCAGACCCGGCTCGCGGCCACCCGGCTGGATCGCCCACGGACTCCGTCGCAGGCCAGGTGGCCT